>JAFTCJ010000020.1 GCA_017454765.1 Erysipelotrichaceae bacterium | reverse complement strand
CGATAATTCAAACAACAGATTTTCAAAGAACGGCATGACATTATCCGCCATTGCGAATAACGCGGAGTTTTCATAGTGGATCCAGCTTTTTTATCTGTCCAGATCATTCTGACTTGACAGATTCATAGCTGGTCTCCTTTATGACAAAAAGTAATCTTCCTGTTTTTTTATTGTAAACCGTTTTCCTCTAAGTATCGTTATAAAGACTGACTGTATTTCGGACTAGAGATAATTCTCCATCAGCCTTTCGACCCTCTCCTTTGCCAGGGTTGAGGCTCTTTCATCATCAATGTTATGAGCCAGAAGAGAGATGATCCTGCCGACTTCGGTGAATTCCTCCTCTTTGAAACCTCTGGTAGTCATGGCCGGCGTTCCCAGTCTGACACCGCTGGTGTATGCCGGTTTCTCCTCGTCAAAGGGGATCGCATTCTTGTTGACGGTGATATTCACCTCATCGAGCTTTGTCTCCAGCTGCTTGCCGGTGATGCCCAGCGAATTCTTCACATCCACCAGGACCATATGATTGTCGGTGCCGCCCGATACGATGCGGAAGCCCTCTTCCTTCATTGTATCCGCAAGCACTTTGGCATTTTTCACGACCTGCTTCTGATATTCGACGAAGTCCTCCTGCATGGCCTCATAGAAACAGACGGCCTTTCCGGCGATCACGTGACACAAGGGACCGCCCTGGATGCCCGGGAACACCGCCCTGTCGATATCCTTGGCAAATTCCTCTTTGCATAAGATCAGACCGCCTCTTGGACCTCTGAGTGTCTTGTGAGTCGTCGATGTGACAAAATCCGCATAAGGGACCGGGGAAGGATGGACACCGGCAGCAACGAGTCCGGCCACATGTGCCATATCCACCATCAGATAAGCACCGACATCATCGGCGATCTTTCTGAACCTTTCGTAATCGATGAATCTGGCATAGGCACTGGCACCGGCAACGATCAGCCTGGGCTGAACTTCCTTTGCCAGAGCTTCCACCTCATCATAGTCGATCATCTCGGTCTGCTTATTGACACCGTAGCTGAAAGTCTCATAATCCTTTCCGGAAAAACTCAGCTTATAGCCGTGCGTGAGATGTCCGCCGGCATCCAGAGACATGCCTAACAGCCTGTCGCCCTGTTTCAGAACAGCACGGTAGACGCCCATGTTGGCGGCAGAACCGCAGTGGGGCTGCACGTTGGCGTGCTGCGCATGGAACAGCCTGCAGGCTCTTTCGATCGCCAGATTCTCCGACTCATCGACATTGTAACAGCCGCCGTAGTAACGCCTTCCGGGATAGCCTTCCGCATACTTGTTGGTCAGACAGCTTCCCACCGCTTCCATGACTTCCTTTGAACAATAGTTCTCAGAGGCAATCAGTTCGATATTATGTCTCTGTCTTTCTTCTTCTTTGGCAATGATTTTTCCGATTTCCTGATCTCTCATATTCTTTCCTATCTCCTGAGTTTTACGATATAGCCGATACCGATCAGCACGATATAAGCCATCGAGATGCACATGATGAAAACATGATCTGAATCAATGATCAGCCTTGAAACAAGTGAAACAGCACCGATCACAAACAATAACCATATTCCCTTATTCATATCTTCTTCATCTTTTATTATATCAGTTAGTGACCTCAGTTCATTCCCGTCTTTGAAAGATATAGTACAATGAAAATATGAAGAAATTTCTGAAGTTTCTGATACTCGCCCTCTTCCTGTCGGCTGCCCTCTTCTTTGCCTGGAACTATTTCACTCAGACAGAAGTACCGCAGGAACCCGTCGTTCAGGAAACGATAGAACGTGAAGGAAGCTATACCTCCAAGGAAGATGTCGCCCTGTATCTGTTCACCTATGGCGAACTGCCTTCCAATTTCGTCACCAAGGATGAAGCCAAAAAGCTGGGCTGGGAAGCATCCAAGGGAAATCTGCAGAAAGTCTGCAAAGGCTGCAGTATCGGCGGCGACCGCTTCGGCAACCGGGAGGGACTGCTGCCGGACAAAAAAGGCAGAAAGTACTATGAATGCGACATCGACTATCACGGCGGGACCAGAAACGAAAAACGCATCATCTATTCCAATGACGGACTGATCTATTATACGAAAGACCACTACAAGACTTTTGAACTGCTTTACGGAGAACCATGATGAATACGATCAAATTAGATATCAGACAGCTGAATGAAAACGACTTCCTCTATCTGGAAGCCATATTCACCGATCCTCCCTTTGAAGGAGAAGATTTTGAATCCTTCTATGCCTACCTGACCTGGCTGCCGGAGACTGAAATCCTCGTAGAAAACTACCCGGAACTCTCCGACTTCTCTGCCGTCGTGATCCGCATGATCCATGAAGTTGCCGACGACTACGGAAACATCGTCCTGGGCATCGCCGAGGAAGAGAAGGAATCGGAAGAAGAAAGAAAAAAGATCGTACTGGATGTCAAGCGGCTCAATGAAGACGGCCACGCCTATCTCAAGGAACTCTTTTGCTTCCCGGACTACTATGGGGAAAATCTCGATGCTTTGTATGACTGTTTATGTGAACTGGATCAGACAGACGTCATCGTCAAAAACGCCGACAGTCTCAAAAAGTTCTCTCTCAAGATCCTCGATGTCTTTGATGAAGTTGCCGACGAATACGGCAATATCCGGATATCCTACGAATACAATAACGAAGAAGAGTGACGGCCGTCACTCTTCTTTTTTAATCATTGATCAGATCCTCAAGGATCTTTTTTTCATCCAGGATACCCTGAAGCAGTTCAGAGTAATCCATTTCCGTTTTTGCGCGGAGCAGTTCCGTGATCTCACAGACCTTTTCATATAAAGGCGTCAGAGACAGGTTCCCGGAAACACCCTTCAAAGCATGGGCTGCCTTGAATCCCTCTTCCAGATCGTTTTCCGCGATCGCCTTTTCCAGAGTTTCGAAAGAAGCCTCCTCTACGATCATGGAGACCATGCGCAGATAGAAATCCTCGCTGTTCATGCACAGCGCCAGACCCTTTTGCGTATCGGCACCGTAATCTTTCAGTTTATCTACACTCAGCATCTTATCTTCTAAATCATTGCCTCGTCCCAGGCAGCAGGCACTTCCAGACCCAGGAGCTTGAAGACAGTCGCAGCGATATTGCTCAGACCGAATTCGCCTTCCTTGATCGTAACATCACCGGCATTGTAGATGATGAACGGAACTTTGTTCAGAGTATGGGAAGTCTTGGGCTTGATCGGATCAGTCTCTTTCTTCCTCTTCTCGTACATCTCATCGGCATTTCCGTGATCAGCCGTGATCAGCAGGATGCAGTCATTTCTGTCGCAGGCATCCATGATGCGTTTGAGGTTGAGGTCGACGGATTCGACACCGATGATCGTGGCTTCATAGTTGCCGGTATGACCTACCATGTCGCCGTTGGGGAAGTTCGTCCTTAAGAACATATACTTCTTGGAATCGATGGCCTCGACCAGCTGATCGGTGATGTCGGACGACTTCATCCAGGGACGCAGATCGAAGGTGCACAGATCGGACTTAATCTCCACCCAGGTCTCCAGATTCTCATCGAATTTCTCGGAACGGTTGCCGTTCCAGAAATAAGTCACATGACCGAACTTCTGCGTCTCGGAGATCGCATAAGTATTGACGTTGTTCTTGACAAAGTGCTCGGACATCGTCTCCTTGATTGCAGGAGGATTGACCAGGTAATTGTTCGGGATATGCAGGTCGCCGTCGTATTCCAGCATGCCGGCATACATGACATCGACTTCCTTGGATTTCTCAAACTTGTAGTTGTTGTTGTCAAAGGCTCTGGAGATCTCAAGGGCTCTGTCGCCTCTGAAGTTGAAATAGATCACGGAATCATGATCCTCGATGGTCCCGACCGGCTTGCCGTCTCTGACGATGACGAATTCCGGCAGGTTCTGGTCATTGATACCGAGTTCCTTGCGGTATGTTTCAATGGCTTCCGTAGCGCTCTCAAACTGTCTGCCGATACCCGCGACATGGCAATCCCAGCCTCTCTTCACCATTTCCCAGTCAGCTTCATAGCGGTCCATCGTGATATACATTCTGCCGCCGCCGGAAGCGATCCTGGCATCAAAACTCTCATCATTCAGAGAAGCCATCAGTTCTTCCAGTTCGTCGATATACTTCAGACCGGAAGTCTCCGGAACATCTCTGCCGTCCATCAGGACATGGACACGGACTCTGCTGATGCCTTCAGCCTTGGCCTCGGCGATCATCGCTTTCAGATGTGAAATATTGGAGTGGACATTGCCGTCAGAAAGCAGGCCCAGGAAATGCAGGGTATGGCCCTTGGCATTTTCGATCAGTTTCCTCCAGGTCTGACTCTGATAGATGGAACCGTCGGCAATGGATTCATTGACCAGCTTGGCACCCTGAGAGTAGACCTGACCGCAGCCGATGGCGTTGTGACCTACTTCGGAGTTTCCCATATCATCATCACTGGGAAGACCAACAGCAGTACCGTGGGCTTTGATTTTTGTCCATGGATAATTGGCTTTCAGATAATCAAGGTTGGGCGTATAGGCATTCTTTACGGCATTGCCTTCAAGATTGTCGCTTTCACCTACACCGTCCATTACTACCAGAACTACAGGTCTTTTATTCATAAGATTTACCTTCTTTCCACCTCAATCTTAACATACAAAAATCCATTAAAAAAGCGAAACTATTCACCTGAAATATTGCGGTTTTTAA
The DNA here is from genome assembly GCA_017454765.1 of Erysipelotrichaceae bacterium. Classification (GTDB taxonomy): domain Bacteria; phylum Bacillota_I; class Bacilli_A; order Erysipelotrichales; family Erysipelotrichaceae; genus Colivicinus. Next base: position 109,614 of record JAFTCJ010000020.1, on the reverse strand, counting down.
GCTGTCAGACGAAAAGAAAAAGCGGATCATCCGCTCATATCTCACAGTACAGTATGTCTTCCTTATCAAAGCCGATCCTGCTTATGACTTCTCCTTTATGAAAGACAAAGCAGCCGCCGTGACAGTCCCACATGGGATCGATGCAGTTGACCATCAGCACATCATCAGCTGCCAGGGCAACCTGTTTTCCATAAGCATCGATCTCTTCTTTCTCCCATGCTTCGACCGGGAAAGAAACATAGACCGGCCATAAGAGGATGCCTTCTGTTTTGAAACGTTCCGGCGCATCCCAGAGATCCCCGCACAGAGCGATCATGAACCGCTTCCCCGAAAGGAAGAACTCCTTGGTCTCATTTCCTTCCCGATAATGACCGTCGGTCCTGTCGAATTCCTTCCAGCCTTTCGAGATCCGGCGGTAATTGTGGACGATCTCTCCGTCATCGATGACGATGCAGGAAGAATAGATGTGATCATCTTCTTTTTCGATATAGCCGGTCACGATGCCGATACCATACCGTTTTGTCCATTCCCTGATCTGTGTGATCTCTTTGGAAGTCTGTGTTACAGCCATCTTTGAATCGGTGTCGTAATCCCATACCAGCGAATCGAAACCCTGTAAGAAAGCTTCCGAAAAACAAAGCAGGTCTGCTTTGCCTTCCGACTCTTTCATCGCTCTTTCGATCTGTGTCAGATTGAAAGCAGTGTTCTTGTTTTCGCTGACATAGGAGACCAGTCCGATGCGCATATCATTCTCTGTAGAATTCTTTATACCACTTCGCAAAGCGGCCCAGTCCGTCTTTGAGAGGCGTATCCGGTTTGAATCCGTAATCCTCCTGCAAAGGCGTGGTATCCGCATAAGTCACCTCGACATCTCCTGCCTGCATGCCCACCAGTTCCATATGGGCATCGATATCGAAATCCTCATCCAGCACTCCGTTGTCCTTCAGACACTGACCCAGTGTATAGACAAAATCCATCAGGTTCTCCGGATGATGATTACCGATATTGTAAAGGTTGTAATCTTCTTTCGGACCCTTTTCCATGATCCTGACGATGCCTTCCACGATGTCATCCACATAAGTGAAATCACGCTTGCAGTTGCCATAGTTGAAGATCCTGATCTTTTCCCCTTTCAGTAATTTATTCGTGAAGGAGAAATAAGCCATATCCGGACGTCCTGCCGGACCGTAGACCGTAAAGAAACGAAGACCGGTACTTCTGATCCCGTAAAGATGCGTATAGGTATAAGCCATCAGTTCATTCGTCTTCTTTGTTGCCGCATATAAGGAGACCGGATGATCGACCTTGTCGTCAGTCGAGAAAGGAACCTTGGTATTGCCTCCGTAAACGGAAGAACTTGAAGCATAGATGAGATGTTCGACCGGATGATGTCTGAGCGCTTCCAGCAGATTGTAGAAACCGATGACATTGGATTGGATATAGACGTCGGGATTCTCGATGGAATACCTCACACCTGCCTGGGCAGCCAGATTGACGACCAGATCGAAATGATATGTTTCAAACAGATGATCGATCAGATCCCTGTCGGAAATATCTCCTTTGATAAAGGTGAAGTTTCCGCCCGGTTCATTGATCTGTTTCAGGCGGTATTCCTTGATCGAAACATCATAATAATCATTCATATTGTCCACACCGACAATATGAATGCCTTCATAGTCTTTCAGAAGACGCATCGTGAGACAGGAACCGATGAAGCCGCTGCTTCCGGTGATCAGAATCGTTTTTTCGTTCAACATAAGTCTATGATACTACATTCTGGCTGATTCTTATACATGTTACAGACAATAACATATGGAATATTGTTCTTGTATATTTCTGTTATTTTTTATAACATAGTGAAGGAGGTTCCATCTTATGAACAGAATCAGTCAGGACGCTCTTGCCAAGACCGTCAGAAACAAAAGAGAAAAAAAGAATCTGTCCCAGTCACAGCTGGCAGATCAGACAGATATCAACAGAGCCATGATCTCCAAGATCGAAAACGGCAGCCATATGCCCTCGCTCAGCCAACTGGAAGACCTCATGGAGGTACTGGACTTTGATTTCGATGAGATCAGGGAAAACGCGAAACAGGAAAAGAAAGATACAAAGATCATTTCAAGGAAGATCGCTGTCGCCGGAACAGGCTATGTCGGCATGTCGATCGCTGTCCTGCTGGCGCAGCACAGCCGCGTCAGAGCCGTCGACATCATCGAAGAGAAAGTCAGGCTGATCAACGAAAGAAAATCACCGATCCAGGATGACTTTCTGGAAGACTACCTTGCCAACAAGGATCTGGATCTGGAAGCCACACTGGATGCGGAATATGCCTACAGCGATGCCGACTATGTCGTTGTGGCAGCTCCGACCAATTACGATCCCCAGAAGAACTACTTCGATACCAGTGCTGTCGAGGCTGTCATCGACCTGGTGATGCAATACAATCCCAAAGCCTATATCGTCATCAAATCGACGATCCCTGTCGGTTTCACCAGACGCATCAGAAAACAGAAAAACAACGACCGGATCCTCTTCTCTCCGGAGTTCTTGAGAGAATCCAAGGCCCTGTATGACAATCTTTATCCTTCCAGGATCATCGTCGGTGCCGATCTGGAAAACAAGGACAATGTGAAGGCTGCGGAGGAATTCGTTTCCCTGCTGGCACAGGGAGCCATCAAGGAAAACATCGATACCAGGATCATGGGCCTGACCGAAGCGGAAGCCGTCAAGCTCTTTGCGAACACCTATCTGGCACTGCGCGTATCCTATTTCAACGAACTGGACACCTATGCCGAGACAAAGGGACTTGACACCAGATCCATCATCGACGGCGTGTGTCTGGATCCGCGTATCGGCACCCACTACAACAACCCGTCCTTCGGCTACGGCGGCTATTGCCTGCCCAAAGACACCAAGCAGCTGCTGGCCAATTTTGAAGATGTTCCGGAAAACCTGATCGAAGCGATCGTCGAATCCAACCGGACCAGAAAAGACTTCATCGCCGACCGTGTCCTGGATATCGCCGGAGCGTATGGCAATTCCGCACAGTACGACAGGAAGAAAGAAAAGCGCGTCACTGTCGGTGTCTACCGGCTCACGATGAAATCGAACTCCGACAACTTCCGTCAGTCCTCCATCCAGGGCGTCATGAAACGGATCAAGGCCAAAGGTGCCGAAGTCATCATCTATGAACCGACACTCAAAGACGGGGACACCTTCTTCGGATCGAAGGTCATCAACAATCTCAGCAGATTCAAAAAGCTGTCACAGGCGATCATTGCGAACCGCTACGACAGCTGTCTGGATGATGTTTCCGATAAGGTATACACCAGGGACTTATACAGAAGAGACTAGTTCTCTTCTTTTTTATCCCTTGAAATTCATCTCGTTTTTCTTGTCTCTGGACATCAGAGCGGCAACTGCCGATCTGGGATCGGTTTCTTCCTTTACCACGGCATCGACCATCGAAATGATCGGCATCTCGACATGATACTTCTCAATCAGCTTCATCGCTGCCGGCAGTGCATTGATGCCCTCAACGACCATTCCGACCTGCTTCACGGCTTCGGAAGGCTTCACGCCCTGTCCGATCAGCATGCCGCAGCGGTTGTTTCTTGAATGCATGGAAGTGGCGGTCACGATCAGATCGCCGATACCGGCCAGACCCGCGAACGTTTCCTGTTTAGCACCCATCGCCAGACCGAGTCTTGTCATCTCGACCATGCCTCTGGTGATGATGGCGGCTTTGGCGTTGTCTCCGTTGCCCAGGCCGGTGGAAATACCGGAAGCCAGGGCGATGATGTTCTTTAAGGCACCGCAGAGTTCCACACCCAGCACATCGTCATTGGTGTAGACTCTCATGCAGGTGTTCATGAAGATATCCTGGACCCTCTTCGCGGCATCCTGGTCCTTGCAGGCAGAGACGATCGTCGTCGGCATGTCGCGTGACACCTCTTCCGCATGGGTCGGACCGGAAAGCGCCACAACTTTCACATGATCGTGTTTTCCGTCCTTCAGTACATCTTCGATGACCTGCGACATCGTAAACAGCGTCTCGGCTTCGATGCCCTTGGCCACATCGACGATGATCTGTCCGTCGGGAATGAACTCCCTGGCCTTTTCGACTGTTGAACGCACATACACCGAAGGCACCGCAAACAAAAGGATTTCCTTATCCCTGCAGACTTCTTCAATGTCTTTCGTAAAAGCGATGCTTTTCGGAATATCCGCTCCTGGAAGATTCCTGTGGACTCTTTTCTCGCTCAGCTCATCGACTTCGCTTTCAATGGCCGACCAGACCGTCACATCATAATCATCGTTTGCCAGCATCCTTGCCAGGGCTATGCCCCAGGTACCTGCACCTAATACACCAATTTTCATATATGATCCCGCCTTTTTCTTACACCATCATTATAAAATAAAAGGAACTTCCGTTCCTTATATCATCTGTATTTTTCCAGAAAATGCTCAAGCTTGCTGATGGCCAGCTTGATCTCATCCAGAGAATAGGCATAGGAGATCCTGACATAGCCCTCTCCGGCATCGCCGAACGCGTTGCCCGGGACCAGCGCCAGATTCTCTTCCTCCAGCAGCCGTTCACAGAATTCCTCGCATTTCATTCCAGTGATCGCGATCGAAGGGAAGACATAGAAAGCGCCCTGCGGCATATGGGTCTTCAGACCGATGCGGTTGAGCTCCTTCACGATGTAATTCCTTCTCTGCCTGAAACTTAAGAACATCTCTTCGATGTCGTTGTCGCCGTTGTTGACGGCTTCGATCGCCGCATACTGACAGGGCGTGGTCGCACACATGATCGTATACTGATGGATCTTCAGACACATCTCAATGATGTCCTTATGAGCCAGGATATAGCCGACTCTGTAGCCGGTCATCGAATAAGCCTTGGAGAAACCGTTGATGATGATGACTCTGTCTCTGATCTCTTCAAATACAGCGATCGAACAGTGCTTTCCTTCATAGGTCAGTTCGGCATAGATCTCATCGGTCACCGCAAAGATATGATGCTGCTTCAGGATCGGAACGATCTTGCCATAGTCATCATAAGTCATGATGCCGCCGGTGGGATTGCCGGGGAAGTTCAGGATGACGGCCTTGGTCCTTTCACTGATGACCTTCCTTAACGCTTCAGGCGTCAGCTTGAACTCATCTTCTTCCTTCAGCTGCACCTCGATCACCTTTCCTCCGGCCATCTCGATGATCGCGGCATAGGCGACATAAGCCGGTGTCGGCAATATGACCTCATCGCCCGGTTTCAGGATCGTCCGCAAAACGATATCGATCGCCTCGGAACCGCCCACCGTGACGATGCAGTTTTCATCACCGTTATAGTCGACATTGAAACGTCGGCTGTAATAATCACAGATCCCTTTCCTTAATTCGGGAAGACCCTTGTTGCCGGTATAGAAAGTGCGGCCCTTTTCGATCGCGTGGATCGCTTCTTCCCTGATGTGCCAGGGCGTGATGAAATCAGGCTCACCGACACCTAAAGAAATGACGCCTTTCTTGGTTGCGGCAATGTCAAAAAACTTCCGGATACCGCTGGGTTTGATATATCGTACGGTCTGATTGATTTCCTCGTCAAAGATCATGGTGTGACCAGAAGCCTTTCAACGCCTTCTCTTTCATCTTCAAAAAGATAGCCGTTTTTCTTGTATTCTTTCAGAACGAACATCGTTTCCGTGCCGTTGACGCCCTCTGTCGGCGCCAGCTTGTGGGCAACGAAGTTGGATATCTCACGCATGTTCGTAGCATTCACCACCAGCATGAATTCCGCTTTGCCGGAGATCAGCGTCAGAGATTCCACTTCCGGAAATCTTGCGATCCTGGCAGCCAGTCTGTCATAGCCGGCATCTCTTTCCGGAACACAGTTGACGAAAATGACGGCCTTGGAGATCTCCACATCGGCTTTCTCCCAGTTGATGATCGTATGATAACCGGCGATCACGTTATTCTTCTCATAATCTTCGATCTCTTCCTGCACCGCATCTTCTTCTTCATTGAGCAGAGCAGCCAGATCCTTCACTTCATAACGCGCATTCTTTTCCAGCAGTTTCAGTAATTCCTTCATAATCAGACCTCTTTTTATGTTTTTCATTCTAACACCAACAACTGTCAAAGTATAGAAAAAGCAGGTCCTTACCTGCCTTATACTATTCCTTTTCCTTCTTGTTTTTGAAGACGAAGAGCTTGGAAATGAAATAATTCAATATCGCCGTCACCGGGATCAGGACTGCTTTTACGATCCTGAGATCAAAGCCGAGAATATCGACAAACAATAGGATCGAGAGTTCTTCCACACCCAGGGTGAAGATCCTGGCTGAGGCAAACTTGATCAGTTCATTGATGAAACTGTTGTTGGTCCGATCAAAGAACAGATAGCGGAACAGTACAAATGAGATCAGTGTTGAAAGCAGCCACGCCAGGACATTGGCGATCGTTCCGTATAAATGGAACGTTTCTGCCAGAGCGATCGTAAAGACATAATTGGCGATCGTTGAAAGCATGCCCAGGAAACAGTAGATCCAGAAGGCCTTCTTCCATTCATAAAGCGGTTTTACGATCCTGATGATCGGCAAAGATACGATCCAGTCGAAGATCGCAAACTGCGGTTTGTTGTTGACATCGTTATTGATCTGTTTTTCTTCCATCAGCTTAATTCCTTTATCTTTTCTGCAAGTCCGTCAACGATATAAAGCGGTGTGGAACAAAGTCCGACCCTGATCCCTTCATTGACCTTGATCGTGTAGATATGATGATCGACCAGCCTTTCATGGATCCGGTCTCTTTCCTCATTGTCCTTCACCCTGATCGTCACGAAGAATCCGTCGGCAGACTGATATAATTCTAAACCACAATCCTTCGCTTGTCTAATAAACAGGTCGGTCCTTTGCTTCAGCATCTCCATTGCCGCCTTCAGTTCCGTCTCATATTCTTCCCTGTGATCTCTTAAAACGGAGGCAATGTTCAGCATGCCTGCGTTGTTCAGATTGGACCAGGTCGCCCTGGCTGTTCTTGAACACAGATTCATATAGTGATCCAGGAATTCTTCATCATTGTTGACAGCGATCAGTGCACCGAGCCTTTGTCCGTAATACGAGAAAGCTTTGGAACAGGATGCCGCCAGAAGGACCAGGACGTTGTCGTTGATCTCATCGAAGAGTTCGAAATACTTTTTAGGATCACCGCTTGCGTAATCGATGTAGGCGATGTCGCAGAGCAGTACCGCTTCCCTGTCCAGGGAATTGAGTTTCTCCATGATCAGATTCCACTGCTTGAATGTATAGGCATGTCCCAAAGGATTCTGACAGGGCGAATTGATGATCAGGAAGACCTTGTCTTTCACGGAATCGATCGCCGCAAACAGATCATCCAGATCATAGACATCGTAATTGATACTCTTCAGATTGTGTTCGTCGCAGATGACCCTGTAATTGCCCCAGGCGATCTTAGGATAGATGATGCTGTCTCCTTCCTCGAGACATGTACTCACGGCACAGGAGATCGCACCGGTACCTCCAGGTGTCGCCATGGCCATGTGATGATTCTTTATCCTTCCGCCTGTGACAAAATCACGGATCAGATCGATGTATTCCTGATTGCCGGCAGGAGATGCCGAATAGGCAGCCCGCTGCGCCGGAGTGATCTCGGCCTCGCTCTTATAGACACAGTCATAGGTGAACAACTTCCCGTCTTCTCCGTAGAGACAGCCCGCTGTCGCATTGATCGCCTCAGGATCCTTCTTGGCCGCATTGACCACAGAAAAGATATTGTCGACATATCTCTTCGTATTTTCCGTTTTTCTGACAAACTTCATATTCAAAACCTCTTATTCATCTGCTTCCAGCAGTGCGACTGCACTGGCATATTTCCTTTCATGGGAGATGGAGACGAAGATCTTATAATCCTTATAAGATATCTCCGGTTTTCCTTTCTCATCATTGACGATATTGAGATCGGACATGTTGGGGACCTCATAATCGGAAAGACACTTGATGATGGCTTCCTTGGCCGCAAAACGTCCGGCTGTAAACTGGATCATCCTTTCTTCAGAAAATGATTTGGCTTTTTCAAATTCCTCTGGCGATAAGACCTTGCGCATGAAAGGATCGCAAATCGCCTTCCTGACTCTTTCGATCTCAACGATGTCTGTGCCGATACCTCTGATCATTGATACAAATCCTCCAGATCACTGCTTCTCTTTGTCTTTTTCAGTTCCTCGTAGATGGCCTTGAGCTGCTGCTCGTAGCGGTTTGCGTTGAAGGAAGGAAACAGATCCAGATCCTTGAGCTCATCGGGAAGATATTGAATCTTATGGAAACAGTCATAACGTTCATAGGAATACTGTTCTTCTTTCCTTAAACCGACAGGTGTCAGCCGCAGGTATTTGGGCATGTCATAAGCCTTTTCTTCCACCAGGCCCTGCGCCTTGTGTAAGGCATCCACGCCGGTCCTGGACTTGGGTGACAGACACAGATCGATCACCTGAATGCCCAGAGGAATGATCGCTTCCGGGAAACCGACATGTTCCGCCGATTCACAGGCCGAGATCGTTCTGGCAGCCAGCTGCGGATTGGCCAGACCGATGTCCTCATAAGCGATGACCAGCAGCCTTCTGGAGATCGCCTCCACATCGCCCGACTGTGCCAGCAGCGCCAGATAGTATAATGCCGCATTGGGATCGGAGCCTCTGATCGACTTCTGAAACGCCGACAGCAGATCGTAATGGCCGTCTTCCGAAGCAAATGCCCGGTTATTGACGTTCCTGCAGTTCTGGGCAACATCTTCCTTCGTGATCCTGTCATTCTTGCAGATGATCGCCGAGATCTCCAGGATGTTCAAAGCCCATCGGATATCGCCGTTGACGGTATCGCAGATCAGATTTAAAGCATCCTCATCGATCTCGTATTTTCCGTTTAGTCCTTCTTCCGCCTTCAGGGCATGTTCGATTCCTTCTTTGATATCATCTGCGTTCAATGGTTTGAACTCAAACAGATGGCAGCGGGAGCGGATGGCCGGATTGATCGAATGATAGGGATTGGCGGTGGTGGCACCGATCAGGATGATTGAACCGTCCTCCACATGGGGCAGCAGCAGATCCTGCTTGTCCTTGTTGAGACGGTGTACCTCATCACAGATCAGAATCAGGGAACCGGACAGCTTGGCCTCCAGGAAGATCGCATCGAGATCCTTCTTGTTTCCCGTGACCGCATTGAAACGGCGGTAAGGCTTGTGCAGCTCAGAAGCGATGACTCTGGCAAGCGTCGTCTTCCCTGTTCCCGGCGGGCCGAAAAAGATACACGAAAAGATCGTGTCATTCTCAATACACTTGCGTATCACTCCGTCTTTACCGACCAGATGCTTCTGGCCGAGGATCTCATCCAGATTCTCAGGCCTGAGCCTGAATGCCAGCGGTTCTCTCATTTTCTTCCTTCAGATAAGGGATCGCCTTACGGATATCATCTATCACCATGACTGCCTTATCAACATCCTCTTCACTCAGTTTTGCCAGATCCTGCACGATGATCAGAGGAATACCTCCTTTGATCGCAGCCTGGGCACCGTTGTGTCCGTCTTCGAATACCAGAGCTTCTTCCAGCGGAACACCGAAATGTCCGACCGCCTTCAGAAAGATCTCCGGATCCGGCTTGCCGTGTTCGACTTTGTCTCCCGTGATCACGTAATCAAAATAAGAATCAAGTCCGGCATTCTTCAGACAGGCAATCGCCTTGTCTTCGTGGGTCGTAGTTGCGACCGCCATCGGGATGTTGTTTTCCTTGCAGAAATCAAGGATCTCGATCACGCCCGGTCTTTTGGGGATCGCTTCGTGATAGACGATCTTATCGACCTTTTCCCAGTAACGGCGCATATATTCATCGATCGGGAAATCACCGTCATAATAAGCCGTAACTTTCCCGGGGTATAACGCCCAGCTGCCGCCCATCAGGGAACACAAAAACTCATGGCTCAGCGGCTTTCCCAGTTCCTCGGAAACTTCCATTCCGATCCTGATATAAAGATTTCGTTCGGAATCCAGCAGGAGTCCGTCCATATCAAACACACATAAGCGGATCATACACAACCATTATAACCTATCGCTTTTTCATAAACGAAACGAGGTTTCAGAAAAACGGTTTTTCAACCGTTTCTCTCTTTATCTGATTTTTGCGTAGGCAACTGCGATCTGGGAAGCTACCTTGGCGTTGTTGTAGGCAAGCTGCAGATTGGAAGCCAGGGAATCGCCGCCGCTGAGTTCCTTGATCTTGGCCAGCAGGAAAGGAGTCGTAGCCTTGCCGTGAATGCCCTGCTGCTTCGCCAGCTCCAGAGCCTCTTCAATGATCTTGTCGATGACCTTGTGATCCATGGAATACTCATGCGGGATCGGATTGCCCACCAGCATGCCGCCTTCCAGACCCAGATCCCACTTCGTCTTCATGATCAGGGCAACTTCTTCCGCATCCTTGGCGTTATGATCGACACCGAAACCGGAAGATTCGCAATAGAAAGCCGGGAAATCATCTGTCTGGTAACCGAGTACCGGAACACCGAATGTTTCAAGATATTCCAGTGTCAGGCCGATATCAAGGATCGACTTGCATCCGGCACCGACGACACAGACGTTGGTATGTGCCAGTTCCTGCAGGTCGGCAGAGATATCCATCGTCTCCTGTGCACCTCTGTGCACGCCGCCGATACCGCCGGTCGCAAAGATGCGGATGCCTGCCATGTCGGCGATCATCATCGTCGTAGCGACAGTGGTCGCAGCCGGTCTCTTGGTTGCCAGATAGACGGCAACATCTCTTCTGGAAGCCTTGGCGATATCCTTGCCGTTGCACATGAATTCAAGTTCTTCGGCATTCAGGCCGACCTTGAGCTTTCCGTCCAGGATCGCCATCGTTGCCGGGATCGCTCCCTGCCCTCTGACGATCTCTTCGACCTTGTGCGCGAATTCGAGGTTCTCGGGATAAGGCATGCCGTGAGAAAGGATCGTCGATTCCAATGCTACGATCGGCTTGTTTTCAGCGATCGCCTGTTCAATTTCGGGTGTGATTGATAAATAGTCTCTGTAATTCATTTTTCATTCTCCTTTATGATTTCGTCCAGTAAAGCGACGGACATGTTTTCATTGATCGTTCCGGGGGCTCTGACAGCGGCAATTCCGGCAGCCAGGCCGTAGTCGACAGTCTCTTCGACCGATAAGCCGCTGACCTCACCGTGGATCAGGGCAGCCATCAGGGCATCTCCGGCTCCTGAGGCATTGACCATGTGCTTTTCCTCTTTGAACTTCTTGCGGTATTTTCTTTCATGATCCATATACAGGATACCCTCTTCTGACAGCGATGTGACGATCTTTTTCAGACCTTTGTCCAGAAGACTTCTGCAGGCCTTTTCAAGATCATCGTCATCCCTGATCTTCATGCCGGAAAGATTCTCCAGCTCGCTGCGGTTGGGCTTGATCAGATCAAAATACGGAACATAAGGCCTGACCTTCAGAGCGAAGTTGTCGGAGATCGGATCGATGTAGATACCGACCTTGTCCTTACAGATATCGATGAGTGTTTCGATCGCCTCATTGCTCAGCGAGGGATCGATGACCACCAGTCCTGCTCCGGCAATGATCTTTTCCTTGCCTCTCAGATATTCCGGTGTGATGTGATCGAGGATCGACATATCGCAGATCGCCAGATACATGTCATTGTTTTCATCCTGTATCTGCATGAAGACACCGGATGAAACGCCAGGAACCTGCAGGGAATCGGAATAATCGATCTGATTCTTCTGAAAATCCTCGACGATGCTGCGGCCGTAGCTGTCATCGCCGTACGCCGTGATGATCCTGGCTTTTCCGGATAATCTCACATAGTTGGTGATGATGTTGTGCATGACACCGCCGACCGAACTGCGGATATCCGCCGGATGATCGTAGTGGGTCCTGATCTTGATCCGCGATTTGCCGTAGACATCGACATTGCTGGCACCGATACCCACGACATAGCTTTCATCGTTGATGATATAGCCCTTGCCCAGCAGATAACCCTGCCTCTGCAAGGAAGAGATATGGACCGCCACTGTCGACCTTGATATATGCAAAAGCTCCGCGATCTGATTCTGTTCGATCGTCGGGTCGGCTTTGATGATCTCCAGTATTTCCCTTTCCTTGTTTGTCATAATGATGTTTAGCTATATAAGCACATGTTTATTATATCACCTCGGTCATTCATGTGGAAATAAATCGCAGAATAAGAGATAATAAAGACAATAAAAAGGAGAAATTCAATGGCAAAATTTGTTTGTAAAGTCTGTGGTTACGTTTATGAAGGTGATGTCCCTCCGACAGAGTGCCCCGTATGCCATACCGGTGCGGAAAACTTTGAAGAAGTCAAGGGTGAGATGAAGCTCGCTGCCGAACACAAGTTCGGAATCTACGGCGAGACCGTCAAGAACAATCCCGACATCCCGGCAGAAGACAAGAAATACATCTACGATCAGCTGATCGCCAACTTCAACGGCGAGTGCTCAGAAGTAGGCATGTATCTGGCAATGGCAAGAGTCGCTCACAGAGAAGGTTATCCCGAAGCAGGTCTGTATTGGGAAAAAGCAGCTTTCGAAGAAGCGGAACATGCGGCCAAATTCGCTGAACTGCTCGGTTCCGATCTGGAAGCAAATATGACAGATTCCACGAAAGCCAACCTCAAATGGAGAGTCGACTGCGAATACGGCGCAACTGCCGGCAAGACCGAACTTGCGACAATGGCCAAGAAATACAATCTCGATGCGATCCATGACACTGTTCATGAGATGGCAAGAGATGAGGCAAGACACGGAAAAGCCCTGGAAGGCTTATTAAACAGACTGTTCAAATAATCAGATGAGGGAGAAACAGAAGTTTCTCCCTTCTTTCAAAAAGGAGTCATTATGCCAAGAAAAATCATACTGGATGTCGATACCGGATCCGATGATGCCTGCGCGATCATGCTGGCATATCTGCATAAGGATATCGACCTGCTGGCGGTCTGTACCGTCAAAGGAAATCAGCCGTTAAAATACACGACTGAAAACACACTCAGGATCAGAGATCTTCTGCACGCCGACTTCCCTGTCTACAAAGGATGCCCGGGATCCCTGGTCAAAAACATTGTCTATCCCCGCATCCTGCCCACACCCAACGCCGATGCCTATGATGAGGAAGGAAACAAGATCCACATCCATCAGGAACTCTTCGATCTGCCCGCATCAGACGGAGAGGTGGAAGCAATGAATGCACCGGACTTCTATGTCGATTACCTGATGCATGCCTCAGAGCCGGTCACCGTCGTTGCTGTCGGTCCTCTGACCAACCTGGCAGTGGCTCTGATCATGGAACCGGATATCGTAAAGAACATCGAAGAGATCGTCATCATGGGCGGTGCCTGGAACATCACCAACGCCACCCTGGCTGCCGAGTTCAATATCTACGATGATCCCGAAGCTGCCCAGAGAGTATTGCATTGCGGCGCCAAGATCACCATGGTCCCGCTAGATGCGACACATACTGCTTATATCAGCAGGGATGATTCTGCTCAACTCAGAAAGATCGGCACTCCGGCATCGCTGTTTGCCGCCGATCTGATCGATCTGCGCATCCTGGTACACGACTATGCCCAGCCTCTGGAAGTGCCTCACACCTGTGCCCTGCACGATCCGCTGACGATCGCCTACCTCATCGATCCGAATGTTCTGGAAGATGTCAGGTTCTGCAATGTTGAAGTATCGCTCAGCGGACTGACCGAGGGACAGACCTGCGTCGATCAGAGAGCGATTCAGGAAAACAGGAATGTCCATTTCGCCTTCAGGGGCAATCATGAACTCTTTTCGAAGATCTTCATCGATGCCTTCAGGAGCTGAACTGTGATCGATATCGAAACATTGGATGAAAAACAGCTGTGCAGACTTTTTGACCATACCCTGTTGAAAGCCTATGCCTCTTCAGCCGATCTGGAAAAACTGTGCAAAGAAGCAAGAGACAATGGCTTCGGGATGGTAGCGATCAACTCTTCTCCCGTTTCTTTCTGCAAGGAAATACTGAAAGAAAGCGACGTTCATGTCGGTGCCGCGATCTCCTTCCCTTTGGGACAGACTGCGATCGAAACGAAATGTTTTGAGACTGAAAAAGCGATCGAAGAAGGAGCCAATGAGATCGACTATGTCATCAACATCGGCAAAGTCAAAGACAGGGATTACGACTACATCCGGAAAGAGATGAAAGCGATCGTAGCGATCTGCCGCAGTCATAACGTAACAGTCAAAGCCATCTTTGAAAACTGCTATCTGGAAAAAGAAGAAATCGTTCAGCTGTGTCTGATCGCCGCCAAAGAAAAACCCGATTTCATCAAGACCTCGACCGGTTTCGGCACATCGGGTGCGACAGTTGAAGATGTGAAACTGATGAAAGAGACGGTCGGCGAAGAAGTCAAAGTCAAGGCAGCAGGCGGTATCCGGGACTGGGACACCTGTAAGGCCATGATCGAAGCCGGAGCCGAACGTATCGGCACCAGCGCATCCCTGAAAATCCTGGAAGAATTCAGGAAACAGCATAACAGATAAAACAAAAACGGAAGTCCATCGGACTTCCGTTTTCACTTATCGTTTCAGATCACGGAATCAAAGCCGGATCTTTTTTAATGCTTCACAGGCCTGACATCTTCCGCAAAAGCGCTTTCGGCTTCAGCTTCCGTGATATAGCCGTTGTTGCACATGGTGAGTAAGACCCATTCCTGTCTTGACTTGGCACCTTCATAGCCTGTCGAAAGCTGATAGATCGCCGGAGCATTGGGAATGCCTGCCAGGATGGCGGCCTGTCCCAGACTGAGATCGGAACAGTCGGCACCGTAGTAACCCATCGCTGCATCTTTGATACCCCAATAGCCGTCTCCGTAGTAATTCATGTTTGCGTATAAGGCAAACAGTTCTTTCTTGGAGAAGTGCTCTTCCAGATCGAAGAGAACGAAGATCTCTCCCATCTTCTCTTCCAGACCGTTAACATAACCATCGAAATACAGGTTCTTGGCGATCTGTTCGGTGATGGTCGATCCGCCTTCGATCATGTCTCCGGCCCGGAAATTATGATACAAAGCCCGGCACAGAGCGATGAAATCATAACCGCTGCGGCTGAAGAAACGCTTGTCTTCCACGGATATCACCGCATTGACGAAATCATCATCGATATCTTCAAAAGATACATAATCCGGATCGTCCGTATAAGAAGATACTTTTTCTTTCAACGGAACCGCTTTGATCTCTCTTTGATAGCGGACATAGCCCTGATAAAACAAGGTCGCGACGGCCGTCAGGATGCACAGCAGCAATATCCCAAGGAATCCTGCCAGCTTCTTTTTCATTCCAGATTGAGCCTTCTGTCAAGAATGAACCAGGTCAGAACGGAATATAAGATGGCAAAGATAACCGGCAGCGCCATCAGGATCAGATCATCGACAAACAGATAAGCAAAGGCTGTATGTCCGGTCATCTTAAAGATCTGCATCATCAGGAAAGAACGGGCGATACAGACTATGATCAGGAAAGCGACTGCGATCATCTTCTGATTCCTGCCGAACAGATGGCCTACTGCCGTAGCAGCGTAGATCAGACAGACAGAAGCGATCATTTCCAGCATCACAATCACGATGACCTTCAGGACTCCAAAAAGCACATCCTTCTCGATCATGCCGAAAGCCTGCAAAACTTCTTTGAAGAAAGATGCAACTTCCCTGATGCTTCCCATGACGATGCCCATGATCAGCAGGCACAGACAGAGCATCAGTCCTTCGACGAAAGCCCAGATGATCGCATTGATCACCTTTGCCAGGATATGTGTCGCCGTGCTTACCGGCAGGGCAAAGGACAGATAGCCTTCATTCTTCAGCAGACCGCGGGAGAATCTCGTGACTGTGAAGAACACACAGGCGATGATCGATCCGTTGAGAGCCGCAATAAACAGGAACGCGAAGATCGAGAACAGGAATCCCTCATCGAAATTGAACTTGACCATCAGAGAGAATACCAGCGTCAATACGACCAGGGCGATATAGATCGGATATAAATACCTGCACATCGCTTTAAAATCATATTTGATCAGTTTTCCTAACATTTGAACACCTCCCTGAAATACTCATCGACACTCTTGCCGGTAGAATCACGCAATTCATCGACATTCTGATGAAGCACTACTTTTCCTTCTTTGAGGAAGATCGCCTCATCCAAGACACTCTCCACATCGGCGATCAGATGGGTTGAGATCAAGACCGTCGCACTCTCGTCATAATTGGATATGATCGTCCTTAAAATGAAATCCCTGGCAGCCGGATCGACACCCGCGATCGGTTCATCCAGCAGATACAGCTTCGCATGTCTGGACATCGTCAGGATCAGCTGCACCTTTTCTTTCGTACCCTTGGACATCTTCTTCAGCGGCATATCCAGATCGATACTTAACGCATTCAGCATATCGAGCGCTCTGCTTCTGTCGAAATCGGTGAAGAAATCCTCATACATATCCAGCAGTTCCCTGGCTATCATCCAGTCCGGCAGATAATTCCTATCCGGCAGATATGACACCATGGCCTTGGTCACAGGTGAAGGAAGCTCTCCGCAGATCCTGACTTCACCTTCCGTCGGGACCAGCAGTCTAGAAGCCAGTTTGATCAAAGTCGTCTTGCCTGAACCGTTCGGTCCCAGCAGTCCGATGATCCTGCCCTCTTCAAGATGCAGATCGACGTGATCCAATGCTTTGACTGAACCATAGTACTTGCATAAACCGTTACATACCATTGTTTCCATCATTGTTTATCCTCCCAATGTTTTACGGCATTCCTGATCATCTGATCATCCATGCCCAGTTTTCTCAGATTCGCAAACATCTCGGCGATATAGTTGTCGCTGATGTCGCTTCGTAATTCCTCTATCCCTTTTTCATCGATACTGACAAAGCGGCCGCTGGTCCTTTCACTCTGGACCAGACCCTGCCGTTCCAGTTCCGCAAAAGCCTTCTGTACGGTATTCGGATTGACACCCACTTCCATCGCCAGATCCCTGACAGCCGGAAGCTTATCTCCGGATTTATATTTTCCGGAAACGATATCCATCTTCATCATCTCAATGATCTGAAGATATATAGGAATATCATCGGTAAATTTCCATGTCATAGTAAATCCTTTCTATTGTATTAATACACTAATACAATAACACATGAGAATAAGCCTGTCAACAACTTTTATAAAAAAGAAACAGGTTTCCCTGTTCCTTTATTCTGAACTGTAAATGATCCTTAAATATCCCTGATCTCTCTGTCAACACAGAAACTCACATGATCGTCCCTTTCTGTGAAAGTGACTGTCAGTTTTCCGTCTTCATAATCCGCATCGTATTCGCACTCATCTCTTCTGATCCAGAAATCAGCATATGCGATATAGTCAGTGATCAGTGCACCCTTTTCTCTGGCATATGCCACAAGTTTCGGGTAGACTTCTGTGGCATATAGACCGAAGTACTGCGGATGACAGAAAAAGAGCAGCGGAAGCTTCCGTCTCATCTTGAGATCGATGACTTTGCGGTAAGATTCCAGGATCTCTTCCGCCGTCGGCATCGGCAGTCCTTCATCCTGATTCTTCAGCATCCAGCGGCAGACATTGAACCCGTCACTGGGGATCTGTAAAGGCGAACCGTCCGCAGGGAAGCAGGGATAATCGTCGATATAATAGCCGAAATCGCGCGTATGCCTGTATCCCCTGTCCTTCAAAGCCCTTCCCAGATTGACGCAGTACATGCCTCTTGGGGAAGCGTAGCTTTTCTCATAGGCAACACCCAGGGAATCCATCCAGGTCTCGAATTCCTCGATATCTTTCATATTGTCCTCATAGGAATCCTTGGCATTATGGACAGCACCGTGACAGCCGATCAAATTGGTATCCGAGATCAGCTGCAGTTTCTCTTTCAGATCCGGATCGTCTTCACATAACTCCTTATTGATATAGAAAAGGAATTTCGCACCGGTCTGTTTCGAAACGGCAACAAGGTTTTCAACGCCCTTTGTCAGCAAGCCGTCTCCGTCGATGCTGTAGGCAAAGACGCTTTCTGCCTCGTCAGGAAAATACCACAACGAAACATAAGGCAGTCCCGCTCTATGCATGGCATCCATCAACACAGATCTTAAAGCTGCAGCGACTTTCTGTTTGTCTACCGAAGAGATCCGCTCATCAAAATCCAGGACCTCGCTCGTATTCCTCAGCGTGCTTCCCTCATAAGTCAGGATCTCAGCCATCGGCACACCGGTATAGATGATATGACCTTTCCCGTATTCCTTGTCAATAAAGACGGGATAGAAACCAGGTCTTCTGTTGTTTTTGATCGAACGGAATTCGTGGAGGGTCAGCTCTCCTTTCCCTTCACCGGAAAAAACGGAAACGCTGCTGCATACCCTGGCCATTCCCATGTTGCAGAAATCCAGATCGATCCATTCCACAGCTGCCTTGCATAAGTAACCCGCATCGAAGGAAAACGTATTCTTTTTTGCGCCGGAGACAACGGCGATGCCTCCCTCATTCACATAGTCATAAGCCCAGTCAGGAAAGACGTTCTCAAAACAGGTCACTGGGACATCTTCCCTTTGCGAAGAAACATGATAAAGTGTCTTCTCCTGTCTTAAAAGCTGTTCAAAGCCGCCGCTGTATTCGCTTCTTTCCTCTTTATATACTCCAAAACACGGTCTCATAATTCACCTCTCATCTCAAGCATATCACAATATAAAGAAAACGCCTCTTGCAAGGCGTATCGTTCATAAATGGCGTCCATGGAGAGACTCGAACTCCCGACCGTCCGCTTAGAAGGCGGATGCTCTATCCAACTGAGCTACATGGACAGCATTAATATCCTAACACTTTCATCTGCCAATTTCAAATCATATTTCGATAAGCTATAATTTTGTCAAAGAGGACAAGACCATGAAAATCATACTGATCATATTGCTTATCATCATCCTTCTGTTTGCCATCGCCCTGATCAGGACACTGCTGCTGCCGAAAAAGTCATCTGTCTTCAAAGGAAGCGACGATGTGCAGAGATCCATGAACTACGCCGAGAAACTGCAGAAGATGATACAGGTCGAGACCGTATCCCACCGCGGTGTGGACGAGGCAGACAAATTCCGGAAACTGCACAAAGTCATGGAGGAGCTCTTCCCCAACGTCTTTTCCGTTTGTGAGAAATACGATCTTGACGGCAACCTGCTGGTCAGATGGAAAGGAAAGGACAGTGAGATGCAGCCCATCATCCTGATCAGCCATCTGGATGTCGTTGCCGCTGAAGGCGAATGGAAATATCCGCCCTACTCCGGCACCATCGCTGACGGAAAGATCTGGGGCAGAGGTACTTTCGATGTCAAATGCGGTGTCTTCTCTTTCTATCAGGCTGTCGAAGAACTGATCGAAGAAGGATATGTGCCACCCTGTGATATTTATTTAGGATCCAGCTGTACCGAAGAGATCGGCGGAGACGGTGCTCCCAAGATCGTGAAATGGTTTACGGACAGAGGCATCAGACTCTTCATGGTCTGTGACGAAGGCGGTGCCATCACCGAAAATCCGATCGGCGGTATCAGAGGCAATTTCGCAATGGTCGGTATCTTTGAAAAAGGATACGGCGACATTCAGATCACTGCCAGAGGAAACGGCGGTCATTCCTCTTCTCCATCAAAAAACACCCCGATCGCCAGACTTGCGAAATTTGAAGCAGAGATCGAAAAACACTCTCCGTTCAAGGTACAGTTCACTCCGGCCATGGACGGTATGTTAAAAACACTGGCACCCTATTGCGAAAACTTCTGGCTCAAGATGATCTTCTGCAATCTGTGGCTCTTCAAGCCTTTGCTGCTGAAAGTCATGCCGGCGATCTCCCCGACTGCCGCTGCGATGCTGCAGACGACGATCTGCTTCACGATGCAGAAAGGCTCTGACAGCTACAACGTCATTCCTCAGGAAGCCTATGTCACAGCCAACATGCGATACATCCCCTTCCAGGGCAAAGACGAATCGATCGCCGTCATCAGAAAGATCGCCGACAAATACGATCTGGAAGTCAGTGAGCTCAACTGTTCCGATCCCACATCTTCACTTGACCTCAACGGCGAACAGTTTGATATGACAAAGAAAGCGATCGCCAAGGTATTCCCCGGTCTTGCCTGCATTCCCTATATCGTGACCGGCGGTACCGATTCCCGTTTCTATGACGGTCATGTCGATGCCTGTGTCCGCTTTGAACCGATCAATACCTCAAGTAAACAGCTTGCTGCCATGCACGGCATCGATGAAAACATCAACATCGATGTCCTGCCTCCGGCTGTCGAATACTACAAAGAGATCATCCGTCTGCAGGAAGAAAGAAAATGATCATCGATCAGATCAGTATCACTATCTCTTATCCTGAAAAAACTTCGGATCCGCTTCCGCTGGTTCTGATCAATGATGACCAGGGCAGCAGCGAGGAGATATACGCACTGTGTTCAGACAGACCTTTTGTTCTGGCATCTTTGAGCGGATTTGACTGGGACAGGGATCTTTCGCCCTGGCCTGCCAAAGCCGTATTCAAAGGCGGTGATGACTTCTCGGGCAAAGCCGATGATTATCTTGAACAGATCCTGACAAAGATCCTTCCCGCGATCAAAGAAGAACTGAGTCAGAAAAACATCTCTGTCTCTTATACAGCCATTGCCGGCTATTCTCTGGCAGGACTCTTCGCTTTGTATTCAGGTATCCGCTGCGATGCTTTCTCAAAGATCGCATCAATTTCCGGTTCCTTGTGGTATCCGGGCTTTGATGAATATCTCTTTGAACACAGCATCTCGAAAAATGTTGACTGTGTCTATCTGTCCCTGGGAGATCTTGAAGCCAGGACCAGAAATGAGCTGATGTCGACAGTGCAGATCAAAACGGAAGCGATCTGTGACTTCCTCAAAGACAAAACAAAAGCAGTCTTTGAGCTCAACGAGGGAAACCATTTCAGGGATCCCTCACTCAGGACTGCCAAGGGAATCAGATATCTGCTGAACGATCAGTAATTGATCGGATCACGCCCGGTAAACAGCCTTCCCAGATAATTTGCCCAGTGCTCCGGATAAAAGGAAGTATATCTGTATCTTCCTTTTTTTCTGCTCATGACGTAGTGCGGTGAATTCGCCCAGCAGAAAGAAGGAATGCCGATGATCAAGAGGTAGAACGGACCCAGCAGCATCGACTGTATCGAATGGCCGTATTCATGGACGATGACCCTTTCATCATCGGTGCCCAGAAACAGAAACATGCCCATTGACATGGATGCTTCCAGGTTCCATCTGGTCACCAGGGCCCCGTAGAAAAATCTTCTCTCTTCCTTCGGACCTGTCAGCAGGACATAGATCCAGATCAGAAAACCCAGGACATTCTGGATGATGCCCCAGGTCATCTGCAGAAAATAAAAGATAAACAGCCTAAGAATTCTCATCAAACAGTTTCTTCAGATTCACATCGAACGGCGGATAGACGATGCCCTTCTCGGTGACGATGCCCGCAAGCAGTTCATGATCAGTCACATCGAAGGAAGGATTGTAGCACTTCACTTCAGAAGGCGCCATCGGTCTTTCATACCACATGTTTTTAATCTCGTCGGGATTCCTCAGTTCGATCTGTATATGATCGCCGTCCGGACAGTTCATGTCGATCGTTGAAGTCGGACCAAGAGAATAAACAGGGATGCCGTAATGCTTCGCCAGGATCGCAACACCGGAAGTGCCGATCTTGTTGGCGACATCGCCGTTGGCTGCGATCCTGTCACAGCCCACGAAACAGGCGTTGATCCAGCCGTTTTTCATGACGATGGATGCCATATTGTCACAGATCAGCGTGACATCCACGCCGGCTCTGCTCAGTTCAAAGGAAGTCAGTCTCGCTCCCTGTAACAGAGGTCTGGTCTCATCCGCAAAGACGCGGATGTTCATCCCTCTGGCCCTGGCCAGCAGGAAAGGGCCCTGTGCCGTTCCGAAGGAAGTTGCCAGAGGACCGGCGTTGCAGTGTGTCAGCACGCCGTCTCCGTCTTTCAGTAAAGACAGTCCGTTTTCACAGATCTTCAGGCACATCTCAATGTCCTCGTTATGAATACCGATCGCTTCTTGTTTCAGTAGGGAAACGATCTGCTTCACATCTTTGTCTTTGTTTTTTAAAACAATCCCTTCCATGCGCTTCAGAGCCCAGGAAAGATTGACGGCTGTCGGTCTGGAGGAATTGAGGTATTCCTTATTCTTCTCAAAGTTTTCAAAAAACGCATCAAAAGGAAGATCCTCATCCTTTTTCGACAGTACGAAGATCATATATCCCGCAAAGATACCGATGGCGGGAGCTCCTCTGATCTCCAGTTTCTTGATCGCCTGGTAGGCACTTTCCAGATCAGAGATCTTCTTGTATTCCAGAACGTTGGGCAGCTTCACCTGATCGATGATGGTGACGCTTTGATCATTCTCATCAAGACGGATATTGTCGGTGATGCCGACACTTTCGATCTCTTTTTTCGCTTTACTTAAACTGGCTTGGATGTTTGACATAGAAGTCTTCCTTTTCCTTCAATTCTTTCAGCTGATGATCCTCTTTGTCATCGATCAGATCATAGATATCGCAGAAGATATTGTCCCAGGAGAAGAATCTGTCGGGATCGACATTGAGATAATCACAGATCTTCTCGCAGCCGTCCGGTACGACCGGATGAGACAGCACCGCTGCCACTCTGACCATGTAGAAGGCATCGATCAGTGTCTGCCTGATGTTTTCTTCGTTGTTCATGTTCTTGGACCAGAACTTGGATGCGTTACGGATGTAGGAATCCAGATCATTGAAGACCTGATGCAGCTCATAGCGGTACATGTGGTTTTCATAGTTGAGGATGGCTCTCTCAGCGATCTGTTTATATTCCGGAGAAACTTCGCCGTACGGCAGTTTTCCGTCAAAATACTTCTGGGCCGCATAGAAACAGCCTCTGACCATGCGGTTGAAGACATTGGTATAGAGATTGCCCTGTGCCAGTACCGGATCAGGTTCGTTCTGATTGGCTTCCGGATTCAAAGGCTGCGGCATGAAGCTGACTGACTTGTTGCCCAAAGCCAGGGAAATGAAATGCGCCCTGAGCTGATCGGCCGTATAATAATTCAGCAGATCGGCTGCCATCGGCGGCTTGACGGCACCTGAAGAAGATGCCTTCTTGTCCAGGAAAAGGATATGGTGGTTCGCCACCAGTGTCGTCAGCTGCAGATCGCCGTCTTCGGGATGGATCGTCAGGTTCTCACTGCCCTGCTGTGCCATCCATAAAGGCATCTGTGCCACACCGTAAAAATAGATATTGTCCTGGCCGATGAACTGGTAGACATGGGCGTCTTTGCTGCACCAGTACTTCTTCCACTCATCATCGCTCTTTCCCAGTCTCTTGAAATAAGCCTTGGTGAAAGAGATCGGGGCCCAGAGGCTTTCCGGCCATACCCAGACAGTGAGATCTTCCTCATCTTCCAGCTTCGGAGCCTTGACGCCCCATTCGATGTTGCCGGTCAGTCTCAAAGGAACCAGTGTCTTTCCTGTACGGTAGTGGATACCGGCATTGGTCAGGATCGGACAGGCTTTTTCTCTCTGTTCGAGTTTTTCAAACGTTACGATAAAACTTCCCCTGATGTTTTCCAGATCGGAATTGACATGTTCCGGAAGCTGGTCTTCGATCGCTTTGTACTGATTCAAGAATTTCTCCTGAATGTAGATGACAGGATCGCCAAGCGATTCTTCCATCGTCTCGGCGACGATCCTTCTCTCATTGGGCTGGGTCTTGATATATTCGACATATTCCTTCAGCAGATCACGGAACTCCGTCAGCCTGAAATACCAGTTGGTGACATCTCTCATCTCCGGGGTTTCGCCTGATAATGTCGATTTGGGATCGATGAGTTCTTCCGGCATGTACTGATGACCGAGATCGCACTCGTCCGCATAGCCCTTTTCCGACTGACAGTTCTCGATCGGACACTTGCCTATGACCTGACGTCCGTTGAGGAAACACTGATATTTGGGGTCGTAAAACTGTTTGGTGACAAGCTTCTCCAGCCAGCCGTTCTGATATAAGGTGCGGATAAACTCATCCGTCTCTTCCTGATGAACGATCTTCGTATCGCCCAGGCCTGATGCACCGAACAGATTCAGTGAGATCATATAGTCACGCAGCGTCTTTTCCTGCGCGTCATGATTCTCCTGAACATAATCCTCGATGGTGCCTTTGTAACCCTCGCTCTCCACTTTCTTGCGGTAGCCCTCGGCGATCGGTGAACCGTAGCAGTCCGTGCCGGAAACAAAGACGACATTGTCCTTGCCGATGCGGTCTCTCAGAAATCTGGCGAAAACATCCGCATGAACAAACATGCCTCCGACATGACCGAAGTGCAGAGATTTGTTGCCGTAAGGCATGCCTCCGGTAATTACTGCGCGTTTTGGAAATTCAGGACGTCCCATATCTTATCCCCCTTATCAAATACCCATTTATTATATCAAAATTACAGATCGTAATAGAGCCTGAACTCTGCCGGATGAGGGATCTTCTCGACCTGCCTCTCCTCGTTTCTGATCAGAGCGATCCAGTTGTTGATCAGTTCCTCTGTGAAGACATTTCCCTTCAGCAGATAATCATGATCTTCTTCCAGGGCATTGAGTGCTCCATCCAGATGTAACGGCAGATGCTCCAGCTTTGCCTTTTCTTCCTTGGAAAGATCATAGAGATTGAAATCGAAAGGACCCCAGTTGTGATCCTTGGGATCGATCCTGTTTACGATTCCGTCGATACCGGCCATCAGGATCGCCGCAAAAGCGAAATACGGATTGCAGGTACCGTCTCCCGATCTCAGTTCGAAACGCACCGCATCTTCCTTCTTCGCATAAGCCGGTATGCGGATGACGGCACTTCTGTTGGCACAGGCATAGCCGACAGTTACCGGAGCCTCAAAACCGGGGACCAGTCTCCTGAAGGAATTGGTCGACGGATTCAGGAATGCACTTAATGATGCGATATGCTTTAACAGACCTCCGATGAAATACATGGCCTCATCGGAAAGGGAAGCATAGGCATCCTTTTTATAGAAGAGATTCTTCCCGCCTTTTCTTAACTGCATATGGACATGTAAACCGTTGCCCGCTTCATCGGCGATCGGTTTGGGCAGAAATGTCGCTGTCATGCCTTCCCTGGCAGCGGCGTTTCTGATCATGTATCTGGTCATCATCGCATCGTCGGCCGCTTTTTTCACATCACAGAGTTCGACTTCGACCTCCATCTGACCGCTGCCGCCGACTTCATGATGATGATACTTGACCTCGATGCCGCAATCTTTTAACAGTCTGCAGATCTCGTTGCGCAGATCGAAACAGATATCGTGAGGCAGATCCGCATGATAGCCGGATTTGGGAAGCGTATGATAGCCGTTGGAATTCTCCATATCGCTGGACCACTCCGACTCCATTGATTTCAGAGACACTGAAACCTCATTGCTTCTGATCGCATAACGCATGGAATCGAAAAGCGAGAATTCATATTCCGGAGCGATGATCATCTGATCGGCGATCTGCATTTCCTTCATATAATCCGCAGCTGCCGCGATCACATTGCGCGGATACTGAACGAAAGGCGTGTTTTCCTTCTCTTCGATCGCATACACATTGGCCATCATCGACAGTGTCGGTGTTTCCGCAAACGGTTCCTCGTATGCGGTGCTCAGATCCGGATAAAAGACCATGTCCGATTTCTCCACGCAGGCATAGCCGTAATTGGAGGCATCGAAACCGATGCCCTCTTTCATCAGTTTTTCATTCAGGCGCTCAGCCGGAATGGAAAGATGACGGAAACGTCCGCGCAGATCCACCAGTTTGAGATCCACGAACTGAATATTGTTTTCTTTGATAAATGATTTTGCTTCAGTGATATTCTTGAACATAACGAACTCCTTACTCATATTATAATGGAACTATGGATAAATATTTACTCTCAATCTTGGGCAGCAGTGTCGATTCCTTCTATGAATCCGATACTTATCCGGACGTGGGTGATTTTTCCCATGCCCGTTATATCAGCACCGCAGCCGGCGGACCTCCGCTCAATGTCGGAGCCATATGTGCCGCCAAAGGCCAATCCGTATATGCTCTGGACATGCTTGGAGAAGAGGATGAAACGACACCCTTTCTTCTGAGTGAACTGAAACGGCTTCATTTCAATACCGATCTTGTTCAGATCGCAAAAGGCGTCCGCAACGGCAAAGTCCTCATCTTCCTGACCGGTGATCAGCGCACGATGTTCGTCATCGATCCGATCAGACCCCATTATGAGATGATCGAAGAGATACAGGAACTGCTGAACAATGCGACCTATATCTATTCATTGATGCATATGATCAGCCGATCCTTCGCTTCGATCGATCCGCTTCTGCAGGCAAAGAAAAACGGTGCCAGGATCATCCTTGACGGTTCTTCCAAATACGATGATCCTTCCAGAGTGAAGGTCCTCTACGATCTTGCGGATGGTCTCTTCATCAATGAAACCAGCTATCAGCGATTAAAAGAAAACTCACCGGGCGAACCGAAAGACATCATCCTGAACAACGGCGGAGAATTTGTCATCGTCACGCAGGGTTCCAAAGGATCGACTCTCTATCTGAAAGACAGGGAGATATTCAGACCTTCTGTCCCAAATCTTGAAGTCATCGACTCTACCGGTGCCGGAGATGCCTTTGCCGGCTGCTTCATCGCCTGTCTGCTGAAACAGATCCCTTATGAAAAAGCGCTGTCCTATGCGACAGTCAACGGTGCCTACGCCTGCACTGTCCTGGGCGGGCTGGGAGGCTTATCATCCTTTGAAGATCTGGAAACATTTGCCAAGGAGCACAACTATGAATTATGACAAAATGAATGACTGCTTCGCTACATTAAAAGACAAAGTGGAATACGCGATCGCCAACACAGATCTCGATCTGTTCTTCCGCAAACTTGATGAGATCGAAGGGCCGACTTTGGTCTGCGGCGTGGGTGGATCCTCTGTCGTCGCCTCTTTCCTCGCGAAAGTCCTCAGGGAAAAGAAACACATCGTCTCGACATTCGCCTTCCCCAGAGATCTGAAATATATGGATCTGACGCCTTACAGAAACGTCATTTCCGTCTCCTATTCCGGAAACAATATCGGCGCCGAAGTCATGTTTCAAACCGATCTGAAGAAATATCTGCTGACCGGAAACGAAAGAGATTACTGCGACAATATCGTCTATCACATGATCCGGGAAGATTCCTATGTATCGATATCGGCTACGATCGTTCCCTTGAGTCTGATCCTGCTCTGGTACAGGAACGATCCTGATATTGTCCGGGAAATACTGAATGAAGAGATCCGGTCTGATTCCGATAACAGCTTCTATGAAGTGATGTCCGGCTATGAGACGTCCACAGCTTCTGTGATGCTGGAATCATCGATCACTGAATCAGGCATGGCTGCCTGTGTCGTTCATGACAAATACAACTACTGCCACGGACGCATCAATCTGAGCCGTCACAGCAATGCCGATCTGATCTTCTTCAGGATGGACAATGAACTCGATGATCTTCTCTATGAGAATCTGAAGAACCATTTCCGAAAGATCATCACCATCAGCCGGAAATATGAAGACGACGTGATAAACGACTATTATGCGACCCTGATCTCACTCAAGCTGATACGGGAGATCGCCAATAATAAAGGAACAGACATCTCGGACATGAAAGAACTTGCCGACAATGATGTCTTCTACCGCTTCAACGGAGAAATGTAAAAAACGGAGATTCAAATCTCCGTTTTCTAATCTTTCAGTATATGATCGAACAATCTGCTTAGTGTATCTTCATCAAAGGAAGAGCCCATGTAGTAACACCTGCCTTTGCCGTAGCTGTTTTCTACGACAGCGGCATAATCACCGAAAGGATTGTCTTTCCAGCCGATGATCTGCTTCCCTTCTGTCAGCTTCAGCAGTTCTTCAAAGACATAGCCCTCGCCGGGTCTGCCGTCCATCTCACAGGGACTGCTGACACCTTCCAGCAGGGATTCATGTTCCTCTACCAGACAGCCGCAAAGGTCATTCAGATCGACAGGCAGACGTTTGCCGAAGACAAGATTGTTGTCACTGTCCTTCCAGGCTGTCCTCGCCGTCAGCAACACCTTTCCTCCCAGCGAAACATAGTTCTTCAGTCTTTCCCTGAATGCATCGCTCATGATGATCATATAAGGCAGGATCACCAGTCTGTAATCAGAAAAATCAGCAGACGAATCGATGACATCGCAGCTCATCTTCCTGTTGTACAGCTGCCGGTAGAGTTTCATGCATTCCCCTTCATAGGAGAAGACGTCCGACTGTCTCTGTATCTGCATGGATGATTTGGAATCATAGTCATAGACGATGCAGACATCGCTCTTGGGAAGTGTGATCTCTTTTTCTTTTGCCTCTTCAAAGAATGCTTTTGTCTCGTAGTATTTTCTTCTTTTTTCGTTGTCCGCATCCAGGATGCCGAAACAGAACTGTTCGGCGCCTTTGATGAAACCGCGGTAACGGAAGAAGATCAGGCTCTCGACTCCCTCATCCAGGGAATCCAGTGCCCACTTCTTGGCTTCATCGGGTTTCGGGGCATAGCCGATATCGTTATGACCCTGCTGGCCCATGATCGACTCGGTGACCCAGAACTTCTCTCTTCTGAAGCCTCTGGCATAAGCCAGGGTGAAGGAGAGATCGCTGTCAGACAAAGGAGCCTTCTGTCCGCCCCAGACCGGATAGTTGTTGTAGGAAACAAAATCCAGATACTTTGAAATATCAAAGGGAGAGAAGCACTTGTTGATGGTGCCGCCCTCAAAGTCATGAGTGACAGGGTGTTTCTGATCATGTTTCTTCACCGCATCCACCAGACCCTTGATATAATTCACCGCAGATTCGTTGCGGAACCTTGCCCACTCCAGTCTCAAAGAAGGATTCTGGGCCGTGAAAGAAGGTTTGGGCAGCGGGATCTGATCAAAATCGTCATAGGTATGTGTCCAGAAAGAAGTGCCCCATCTGTCGTTCAGTTCGCCGATATCCCGATACCTGTTTCTCAGCCAGGCGATGAACTTCTTATGACAGTTCTCGCAGTAACAGAGATCCGAACCCTCATGTCCGATCTCATTGTCGACCTGCCAGGCGACGATCGTCTCATTGTCCTTGTAATGTTCAGCCAGGGCTTGCGCCAGGGCGGTCGCTTTTTCGATATAGATATCGCTGTTGCAGCAATATCCTCTTCTGGCGCCGAAGGGCTGGCGGTATCCCCGCTCATCCTCGTTCATGATCTCGGGATATTTCTGATACAGCCATGCCGGCATGGTCGCCGTCGGCACACACATCATGACTTTCAGCCCGTATTCACCGGCTCTCTTTACGACCTCATCAAAGAAGGAGAAATCATATTCTCCCTCTTTCGGTTCAAAACGGTCCCAGGCAAAATCACCGATCCTGATCAGATTGGCGCCCAGTTCGACGATATTCTTCAGATCCTCATCCAGAAGATCCAGCCCCCACTGTTCGGGGTAATAGTCGACACCCAGATATCTCATTGAAATTTACCGTCCATCAGTCTGTTGACGGCATCTGCGTATTCTTCTCTCGCCATCATATAGGCAGCCGCATGGCCGCAGCCCTCGATCAGATGCAGCTCTTTGGGGCCGCTGCAGGCTTCATACATCCTGACCGACATATCACAGGGAACGAAGTGGTCTTCCTTTCCGTGAATGAACAGGATCGGCAGACCGGATCGTCTGACACAGTCTTCGCCCATGGATGTATTGAAACTCACGCCGGTGATGATGACCGACCAGAACCAGGCCAGATCACCGAACGGAAAATAAGGCAGATGATACATATCCTTGATCAGATATTTCGAGATGTTGACGATCGAATCGAAACCGCAGTCATCGATGATGCCGCAGACATTCTTTAAACCCATATCCGAACAGTGGATGACGGTCGCACCGCCCATGGATATGCCGTGCAGATAGATCTTCGGATCTTCATACATCTGATTGATCAGATCGACCCATCTGGCAACATCACGTCTGTCGTTCTCCGAAAAGCCCAGGTATTTTCCTTCAGACTTGCCGTGTGCCCTGTCATTGAGCAGCAGCACAGTCGAACCTCTCTTGCGGTAGATCTCGATCCTGTCCGCAAAATCCTCTTCCATGGAAGACTTGTAGCCGTGAACACAGATGACGACCTCCTTGGGATTGCCCTCCAGCAGATAGCCGTATAAGGTGAGATTATCAAAAGAACGGATCGTCAGTTCCCTGAGATCGAGCTTTTCAAATTCATCGATATAAGGAGCTCTGAATGCGTAATATCTGGCAGCCGTCGGACGCATCAGGTCCGTTTCGGAGTCGATCGAAGAGGGATCCAGAGCACTCTCCTTGTCGCCTTTGCGCTGGTCGTTGTAGAGAAAGACCGAGTTGAAGATGTAGTAACCTGCCGCCATCGATAAAAGGACCGCAAGCAGCAGGATGATCAGTACGATCTTCATCCTAGTCTACCTGAACGTTCTCCAGATCGACGCCCTTGGTCTCTTTGACCTTGAGCATCATGATGATCAGGGCGATCGCCATCAGCGGCAGATACGCTACTGTCAGGACGACCGGCAGATTGGTCGAACCGGCGATCATCGTGACGACGTTGTTATAGATCATATTGAAACCGGTACCGAACATACCGACCAGCTGCATGGAACCGACGACGGAAGCACGCATCTCGGTCGGAGTGGATTCCGAAGTGATGACGAAATAGATCATGTCGGAGATCGACCACAGACCGGCGATCGAAATACCGTAAGCCAGACCGATGATATACGGATTGAGCGGACGGATACAGCCGTAGGCAAATACCGCCAGACCCAATGCTGCCCATAAGCCCAGGATCAAGGCCGATTTCTTTCTGCCCAGAGCATCGGTGATGAAACCGCCGATCATCGTAAAGATACCGTTGATCAGAGGATAGAACATCAGGACGATATTGACTGCATCAGTCGTCATGACACCGTTGTATTTGCCGGCTTCCAGCATCGGCTGATACTTTCCGGTATAGCCGGTCGAGAACGCCATGATCAGTGCGACGATTGCGATCGCTCTTGTCTGCCTGTTGCCGAGAATGAAACGGAAGGCATCCCAGACGGAAACATTCTTTTTCTTTGCTTCTTCTTCATTTGCCTTTTCAGCTTCGGCCGCAGCAGCTCTTTCTTCTTCCGTAGCTCTCAGATACTGCAGTCTCTTCTGCGTATAGACCGGTGTTTCTCTGACAAAATAGATCGCAGCGATACCGATGACGAAAGCCAGGACGATCGGAACGATGAAGACGTTTCTCCAGGTAGAAGGAACGGCATCATTGACGAAAAGCTTGACGCACAGACCCAGCAGCGATACAGAGATCAGAGCCAGACCCTTGGTGATCGAACACAGCTTTGCGCGGTGCTCTTTCGGTGCACATTCCATGATATAGATGACCTGCATATCATTCGGGGTGAAGAAAGTCATGATGACGGCACCCACGACATACAGGATGATGCTTCTGGACAGGATGCAAAGCAGCATGCCGACGCCCATGCCGATGGTGTTGATGATCAGAAAGATCCTTCTGCCGAATCTGTCAGCCAGCGACTTGTAGAACGGCGAGATCAGATAGGACAGATATCCGGCCATGGTCACAAAACCCAGTGTTGCCGAAGCCTTGTCATATTCCGTGGAAGGATAGACGACATTGAACAGGTCTCTGACCGTCTGCACCTCAACGATGCCTTTGACGTTTGAGGCAAGTTCATCAACGATATAGATGATACTTAAAACGATGACGAGGATGAAGAAGTAATGTTCGTGGCCGTGAAACGCCTCGGCCTTTTCGAGCTTCTCCAGCTCACGTCTCTCTTTTTCGGTTTTTGTCATATGATATCAATCTCCTTAACAACCATCTTCATTATAAAAGAAAAACTCCCCTGTCGGGAAGTTATTTAGGCAATTCATCAGGTACCGGATCCTTGATCTTCTGAACCAGCACATCCGGATTCTCAAGAATGTACTTCATCAGCTTCAGTGATTTTGCAAAATAGAAACCGTCCGCAATCCTTTCATCCAGGGTGACCGTGATATCGACCAGATCCCTGCCCTTGGCATCCTTGTACATCGCACCGATCGTAGCCATCATTGAATTGGTACCGAAGTTGCTCAGATGATGGTAACAGGAATCGGCGCCGATCGAACCCAGATTCGCCAGCAGACAGGTCGTATAGTTGGGATCGCCTTTCTTGAGATCCTCCGGATAGATGCCGTGATACTCCATGCGGCTTAAGATCCAGAAGAAGATCTCCAGTACGAAACGGGGCAGACTGCCGATGAATTTCATCGTCTTGTCCAGTGAGTTGTTACCCGCGCTCCTGACCTTTTCGATCTCGCCGAGGATCATCCTGGAAATATAATCCAGATCCATCTCCGGATCGACCTTCAGAGTCATCAGCGTTTCGACTGCTTCATCCTCAAATTTCTGCTTGGCAACGAAAGACAGTGTGATGTCGTTTCTCTGCCAGTATTTTCTGCCGGCAACGAAGATATTCAGCTTGTTGCGGTGATAGATCGTTCTGGCACCGGCTGTGCAGATACAGTGGAAAAGCTTGTAGTTCGTGCCTTCCTCTTTGTTGTGTTTCGCAATAAACTTCAACAGTTCCGTGATATCGAATGTCACCGTGGTGGAAACTTCCGCTTCCGTCCGCTTGGGCATGATATACGGAATGATGGAATGAAACGGATCGGGATCGTTCAGTAATACTGCATCTTTTCTCTTCATCCTATGTACGCCTTTATCCTTTCATCAGATTCATATACCTTCACACCCCTGATCGCCAGTCCGTCGGAAAAACTTGCGCCTTTCAGAACGCCCTGCATCTCCAGCAGAGAGATGCCGAAAGTTCCTTCGTCATTGGTACAGAACGGCCTGAGAGTCTTTCCGGAAAAATCATAGGCATCCAGGAAGGAAGCCACGACTCTGGGATAGGTACGATACCAGATCGGGAAACCGATATAGACTGTATCATAGTCATCCATGTTGAGACGGGGCCCGCCTTTCAAAGCGGGATGTTCGTTGTTTTCATCTTCTCTTCTGGCTCTGCGCAGACAGTCATCGTAGCTGAACGGATAAGGATCCTCCTCTTCGATCTTGTAGAGATCACCGCCGGTCAGTTCAGCGATCTTCTCCGCAACGACCTCGGTGTTGCCCTTTTCCAGCACGACAATCTCATTGTCCTGCAGATTTTCTCCGATATGTGAGAAATAAGCGATCAGTGTTTTCATACTCTGTTTACCTCAATACAACCATTATACATCAGTTGACATCATGGGCGATCCCGTTCATCCTGACTTCCAGCCAGACCTTCTCCATGGCAACTTCAAAGGAATCCTCATGACGCTCAGTCGTATCCAGATATTCCTTCATCGCTCCGCCCAGATCATATTCTGCATGGATCGTGTCATTTTCGAAAGAGAGATTGCTGATATAATCCGGACGGTAGTCAGGCATCCTGTAATAAGGGACCAGGACCGGGAAACGGTGCGTATACATCAGTTCGCCCTTTTCCTTCACCACATACTCTCTCAGACTCTCCGTGACCTTGTCGCTGACGACAAAGAAATCATCATAACGCAGTTCCGCTTTTGTCTGATCCTGCGACAGACTCAGATCGGAAACGATCTTGAGACAAGTGTTGAAATAATTCTTATACTTCACCGAAAGATAGATGTTGACTTTTTTGTGATCGAGATCAGGCTCGATGCCGATGTCATCGATCGTAAAGTCTTCCGGCAACGAAAGGAATTCCCTCATCGAATCAAGCGTGATGACCTTGTACAGATAATATGCAGGGACATCATAAGTAAAGGTGTAATTCTCCTTGTCATAGAAAATGTGGTCTTCAAACCTGTCATCCGGATTGGCAGCGATCTCAGCAGAGTAGTCATAGGCAAACTTGTCCTGATATTCGCCGATATTGTTGATCCTGCGGTAGACATAATAGGCAAAGCCGCCGATCGCCAATAATAAAATAATCAGAAGCCACAAAAGGAACTTCCAGAAACTGAATCTTTTCTTTTTCATAACATCACCTTCATATAAGAAAATCATACCATAAGAAAGCATACGAAAAGCCGGAATCCTCCGGCTCTTCAAGCTTGTTTTGAAAGAATAAACCTTAACGCATCGACTTGTCGTAAGGCTGTCCGGAAGCCTTCGGTGCACGGTCGTGTTTGGATGTGACCGCCAGAGCGATCAGGGTGATGATGAACGGCAGGCTCTTGTAGAACGCAGCCGGCAGACCCAGATTGTTCAGGAAAGGAATACCGGAATAAGCATTGGCGATCGTCTTGCAGAAAGCGAAGAACGCTGCTGCACCCAACAGAGGAATCGAACGCCACTGACCGAAGATCAGAACGGACATGGCCAGATAGCCGTATCCGCCGACTGTCTGTGAATAGTGGGTCGCGACCGGCAGGATGTACATCAGACCGCCGACACCGCCGATGAAACCGGCAATGATCAGAGCGGCATATCTGTACTTCTGAACGTTGACGCCCAGTGATTCGGCAGCCTGAGGATTCTCACCGCAGGCACACATTCTCAGACCGAAACGGGTCTTGCTCAAGACGATGGCCGAGATGGCGAAGATCGCGATGCCGATGAAGTTGGTGATATATGTCCTGCAGAAGAACATTTCACCCAGGATCGGGATATCACCGAGGAACGGGATCTTTTCGATCAGGAAATCATTGCGGATCGAAAGATGCTCCGAACCATCCTGCAGCACTCTGGCAAAGAAGACACAGAATGCCGGTGCAAAAGTATTCATGGCCATGCCGACGATCGTCTGGTCGGCATTCAGGTTGATCGCCGCAACTGCCAGCAGCAGTGTCAGCAATACACCGGTGATACCGGCAAACAGCAGAGCGATGATCAGACGCATCTGTCCGGCAACGACACCGTCCAGCCACTGCAGGCACAGGACACCCCACATGCAGGACCACACCATGACGGAGTCAAGAGCCATATGGATGACACCGGAACGCTCCGAGAACATGCCACTGACCGATACGACCAGAAGCGGGATGAAGAAATACATGAAATATCTGGCGATAAAGTAGAACATTTCCATATTATTTGAGCTCCTCTCCCGTAACTTTGTTCACTTCCTTCTTCTGTCTGTTCAGAGCCTTTTCCAGCATCTGCTTCAGGAACAGTGAGAAAGCAGCAAAGTAAATGATAACGGATGTGATGACGGAAACGATCTCCCTCTGGAAACCGAAGATCTGCATATAGTTGCCGCCGACTGTCAGGAACGCCAGGAACAGCGCACCGAATATGGCAGCCAGAGGCGAGTTATTCGCAAGACAGCAGACAGCGATGCCGTTGAAACCTTCGGCAGCCAGTGCTTCCTTCATCGTGATATAAGTACCTGATACAGAAAGGTGTGTCAGACCTCCGCCCAGTCCGCATAATGCACCGGAAAGCAGGATGGAGATCATGATGTTTCTCTTGGACTTGATACCGGCATATTTTGAAGCATCGGCGTTCTTGCCGCAGGCCTTCAGTTCATAGCCGAGTTCCGTCTTTTCCATCAGCACCCAGCAAAGCACCGCAACGATGATGGCAATGATGATGCCGATATCGGCTGATTTGTTCTGCGTCAGTGCAGGCATGAACCACTGGGGCAACTTGCAGGGAGCAGGGATCGCTCTGGTCTGACCCTTCATCGCGTCATAGCAGTAGTCGTTGATCCAGTGCATCATGTAATACATCTCGATGTAGTTGAACATGATCGTACCGATGACGACGTTGACGTTGAAATAAGCCTTCAGAATGCCGGGGATCAGTGCCCAGACTGCACCGGCAAGGATCGAAACCAGAAGCGGAACGACCCAGGTCAGAGGCGCAGGCAGATCCTTTGAAAAATACAGCGAAGTTAGGATCGCAGCCAGTGCACCGACTGAATACTGACCGGGTCCGCCGATATTGAAGATGCCGGCCTGGAAAGCCACACACATCGCCACACCGGTACACAGAATCGGTGTTGCGAAATAGAACAATGTACCCAGGTTCTTCATGCCGCCCATCTGGAAACCGCCCGTAATCAGCGTCGTGAACGCCGGAACACCTTTGGAAGGATTGGTCAGCACCAGGACCAGGAAAGCAATGATCAGACCGCCGAGGATCGCGATCAGAGAGGACAGGACAGCTGTATGATTGGAAATATCAAATTTCTTCTTCGCTTTTACACTCATGATTCTTTCCCCTCTCTCTTGACACCGGCCATGTACAGGCCCATCTCTTCGACCGATACTTTCTTCGGATCGAGATTGCCCATGATCTCACCTTCAAACATGACGATGACCCGATCGGCAACGTCCATGACCTCATCAAGTTCAAACGACATCAGCAGGACTGCCTTATCTTTATCACGCTGTTCGACCAGCTGTTTGTGGATGAATTCGATCGCACCGACATCCAGACCTCTGGTCGGCTGAACAGCTACCAGCAGGTCGGCATTCTGGTCGATCTCTCTGGCAACGATCGCTTTCTGCTGGTTGCCGCCCGACATCGACCTGGCCATCGTGATCTTTCCCTGACCGGAACGGATATCGAACTTGTCGATCAGTTCATCGGCATAGGAATCAAACTTATTGAATTTCAGGAAACCGGTCTTGGATACGAAATCCGGTTTGAAATAATTCTTCAGAGCCAGGTTGTATGACAGCGGATAATCCAGGATCAGACCGTATTTATGTCTGTCCTCAGGAATATGCGACATGACCAGGTTCCTGTCTCTGATTGATTTCTTTGTATAATCTTTACCGTTGATAAGGATCTTTCCTTCATGGATCGGCATGATGCCGGTCAGACCGTAAATGAGCTCACTCTGGCCGTTGCCGTCAATGCCGGCGATCGCCAGGATCTCACCCTTTCTGACAGAGAAGGAAACATCATTGACGACCTTCTTCTTGGTCTCGTCGTTGATCATCGTCAGATGCTCGACTCTCAAGACTTCTTCCTTGGGTTCAGCCGGCTTTTTGTCAACATGGAAACTGACCTCACGGCCGACCATCAGTTCACCCATCTGGGTCGTCGTCGTATCAGCGGCATTGAGTGTCTTGACCAGTTTGCCACGACGCAAGATCGTGACTCTGTCAGATACTCTCTTTATTTCCTCGAGCTTGTGGGAGATGAAAAGGATCGTGTGGCCTTCCTTGGCCAGGCCCTTCATGATCTCCATCAGTTCGTCGATTTCCTGCGGAGTTAAAACAGCCGTCGGTTCATCAAAGATCAGGATCTCAGCTTCTCTGTAAAGCATCTTCAGGATCTCGCAGCGCTGCTGCTGACCGACCGTGATGTTTTCGATCAAAGCATCCGGATCGACAGCCAGACCGTATTTCTCTGATAATTCAACGACCTTTTTACGGCAGCTGTCCATATCGAGGAAAGGACCCTTGAGTGTTTCAGAGCCCAGGACGATATTCTGCAGTACCGTATAATTCTGAACCAGTTTAAAGTGCTGGTGCACCATACCGATACCAAGTTCCGTAGCAACACGCGGATTGGTGATCTTGACTTCTTTGCCCCTTATTGAGATTGTACCTTCTTCAGGTGTATACATACCGAAGAGGACAGACATCAGTGTCGACTTGCCGGCACCGTTTTCTCCAAGCAGGGCATGGATCTCTCCCTTCCTGATATCCAGAGAGATGTCGTTGCAGGCGATGATGCCAGGGAACCTCTTCGTTATGTGACGGAACTCAATAATGTTTTCCGTGTTTTCCATATCATTATCCTTTCAAAAAATAAAGGCAGAGAGGCGTACTGAACGCACGCCTCCCGTAAAAAGTTGAATTAGATTTTTTACTGCTCGAAGTAAGTCAGATTGACATACTTGTAGATATCCAGCGGAGCACCGTTGACACCGTCAGCCTCTGTCGGCAGAGTGTCATGAACAGCGATGACCTGCTGCTTGACAGCATTGTATTCATCCTCTGTGAAGCTGTTCCAGTTCTCAGCTCTGTACGGAGCAAGGATAGCACCGTCTTCTTTAGCGCCTAATCTGATCAGACCTGCATCAGTGTATGCAGCCCAGTCAGCACCGCCTGCGTAAGCAGCCTTGACAGCTCTGTAGATCGTGATCTCCAGGTCCTTCATGGCAGACGTTACGAATAACGGCTCATTCTCTGCACCGTCAGCAGCTCTGGTGAAGTACTCATCGGTATCGACACCGACGATCTTTCTGTTTTCACCGTCTTTTGCAGCCTGGATGACAGAGTGAACGATAGAACCACCGCAGGAGAAGATGATCTCTGTGCCGTTGGTGTACCAGTCAGAAACACGGGTAACGATATCCGGAGAAGCATCGAATGAACCAGTGTAGAAGTACTTCATATCGATAGCGCCTTCTGCAAGACCCAGTTCTTCAGCAGCATCGTTAGCACCGGCAACGAAACCGTAACCGAATCTGACAACAGCCGGAACAGCCATACCGCCTAAGAAGGCAAGGTTTCTGTAACCGTCTTTGACAACAGCGTAACCAGCCATGTAACCGCAGTCCTGTTCAGCGAATGTGATCATAGCCAGATTGTCCTGATGATCCAGTGA
Organism: Erysipelotrichaceae bacterium; assembly: GCA_017454765.1. Classification (GTDB taxonomy): domain Bacteria; phylum Bacillota_I; class Bacilli_A; order Erysipelotrichales; family Erysipelotrichaceae; genus Colivicinus. Next base: position 70,841 of record JAFTCJ010000020.1, on the reverse strand, counting down.
ATCATCAACACCGTCGTAGTCGTAGTCAATGTTGTAGAGGTCATCAGCATCGACGAAGATGACTTTTACATTCGGATAGTTCGGGATCTCCTGGCAGAGTGCAGCATCCCACAGGAAGCCGACAGCGACCAGGACATCAGCAGTCATCTGATTGACAGCCTGTTCGAAGATCGTAACTCTGGAAGCATCATCTGAGCCTGCAGGCTGTAAGTACGTGTACTTTAAGCCGTTCTCTTCACAGTAATCTCTGATACCGTAGAATGAGTGCTCGTTGAAGCCGCCATCATAGATGGAACCTAAGTCAGCGAGGAATACGACATCATAGTGCTCATCGCCGCTCGGCTGATCGCCACCCTCCTGCTTCTTTGCGCATCCGAATAAGCTGCATGCGAGAAGAAGAGCGAGGGCTAAAGTAAGAAATTTCTTCATTTTTTTCTCCTTCTTTCCTTAGAAAACAGATCTGCAACCATGTGAAAAAATCTGTGTATTAATTATCATTAATTCCGATCATTCCATGTGTGCATATCTGAAATCATTTTACCATTCTTTTAAAACCCTATACAAGAAACTTTGTTCAATTTGAAAGAAACAGTTCGCCCTGTCTGTCGACATATCTTTCCGTCCTGACCAGGACATAGGAAAGGATGTATCCGGTCGCAAAAACACCGACGATCGTACCGATACCGATGACACCTCCCATGATCAGGCCGATCAGGAAAAACACGCCGTCCGAGATCATCTGGGTATACTTGATATCAAGCTTCGTCACATCGGTGAGCCAGATCGGCACAAACTGGAAACAGCCGATCCCCATCTTACAGGCAATGCACAAGGCATAGCCGATCCCTGTCGTCAGCAAGCCTATCAGCAGGATCAGGATCTTTGTAAGCAGTGAGATCTCAGACAGGGGAAAGTTCGTGCGGATCAGGGTCTCGAACACATCGATCAAAGGTCCTCCCAGGAAGACGCCGATGATCGTGCCGATGCCCAGATGCTTACGCTCCAGCAGGAAGATCAGGACTGTCAGGATGACATTGCATATCGTTGAGATCTGACCGTAGCTTAAGTGACAGACATTGTGCAGACCGTCCACAAATACCGAGATCGGATCCGTTCCCAGGCCGCAGCCGTAGTAACAGCCCACACCGAAGGATGACAGTATCGTTCCGATGATGCTGATCCCGCAGCGGATCCACAGAGCTCTCCAGTTGATCCTTTTGAATTTATCCATCATCACGGATATCTTTCAGATCCGGCAGCTTATCGATGATCTCGATCGCTCTCAACGTGATCCTGGTCATCAGATCCACCCTGTCCGCATAGCCTTCATCATTGCTGGTGGTCATCGAACCGTAGGTCTTGCCCAGATAATCGCCGCACATCAGGATCGTTCCCGTACGGATACCGCCAAGAAGTGATCCCACCGTAAACAAAGCGGAAGACTCGTTCTCCACCGCCAGCACGCCGGCATCCTGCCATACTTTGATCCGCTCCAGCGTTCCTTCCTGTCCGCCATGGGCACCCGGAGACTCCAGATAGAAAGAGTCATGGCTGCGGATGATGCCTAAACAGTATTTGGCACCGTATTCCTCGCAGGCCTGCCTCAAAGCACAGACCACATCCACATCGGCAACAGCCGGATACTCCAAAGGAATATATTCCTTGGAAGCACCCTCGCCTCTGACGGCTCCGGTCGCGATCACGAATGCATCTGAGGGCAGATTGGGTTGCCAGGAACCTGACGTTCCCATGCGGATCATCGTCCTGACACCAAGATGATTGAGTTCTTCGACAGCTACAGACACCGCCATGGCACCCATGCCGGTACACATGACCGATACCGGTACATCATGATAGGTTCCCGTATAGGTCGGATTGCCTCTGGAAACAGCGGCCAGTCTTGACTCATCAAAATGCTTTGCGACCATCTCGCATCTTGCCGGATCGGCCGGCAGGATGAAGTGCTTGCCGCAGTCATTCTCGTCCAGACCGATATGCCACATCTTGCCGCTGTTGTTGGTCAGTCTGACCGACTTATATTTCATACTCTTCTCCTTTGATCAGTTTGGACATCGCCAGTGTTGCGATACGGATGATGTCCATGATCCTCTTTTCATAATCCTTTTCATAGTCCATGGCCTCACCGGTCGCCAGATTGTCCGTTACGACATAGATACATCCGGCCTGTAACTGCAGTATCGAAGCGACGGTATATAATGTCGCACATTCGTTGTCCACGCAGGCAACGCCGACTTTCTGCCAGGGTGCGATCCTTTCTTCCACGCCGTCATGGGCAAAGGGTGATTCCAGGAAGAGTCCGTCATGCGTCCTGGTGATGCCGGTCGTGACTTCCAGACCCAGTTCCTTGGCGCTCTGCAAGAGAGCGAAGAAACTGTCCAGATCGCAGACTGCCGGATACTGGATATTCACATATTCCAAAGTCGCACCTTCGCATCTGCAGGCACCGATCGGCACAAAGATCGTGCCCGGCTTGATGTTTGGATCGATCGCGTAGCAGGAACCGACCTTGATCATCTTCCGGCAGTCGATATGCCTTAATTCCTCGACTGCGATCTCTGTCGGCATGCAGCCGTTGCCGATGCTCATGCAGGACATGCGCACACCGTGGCACATGCCGGTATAGGAGATATACTCGCGGTGGAAAGCCTGTCTTTCCGCAGTATCAAAAGTATCCTTGATCAGCTCCACTCTTTCCAGATTGCTGGTGAGGATGCAGCCCTCTCCGATCTGGCTCTTGTCGATGCCCAGATGGTGGACCTTGTTTCCCTTTTCCAGCTGAGGTAGTGAATCAAAACCGTTCTTGACCATGTTTTCCATTAGCGGATCACTCCTTTCTTTTCCATTTCATCAATGATCTCCGTTGCCCTTACGGCGATCTTTGAACAGACGAGGATGCGCTTGTCCATGAAATCATCTTCGAATGCTTCCGGATAAGCCTCTTCCGATTTCGGGCCGGTATAGTAGATCGTATCTTCGACCATCGATGTATGCGATACGCAGATCGAGCCGCATCTCAAGCCAAGCTGGGGACCTACGGTAAACAAAGTCGCTGATTCATTCTCGACCATCTTGACGCCCGCATCGACCCAGGGCTTCATCCTCTCATAGGTATCGATCATGGCTGTGGAAGTTTCACGGTAGTAAGAGTCATGTGCTCTGTAAAGACCCACGATCGGATCCTCATCGAATTCCTTTGCCGCCATGATCAGAGCCTTCGTCACATACGGATCGGCGATGGCCGGATATTCCGCCGGAACATACTCATAGGAGTTGCCGTCGCCTCTGACACAGCCCGTCGCGATGATGATCCTGCCCGGCTGGTAATCCGTCAGCAGCGCTGCCCCGGTACCGACACGGATCAGATTCTTCATGCCGATCTGCGAACACTCCTCGGCGACCGTTGAAACCGCCAGAGGGCCCATGCCCGAAGAAACGACCGAGATCGGAACATCATTGGGCGTCACACCGGTATAGGTGTAGTAAGTCCTCTGTCCGTTGACGAAATATGCTTCCTTGAAACAGTCCGCAATGACCTTCGATCTGGCCAGATCGCCCGGCATCAGGACAGTCTCAGCGATATCGCCTTCCTTCAGACCGGTAAAATACAGTCTTCCCTTGGAATCGAGATATTTCTTTTCCCTGACTTTCATCTAGTCCTCCTTCACATAACCTGTACGTACGTTTAGCTTATGGATCAGTTCATTGCACTTGTTCAGAATGAACTGTTCATCAAAATGCTGGATCTTCTTGTTTCTGACCTTCGGCTGACCGGCAACAAAGACCGTATCAACTGCATGACCGGTTCCCGCATACAGCAGGTTCCCGATCCTGTGATCCCTGTCAGTCAGAGAAAGATCGTCTTCCATATTCACCAGGATCATATCGGCCTGGTAACCTTCCTTGATCTCTCCGAGGTCATCATAGCCGAGCGCTTTCGCACCGTTGATTGTCATCATCTTAAATGTCGTGCCGGCATCCATGACTGTCGGGTCCAGGGTGACGGCCTTCTGCAGATAAGAACCGGCCTTGCCTTCCCTGACCATATCCTTGGTTCCGCTGGAAGCCTCACCATCGCAGCCCATCGCCACCGGGATGCCTCTTTCTAACATCTGGGCGATCTTGGGGATGCCGTCCGAGATCTTCATATTGGTGTTGGGACAGTGCACCGGGATGGCACCTGTCCTGGCGATGATGTCCAGTTCATGATCGGAGAGCCAGATCGAATGGGCCAGCAGTGTCTTTTCATCCAGGATGCCCAGATACTCCAGGGCTTCTCCTTCGCCGCCCAGACCATACTCTTTCGCAACTCTTTCCGTCTCCATCTTGCCTTCACCCAGATGAGTATGATAGATCAGTCCTCTCTCATTCGCCCAGGCCTTCAGTGTCTTTGCCATTTCAGCGGAAACGGCCGGGAGTCCTGCCGGAGCGACGGAAGCTCTCATCAGGCCATGGTTGCGGCCATGGACCTTGTCATAGACCTCTTCGCTTCTTCTGAGGGCCTCTTGTACGGAAATGATCGGCGTGACTTCATTCTCGGCGATATCGGTCGTCGAGATACCGAAGGTCACACGGATCCCCGCATCCTCGAAAGCCTGTAAAGTCGCGTCCAGATGTTCATAGCCGCCCATCTCATTGATGGTCGTCGTACCGAAACGCATTGCTGACAGACAGGAAAGCAGTGTCGCATAATAATAATCCTCATCCGTCATGTAATCCTCAAACGTAAACAGCCTCACCAGCCAGTCGGTGATCACCAGATCATCCAGAGGCCCCTTGATGAACGTCTGATAGACATGGGAATGACAATCGGTAAATCCCGGCAGTGCCAGCATATGATTTGCTTCGATCACCGTCGCTTCAGGACACTCTTTCGGATCGATATGATCGGCGATCTTTTTGAATCTGCCGCCCTCGATCAGAATGTCCTTGCCGGAAGTGCTGAGATCGTCCAGATTGCCGACGTCAGCGTTTTTGATCAGAAAACTCATAAAACTATTCTCCTTTGCAGATATCCGTATAAGCAGCGGGATTCCTGTCCCGCAGAAAATCTCTCTCATCGATCAGATCCATATCGATATCGGCTTCACCGATCCCCTCATGATTCCTCAGCAACAACAGCTCTCTTCCGTGGGGATCATAGGCAAAGACCATCGGGATCGGATCGCAGTAATGGGTGCAGCCCACGACAAAACAGCGGTTCTCGATCGCCCTTGCCCTGGCAATGGTCGTCCACTCGTCAAACTGCTGTCTGTGCCACATGCCGGTACCGATCGTATTGAACAGAATCCTCGCACCCTGAAGACACTCGATCCTGGCCACCTCCGGGAAATGGATCTCATAACACAAGACGATGCCCATCTTCCCAAAAGGCGAATCAAAGGCCTTGATCTCCATGCCCAGTTTTGCTCTGTTGTCCCGGTCACCCTGTGTAAGTGCACTCTTGCAGTGGGAATGGATCACACCGTTATCAGGATCGATCACATGGGTGTAGAGACTTTTCTCTTCCCCCTGATCCTCGCTTCCGGCAATGATCCACTTCTGATATTTCTTTGCCAGCAGGCAGGCTTCATCCAGTCTCTGTGACTGCAGGTATCCTTCCGGAAAGACGACGATGTCACCGTTTGCCTGCTTCAGATAATGTTCCATCTGAACGATTTCATCTTCACAGCGCCGTTCGCTTTTTCCGAAACCATCACGCGGAACAGGACAGCACAATGTCACTTTGAATTGATCTTTCATAGAGCTCCTCAGAGAAAATAAGCCGACTTATGAAAGCCGGCCAACTAACTTCGTTGATATGGAATGAATCCACTCTTGTACTTCTACAGAAGCAACTTTACAGTTTCATTTTATCACGATTCAAAGTCCCGTCAATAAAATCTGTTATACTGAATCTGAGGTAAGAATGATGAAGAAGAATAAAGTGATATTTGACTGCGATGTCGGCTGTGATGATGCCGTTGCCCTGATCGCTCTTTTATTGAATGAAGACATAGATGTGATCGCGATCACATGTGTCAAAGGCAATATCCCGGTCGAAGATGTCGTAACAAACGCTCTGAAAGTAAGTGCTTTATGCAGGAAAGACATCCCTGTATACCAGGGCTGCAGCAAACCGATGGTCAGGGATCTGCTGAAAGGCCGAGACTACAACACCCTGATGGAACGCATCCATATGGAGATCGACGGAAAAGAGATCCTGATCCATGAAAAAAACTTCGATCTGCCGCTTCCTGAAAGAAAGGCAGAAGAGAAACACGCCTGCGCCTATCTGATTGAAACACTGATGAAATCAGAGGAAAAGATCGACATCTGTGCTGTCGGACCGCTCACCAATATCGGTATGGCCCTGCGGCTGGAACCGAAGATCGTCGATCATATCGGCACGATCTACATCATGGGCGGAGGTCTCTATATCGGCAATCGCACACCTCTGGCCGAGGCCAACTTCTATGATGACCCCGAAGCAGCGGAGATCGTCCTGACATCCGGTGCAGAATGCCTGATCTGTCCGATCGAACCCTGTGAGGAAGGCGCCACCTACGATCAGGAAGATCTCAGAGATATCAAGGCGTGCAATAACGAAGTGTCCGCATTCCTGGCCGAGGAACTGAAAGGCTATATCGACCGCTGCAATATCCTCTTCAATACCGACATCGATTCCTGCTGCATCTACGACTATGTCGCTGTCGCTCCGCTGATCGATGAAAGTGTCATCATTGAAAAACGCAAAGATATTGCCAGAGTCGACATCTCCGGAGGCATGGCTGACGGACAGCTCGTCATCGACCGCAGAGGCATGTTTGACAATAACTCCAAAACAGAAGTGATCTACCACGTCGATCCTGAAAAGATCCGGAAGATCCTGTTACATGAATTAAGAAACTTCCATTAATGAAAACGCATCAGCCCGAAAGCTGATGCGTTTTTTTATTTCTCCTTAATGTTTACTGTTTCTGACTGTCTTCCCTGATCAGGGTCCTGATCGCCTCACAGGCAACTTCCACCGATTTCTCCATCTCGGTAAAAGCCATGATGGCACCGGCTCTGCATCTTCTGATCGAAGAGATGACAAACAGGGCAGCACATTCCATTTCCGATGAGACGACATGGCCTCTTCTCCAGGCTTCCCAGCGCTCTTTCAGTCTCGCTTCCGCCGGCATCGTTTCCGGAGAATGCTGACCGTAGAAAGAATCCTTGGACTGGGTGATGCCTTCCAGGAAATTGTAGCCGAGCTTTTCAGCCGCATCCGCCAGCGCTTTTGTGACATGTCTGTCCGCAACCGCCGGATACTCGATCGGGATGTAGTGGATCGTAGTCCCTTCGTCTCTGACGGCCGCGTTGTTGATGACGCCGTCCAGGCTCTCGTCATAGGATTCATCACAGACTCTTCCGGCCGTACCGACACGGATGAAAGTATCCGCTCCGCACTTGATCAGCTCTTCCAGGGCGATGGCTGTGGAAGGACAGCCCATACCGGTGGAAGTGACGGAAACTTTCACGCCATCCAGATAGCCGGTCCAGGTCTTGTGTTCCCGGTTATGGGCGATCAGTTTCGCATCGTCGAAATAAGTGGCGATCAGATCCGTACGGAAAGGATCTCCCGGCAGCAGGACATATTTTCCCACATCACCGGGTCTGATCTGTGTATGATACTGAAGCTCCGCTTCCTTGTCGAATACATGTCTTGTCATATCAGTTCCCCTTGAAGCCGTAGCCGTCATTCTCTACGACGAAGTTACATTCCGGGATCATCTGTCTCAGTGTGAATACCTTGTATTCCGTTTCTGATTTACCGCAGATGACCTTAAACTCATCCGGACTGCAGAATTCGGACATCACCTGACGGCAGACGCCGCATGGTGTGCAGTAGCCCTTTGAACCCTCTTGCGCATCGCCGCCGACGATCGCGATTTTGTCGAAGTCATATTCTCCTTCTGATATCGCCTTAAAGAACGCACAGCGCTCGGCGCAGACAGTCGCCGTGAAACCGCTGTTTTCAATGTTGCAGCCCAGATAGACCTTTCCCTGCTTTGTCAGCAGGGCAGCACCGACCTTCCAGTTGGAATACGGTGCGTATGCTTTTTCCCTGGCTTCAAACGCCAGTCTTACCAGTTCCTCGTATGTCATAGCTCTATAACCACTTGAAGAATTCATCGACGATGTGCGTATAATCGCCTTCAATGATCAGATGGTGGTTGCCGATCGACTCTCTTAAGAAATAAGTCACCGGACGATCCATCTTCAGCTGAATCTGGGTACGGCACAGATTGAATTCGCATAAGTTGTTCAGCAGTTCAGCTCTGCTGACAAAATACTCGTTCATCAGACCGTCGCACTTGAAGACCGTGACCGGACCTTCCTTCAGCTTGCCGCGGAAAGCGACACCCAGCTGTGATTCAAAGTGTGTCATGATCTCAAAATTCTGAGGCATGTTGATCGGAAGAGTGCAGTGCGCAAAAATGATCTCGTTCCTGTCGGTATCGATACGGCTCGGATTGGCCATGAAGACCGGCTTGCCGCTGAGCTCTCCCAGTACCGCCATAGAGATCAGTGCCGGAACATCGCCCTCACAGGATGCATAGATGCCTTCCGCATTCAGGATGGCCAGAGCGGCACAGCCTGTGGAATGAACGGTATCCAGCAGATCGAAACATCTCACGGTCACACCGTCAAGTTCGTACCTGTTGACGATCCTTCTGAGTGCACCATAGATGCACAAAGCCTCATTGATCTCTTTCTCGTCATAGCCCTTGGATTTGATCAGTTGTGTATACTGATTGTCTTCATAAGTCTTCTTGGCGATCTCATCGAAGAATTCTTCCATCGTGACATCGACGATCTCGATATTGTTGTAGTCCTTGGATTCTCTGGCATCGACATCGGAAGAGATCAGCCAGTCGGAAGGCTTGCCGACACGGGCGATACGGAAACCGTCAAGTCTCTTCTTGGTCTTGAACACCTGGGCCAGATCTTTCAGCCTTTGCGCTACGAAGTCATCCGTTCCGTGAATGATCTCGCCGGGCAGTTCATGCTGGCGCAGATAGGAAAGGATCTCCATCGAAGCGGCCAGGGAGTTGTTGGCTCCGGTCGTCAGCAGGAAATAAGGCTGCGGAAGCTTGTCCATGTCTTTCAGGAATATGCCTTCCGTTCCGCCGCCGCCGATGAAATCAACGACCATGTCATAGTCATTGATATGTTCGACATCGGTCACTTCAAAATCAAAGCCTGTCAGTTCACTCAGCTTTTTCAGCCAGGGGAAATTGCCGTCATTGGCGATCGCCGCAGCTGCTGTCGCTGAAACAACATAGTAAACACCTATTTTCATATTATCAGTCTCCTGTTAATTTCATTTTAACATTTCCCTGACCGTACAAAACACAAAGGTCTTATATTAAAATAGAATCAAAGAGGAAAAATGATATGAAATTCAATTACGGACGCACACTGCTCGTCGGACTGGCATTTCTGTCCATCTGCGCATTCTGGCAGATGTATGACAACGTCATTCCGCTGATATTGACCAATACCTTCCATCTCAATGAGACCTATTCCGGTGCCATCATGGCAGCCGACAATGTGCTCGCCCTGTTCTTGCTTCCTTTATTCGGATCCCTTTCCGACAAATGTGAGACCAAGATCGGCAAGCGCATGCCCTTCATCCTTTTCGGAACGCTGGCAGCTCTGATCCTGATGAACATCCTGCCGATCCTGGACAATTCCTACTACAAGGCGGCAAGCAGCTTCAAGGTCATTGCCTTTGTCATCGTACTGGGACTGCTGCTGATCTCCATGGGCACCTACCGTTCACCGGCCGTTGCCCTGATGCCGGATGTCACACCCAAACCTCTACGTTCCAAAGCCAACGCCATCATCAACCTGATGGGCGCTGTCGGCGGCATCATCTATCTGGGCGTCGCGGCCGTTCTCTATCCCAACTCCAAGATCAAGGGACTTGAGCACGTCAACTACCAGATCCTGTTCATCGTCGTATCCGCCATCATGTTTACAGCTGTCGCCCTTCTTTATCTCTTTGTCAAAGAACCGAAGCTTACAGCCGCCAACAAAAAACTGGAAGAAGAACATCCCGAATGGAACCTGGCTGAAGATGACGGTTCCGGCAATGAGAAACTGCCCAAAGAAGTCAAACGCTCTTTAGGCTTCCTGCTGGCATCCATCGCCTTATGGTTCATCGGCTACAACGCCGTCACGACCTGGTTCACGACCTACGTATCCGTGGTCATGGGACAGGGACTTGGCGGAGCGAGCACCTGTCTGCTGGTAGCGACAGCCGGAGCCATCGTATCCTACATCCCGATCGGCATCATCGCCTCCAAGATCGGACGCAAGAAGACGATCATGGCCGGCATCATTCTTTTGTCGGCAATGTTTGCGGCAGGCTTCGTCCTGACATCGGTATTCGATTCCATCAATACGATCATGTTCATCAGCTTCGCTCTGGTCGGTCTGGCCTGGGCAGCGATCAATGTCAACTCACTGCCGATGGTGGTCGAAATGTGCAAGGGCTCCGATATCGGCAAGTTCACCGGCTACTACTACACTGCCTCCATGGCAGCCCAGATCGTCACCCCGATCCTGGCCGGCACTTTGATGAGAGTCATCTCCTACAAGATTCTGTTCATCTATGCCGCCTTCTTCGTCCTGTGTTCTTTCCTGACCATGACACAGGTCAGACACGGTGACCAGAAGGTCGAGGCCAAGAAAGGTCTTGAAGCCTTCGAAGACATGGATGACTGATCTCAGTCAAAATCAGATATGAAAAAGCATTCCCTCAGGAATGCTTTTGTTTTACTTGTCTGCGATCCGCACCAGTTCATGATCGCCGGGAATGAAACGGATCTTCACTTTCGTACCTTCCGCATATTGCGTATACGCATCAAGAGACATCGGTGTTTCTCTCAGCTCATGATTCTCATCACGGTACTCTACATAAGTCACATAAGAGGAAGAAGCGGCATCCGGATCGTAGATCTCCTCGATCCTGGATACGACTGCATCTGTCACGATCCCCTGCTCATCGATCTTCTTTGCCTTCTTCAATATCCTGAAAGCCTGAAAGGCAAACACAGAAACGGCGATGATACCAAGGATCAGTTCAAAGTGGTCCGACAGAAACGCCTTCATCTACTTGACCGTGATGATCTTCATGAAGTTGGCAGAACCCTCTCCTGTCGGATAACCGGCTGACAGGATGATCTGCGAACCCGGCTGGATGCCGTAGGACTTGACGACACTGGAAGCCAGTTCGTCGTCGTTGGTCATGTTATTCTGCACATAGGAGAAGATCGGCTTGACGCCCCAGTAAAGTTCCAGCTTGCCCTGCGTCGACTTGGTGAAAGTGACCGCAAAGATAGGAACCGGCGGACGGTATTTGGAGATCCTTCTGGCTGTCGTGCCGCCCTGGGTGAATACGACGATCGCTGCGATATCCAGCGTCAGCGTCGCATCGGAGATCGCGATACCGATCGCATCCTGAATGGTCTTGTTGTTGGTCATCTTGGCATGTTCCAGACGCTCTCTGTAAGGAATGATCTTCTCGCTTGCTTCGGCGATCCTGGCCATCGTCTCGACGGCTTCCACCGGATATTCACCGGCAGCTGTCTCTGCCGAAAGCATTACCGCATCGGAACCGTCCAGTACGGCGTTGGAAACATCGGCCGCTTCGGCTCTGGTACATCTGGGATTGCTGGTCATCGAGTCCAGCATATGCGTTGCCGTGATGACGGCCTTGCCCTTCTTGTTGGCGACTTCGATGATCTTCTTCTGGTAGATCGGAACGAAAGCCGTATCGATCTCGACACCCAGATCGCCTCTGGCGACCATGACACCGTCGGCCGCATCCAGGATCTCTTCCAGATTGTCGAAACCTTCCTGGTTTTCGATCTTGGCGATGATCTGGATCTTCGGCTTGCCCATCTCGGTGATGATCTTGCGGATCTTCATGACATCTTCCGCTCTTCTGACGAAAGAAGCGGCGATGAAATCGACATCGTTGTTGCATCCGAAACGGATATCCTCATCATCTTTCAGGGAAACGAAAGGCATCGACAGTTTGACGCCCGGGACATTGCAGCCCTTTCTGGAAGCCAGCGGACCGTTGACTTCCACTCTGGCCTTGATCTCGTTGCCGTCATTCTCTAAGATCGTCAGCTTCTGCTTGCCGTCGTTGACCAGGATGTAGTCATCCTTCTTGATGTCGTTGAACAGTTCCTTGCACTGGATCGTGAAACGATCATGCGTTCCTTCGATATCTTCCTTCTGAATGGTGACGATCTCACCCTTCTGGTAATTCTCGCTGTCGTTCTTGAATGTGCCCAGCCTGATCTCCGGACCCTTTGTGTCCAGCATGATGCCCAGGTTGACACCGTTTTCTTTTTCCACTTTTCTCACTGTATTGATCCTGGCCAGATGCTCCTCATGGGTACCGTGAGAGAAATTCAGTCTCACGATATTCATGCCGGCATTCGCCATCTTCAGGATCGTCTCATATGAGTCCGAAGCCGGACCCAGTGTACAGATGATCGTTGTCTGTTTATCTATCATAATCTATCTCCTTTATTGTGTACTCTCTTTGTTCAGATAGGCATTCGCTGTCTGCACGCTGGCCTCCAGCTGCTCGAATGTCTCTTCTTTTGATCCGATCGAATCAAAAGCTGCATTAATCAGATCGAAAGTCTCCAGAAGCTGATTCTTTGCCTGCAAGATGCTGACGATCTTCTTGTCATGGGACTCCAGGGTGATGAAATTGGAAATGATCCCGTTGAGCATCGGCAGATAATGATCGTAGAGCCTTCTGAGCTTATCGACATTGCCCTCGATCCTGGTCTCGCCTTCTCTGATCTTTTCGATCGTCGTATCGATCTTTGCCTTGACTTCCCTGTCGCTTACCTGTCTTCTCAGTGATTTCATGGAAGTGATCGCTTCATTTCCTTCGATCAGCAGATTTTCTTCCACTGCATATGTGCGCATGCGGAACGAGAGATTGATCGCATCCTTGTCCTTGATCTTGTCTAAGAACGCACAGATCTGATCATACAGGACAGGATCCTCGTTGTTGAGTTTTCTCATGGAAAGCTCGGAACCGTCAGACTTTGTGACGATCAGGGTATTGGCATTGGACTTGCCCTTTTTATCCTCTTTGTGCATCCTGGTATCTTTGACCATGTAAAGCTCGGAATACTGACTTAAGAAATCATCGATCTTGCGGATATCGATCGTCTTCTTCCTCTTTTTGCCTTTTTCATCAGTCACATCATATTTCAGGGTATTGTCTTTGATCAGTGTGCTCCTGCTGCTGACCGGCGTATTCTTTCCCATGACCAGAGCTGCCGTGATCACACCCAGCGCCAGAACGCCGAGTATGACTAACGACATGATCAGGATCGTCGTCAGGAAAGACCTGATCTGACTGTCAAAGAGACTGATGCCGGTCTTGGCTGAAGTAAGCAGTGCCAGGATCAGAAGCAGTGTGATCATGAAAAACGCCGCTTTGATAAATAAGGATAATGTACCCGAACTCTTGTTTCTTTCTTCGTTCATACTGTTTCCTCTATCTTGACAGGTAAGACTTTATCGTCTCGATATATTCCTTTGCCTTGGTATAGCCGTGGTAGTAAGACATCAGCAGTTCATCCTCTTTGGACTCAAACCTGCTGATCTCCTGCATGGTGGGACGGATGATGAGAGCTTTGCCTTCCTCTTCCAGCTTTTCCGCAAGTGCGACCTGTTCCTTATAAAGATCGCTGCGCTGTTCCAGTGCTTTGACGAATTCGGGATAGGCGCTGTAGATCCTGCGGAAGATCGCCATTGCCGCATCGTTGATCTTTGAGTAATTGCCCTTCTTCCTGGTCAGGACGATGACCAGCCGGTCACAGCCCTTGTCCAAGGCTCTTTCCACCGGGATCGAATCGCAGATACCGCCGTCCAGATACAGATGTCCGTTGATATCGACCGGATCAGTGAAGCCGGGCATCGAACAGGATGCCTTGCCTAAGATCTGCGCTTCCTCGACCACATGCGTGGACATGTATTCCGGCTTGCCGGTCTCGATGTTGGAAACGACCATCTCCCACTCCATCGGGCTGGCAACAAACTGATTGTAGTCAAAACCGTACTGCTGCGTATACTCATAGAAGACCTTATCCAGATCGACGAACTTGTGGGACTCCACCATCTGCGGAACGCCCCAGAAGGCATTGAAGGGATCCTTCTGTATCATGCAGGAACGGACATAGCCTCTCTTGTTTCCGACATAGGAAAAAGCGTTGCAGGCACCCGCTGAAACTCCGATCACATAATCGAACACGATGTTTTTATCAAGGAAGCAGTCGACAGCGCCGGCAGTGAATACGCCGCGCAGCCCTCCCCCTTCCATGACCAGTCCTGTTTTCGCCATTTCAATCTCCCATCCTATATTATAGAACAAAACAAAAAGGATATGGTCAGGGTGAAGAGATTCGAACTCTTGGCCTCTTACACCCGAAGCAAGCGCTCTACCAAGCTGAGCTACACCCTGATAACATATCCTTTTGATTGCTTCTTTATTTTACAGCTTTTTTACGTAAAGTAAAGTATTTTTTAATCCAGCTCCGCTTTACCTGTATAAAGCTGATAATAACGGCCCTTCTGGGCGATCAGATCATCATGGTTTCCTCTCTCGATGATCTCGCCGTGTTCCAGAACGATGATCGCATCCGCATTCCTGACCGTTGAAAGCCTGTGGGCGATGACGAAAGTCGTACGACCCCTCATCAGTTCATCCATGCCCTTCTCGATCATCTTCTCGGTATGGGTATCGATGGATGACGTCGCTTCGTCCAGCACCATGACCGGAGGATCGGCAACTGCACATCTGGCGATGTTCAAAAGCTGTCTCTGGCCCTGGGAAAGGTTGGAACCGTTGGAACTGAGTACCGTCTGGTATCCCTGCGGAAGTCTTTCGATGAAAGAATCCGCATTGGCGATCCTGGCGGCGGCGATGCAGTCTTCATCACTCGCATTCAGTCTGCCGTAACGGATATTGTCCATGATCGTTCCGGAGAACAGGTTCGTATCCTGCAAGACCACGCCGACCGATCTTCTGAGATCATCCTTTCTGATCTCCTTGATCGGAATGCCGTCGAAAGTGATCATGCCTTCCTGATCCTCCACGTCATAGAAACGGTTGATCAGGTTGGTGATCGTTGTCTTGCCGGCACCGGTGGAACCGACGAAAGCGATCTTCTGACCCGGCTTGGCATACAGAGAGATATTCTTAAGGATATCCTTTCCTTCCTCATAGCGGAAAGTGACATTATTCAGACGGATATCGCCCTTAAGTTCGACATACTTGGGCGGTTCGATAGGGATCTTCCAGGCCCAGCGGTCGGTCTTCTCATCTGTCTCGATCAGCTCTTCGCTGTCCTTTCTGACATTGACCAGCTCGATGATGCCGTAATCCAGCTCGCTCTCCTTGTCCATGAGATCGAAGACTCTTTCCGCACCGGCCAGCGACATCATGATGCCGTTGAACTGCTGCGAGAGATTGGAGATCGGTCCGGCAAACTGCCTGACAAACAGCAGGAAGGAAGCCAGATCGCCTATCCGCATGGTGCCGTTGATGCACATCCTGCCGCCGATGACCGAAACGATCGCATAGGCGATGTAAGCCAGGTTGGCATTGATCGGCATCAGCACCGATGCATAGGCATTAGTCTTGAGCGAATAATCATAAAGTTTATTGTTGAAATCGACGAAACCGTCCAGTGTCTCCTTCTCGTGATTGAAGACCTTGATGACCTTCTGGCCCGAGAACATCTCCTGCGTGTAGCCGTTGATGTTGGAGATCTGTCTTTGCAGATCGGCAAAAGTTGATCTTGATCCTTTTGCCAGGAAGTAGGTCACAAAGAACGTGACGATGAGGAATCCCAGCATGACCAGCGCCAGACGCAGATTCAGCGCAAACATGAAAGCGAAGCAGCCGATGATCGTGATCATCGTCGTGATCAGTGTCGGGAAACCGTCGGCGATCATCGGACGTATTGTATCGATGTCGTTGGTATAGTAGTTCATGACCTCGCCGTGTGTCCTGGAATCGAAGAATCTCACCGGCAGTTTTTCCATGACCCTGAACAGATCCTGTCTCATGTTGTTGAGCATGCCGGTGGAAACGACCGAAATCAGCTTGGAGAAGGCATAGGAAGCGATCAGTCCGCCGCCGTATACGGCGATCATCACTCCCAGCATGCCGATGAATCCGCTCAGATCGGGGTTCTCCTGACCGATGTAAGGAACGATGTAGTTATTGATGATCGGGGTGAACAGATAGGAACTGATGACACCCGTCAGAGATGAAAGCATCGTGAAAAGGATTGCAAAGATGAACTGCCATCTGAAGCGTCCGGAGATATAGGAGAACGTCTTGGCGATCGTTCCCAGAACGTCGTTGGCTCTGGAAGTCCTGAGCTGTCTGTATCCTGTGTCTGCCATTATTCCAGCGCTCCTTCCATCTGTGTATTGTAAAGATCGCGATAGACCTCGTTGCGTTTCATCAGCTCGTCATGATTGCCGATATCTTCGATCCTGCCGTCATTCATGATGATGATCCTGTTGGCTTCCTTGACCGAAGCGACACGCTGGGCGATGATGATCGTCGTCATGCCGCCGAGCTTCTCTTTCAAAGCCAGCTGTATCCTGTGGTCGGTATCGGTATCGACCGCACTGGTCGAGTCATCCAGGATGATGATCTTGGGATGCTTCATCAGCGCTCTGGCGATACACAGCCTCTGCTTCTGACCGCCGGAAACATTGACGCCGCCCTGACCCAGTTCGGTCTCATATTTCTTCGGCATCGC
This sequence comes from Erysipelotrichaceae bacterium, assembly GCA_017454765.1. Taxonomy (GTDB): domain Bacteria; phylum Bacillota_I; class Bacilli_A; order Erysipelotrichales; family Erysipelotrichaceae; genus Colivicinus. The sequence goes on along the minus strand of JAFTCJ010000020.1, from coordinate 53,967 downwards.
CTCGATGAAATCATCGGCCTGTGCATATTTACAGGCTTCGACGACCTCTTCGTGGCTCGCATCGGGATTGCCCCACTTCATATTCTCCTCGATCGTTCCGGAGAACAGCGTATTCTTCTGTAAGACCATGGCGACAGCTTCGCGCAGGTTGTGCAGCTTGTATTCCTTTACGTTGTGGCCGCTGACCAGAACTTCACCCTGACTGACATCGTAAAGACGCGGGATCAGCTGAACCAGTGTCGTCTTTGAAGAACCCGTCGGACCCAGGATGCCGATGACTTCACCGGCTTCGATCTTCAGATCGATGTCGCTCAGTACATTGTTCTGCGCATCATCGGAGTACTTGAAAGAAACGTTCCTGAATTCGATGCTTCCCTCTTCCACCTGAAGATCCTCGTCCGCATCATTGTCCCTGACCTTTGGCTCTTCATCCAGGATCTCGTTTGCACGGTCGACCGAAGTCTGGGCCATGACGATCTGCAGATAGACATTGGAGATCATCAGCAGTGAGAACAGGATAGCTCTGATATAGGAGAGATAAGCCATGAAATTGCCGGTCGTCATCTCTCCGGCAATGACATCGCGTCCGCCGAACCAGGCGATCGCGATCATGCAGGCATACATGACCAGTTCAAAGAAAGGTCTGTTGAGGATGACGATATTCTCGGCATGACGCTGCGCCTTCATGACACCGTCGGAAGAATCGATGAACTTGCCGTTCTCATAGTCTTCCCTGACAAAAGTCTTGACCACACGGATGCCGTCGATATTCTCTTCCAGATTGGCATCCAGCGCATCGAATTTGTACATCATCTGGCGGAAACGCGGATGCGCCTTCTGATGGATCACCACCAGACCGATCAGCAGGATCGGAATCGCCAGTGCGAAGATCATCGCCAGTCTGGGATTCAGCGTAAAAACAAAATATGCGCTCAGTACCAGGTTGAAAGGCGCCCTGATCAGCATCCTGACGATACTGACATATGCCATTCTTAACATCCTCATATCTGTTGTCAGACGCATGACGACTGTCGGGACCGGATATTTCTCGATATTCTCAAAGCTGTATTCCTGTATCTTTGAAAACATCGCATAGCGGATATTCCTGATGAACCTGGTCGAAGCGATCGATGAAAACAGACCAGAACTGGCACCGAAGACCACGCCCAAAAGCGCCAGTTCCACCATCTGCAGACCCTTGTTCCAGATATAATCCATGTCACCGTTCAGGCCGTAGATGCCCTGGTCGATGATGTCTGACATGACTAAAGGGATCCTGGCAGCGACATATACCTCCAGCACTGTAAAAAACGGGCCTAACAATGTAGCCCACCATCCGTCCTGTGTATATTTCTTCAGCAGTTTGAACATACTAAAATATTACCATAATTTAGCCATTCATAGCGGTCCGGATTGCTCAAAAAAAGCATTATCTTTCTCATGAGAATCAAAATATTCCCACTGAAATAAAAAAGGTTTAAAATAATATTATCAATAGTAAGGAGAATAATGAATGAATCTATTGCAATTATTATTAGGTACATTGACTTCAAATGAGTCCATTAACGCTACTTCCAAGAAGACTGGCGTATCTTCAAACGGTATTTCCAAGCTTCTGATGATGGCTGTACCTCTTCTGATCACTTATATGACAAAGAATGCATCCAAGAAAGACGGCGCTTCTTCCCTGCTTTCCGCTCTGACACAGCATACCAGCACACAGACAGTTTCCCAGCAGATCAAGAACGGCGACTCCACTGACGGTGCCAAGATTATCGCCCACATCCTGGGTTCCGATCAGAAATCTGTCATCAGCAACCTGGCTAATGAAACAGGTCTGTCCTCCAAGGAAGTCAACGCTGTCCTCAACAGCATTGCTCCGGCTCTGCTCAACTCATTAAGCACAGCTACGACAGCCACTGCTGCAAAACCGAAACCCCAGCAGTCACCGAAAGTCGACCTCTCTGACGGCATCGACCTCTCCGACCTGGCCGGTCTGCTCGGCGGCGGAAGCGTATCCAATGTCAACTCCAACCCGGCTGCAGGTCTGCTCGGTTCGCTCTTAACAGGTGCAACACAGCAGCAGTCTTCCAACACCGGTCTGGACCTCTTGGGCTCTCTGCTCGGTGCCGGCACTTCCGGCAAGAAGCCGACAGCTCAGCAGTCCAACGGTACAGAACTGTTAAGCCTGCTGACGGCTCTGATGAAATAATCGTAAACAAAAGATATTTCACGAAAGAAGGACGTAAAGTCCTTCTTTTTGTATACCTGTCTTACAAAAAACAAAAATGATACAATAGATGCATAGAAGTGCCAAAGCAGTAAGCTTATCATACAGACATTTGGTGATCTTGTTATTTGTTTGAAAGGATGAATTATGAGAACACTTGTTTTTTTCGTTGATGAGGAGACATCATGCGCCCGTTAAGAATCGAGGACTATCCTCAGATCTACCGCCTGTGGAAAAGCTGTGAAGGAGTGGATATCAACGATATCGATGAATCCCGTGAAGGCATTGAAAAATACCTGCAGCGCAATCCTTCCACCTGTTTTGTCGAAGAAAGAGACGGTAAGATCGTCGGCGTTATCATGGCCGGACATGACGGCAGAAGAGGGACTCTGCACCATCTTGCCGTGGACAGGCAATACCGGCGAAGAGGCATCGGCACAGCACTGTGCGAAAAAGCCATGGGAGCCCTGAAAGAAGAAGGCATCGGCAAAGCCGGACTCTTTGTCTACAGAAACAACGAGATAGGACTCTCCTTCTGGAAGAAGGAAGGCTTTTCTGATCATGACGATTATGATTACTACGACATCGTTATCTGAAAAAGCACTCAGGCAAGTATCCTGAGTGCTTTGTTTGTGATCGTTATTTCCGCTTTGTTTTTGACTTTCGCCTCTTCACCGTCCAGCGTCCAGATGACATCGTCTTCAAATTCCAGTGAGATCCGGTCGGTATGGAAGCGGTGGATGTAGCGCTTCTGCTGCAGGATCGTAGAAAGCAGGTCCGGCGCATTGAACACCGTCGGCACATAATCCACGATCAGCACATTGAAGACACCGTCATCGATCCTTGAATTCTTCTTGTCCTCCAGTTCCATCCCAGCGACTCTGTTGCCGGAATAGATCAGACCGAACAGTACGTTCTTCTTATACTCTTTCCCGTTGACCGTATACTTCACTTTGTGTTCTCTGACTTCCGGAAGCTTGGAGATGCCCTCCAGGATATAGGCGATATTGCCCCAGGTCTCCTTGGACTCTCTGTCCGTCGTAAACGGCACATCGCACATGGCACCGAACGCCGCCACATAATTGAAGTAACGGTCGTTGAATCTGCCGACATCGAATTCCCGTACATTGCCTTCGCAGATCCGCTCGGCGATCTTTTTGAAATCATTTCCCAGATCGAAGTTGGATCCGAAATCATTCATCGTCCCGCTGGGGAAGTAACCCAGAAGAGGTTTGTCATCCCTGCGCATCAAAGCATTGGTGACCTCGTTCATCGTTCCGTCGCCGCCGAAAACACAGATCACATCGTAACGGACCCTGTTTTTCATCAGATACTCATAGGCATCGTTCGCCTTCTGGGTGACATAGACGCTCACCGTATAGCCATTGCGGCAGAAAATATCCATCACACTCAAAAGGTTTGATTTGGAATTCTTCATACCGCTTTTTGCATTGATCAGCATCAGAAGTTTCATACAATATTCATTTTAAACAATCCCGCCGATAAAACAAACACTTATTCTTCACTTCTTCTGTAATTCAACATATAATCAAGGTATGTCAGAAATCAGTGCCGGCGCTATCGTCTATACAAAAGAAAACAATGAGATCAGATATCTGCTGATCAGGGATTTTCACGGAAACTGGGGCTTCCCCAAGGGTCATCTGGAAAACGATGAAACTTTAAAGGAAGCGGCTGTCCGCGAGATCCGTGAAGAAGCGGGTATCGACATCCTTCTGGATACTTCCTTCAGGGAAGATCTCAGCTACGTCATGCCTAACGGCATCGACAAGACCTCAGTCTATTTCCTGGGATCTTTTGAACATCAGGATCCTTCTCCCCAGCCGGAAGAAGTACAGGAGATCCGCCTTCTTCCTTATGAAGAAGCGATGGACCTCATCACCTTTGACAACATGAAAGAAACACTGGTCAAGGCAGACGCCTATCTGAAACAGAAAAAAGGCATCAGCAAGGACCTCATTCAGACAATCAAGTTCACCCTGTTCTCCGTTTCAGCCGGTGCCATACAGCTGGGCAGCTTTGCCCTGCTTCATGAGATCCTGAAACTGGGATGGTGGCCGTCCTATCTGATCTCGCTGATCCTGTCGGTATTGTGGAACTTCACCCTGAACAGAAACTTCACCTTCCAGTCGGCATCGAACGTTCCCGTCGCCATGGCAAAAGTGTTCGCCTACTACTGCGTCTTCACACCGTTGAGCACTTATATCGGCAACTACCTGACCTCAGTCCTTCATATCAATGATTATCTGGTCACGCTGGGCAACATGCTGGTGAATCTGGTAACGGAATTCCTATATCAGAAATACTACGTGTTCAAAGATACGCTTCATAAAAACTGAAAAGCATCTTCATTCGAAGATGCTTTCTTTTTCTCTGATCTCTTCAATCGTCTTTTCCAGTACCTTGGCAGCATGTTCCACCGTCACCCAGCATACCGTTTCCTTAGTGAAGAAACGCGGCTTGATCTGTGCACAGCTGCTTCCGCCCAGTTCCTGGATCAGATTCCTGACCAGTTTCTGGAACTTGGGCCTGATCTCTGCCTGTTCCTTGCGGGCGTTCTCATCGATGATCATCTTCCCCAGAACAGCCGCCGATGCGCTGATCACTCCGCAGGTCAGTCCGGAAAACATGCCTCCTCCGTAAGCTCCGAACATCTTCAGATCATCATCACTGATATTCAGAGAATAATGCTCATTCGCTGCTCTGATGATGGCTTCCGAACAGTTGCAGTATTCATCCTGATAATAATATCTGACTTTTTCCAGAAACTCACTCATCAGAAGATACCCTGCTTCATCATCGCTTCCGCGACTTTTTCAAAACCGGCGATATTGGCTCCGGCGATCAGGTCATAGCCCAGACCATAACGCTGTGCCGCATCCAGTGATTTGTCATAGATGTCCTTCATCATTGTCTTCAGACGCTGATCGACTTCCTCCGCCGTCCATTCCAGACGTTCGGAGTTCTGTGACATTTCCAGAGCGGAAACACCGACGCCGCCGGCATTGACCGCCTTGGAAGGAGCGACGATGACACCGTTTTCTCTCAGATAGGCGATCGCTTCGGAAGATGTCGGCATATTGGATACTTCCATATAATACTTCACGCCCGAGCGGACGATCTTTTCTGCTTCTTCGATCCTGACTTCGTTCTGTGTTGCCGCCGGCATGTAGATATCGACATCATCGACGCCCCAGAATTTTGCCTTGGGATAGAATTCGCATCCGAAACGGTCCGCATAAGATTTCAGATCCTTTGAGTTTTTCACTCTGAGATCCAGGATGAAATCCAGTTTCTCATCTGTATCAATGCCTGCCTCATCGTGGATATAGCCGGCAGAACCGGACATGTAAGTGACCTTGGCACCGAGCTGCGCAGCTTTCTTCATGATGCCCCAGGAAACATTTCCGTAACCGGAAACGGCGATCTTCTTGCCCTCGATGGAATCGCCTTCGTGTTTCAGGACCTCCTGCAGATAATAGACAGCTCCGTAGCCCGTCGCCTCGGGACGGATCAGGGAACCGCCGAATGTCAGATCCTTGCCGGTCAGAACACCGTTTTCAAAATTGCCCTTCAGCCTTCTGTACTGGCCGAAGAGATAGCCGATCTCCCTGCTGCCGACACCGATATCGCCTGCCGGAACATCGATATCCGGACCGATGTAGCGGTATAATGCCGTCATGAAACTCTGACAGAAACGCATGATCTCGGCGTCGCTTTTCCCGGCCGGGTCAAAGTCGCTTCCGCCTTTGGCACCGCCGATCGGCAGTCCCGTCAGGGAATTCTTGAACGTCTGTTCAAAACCCAGGAACTTGATGACACTTTCATTGACATTGTTACGGAAGCGCAGTCCTCCCTTATAGGGACCGATCGCTCCGTTGAACTGACAGCGGTATCCGACATTGGTCTGGACCTTTCCCTGATCATCCATCCAGGTGACACGGAAACGGAATATCCTCTCCGGTTCGGCCATCCTCATCAGCAGATCCGCTTCTTCGTATTCGGGATGGGCATCCATGACCGGTGCGATCGAAGTATAGACCTCCTCCACCGTCTGAACGAATTCCGGCTGATCCTGATACTTCTCTTTCACGTAAGCGATCACTTTTTCAACATACTTGTTCATCATGAAACCTCCCGATTATTACGTCAATATTATATCGTAAAATGATAGAATGATGATGCGAGGAAAGAAAAATGGAAAACATCAGAATCAGAATCACAATGGAAAACGGAAAACAGATGGAAGCGGAGCTTTATCCCGATATCGCACCTGCTACCGTTGAGAATTTCGTTTCCCTGATCAATGAGAAATTCTTTAACGGCATCATCTTCCACAGGGTCATCAAAGGCTTCATGATCCAGGGCGGAGACCCCACGGGCACCGGCATGGGCGGTTCGGAAAAGACTGTCAAGGGAGAATTCGCATCCAACGGTTTCAATAATGAGCTGAAACATACCAGAGGTGTCCTTTCCATAGCCAGGACCATGGATCCAAACTCCGCATCTTCCCAGTTTTTCATCATGCATGAAGATGCACCGCATCTCGACGGCCAGTACGCTGCCTTCGGAAAGATCACCAAAGGCATCGAAGTCGTCGACGAGATCGCTTCGGTCGCAACCGACTTCCGCGACAAGCCGTTGGAAGAACAGAAGATCAGAACCATCGGGATCATCTAAAAAACGCCGATCAGGCGTTTTTTTTAATTATCAAACTGCAGCTGATAAAGCTTGTAGTAGTAGCCCCTGTTCTTCAGAAGCTGCTGGTGATTTCCTCTTTCGACGATCTCCCCGTTCTGCAGGACGATGATCTGATCGGCATGCTGGATGGTAGACAAACGGTGAGCTACCACCAGCATCGTTCCTATCGACTTCATCTTCTCCAGAGACTGCTGGATCAGCACTTCCGTCTCCGTATCGATGTTGGCTGTCGCCTCATCAAGGATCAGGATCTGCGGCTTGTGAATGACCGTACGGGCAAATGACAGAAGCTGTCTTTGGCCCTGGGAGAGGTTCTCACCCTTTTCGATGATCTCCTCATCGATGCCCTTGGGCAGTCTGTCGATGAAGCTGTCTGCATTGACATATACGCAGGCTTCATGGATCTCATCTTCCGTAAAGGCATCATCATGCAGGGTGATATTGTCCCTGATCGTTCCCGAGAACAGGAAGACATCCTGAAGCATCTGACCGATCGCCTTTCTCAGACAGGAGATCCTGATGTCATTGATATTGATGCCGTCGATCAGGATCTCGCCCTTCTGCACTTCATAGTTCCTGACGATCAGCGACAGGATCGTCGTCTTGCCGGCACCGGTCGCACCGACAAAGGCGCAGGTCTGCTTGGGCTCGATCACAAAGGACACATCCTTCAGGATCCAGTTTTCATCCGTATAGGCGAACCAGACATTTTTGAATTCGATCTTTCCTTCGAAATGATCGATCTCCAGTGCATCTTCCCTGTCGATGACATCAGGCTTGACATCCAGCAGATTGAAGATCCTTTCCGAAGCTGTCAGTGCCTTCTGCAAAGCATTGAGCTGATCGGCCAGGTTCTGTATCGGATGGAAGAACTTTGACAGATACATATAGAAAGCCACGATCTCGCCGGCTGACAGATGCAAGACAACGCCTCCGGCAAAGCACAGGGCAATGGAACAGTTATAGATGAACGAGATCAGAGGACGGTATACACCGAAGGCCTTGATGACGTTGAAACGCTGTTTTCTCAAAGCCTCATTCTTCTCATTGAACTGTTCTTCCTTGGTCCCTTCCTGATTGAAGACCTGTGTCAGCTTCATGCCGGCCAGGTTCTCCGAAAGGAAGGTGTTGACATCGGAGATACAGGCTCTTTCCTTGCGGAAGATCTCTCTCACCGTCTTGGAGAAGAAGTAGGAGATGAAGAAGACGAGCGCCACCACCCCCAGCATCGCAAACGACAGCGACGGCGAGATGAAAAACATGATCACATAGACACCGACCAGTGTCGTCATGTCACGCAGGATCCTGACCAGGACGCCCGTAAACAGATCGGACATCGAAGCGGTATAGGAAGTGACCCTGGTCACCAGCGATCCGACCGGCATCTCGTTGAACTGGTTCAGCGACATGTTTTCGATATGTTCGAAGATCTCTCTTCGCAGACGGTAGATGATCCTCTGGCCGCAGTTCTGCAGGATCATCGATTCGGTGTAAAGGAAGAACTGGTTGATGCACATGATCACAAAAGACAGGATCGCCAGATTCAGGATCAGTCTGATATTGATGTTGTCTTTGACCAGCTCATCCGTGATCTTTGAAGTGAACAAAGGAGAGATCGAATCCAGAACGACATTCAGCAGCAAAAGAAGCAAAGACAGTATGAAACCGCCCTTCTCAGAGCTGATGTAATGAAGCGTTCTTCTGATGATGACGCCCAGCGGAAGCTTGACGTCACCCTTCAGTTTTTCCAGTTCATCATTCATACTAAAGTTCACTCTCCAGTTTCTGCAGATAGACCATTTTCTGGTAGGTACGGGAAGTCTCCATCAGATTGGCCGGTGTATCAAAAGCCTCGACCCTGCCGTCATTGAGGACCAGTATCTTGTCCATATGGGCAACCGTCGAAACACGGGAAGCGATGATGATCGTTGTCTTTCCCTTTCTCTTTTCATTGATGTTGTTCAAGATCGTCTCTTCGGTCTTCATGTCGACAGCGGAGACCGAATCGTCCATGATCATGATCGGGGAGTTCTTCATATAGGCACGGGCAATCGAGATACGCTGTTTCTGACCGCCCGAAAGCGTCACGCCTCTTTCTCCGGTCACAGTCTCATAGCCCTGGGAGAAACCCTGTATGTTCTCATCCACATCGGCAAATATGGCTGCCTTGCGGATCTGATCCAGATCGGCCTTGTTGTTGGCAAAAGAAATATTGTTGCGGATATTGTCCGAAAACAGGAAATTATCCTGCGGCACATAGGCGATCGCATCCCTCAGACTCGTGATATCGATATCCATCAGATCGACATCATCGATGAAGATCTTTCCTCTTTCGATGTTGTAAAGCCTCAGCAGGGAATTGACCAGTGTCGTCTTTCCCGAACCGATCTTGCCGACTAGACCGACCATCTCTCCCGGCTGTATCTCAAAGGATACATTCTTCAGGGAATGACGGTCGCCGTCCGGATAGGCAAACGAGAAATCTCTGAACGTGATCTTGCCTTTGCAGTCATCGAGCTTCACGGCATTCTCACTGTTGTGGATCTCCTCTTCCTGATCCAGGAAGGCATAGATACGGTCAGCCGAAGTCCGGAAACGGGAATACATCTGCAGGATCTGGCCCATGGCGATCATCGGCCAGATCAGCGTATCGACATAGCCGATGAAAGTGATCAGTCTGCCCGGAGACAGGCTTACGGCATGCGAGAACAGCACGACCGGCGATCCGTTCATATAACGGTAGACAAAATAGGAACCGACACCCAGCAGAAGAGAGATCGTCACACCGATGATCATTTCGATATAGACATCGAAACGGATCGACATCTTCACGAAATCCAGGTTCTTTTCCTTATTCTCTTCAGCGACCTTTGAGAAAGCTTTCAGTTCCTGGGCTTCTTTTACAAACGCCTTGATGACTCTGATACCGGTGAATGTCTCCTGAGTGAAATCATAGAGCCTGTCAAACTGCTTCTGTCTGTCCTCCCATTTCTCGGACATGATCTTTTCGACCTTGTTTCCCCAGATGACCAGTGTCAGCATCGGAATCAGAGCGATCATCGACAGCACCGGATCCAGTCTCAGCATCTTGAACAGCGATATCACTGACAGAAACAAAGCATCGACAGCCATGATCGTGCCCCAGCCGACAAATTCTTCCACTGCTTCCACATCGGAAGAGAACCAGGACATGATGGTACCGATCTTGTTTTCATGATAATAACGCTGCGAGAGCCTCTCAGCCTTCAGAAACATTTCATGACGGATACCGGCCTCGATCAGACCGGAAGCCCGCATGATCGTAAAACGAAGGACCGCTCTGCCGATCATCAGGATCGTTGCGATCAGGATGATGTTTCTGACGATGAGAGAAATATCCGCAAAGACCACATCGGGATTTCCGGAAACGATCTCAACGATGCCACCCAAAAACTCCGGAACATACGTTTCGGCCATATCGACCATGATATCGGCTAAAATACCTATAAGGAACAAGCCGATATATCTGCGGTAATAATCCCATACTGTCTTCTTTTTCATAACACTGTTACAAAAAGCCAACAACGTTGGCTTTCGTCTGATATGATTATACATCAATCTCTCAGCTTTCGAACTGGGAATTATACAGATTGTAATAAAAGTTCTTCTTTTCCATCAGCGATTCGTGGTCACCGACTTCAACGACATCGCCCTTGTCCAGAACAATGATGATATCGGCATTGCGTATCGTCGAGAGACGATGGGCGATCGTGAAGGCTGTCCTGCCCTTGCGCAGCTCCTCCATCGAATCCTGTATCAGCTGTTCGGTACGGGTATCGACGGAAGATGTCGCTTCATCCAGGATCAGGATCCTGGGATTTTTCAGGAAGGCCCTGGCGATCGTCAGCAGCTGCTTCTGACCCTGAGAAATACCGCTGGTATCCTCGGAGATCACCGTATCATAGCCGTTTTCCAGCGTCTTGATGAAACGGTCGACATGAGCCAGTCTGCAGGCTTCATAGATCTCCTCATCGCTCGCATCGGGCTTGCCGAAACGGATGTTCTCCCTGATCGTTCCGTCAAAGAGCCACGCATCCTGCAAAACCATGCCGAAGATCGATCTGAGATCCGAACGGGTATAATCACGGATATCTTTTCCGTCGACATAGATCGTTCCGCCGTTGAGTTCATAGAAACGCATCAGCAGCTTGACCAGTGTCGTCTTGCCGGCACCGGTCGGACCGACGATGGCCACATCCTTGCCCGGAGCGACATACATTGAGAAGTCATTGATGATGATCTTATCGGGATCGTAACCGAATCTGACATTCTCAAACGTCACGTTGCCTTGAATATCGATCTCACCGTTTTCATCATGGATATTGACCGGATCTTCACAGTCAGGTTCCTCTTCCATCTCATTGAGCATCTCGAAGATCCTTTCGGCAGCGGCGATCATCGTCTGGATCGTATTCATCAGCTGGGCGATCGAAGAGATCGGATGTTGAAGCCTTCTGACGTAAGTTGTGAAAGCCTGGATATCACCGATGGCCATCGTTCCCTGAATGACCTCGAAACCTCCGATCAGACAGACGGCCACATAGCCGATGTTCTGCAGGAATCCGGTCAGCGGATGCATGAGTCCGGAATAGAACTGCGACTTGTACGCCGCATTGAAAAGCTTGTCGTTGAGCTCATCAAAACGCTCGATGGACTTATCCTCATAGTTATACGTCTTGACCAAGAGGTGAGCCGAATACATCTCCTCGATATGACCGTTGATCTCACCGAGATATTTTGAGTGGGCCGAGAAGTGTTTCTGAGACTTCTTCACGGTCAGTGCCGCAATGATTCCCGAAAGCGGTATGACGACCAGCGATACCAGCGTCAGTTTCCAGGAGATCGCCAGCATCATGAACAGGACGCCGACGATGTTGACCAGGGAATTCAATACCTGGGAGATCGTCGAAGTCAGGTTGTTGGCGATATTGTCGACATCATTGGTGACTCTCGACAGAACATCGCCATGCGTCTTGGAATCAAAATACTTCAGCGGAAGCTTATTAATCTTCTTGGAGATATCATCTCTCAGCTTATAGGAAACATTGACTGCGATATTGACATGAAGCGTATTGACCAGATAATCGATCAATGCCGAAACACCATAGATGATCAGTATCGTGATGACCAGTTTTCCGATCACATTGAAGTCAATGCCTTCTCCTCCCATATACTTGGAAACGATGCCCTCAGAGATCAGGGTCGTCACATTTCCGATCAGTCTGGGACCGTAGATGCACATGACAGTCGAAATGACCATCAAAACAAGCGATAGAATGATCCTGCCGTAATAGGGCCTCACATAGGAAGCCAGCTGTTTCAAAGTGCCTTTGAAATCCTTTGGTTTTTCTACTAATCTCATCGGTGGCATCAGGCAAGTTCCTCCTTTGAAAGCTGCGAGTAGGCGATCTGTCTGTAAACTTCGCAGTTCTGCAGCAGATCCTCATGCTTTCCTTCTCCGACGATCCTTCCTTCATCCAGAACGATGATCTTGTCGGCATGACGGATCGTCGAGATCCTCTGGGCAACGATGAGCACTGTAGACTTGCTGGCATCGATCAGTTTTTTGAGAGCCCTTCTCAGTTTCCTGTCGGTCTCATAATCCAGAGCCGAAAAACTGTCATCGAAAATATAGATATTGCGCTTTTCCGCCAGAGCCCTGGCAATGGAAAGACGCTGTTTCTGTCCTCCGGAAACATTGGTGCCTCCCTGGGTGATCGGCGCTTCAAGACCTTCTTCCTTTTCAGCGATGATGTTTTCCGACTGTGAGATCCGGATGGCTTCTTCCAGATCCTCTTTGGAGATCTGTCTGCCGAATTCGATATTGGAACGTATGTTTCCGCTGAACAAGATCGCCTTCTGGGTCGCCAGACCGATCTTGTCATGCAGCTGCTTCTGGGCGACATCCCTGATATCCAGACCGCAGTACGTGATCCTTCCTTCGCTCACGTCAAACAGACGCGGGATCAGTTTGATGATCGTCGATTTGCCTGAACCGGTCGAACCGATCAGAGCGACAGTTTCGCCCGGCTTTGCTTCAAAGCTGATGTCTTCCAGAACGGATTCCTCCGCACCCGGATAACGGAAACTCACATGTTCAAAAGCCAGGGTCCCGTTCTCTTCAGGCAGCTCTTTGGGTTCTTCGGGATCGAAGATCGTGTTTTCCGTATCCAGTACTTCTTTCACACGTCTGACCGATACCAGCGAACGCGGGATCATGAAAAACATGACCGTCACCATCATGAAGGACATGACGACATGGATCGCATATTGCGAGAAAGCCATCATATCGCCGATGCTCATCGCATCGATATCGATCTGCTTTGCCGCAAACCAGGTGATGGCCACCGTCAGTCCGTTCATGACAAAGGTCATGATCGGTCCCATGATGTTCATGACATTGGATACGAAACGGTCGACTCTGCGGAATTCCGTATTGATCTCGTCGAATTTCTCCTCTTCGGTCTTCTGTGAATTGAAAGCCCGGATGACGGGCATTCCGTCAAGGAATTCCCTCATGACATTGTTAAGTCTGTCGGTCAGTTTCTGGATGACCTCAAACTTGGGCACCGCAAAGACAGCCAGCACGACCATGGCGGAAATGATCACACCGATCGCCACGATCAGCAGCCAGGAGATATTAGGATAACGCAGGACCTTGAAAACGGCCGTGATGCCCATGATCGGCGACATCAGCATCATCCGCATCATCAGCTGGATCAGCTGCTGTATCTTGGTGATGTCGTTGCCGCTCCTGGTGATCAGCGAAGAGGTCGAAAACCTTGAAAATTCGCTTGAAGAGAAGGATTCGACTTTTTCAAAGACATCCTTGCGCATCTTCGCGGCCACTCTGGCAGCCGTCTTGGTTGAAAGATAAGTCGACAAAAGCTGCACGGCAACACCGATCGCAGCGATCCCCAGCATCTTGAGTCCGGCTGAAAGGATATAATCCGTCTGAATGTTTTCAACGGACATGCCGACATTCTTATAAAGATCCCTGATATAAAGTCTGACCATGGAGACATAGTTATCCTCAAGGCCTTCCAGATCCTTTGCGATCTGTGCCTTGAGCACATCGTTTTCCTGATTCAGATCGATATCATTCAGCTTCGCCATATAGGTATAGACCAGCGGTTCTTTCATGATCGAAACAAGCTTCTCATCAGAGTCCTTCAAAAGCCAGACATCGCTTTCGAATCTGATCTGTTCATGATCGACAACTGCTGTAGCTCCGGCACTGATCAGCTGATACTGTTTCTGTATAACGGCTTTGTCATCGTCAGACATGAATCTCTGTATCAGTTCCATATCTTCCGCTGTCAGCACCAACGGCGCCTCTTCACTGATGCCGCCGTACTGGATACCGTCAGTGACGATCGATGACATGTAGTCAGGCAAAGTCAGTTCCGTCTGGACCTGAATGAATGTCAGTGCGACTACTGCCGCAACGACCAGCAGATAAGGCTTCAGATATTTAAATATCAGTTTCATGTTCCGCCTCCCTGATGTTCTCCCTGATCTGGTCCATCACTTTCAGAAAAACTTCCAGATCACTTTCACTGATGTTCTTTGTGATCAGAGAGTCAAGTCTGCTGTTTCTTTCCCGGAAATCCTTTTCAACTTTTCTCATCCGGTCCGTCATGCGGATATAATTCCGGCGTCTGTCATCCTTTGCTGTTTCCCGGATGATGGCGCCCTTTTTCTCCAAAGCATCCAGACAGCCGGTCATCGAAGCCTTCTTCAGACCGGTCTCAACTTCCAGATCCTTCTGGCAGATATCCTCATCCTGGTGTCTGAAAAGATAGCCGATGACCTGAAACTGCGTAAAGTTGAATTCCTTATGCGGCTCATGATCTCCGGACATATACTTTCTGATCATATGATTCAGATATCCGATCTCTTTCGTTAAACTTCTGTCCATAAATCTTCCTCAAAAAAATAATTAGTTTGGAAACTAACTATTTCTATTATATCTCATTATTTCTGAAAAACAAGTATTTATGATTCCGCCAGCAGAATGGCGAGAAAGACCAGGATACAGCCGAAGATCTCCTTGAAACTCAGTGTCTGATGCATGATCAGCCAGCCGAAAAACGCACCGAAGACCGATTCAAAACTCATCAGCAAGGAAGCCAGCGAAGGATCCAGATCCTTCTGATAACGGGTCTGCAGATACTGCGCCAGAATGCCGCTGACAAAGACCAGATAAAGCAAAGGCAGCAGGGCCTCTTTCACCGCTGAAAGATCGATCTTTTCAAAGAAGAACACAGCGATCAGCGCAAACACCGACAGGGAAAATTCATAGACAAAAGTCAGGACCAGAGGATCGCAGTCCTTCACATAATAATCGATGGCGATGATCTGCAATGCGAACATGACCGATCCGGCAAGCAGGAAGAAATCCCCCTTGTTGATGCCGGTATCGGAATGCATGCACAGAAAATAAAGACCGATCGCTGCCACCAGGACAGAAATCCATATCTTCACAGACACCTTTTTCCCCATGAAGATCTGGATCAGAGGCACAAACAATATATAAAGCGCCGTGATGAAACTGGCTTTGGAGATCGTGGAATACTTGATGCCCAGCTGCTGAAAGAAACAGCCCAGAAACACAAAGAGACCGATCAGGATGCCCCCTCTGACAGATCTGAAATTAAATCTCCTTTTCTGAAAGATCAGGATCGGCAGCAGAACGATCGAACCGATGCCCTTGAAAAACACGATCGAAAAAGAACCCAGTGATTCGGTCGACATCGACTGAAATGAATAAGACAGGCCCCACAGCAGCGGAGCCAGGATCAGCATGATGCTGGCAACGATCTTTTTTTTGTTCATACTGCTTTCATTATATGAAAAAAGGAATGAAACCTCATTCCTTTTGATCATGATCCGTAAAAATCCTGTTGAGCACAATCGTCGACAAGGCGATGATGCCTAAGGCAAAGAAGAGACCCAGTTCCCCTTTGAAGATATAGACCAGATTGTACACAAAATTCATCGGTGTGAAACTCATAGATCCTCCTTACATGAAGAAACTCATGATCAGACCGCCGGCGATGACCGAAGCGATCTGTCCGGAAACATTGACGCCCATCGAATGCATCAGCAGGAAGTTCTGATTGTCTTCCTCAAGACCCATCTTGTGGATGATCCTGCCCGACATCGGGAAGGCCGAGATACCGGCAGCGCCGATCATCGGATTGACCTTTTTCTTTAAGAACAGATTCAGCAGCTTCGCAAACATGACGCCGCCTGCCGTATCGAAGACGAAGGCGAACAGACCCATGCCCAGGATCATCAGCGTATCGACCTGCAGGAAGTTCTCCGCCTGCATCTGTGATGCGACCGTGATGCCAAGTAACAGGGTGATCATGTTGGCCATGGCACCCTGTGCCGTATCGGAAAGTCCGTTGAGGACACCGCATTCTTTCAAAAGATTGCCGAACATCAGGAAACCGACCAGTGATACCGATGCCGGAGAGATCAGGCCGGCAATGACCGTGATGATGATCGGGAACAGGATCCTGGTCGTCCTGGAGACATCCTTGGGTTCATAGTCCATGCGGATCATGCGCTCTTTCCTGCTTGTCAGCAGACGGATGACCGGCGGCTGGATGATCGGGACCAGTGCCATGTAGGAATAGGCCGCGACCATGATCGGACCCAGATAGGTGGAATGCAGCTTCTGAGCCACGACGATGGCTGTGGGACCGTCGGCCGCACCGATCGTTGCGATCGAAGCCGCATCGTTGACCGGGAAAAACATCGAAGCCAGACAGAAGGTAAAGAAGATACCGAACTGTGCTGCCGCTCCAAACATCATCAGGGCCGGATTTGTCAGCAGCGGACCGAAATCACACATCGCACCGATACCGATAAACAGCAGCAGCGGGAACAGCTCGTTGGCAATACCCGCATCATAGAGCGATGACAGCGGACCTTCCTGAAAAATGCCGTTGATAAACTGATTGACAGCTCCCGACAGAGGCAGATTGACCAATATCGCTCCGAAACCGATCGGCAGCAGCAGTGAAGGTTCCATGTCTTTGGCGATCGCCAGATAGATCAGGACACCTCCTATCACCCACATCGTTACCTGCTGCCAGGTCAGGGCAAGCAGATTCTCATACAGAAAACTCATAGATATCCCCCTTACAAATGGAAAGTGATCTCCGAGGAATTCAGATTCATGATACTGTCACCATCCCTGACCTTCAGGGAACAGTCATGATCGATCCCCAGGATATCGACCTGCTTTCTTTCATTTCCGATCAAAGCATAAGCAGTCTTTCCCCGCAGATAATCATAAGCATCGATCTGCTTATGAAAATCATATCCGCGTTTCAGTTGTTCAATATTTTCGTTTATCTTCCGATAAACTTTTTTTCTTAATTCGCCGATCTCAACGTTTTCTTTCAGAAGCATCCTCATGGAGACCGCTTCTGTCGCAAATTCCTCTTCAAAATCCGTCTGATTCACATTGATCCCGATGCCGCAGACGATGCAGTCGGGCTTCTCACGGGATATTCCTTCCAATAGGATCCCGCAGATCTTGGCATCCTTCACATAGACGTCGTTGGGCCACTTGATCATCAGATCGCTGATTCCAAAGGAATTCAAAACTTCCAGCACACTGAAGGCACACAGAAGCGAGAGTTCAGGGTAACGTTTCATTACCTCTTCATCCTTTACCAGGAACGAAAACATGAGATTGGCTCCCTTATCAGACAGCCACTTCCTAGAACCTCTTCCTTTTCCTTCTGACTGATAATCCGCAGACACGAAGGTCATATCATCGAGATCCCGATAATGATCCTTCAGATAAGAGTTAGTCGAATCGATCGTTTCAAAGAAAAGCTCTTTCATCACTCCAGGATGATCAGTACATCCTTGTTGCGGACGTCATCTCCGGTCTTGACCAGAATCTGCGCGACCCTGCCGTCAAAGGCCGACTGGATCTCGTTTTCCAGTTTCATGGCCTCGATACGGGCGACCGTCTGTCCTTCCTTGACCATATCACCGACATTCACAGTGACATCCAGGATCTTGCCGGCGATCGGAGCCTGTATCTGCTTCTTTCCTTCGGATACAGTCTCTTTCACTTCTTTTTTTACCGGAGCCTCGACGCTCCCCTTGACTTCATCAACAGCTTCCACTTCCACTTCGTAGACCTTGCCGTTGACCTTGACTTTATAGATCTTCATTATCTGACCTCCCTTACACTGACGATCCTGACATTCTTCTTTGTTTCATTGCGGCATTCGATCGCTGCCACCAGGCAGGCGATCGTCGCATCCTCGTCATCAGGATCCAACGGTGTATCATTCTTCTTTCTGATCAATGTTTCTTTGATGTCTTTCTTCTTTTCCTTCTTTCCGGAAAACTTCAGTATCAGCGCCAGTATGAGCGAATAAACGATGATGGCGATAATACCGGAATATCTGCTGATCAGTTCCATATCATCCTCCTAGATATACATCTCAAATTCGTCATATTCGTTGTCTTGCTTTCCGTACTTTCTCTTGAGAAAATCAGAGGCAACGTTCTCAAACAGCGCCAGTGACAGCACGTCCTCATCGCTCTTGGCGATATCGGCATAGCGCTTCTTCAGTTTTTCGAATTCCGGTTCCAGCAGATCGGCCGGACGGCAGGTGATGACATCATCGAAACCGATGATCTTTTTCCTCACCACCTTGTTGACCGGAGCAGCAGGCTTGCCGTATTTTCCGTGCAGATAATCCCTGACCTCTCTGGTGCACATCTTGTAACGCTCGCCGTTGAGGACATTGAGCACTGCCTGCGTGCCCACCATCTGCGACATCGGTGTGACCAGCGGCGGATAACCCAGATCCTTTCTGACCCGCGGGATCTCATTGAGGACTTCGTCGTAGCGGTCCATGGCTCCCTGATCGGAAAGCTGACGGATCATGTTTGAAAGCATGCCGCCCGGTACCTGATAAGTCAGGATATTGGGATTGACTTCCATTGATTTGGGGATGAGCAGACCGTTTCTGATGTATTTGTCTACGATCTTCGTCATCTCCGGTTCTGCCTCATGCAGGACATCGAAATCAAGTTTCGGGTCGTATTTGGTTCCCTTCAGCCCGGCAGCCAGAGCCTGTGTCGAAGGCTGGGCCGTACCGCCGGACAAAGGCGACAGCGAAGTATCGACGATATCTACGCCTGCTCTGATGGCAGCCAGATAAGTCATCTCAGAAACACCGGCCGTTGCGTGGGAATGCAGCTCCAGAGGGATCGAGATCTCCCTTTTCAGGACACTGACCAGTTCCGTCGCATCTTCCGGAAGCAGGATGCCGGCCATGTCCTTGATGCACAAAGAATCGGCACCGAGCTTTTCGATATCCTTTGCCAGATTGACAAAATACTCGATCGTATGCACGGGCGAAGTCGTATAGGAAAGAGCGATCTGACACTCTCCGCCGTACTTCTTGGTCGACTCCACGGCCTGTTTCAGATTCCTGATATCGTTTAAAGCATCAAAAACACGGATGATGTCGATGCCGTTTTCGATCGACTTCTTGCAGAACATGTCCACGACATCATCGGAATAATGCCTGTAACCAAGAATATTCTGTCCCCTGAACAGCATCTGCAGTTTTGTCTTGCGGCAGACCTTCTTGACCTCCCTGAGTCTGTCCCAGGGGTCTTCGTTCAGAAAACGCATGGCGGCATCGAAAGTCGCACCGCCCCACATCTCGATCGCGTGATAGCCGACATCATCAAAAATGCTGCACAGACGTACGACTTCTTCCGTCGTCATTCTCGTCGCCAGCAGTGACTGATGTCCGTCACGCACCGAGGTCTCAACAATCCTTACCATATCATCCCCTCACAGAAACGATCACAGTTTCGGTCCGGCATTTACCAGAGCCTTTCCTGCCTCGTTGTCTTCATATTTATGGAAATTCTGAATGAAACGGGAAGCGAGATCCTTCGCCTTTTCGTCCCATTCCCCTTTGTTTTCATAGGTATCTCTGGGATCCAGGATGCCCGTATCGACGCCTTCCAGCTCTACCGGTACTTCAAAATCGAAATACGGGATCTTTTTCGTTTCAGACCTGCTGATGGCACCGCCCAGGATCGCATCGATGATGCCTCTGGTGTCTTTGATCGATATTCTCTTTCCTGTGCCGTTCCAGCCGGTATTCACCAGATATGCCCTGGCACCGGAAGCCTTCATCCTCTTGACCAGTTCTTCAGCGTACTTGACCGGAGGGAGCTCCAGGAAAGCCTGACCGAAACAGGCAGAGAAAGTCGGTGTAGGTTCGGTGATGCCTCTTTCCGTACCCGCCAGTTTGGCAGTGAAGCCCGACAGGAAATAATACTGGGTCTGTTCAGGCGTCAGGATCGAAACAGGAGGAAGCACGCCGAAAGCATCTGCCGATAAGAAGATGACATTGTCTGCAGCCGGAGCACTCGATACCGGTCTCACGATCTTTTCGATATGATCGATCGGATAGGAAACTCTCGTGTTCTCAGTCACTGATTTATCCGCAAAATCGATCATTCCGTTTTCATCGACCGTTACATTTTCCAATAATGCGTCTCTTCTGATCGCGTTGTAGATATCCGGCTCAGATTCCTTATCAAGATTGATGACCTTGGCATAGCATCCCCCTTCCAGGTTAAAGACGCCGTTGTCATCCCAGCCGTGCTCATCATCGCCAATCAGCAGTCTCTTCGGATCGGTAGAAAGGGTCGTTTTTCCTGTACCGGAAAGTCCGAAGAAGATCGCCGTATTCTCGCCGTTCATGTCTGTATTGGCGGAACAATGCATCGATGCAATACCTTTTAAAGGCAGGTAGTAGTTCATCATTGAGAACATGCCTTTCTTCATCTCGCCGCCGTACCAGGTATTCAGGATCACCTGTTCCCTGGATGTAATATTGAAAGCTACACAGGTGCTGGAATTAAGACCTAAGTCCTTGTAGTCTTCGACCTCCGCCTTGGATGCGCAGTATACGATGAAATCGGGCTTGAATCCTTCCAGTTCCTCTTCACCCGGCTTGATGAACATGTTGCGGACAAAGTGAGCCTGCCATGCGACTTCCATGATGAAACGCACAGCCATCCTCGTATCTTTGTTGGCACCGCAATACGCATCCACGACAAACAGTCTCTTGCCGCTCAGCTGTTTTCTGGCAAGATCCCTGACTTTTTCCCAGACTTCTTCCGACATCGGGTGATTGTCATTGGGATAAGACTCTTTTGTCCACCAGACGGTATCCTTCGACTTCTCATCCATGACGATATATTTATCCTTGGGCGAACGTCCGGTATAAATACCGGTCATGACATTCACCGCATCAAGTTCAGTCAGCTGACCCTTTTCATAGCCCTCAAGACCGGGTTTCATCTCTTCTTCAAAGAGGAATTCATAAGACGGATTATAGATGATTTCCTTTACATCTGTAATGCCATATTGCGCAAGATCGATCTGTTTCATAAGATCTCCTTTCTTTATATGTTCAAAAACAGCATTCCGTTTCATTATAGCATCATGAAACGGTAAATTCTGTTTCTTTTGTACATCTTTTTTCAAATAAACAACACTTTTTTCCGATCATGAAAAAAGTTTCAGATATATCGGTCTGATAAGGAAAATACATTGATATACAGACATACAAAAACCGCTCCGTTGCCGGAGCGGTTCACAGATATTCAGACAATGATCAGACGGATTTCTTCACTTCCGCATAGTCAGCTGCATTGGTCAAAGCGACGATGACAGTGTCCGGATGTCCGGCATCGGCGATCGTCTTGCGGTCGAAACTCATGAGCTTGTCGCCCTTCTTGAACTTCGATCCGGAATCGACGAATGTTTCAAAACCTTCGCCGTTCATCGTGACCGTATCGACACCGACATGGATCAGCAGTTCCATCCCGCCTTCATCGGCCTTGAGGCCCATGGCGTGCTTTGTCGGGAAGACCATGACGACTTCACCGTCAAACGGCGCATGCACGATACCATCATCCGGTTCGATACCGACGGAAGGTCCCATCATTTCCCCGGCAAATGCCGCATCGGGGATCTCGCTGGCAGATATGACTCTGCCGCTGACCGGAGAGAGGATCTGTCCTTTTTCGGTGGTGATGACAACTTCTTCAGGCGCTTTCTTTGCGACGGTCTCCGTCTTCTTGACTTCCTCATGCCAGAAGAAGAAAGTCAGGACAAAAGCGATGCCGCCGGAGATCGCCAGCAGGATCGTATAAGGAAGTGCCTTGTTGATGATCAGATAGCCTGGCAGACCGGTCACACCGTAGGAAGTGGCACCCAAGCCCATCCAGGATCCGAACATCGCACCGATGGCACCGCCGATCATGCCGAAGATGAAAGGCTTCATGTAACGGAAGTTGATACCGAAGATCGCCGGTTCCGTGATGCCTAAAGCAGCCGACAGGGACGAAGGGATCGCCACTGCCTTTGTCTTGGCATTCTTCGTCTTGAGACCGACAGCCAGACAGGAACCGAACTGGGCGAAGTTGGCAGCCGAAGCGATCGGCATCCAGATATTCAGATTGCCGAACTCCTTGGATGACAGCAGTCCGGCCTCGATGGCGTTGTACATATGGTGCAGACCCATGACGACCGTCCAGGGATAGACTGCACCCATAGCCAGGGAACCGATGCCGTAGCCGACAGTGATCAGCCATTGCGCAAAACGCAGCACATAAGATTCAGCGGTCGAGAAGACCGGACCGATGATCGTGAACGTCAGGAAAGCCGTGACGAATACCGTGACTAACGGCGTGACGAAGAGGTCGATCATCTCCGGTACGTGTTTGTGCAGCCATTTCTCGATCGTGCACATGACCCATACGGCTATGATGACCGGGATGACGTGTCCCTGATAGCCGGTCTGCGCGACATTGAAGAAAAGCAGTTTCCAGCTCGGAAGCACTTCGTAATTGCCGACGTTCCAGGCGTTGATCAGACTCGGGTGTATCATCAGCAGACCGATGACCGCACCCAGGTAGACGTTGCCGCCGAAGACTCTGGCAGCCGACATCGCGATGATGCCCGGCAGGAATACGAAAGCTGCATTGGCGATCATATCCAGATAAGAGAACCAGTCGGAAGCGCCGAAACTCGGAATAGCCTTGGCCAGCGATTCGACCAGACCCATCATCAGGCCGGAAGCGACGATCGCCGGCAGGATCGGCACAAAGACATCTCCCAGTGCCTTTACCAGACGCTTGGGCAGCGGCTGTTTCGCAGCAGCGGCAGCCTTGACTTCCTCTTTGGTGGCGGCGGTAACTCCGCTGACGGCGATAAACTCATCATAGACCTTGTTGACCGTACCGGTGCCGATGATCAGCTGCAGCTGACCGTTGGAATCAAACAGTCCCTGCACTCCCTCGACATTTTCCAGCTTTTCAATATCCAGTTTGCTGTTATCGGCAATCACCAGACGTAAACGCGTCGCACAGTGAGCAGCGCTGATGATGTTGTCCTTGCCGCCCAGGCAGGCAAAGATCTCCTCAGCACATTTACGATAATCCAGTGCCATTTTCTTTCTCCTTTAGCTTTCGCACCTATATCAGTCCCAGCAATTCAAATCCCTTTGCCAGTCCGTCTTCTTTCACGGATGGCAGGATGAAATCGCTGATATCTTTCAATGCCTGTGCCCCGTTGCCCATGCACAGGGAAGTGCCCACAGTCTCGATCATCGTCAGATCGTTCATCGAATCACCGAAGCCGACGGTATCGGCGATATCGACGCCGTAATGAGCAGCGACCAGACGGATCGCCTTGCCTTTGTCGAAACTGCGGTGGATCAGTTCTCCGTTGATGCAGTTGCCGTGTTCCTTCACTTCCTGTATCACGAAGTCATAGTCCTTTTCATAGAGTTCTCTCGCTCTTGCCAGCTGGGAAGCACGATTGCACATGATGACGATCTTGTATGCCGGGGATCCGTCGTAGTTTTTCATCGGCTGAATGCCCAGCTGTGACTGCAGGGCCTTCCTCCATCTTTCGATCTCCGAATTGTCACTATCGGCAGTACTCAGGAAATCCGATAGATTCTCATCGCCGTATGTCCTGTCTTTCGTTTCGGCCGTGCAGAAAACGCCGTCCTCATGCAGGATCTTCAGCAGATCATCAAAGTCTGCAGGATCCATCGGCTGATCATAGATCACTTCTTTTTCAGCTATCACATAAGCACCGGCCAGAGCGATGATGCCGTCAAAGCCGTAGTCCAGGACCGGCTTTGCCATGCCGATATTCCTTCCCGAGCAGAGAAAAACCTTGTTTCCCTGCTGACGGGCTTTTTCAATCGCTCTTAAAGCTGAATCCGGCGGCGTATTTTCTCCTGCTTCGGTCAGAGTACCGTCAATATCCAGAAAAATGAGTTTCATGCGATCACTCTCTTTCATTGTATGATTTCTTTTTATATCTTTATTATACCTTATCTTATAAACCGGCTGCGATACAGATGAGCTTTGTCAGGAAAGCCACAATCCAGGCGATCAGACATTGCCAGAAAACGACCCCGATAGCCCATCCTCTGCCCAGTTCCCTCTTCATTGCCGCAATCGCCGCAACGCAGGGCGTATAAAGCAGTGAGAAAACAAGGATGACAGCTGCCGTGACCGAATTGAACGTTTCTGAGATGCTGCTGCCGAAAGATACTTCCAGTGTAGCTACGACGCTCTCCTTGGCCATGAAACCGCTGATCAGGGAGGTCACGATACGCCAGTCGCCAAGGCCCAGCGGTCTGAACAAAGGCACAAACAATCCCGCAAAAGACGCCATGATCGATTCGGAAGCCTCGCTTACCGGATTGAGTCTGATATCGAAACGCTGCAGAAACCAGACAGCGATCGTCGCTATGAGGATGACTGAGAAAGCCCTGGTGATGAAATCCTTGGATTTCTCCCATAACAGACGCAGTACGTTCTTGGCGGAAGGCATGCGGTAGTTGGGCAGTTCCATGACGAAAGGAACGGCATTGCCCGCAAAGACCGTGTTCTTCATGATGAGTGCCATGATGACAGCCATGATCATTCCTAAGACATAGAGGCCTGTCATGATGAAACCGGCCTTGCCCGGGAAGAAGGCATTGACGAAAAACGCATAGATCGGCAACTTTGCCGAACAACTCATGAACGGCGTCAGCAGGATCGTCATATAACGGTCGCGCTTGCTGGGAAGCGTCCTGGTCGCCATGACCGCCGGGACCGTGCAGCCGAAACCGATCAGCATCGGCACGATGCTGCGGCCTGACAGTCCGATCTTTCTCAACAGTTTATCCATGAAGAAAGCGACTCTGGCAATATAGCCGCTGTCTTCCATTAATGACAGGAAAAAGAACAGTGTCACGACGATCGGGAAGAAACTCAAGACACTTCCCACCCCCTGGAAGATACCTTCCGAGATCAGGGAACGGATCGTATCGTTGACATGGACGGAATCCATGAATACTTCCGCATAGCCCGTCAGGACATCGATCGCTGATTCCAGGATGCCCTGGAAGAAAGCACCGATGACATTGAACGTCAGAATAAAGACAGCACCCATGATCAGAATAAAACAGGGGATCGCCGTCCATTTGCCGGTCAGGATCTGATCGATCTTTTCCGAGCGGATCCTTTCCTTACTTTCTTTCGGCTTGATGATCGTCTGTTCGCAGACTCTTTCGATGAAATCGAAACGCATGTCGGCGATCGCCGCCGAACGGTCCATGCCGCTTTCCTTCTCCATCTGAATGATCACGTGTTCGATCGTTTCTTCTTCGTTTTTGTCCAGCTTGAGCTGCTTTAAAATCAGCTCATCGTTTTCAATGACCTTGGTCGCCGCAAAACGCAGAGGCAGACCGGCTCTGAACGCATGATCCTCGATCAGGGATTCCACCGTATGGATGGCTCTGTGCACGGCACCGTCATGATCCTCTGGGGAGCACAGATCCTGCTTTTCAGGCCGTTCCTGATATTTCGCGATGTGGATCGCATGGGAGACCAGCTCATCCACACCTTCGTTCTTTGCCGCCGAGATCGGAATGACCGGTACGCCCAGCAGTTCTTCCATGCCGTTGATATCGACGGCACCGTGGTTGCCTGAAAATTCATCCATCATGTTTAAGGCGATGACCATCGGCATGTTCATCTCCAGCAGCTGCATGCTCAGATAGAGATTGCGTTCGATATTGGTCGCATCGACGATGTTGATGATCGCTTTTGGCTTTTCATTCAGAACAAAGTTGCGGGAAACGATCTCCTCACTGGTATAGGGAGACATCGAATAAATGCCCGGCAGATCGGTGATCAGCGTATTGGGATAGCCCCTGATCACACCGTCCTTGCGGTCCACGGTCACGCCCGGGAAATTGCCGACATGCTGGTTGGCACCGGTCAGCTGATTGAAGAGCGTCGTTTTGCCGGAGTTCTGATTTCCCACCAGCGCATAAATCAGGACTTCATCATCAGGCAGCGGATCTTCGTTTTTCCGGTCATGATATTTTCCGTCTTCGCCCAGACCGGGGTGTTCGCTCTTCATGAACGATTCTACCCGCTGATGAGGATTCTTTCTTTTTTCGATCCTTTCGACCGTGATCTTCTCCATATCCTCCAGACGCAGTGTCAGTTCATAGCCGTGTATCTGCATCTCCACCGGGTCGCCCAAAGGAGCGAATTTGACGATCGTTACTTCCGCACCGGGTATGACGCCCATATCCAGAAAATGCTGACGGAGAGCGCCTTCGCCGCCCACCTTCAGGATGCGTCCGTTTTCATTGATCTTGAGATCTTTTAATGTCAGTTCTTTCATAATCAGATATGCATTACTTTCAGTAAGAGGATCCAGGCCAGACCGTAATAGGATACGACAGCGATCAGGTCATTGATTGTCGTGATGAAAGGACCTGAAGCGACAGCCGGATCGACATGGATCTTGTCAAACAGGATCGGTACCGTCGTACCGACCAGGGATGATACGATCATTGCACATAACAAGGCAATGCCCACACAGGCTGAGACCGCAAAAGAGAAGGCGGCCGGATAGCCTTTCAGCAGGAAGATATAGAGTCCGATAAAGACAAAAGAAGCCAGTCCCAGAAGCAGACCGTTGGAGAAACCGACTCTGACTTCCTTGAAGATCAGCTGCAGCTTTTCTTTTGTCGAGACTCTTTCATCCATCAGTACTCTGATCGTGACAGCCAGTGACTGCGTTCCCACGTTGCCGGCCATATCCAGTACCAGTGACTGGAAACAGACGATGATGGCGATCTCCTTGACGACATTCTCGAAAATGCCTACGACAGCCGAAACACCGATACCCAGCACCAGCAATGCTGCCAGCCAGGGCAGACGCTTCTTCATGCTTTCAAACAGAGGCTCACGCAGATCTTCCTCACAGGAAAGACCGCCGAGTTTGGCGTAGTCGTCCGATATCTCTTCATCGACTGTTTCGATGATATCCGTTGAAGTGATGACACCCAGAAGATGCTGATCCTCATCCAGGACCGGCAGTGAGTTCTCGGAATATTCCCTGATATCTTTCAGCGTATCGGCGATCTTGTCATGTCCGAAAACGACCGGATAGGAGGTGATGATCAGGTTCACAAAACTGTCATCGTCCCTGGCTCTGATCAGATCCCTCAGATCGATCGCACCGCAGTAGTGATTGTCATCATCGACCACATACAGCATATCGATATTGTCATTGGCATCGGACTGTCTGACCAGTTCCTTGATCGCCTCTTTGACGGTATGGAACAGATTGAGCCTGATGTAGTTGGTCGTCATCAGGGAACCCAGTTCGTCTGACGGGAAAGAGCGGATCATGCGGATCTCATCGCCCACTTTGCCGTTCATCTTCTCCAGAAGCTTCGACTGCAGTGATGCATCGAGCTGTTCCAAAAGATCGACCGCATCATCGGTATCCATCTTTTCCAGGATGGCGGCAGCCTCATCAAGACCGATCTCGCTGATGAATGATTCGATATTCTCCTTCAGATAAGAAAAAACATCGCCTGTCCTTTTCTGCCCCATGGCGTCATACAGCTTCTTTCTCTGCTGCCTGTTCAGCAGTGCCAGAGCCTGGGCAATGTCCCTGTCATGAAAATCCTTCAGTGTTTTTCTTAATCCGCTGTCATCGGCATCACCTTTGATCAGTTCGACGATCTTGCCGACATAATCCTCCTGCCTGAATTCCATTTCCAACATAATCGATATCCCCTTTTCATCATTCAGGAAAACGAAAAACCCGTTTCCTGTTCATGTGATATTATTATACAACGGCTAAAGAAAAGGTGTTTTCACACCTTGTTCAGTTATTGAAACCCATAACGACATCTTCCATGAAACGGACCGCCTTGTCTTTCTTCAGAAGCATCTCCAATGTCTTGGAAGAAGGATTGCCTTCCGTGATCATCCGGTCACGGAAATCCATCAGTTTCCGTTTGTAGTCCTCATCGTAGACTGCACCGGCAATGCTGCCAAGATATGCCTTCAGACTGTCGTGTGTCATGGCCAGAAGCTCTTCTTTACTTCCTGTCTTGATCAGGGAATAAGGCCTTCTCTCCTTCACGTACCAGTTTGGCTTTTCCTCATAATCCTCAAGATCACGGTATTTCTCAAAGACCTCATACAGTTTCTCATCATTCAGATCCTCATAGCCGCATCCGTAATACTCGACAAAGACACATCTCTTCTTCTTCATCGACATGGCATCGGCCAGCAGATACGGAAGACTCATACCGTCAGGCATGAATGACATTGTCAGCAGTTCCATTCCCATCTTTGTCTTTGTGTGCATGACCATGACCATGCCGAATCCGTCGATCCGGTAACGGTCCACATAAAAATCCATCAGCGGGATCAGTTTCGGATACTTCATATGCGCATATCTGACATCTTCGATCTTTCCCGCTCCGTAATGTTTCAGAAGACTCTCACAGTCCTCCTTCATCTGATTGATCATATAGTAAAACCCATCCTTAATTTCATTATAAGAAAAAAATCTCCGCATCAGCGAAGATCTTCATAAAAAATGATTCAGCCTCTCTTCTCCGAGCGGAGCTTGAGCAGGCAGGTCTGTATGATGTTCATTCCCAGCAGCAGAGACATCTGCGAAATGGAGACGCTGTTGCGGATGAATTCGTTGCCGTTGGGATAGGTATAGAAAGCATAATCCGGCTGGAATCTCTTGTTGGGATCCTCATAGGTCGTGATCAGAATCTTCAGAGCATTGGTCTCATAAATAAATTCGATCGTCTTGTCGTAAGTCTCATTATCCGCCAGAGAAGAAACGATGATCACGACATCGTCTTCCTGTATCGAAGCGATCAGCTTCTGCTGATCGGCGTCATCATTGATCATGATCGGCTCGACACTCATCATGCTCATGCGGTTGTTGAAAGACCGCACTTCGGTCTCGATATCGCCGCTGGCATAGACAAAGATCCTGTTTGCCTCATCCAGGACATGGATGATATCATCCAGTTCTTCGTTGTTGATCGCCATGATGCAGTTGTCGATGATCTGTTTGGAAAGCAGACCGATGATCTCGGCAAATTCGCGCATGGACTTCGAACCGGTGAAAGCATCGCCGCTCTCGATCACGCTGCTGCCGTCGGTCCTGATCTTTTCCAGCTGCAGGGCGATGGAAAAATCACGGTAACTCTTGCAGCCGATCTTGCGGTAAAGACGGATCACACTCGGTTTTGATACATAGGAATTCTTTGCCAGTTCCTGCAAAGACATCCTGTATACCTTATCGACATTGCCGATGATATAATCGGCCAGAGATGACTCCGCCGAAGTGAAACCCTCTTTTTTCTTCAACTGTTCAAGTACATTCAGATCTTCCAAAATCCCCACCATCCTTTACCATAAAATATACTAAAAAACGACATCGTGAAGAGAATCACAAGTTGTTTATGTACCAAAAGTAAAAGAAATCAACAAATCCAGGAAATATGTTTTCCTGGTATACATTTTCTGCTTTTTTTCAAAGAAACAGAAAAGTCATGTTTCCGTGACTTATCCACTAAATGGCGGAACTGTTGCCGGAATAAACGGACCCTATTGTTTGATTGCGGCCGCTTTACAGCAGCGGTGTAAATCAGACAGATCTGAGTTTTCTATATCTTCCTTATCTGCTTCACTCATATGACCTGCGGAATTGATCGGTATCCAGTCGAAAGGTCAGACCGTCCACTGTTTCCTCGCGTACAGTCTGATAGCCCGGTTTTCGGTCGCATTCATAAAAGCCAAGCTTTTCCGCGCACCTGATCATCCTGAGGTTCCCGGACCATGTCTGCGTGCAGATGTAGGTATGCCCCAGTTCCAGGTGGTATCGGATGTATGCGGCAAGCGCCTCAGCCCCGAGACCCCGGCCCCAGTATGGGGGCTCTTTGATGTCGACACCTACCGCATAGAAACGGTGCTGACCCGGCTGCAGGCTTTTCTTCGCGATCCATTCATAATTGTCGTCTATCAGGTAGCTGCTTACATTGCCGATATGCGTGCCATCGGCATGATCCACCTGAAGTCTCCAGCGAAACCCGTCTTCCGGTGCCTGCAGTTTTTTCAGTGTTTCTTCCCTGAACACATCCGGGTCAAAGTCCGAAAAATCTTCCCACGGGGCATCCCAAAGTCCCCATTCGGTTTCTATGGTATTCCAGCGGATCTCATCTTCGATATCCGCAGCCACCATGTCGCGCAGGATAATATTTCTGTAGTGTATTTCCATCTATTATTTCTCCACAGATCCCGGTTTATCTATTTCATTTATTATACAAAACATGATTCATTATAAAAAAGAATCTATTTACCTAAAATAGATTCTTAATTCTTACCTGGTGGAGCTTACGGGATTCGAACCCGTGACCTCATCGCTGCCAGCGATGCGCGCTTCCAACTGCGCTAAAACCCCTTTTACAGATATTACTATAAGCTATTTTCTTTCTTTTGTATATAAAGAAAAGCCAAAAATACGGCAAACAGGTATAATAGTTTTGGATCATGAAAAAGATGAAACTGAAAAAGAAAACCCAGGTAAGGCTCATCGCCGCCCTGGGAGTGATACTCTTAAGTGCTCTGATCTATCTGGCAGGCGTCCTTTATTTTTCCGGACATTTCCTGCCCAAGACCTATATCAATGATATCGAAGTATCGAATCTGAACAGCGAAACGGCAGATCTGAAACTGAAGCAGCTTGATCCCTGTCTCAATGTCATCGAAAGAAACAGGGAAGGAAACGATACGATCAGCGAAAAACTGATTCTGAGCAGGCTCAGCAGCGATATTGCCTATGACAGTTCATCTCTTCTTTCTTCCCAGAACAGACTGGGCTGGCTCACATCGCTGTTCTCACGGAAAGATCTTTCCTGCAACAAGATCAGCGGATCCTTCGATCCTTCAAAGATCGCCGATCTGATCAGGGATCTCTACTGTCTGAAGGAAGAAAACATCGTCAGGCCCAAGGATGCTGCGATCGCCATCGAAAACGGAAAGGCTGTCGTGAAAGAAGCAATCGAAGGCTCCTTCATCAGACAGGAAAATGTCGTTTCCCTGGTAACGGAAGCACTGAACCATTATCTTGAAGGCGGTTCAGACACCCTTGATCTGACATCGTCCTATGAAAGGCCTGCCTCCAGTGATACCTCAGCTTTGCAAGCCCTGATCGATCCGATCCAGAAAGCTCTGGACAAAAAGATCCATTTCAATATCGATTCCTATCAGGAAGCCGATCTGAAAGGAACGGAGATGGTCTCCCTGTTGAAGATCGACGGCAGTCAGCTGGCCATCGATGAAGATGCCTTGAGCGAATACATTGCTTCCTTCTGCAGGAAATACAATGTCTCCGATTACGAATACATCGAAAAATCATCCCTCAAGACGGCACTTGAAAAAGCGCTCCTGTCAAAGGAAGATGCGGATATCGATGTCAACTGGATCATCGAGGAAGGAAGTTCGCTGATCGAAGTCGACATCTCCGAACAGACGCTCTGGTACTATGAGAACGATGTCCTGATCCTGACTTCCCCGGTCGTCACCGGCAACGGAAACATCACCGATGCAACACCGACAGGCTATTTCGAAGTCAGGAAGATGAAACAGGATTCCTGGCTGGTCGGAAAAGACTATGAGGAACATGTCGATTACTGGATCGGCTTCGATGAGACCGGAAGAGTCTACGGCTTCCATGATGCCTCCTGGCGTGATGAATTCGGCGGTGACATCTGGCTGTCGGATCCTTCCAGAGGCTGTGTCAATATGCCTCTATCAAAGATCTCCCAGCTGTGGGACTACGTCGATATCGGCACACAGGTCTATATACACGAATAAAGGCGGTTACCGCCTTTTCATATCGTTTCGTTTTCTTTTCCTTCCTTGAACCTTTGCATCATCTCGTTGGTCAGGGAATATGGCTTGGGCTGCAGTTCGATGTCCTCACGCTTCACCCACACGGCGGATTTGAGTTCGCTGTCATCCATGATGATCATATCATCCCCGTCCACATCGCAATAGAAACCTGCCAGCAGATCCAGGGCAATGCCCCAGGGCTGAGAGCGGTAATAACGGATATTCTTCACATCCAGTCCGGTCTCTTCCTTCACTTCTCTTCTCACCGTTTCTTCCAGCGTTTCCCCGAACTCGCAGAAACCCGCGACCAGAGCGTTGTAGGCAAAATTACGTTTATACTTCGTCAGAAGGATCTGATCCCCGTTGATGACACCGACGATGACCGCCGGATTGATGCGCGGATAGACGACATTGCCGCAGTCAGGACATCTCAAAGCCCTTTCCTTTTCATCGATCATCATATTCCTGCCGCAGCTGCCGCAGTAGATGTTGCTTCTGTACCACTTCCACAGATGGAAGGCGCAGAAACAGATAAACGGATCCATGCGGTCATCCAGATCAAGAGCCCTGACATCTTTCATGGAGATGCGTTCAAAGCCTTCAGCCTCTGTCTTTTCCGAATACAGGAAATAAGCTCTTCCGTCTACGGAAAACAGATAGACAAACGGTTTTCTGCTGATCCTGCTGCACAGAGGAAAAGACAGCCTTCTTTTCTCTTCATCATAGAAAGCAAGGATCCCTTCGTCATTCAGACTCAGAGCGATACTGCTTTCGTCCGGTTCGCAAGGCCGATAGGTATTGTCAAAGCGATGAGGCTGAATATCCTGTATCATAAATGAACCTCTTTTATCCTGCGATCAGGTCTTATTTTTCAACATGGACGACGAATGTCGGTGAAGTGCAGTAGAGAGAACTGCCGTCTGACCAGGTGAAATAGACATCGATGTCGACCGTCTCATAGACAGCGCCCTTGGCATAGACGTTGCCGGAACTGTCAATATCCAGAGCGGAAGTGTATGCCGTATGGAAATCACATTCCGTCGTGACATCCTGCTTGTTGACATCGCCTTCATAACAGGTCACATAAGTCGCCTTGTAAGGGATCTTCTCACCGCTGCCGGCCTTGACCGAAACGTTGTTCTGCATTTCGAAAATGACATCCTCGCCTTCTACGATGACCTTGCAGTCGGCATAGACACCGCTGGCAGCCGTCACCCTGATCGTCGTGACGCCCGGGAACTTGCCGGTCACCGTGCCGTTAGAATCAACGGTGGCGATACTCTTGTCCATGGATTCATATTTCAGCGTCTTGTCCGTCGTCTTCTCCGGTTCGACAGAAGCTTTGATCGTATCGCTGTTGTGCATCCAGATCGTGATCGTCTTGCTGTCGAGCTTGACCTCGGTCGCCCCGACGCTCTTGGCCCTGGTCTCAAAGCCGATGACTTTCTCCTGATCGCCGCACTTGATGTGGATCTTGGTGGTACCGACTTCCTTTGCCGTGACGTTGCCCTTCTGATCAACGGTTACGATCTTTTCGTCCTCGGAATAGTAGGACGGTTCATCGGTCGTATTGGACGGAGTGAACTCCGCATCCAGGTTCCAGGCCTTGGTCCCTTCGATCGTCCAGTAGTTGTTGTACTGGGTCTTGATGCCGGTACAGGGCACTCTCACAAAATTATCCTCAAAGACCGCTTCCACCTTGGAACCGTCCTTGATATCGGAAAGCTGTCCGATCACGCCGTCGATCTTCCAGCCCTTGAAAGACTTGCCTTCCGGAGCCTTCGGTGTCTGGATGTTGGGGATCTCGCCGTCTTTGAAAGATACGGTGTATGACTGATCGCCGATGATGACCGTAGCCGTATTGGTCTTTTCATAGACGGCCTTCAGCGTGATGTTCTGTGTCAGAGGCGTATTGAAATCATAAGGCTGGCCGTCAAGCTGCCACTCCTTGAAGACATAGCCCTCCTTGACAGGATCCTCCGGCTTGCTGATCTTCTGCCCGTCTCCTTCAACGACGACAGCCTCAATGAATGAACCGCCGTCCGTATTGAAGTTGACGGTGTACTCCTTCTTGGAACAGCCCGTCATTCCGATCACTAAAAGCAATAACACAAAAATGGCCGAAACGATTCTTTTCTTCATATTCTTATGCCTCCGTTAAGTTAATTCTATTATTTCATGAATGCATTCAAAAAGCCACGTTTCCGCGGCCTTGTTTTCAATGGTGGAGGATACAGGGCTCGAACCTGCGACCTCACCCCTGTGAAGAGCACGCTCTCCCGACTGAGCTAATCCTCCGTATATCCATATTATATATCATTTCCGCAAAAGAAAGACCTTTGAATTCCGGCAGTCCTAACGGTTATACTGAAAATGATGGGAATCACGTTTCGCAATACACCGCAGCTCTTCGGAATCGTCCACATCAGTGCACTGATACTGATCATACTTGCCAATGTCATCTTATTCCGATCTCTGAAACACAGAAAAGAAGACGAACTCCTTTCTTTTCTGCATCTTACCGGCCTGGTCATGCTGCTGGCGGAACTCTTCAAACAGTATTTCTGCTATGTCTACGTCTTTGACAGGAGCGTCAATCTCTGGTTTTTCCCCTGGCAGCTTTGTTCCATGGCCATGTACTGCAGCTTCCTGATCACCTATCTGAAAAAAGAAAGACAGAATACCTTCCTGGTCTTTCTGGCGACCTACTCCCTGCTGGCAGACATCATTGCCCTGGTCCTGCCTTACGACATGCTGAGGGATCAGATCGTACTGACTGCCCATTCTTTTGCCTATCACGGGCTCA
This sequence comes from Erysipelotrichaceae bacterium, assembly GCA_017454765.1. Classification (GTDB taxonomy): domain Bacteria; phylum Bacillota_I; class Bacilli_A; order Erysipelotrichales; family Erysipelotrichaceae; genus Colivicinus. The sequence goes on along the minus strand of JAFTCJ010000020.1, from coordinate 18,838 downwards.
TCATCGCCCAGTCACTGACTGCGATGTTCATCCTTTCTAAGCGAAATAAAATACGCTTTCTTCCAAGCGTATCCCTCTTTCTTGCCATGGCCGGCGTTGCCGTGATCATCAACACGGTCTCCCATATCATCTTCAACAACATCTATGTCGAACCGAATATGTTCTACATCACCTTTTCCTATCCGACGACCCAGCCCGTCTTTCATGAGATCGCCGTTAGATGTGGTATCTTCACAGAGATCGTGATCTATCTGTCCCTGATCACTGCGTTTTCTTATCTGCTGTTTATCATCGAACAAAAGTTCTTCAGAAAATAAACTATCCCGCAATCGCCATGACTGATAAGGCAATCGTTGAAATGATCGCAAACAGAACAAAGATCCATTCAATGGATTTTTTTAATCCCAGTTTATGAACTCTGAAAAACGGATAAGGACCGTCCATCTTGTTCAGGTAATTCAGATAAAACATTCCCAGACCGTAGATCAGGGAAATGATGACCGGCACATACCACCTGCTATCGTGTGCTTCCAGAAACAGATAGGAGAAAAACGACAGGAGAGGCACCAGCAGATGATGGAAGAGCCCGTTGCCTGAAAGCATCAGGATCTTCATGCCGTTTTCAAACGTCGGTACCAGTATGAACAAAGTGATCAGGAAAGTCATCACCAGCATCACCACGGCACAATAGCGCCATAGAGGCGCAAAAGGAAGACGAGCCACGATCATGAGTGCAGCCAGCAGTGCGATCAGATTGGAGATCTCCGTATAGAAGATGAAGATGCGCCACCTGAAATCTTTGAAACTGATATAAAAACCGCACAGTTCCAGTATGATGATAAGGATATTGATATAGACAGCCGTCTGTTCCATCAAGGATATTGTAATACAAAGCGGCAGCGGAAAGATGAAACACTATGTCCGTCATTGATTAATGAGGCCTGCGTATGGATAATGAAAACAGAGGAAACATGATGAAGAGAAAACTGGAAGCGGTGTTGTGCGATCTTGACGGAAGTCTTCTAAATTCCGATAAACTGATCTCAGATGAAGATCTTGGGACGATACACCGCCTGAAAGAAAACGGCGTCCATGTCCACATCGTCAGCGGCCGGGCTGCCGCTTTCTGCAGGCAGAACGCCGATGAGATCGGCTTTGATTCCCTGGTCAGCTGCTGCAACGGCGGCTACATCTATGACTTTTCAAAAGAAGAGATCGTCTGTCACGGACAGCTGCTTGACTCCAGAGATGTCCTGAGCATCCGCAATTACTGTATCAGCCACGGGATCTCCTATCTGATCTATTCCCTGGAAGGAGTGTTCTTTGACCGTCCCGACTCCAGAAGGACGCTCTTCTGGAAACAGCAGTCTGAGGAACACTTCAGTCAAGCAAACAAGATCGTTTTCCGCTATGACAGTGAAGATCTCGATTTCAGCAGCCTCCATTTCGTCAAGATACTGCTGTGCTATGTCACAAAAGAAGATGCCGAAAACGTAAGGCATCTCTTCAACAAAGAAAACAGATATGAGATCGTCTTCTCCGAGAAAAATCTTTTGGACATCAACGCTGTCGGCACCAACAAGGGCCATGCGGTCGAAGAGCTCGCAAAGACTGTCGGTTTTGACCTTCGCAATACGATCGTCCTGGGCGACAACTTCAATGATGAAATGATGCTGAAAAAAGCCGGATATCCGATCGTACCGGAAAACGGCGAAGAAGACATGAAAAAACTCGCCTTCTATATCACAAGCGATAATAATGATTCACCGCTGAGCAAAGCCATCAGGGAATGTTTCCCGGACTATCTGTAGGCAGAAAGACGGCAGATCGTATCTCTGATGACCTTATAGTATTCTTCGTTATCGATATCGACGGCGACTCTGGAATTGGGCGGCCTGTCATATTCGGCAACACTCATTCCCCTTCTTTCACCGTCTTCGATGATATAGGTATAAGCGTCCCTGAACAGGATCGCTTTTTCATTGACCAGGCTGGAGATCGCGATCGCATCATGCATCGGCTCCTCGTTGCGGAACCGTATCAGTTTCAGCATCACATTTTTGATCTTCTCATCCGCATCCAGTCCGTCAAAGATGTCTTTTCTAAGCGGAGCCTTCCTTGTCGTATTGAGACCGATCATATCGATCGGGATGCCCGTTTCAAAAACGATCTTTGCGGCGTATGCATCATGCCAGAGATTGGCTTCGCCATACTCAGTCACATTGCCTGTATCCAGTGAACCTCCCATGACTGTGATCTTTGCGATCATGTCCCTCAGATCAGGATGTTTCTGAAAAGCCAGCGCCAGGTTGGTCTCCGGTCCGACCGTCACCAGGACCAGTTCACCGCCGCACTTCTTTGCTTCTTCATAGATTTTGTCGCAGGCACATAAAGGATCGATCTGCCTGTCACTGTGTTCCAGTTCGACATTGCCGATGCCGTTTTCACCGTGGAATTTTGCGACCGGTTCACCGAATTCCTCTTTCAGATAGGAATCCGCACCTCTGGCAACGGGAACATCTTCCCTGTGAAACAGTTTCAGGATATCCAGCGCATTCCCGGTCGTCACATCGGTCGTATTGTTGCCGCCGATCGTCGTGACAGCTCTGAAGTCAAACAGATCGTCATAGGCTGCAGCGATCGCCAGACAGAAAAAGTCATCCACACCGGGGTCGGTATCGACTATGATCGGTATCCTCTTCATTTGTCCTCCTCAAATACGATGCCGGCAGATCTCTTTGCCTCATCGACCACCCACATCGCCAGATCACTTAGATCCAGCAGGCTCTTCATCATTTCCCGGTTATCCTCATCATAATAATGATAGAAATCATTCAGTTCGTCATAAAGCCAGGAAGTACCGCTGTCTTCATCGAAGAACTCCTCATTTCCGTCGATACATACCGTAAACGGCTTGGGACCGTTGCTGCCGCCGTGAACGACGATGTAGCCGTTTTCTCCCGAGATCAGAACTCGGTTCTCTCCGCTCAGATCCTTTCCTGCCAGAGCCGATACATTCATCCCGTCATATTCCATGGAAACCGTTCCCCCCAGATCGACACCGTTCTTGTATTTGCGGCAGATGTATGACACCCTGTCCGGTTTTCCGAACAGACCGATCACAAAATGAATGTTATAGATATTCAGATCCATCAGAGAACCGCCCGAATACTGAAGCGTGAAAACATTGGGCTGCTTGCCTTCCAATAATTCCTGATACTTGCGGGAGTACTGCAGATAGGTACACTGGACTTCCTTGATCTTTCCCAGCTCTCTGATCTTTTCTTTCAGAAGCTGATAGTTTTTCTTGTGAGGGACCGTGATCGCTTCGAAGATCCAGACATTGTTTCTTTTTGCCCTGGCGATCAGATCGGCAGCCTGTTTCCTGTTGGAACAGAACGGTTTTTCGACGATGACGTTCTTGCGGGCCTTGATCACATCCTTTGCCTGGGAATAATGAAGAGAGTTGGGAGAAGCAAGATAGACGAAATCGACATTCTCGTCCTTCAGCATCTCCTCAAAATCGGTATAGACCCAGTCGATCTGATTCTTTTCCGCAAATGCTCTGCCCTTTTCATAAGAACGCGAATACACGGCATAAGCCGCTGCTCCGTCAACCTCATGGGCAGCCTGTACCATCGATGCGGCGATCGGTCCGGTACCGACGACAGCCAGATTCATCCGTTTCATTTCCTATCCCCCTTTTCTGATATGATCCGATATCCTTCTTTTCTTCATTATACAATCCGTACACATCGTTTTTGTTGACGAATCATCTTTCCTGTGTTACATTAAATATACCCCCAGGGGGTATATGAGGTTAACTATGACGGAACGAAAAAAGATACGCAGCGAAGAAGAAAAGAAAAAGCTGATCAAACGTCTGAAACTGGCAGAAGGTCAGATCAGAGGCATACAGAACATGATCGAAAACGATGCCTACTGTCCTGAGATCCTGACGCAGGTATCGGCTGTCAGTGCAGCTCTCAACAGCTTCAACAAGGAACTGCTGACCTGCCACATCAGAAGCTGTGTCAGGGAAGACATTCAGAACAATGATGAGGAAGCGATCGATGAATTTGTCAGAACGCTTCAGAAACTCATGAAATAGGAGAAACATATGGAACAGTATATCGTAACAGGAATGAGCTGTGCCGCCTGTCAGGCCAGAGTCGAAAAAGCCGTAGGCAAAGTACCGGGTGTTTCTTCGGTATCGGTGTCTCTGCTGACAAACTCGATGGGCGTGGAAGGAACGGCACAGTCTTGTGACATCATCAAAGCGGTCGAAGATGCCGGCTACGGCGCTTCGCTCAAAGGGAAACAGTCACAGGAGAAAACATCGTCTCTTTCTGCGGAAGAAGAGGCACGCAAAGACAGGGAAACACCGAAACTGAAAAAACGTCTGCTCCTGTCCGCCTTCTTTCTTGCGGTCCTCATGTATATCACGATGGGCCACAACATGTGGGGCTGGCCTCTGCCTGCTTTCTTCACGCACAATCATCTCGCACTTGCCCTGACCCAGCTGCTGCTGGCGATCATCGTCATGATCATCAATCATAAATTCTTCACCAGCGGATTCTCCTCCCTTCTCCACGGTGCTCCCAATATGGATACACTGGTGGCACTGGGATCATCGGTATCGCTGTTCTGGTCGGTCATCGTCTTCTACAAGATGTGCTGCATGATCACGAATGGCGCCTCCAACATGGATCTGATGGAGACCTATCACAATGAACTCTACTTCGAATCCGCAGCCATGATCCCGGCACTCATCACGATCGGCAAGATGCTGGAAGCGATGTCCAAGGGAAGAACGACAGATGCCTTGAAAAGTCTGATGAAGCTCGCTCCTAAAACAGCGACCCTCTACAGAGACGGTGCAGAAGTCGAAGTGAATATCGATGAAGTCAATACCGGTGATATCTTCGTGGTCAGGCCGGGTGAAAACATCCCTGTCGACGGCATCGTCCTGGAAGGAGAAAGTGCCGTCAATGAATCGGCTCTGACCGGTGAATCGATCCCGGTCGATAAAGCACCGGGTGACAAGGTATCGGCTGCCACGACCAACCAGTCCGGCTTCATCCGCTGTCAGGCGACAAGAGTCGGAGAAGACACGACGCTCTCCCAGATCATACACATGGTGTCGGATGCCGCTGCAACCAAGGCACCGATCGCCAGGATCGCCGACAAGGTATCCGGCGTATTCGTTCCTGCCGTCATCACCATATCGGCACTGGTCATCATCGGCTGGCTGATCGCCGGAAAGAGTCTGAGCTTCGCACTGGCCAGGGGCATTTCCGTCCTGGTCATCTCCTGCCCCTGTGCTCTGGGACTGGCAACACCGGTCGCCATCATGGTCGGCAACGGGATCGGCGCCAGAAACGGCATCCTCTTCAAGACATCCGAAGCTCTGGAGAACGCCGGCAGGACACAGATCGTCGTTCTCGACAAGACCGGAACCATCACTTCGGGAGAACCGAAAGTGACCGATATGATCCCTTGCGGCGGCATCAGTGATACACAGCTTCTGCAGAAAGCCTCATCGCTGGAAGCCAAGAGCGAACATCCTCTGGCCAGAGCTGTCGCCGCCAAAGCGGAAGAAGAAACGATCAGGAATCTGGATACAAAGGAATTCACCATCCTTCCGGGCAACGGACTGCAGGGAAAGATCGGCGGAAAACTCCTGCATGCCGGAAGCGGCAAATACATATCAACGATACTGAAACTGTCAGATGATGTACTGAAAACAGCGGAAGAACTCTCGAAACAGGGCAAGACACCGCTCTTCTTTGAAGAAGAAGGAAAACTCTTGGGCATCATCGCTGTCGCCGATACGATCAAGGAAGACTCTCCCGAGGCGATCGCCCAGCTGAGGAAACAGGGCATGAAAGTGGTCATGCTGACAGGAGACAATGAACAGACCGCCAGAGCCATAGGCGCTGAAGCCGGTGTCGATGAAACGATCGCCGGTGTGCTGCCCGACGGCAAGGAAGAAGTCATACGCAAACTCCAGAAATACGGAAAAACCGCCATGGTCGGAGACGGCATCAACGATGCACCGGCACTGACCAGAGCGGATATCGGCATCGCCATCGGTGCCGGGACCGATGTCGCGATCGACTCGGCAGACATCGTCCTGATGAACTCCTCGTTAAGCGATGTTGCAGCTGCCATCCGTTTAAGCAGACAGACTCTGAAGAACATCCATGAAAACCTCTTCTGGGCCTTCTTCTACAATCTCATCTGCATCCCCTTGGCAGCAGGACTCTTCTCCTATAAAATGAATCCGATGATCGGTGCCGCTGCCATGAGCCTTTCCAGCTTCACGGTATGCATGAACGCACTGAGACTCAATCTGTTCAATATCCACGATACAAAACACGATAAAGCACCCAAAGATCAGATCGATCTTGAGATCGAAACAGAAAGGAAAGACAATATGGAAAAAACTCTGAAAATCGAAGGCATGATGTGTGAACACTGCGAAGCAAACGTCAAGAAAGCACTGGAAGCTCTGGACTTCATCGAAGAAGCAAGACCTTCCCACAAGGAAAACAACTGCGTCATCACTGTCTGCGGAGAATTTGATGAAGCAGCTGTGAAGCAAGCCATCGAAGCAAAAGATTATCAGTACAACGGCGTTGAGTAGAATGAAAGAACGGGTTCCCCGTTCTTTTTCTTACTCACATAACTCAGGAATATATTTATACAGCGCCTTCGCGATCCCGTCATGATTGTTGTCATCGGTGACATCGAAGGCCACTTTTTTCACCTCATCGACACCATTGCCCATGGCGATGCCGTATTTCACATGTGTCAGCATCGAGATGTCATTCTGTGCATCGCCGAACGCCATCATCTCATCCTCTGATATGCCCATCCTGTCAAAGGCATCGCTGATCGCCTTTGCCTTGTCGACGCCCTTGGCATTGAACTCATAGAAGAACGGTGCCGTCAGCGTGCACTTGGCTCTGTCCAAGAACGGTGCTCCCATCTCCTCATGATGCTTCGCCAGATAATCGGTATCGGCTGCGACCAGGATCTTTGGCACATCGAAGTCGATGAACTCAGCCAGATCCTTCTTCTCACAGATCAGGAATTCATTGGTCCTGGTCTCATAGCGTATGATGTCTCTTTCTTCTCCGTTGACATTGATGATCCCGTCATAGGCATCATAAAGATACATGTATTCATCTTTATTGACCATCGGGATGCATTTGAACTGCTTGAGATGATTCAGGATCTCCTTTGCCAGTTGCCTGGGCATCGATTTTTCAAAATACACTTCATTGCTCTGACTGTCTAAGATCAGTCCGCCGTTGTAGCAGATGAAAATGCCGTGATGCTTCTCAAAATCCAGCCATCTGCCGAATCTTCTCAAGCCGTTGTCGCTTCTTGCGGAAGCGATGGCCAGACGGATGCCCATATCCTGAGCCTTCAGCAGGGCTTTTTTTGTCTCCGGCGTGATGATCTTTTCATCATTGACCAGCGTACCGTCAATATCCAGTATGATCGCTCTGATCATATCGTTCTCCTATTTTCCGTAATATCTGAAACACAGCATCGTCTGATCATCAAACTGATCTGCGTCTTTCACAAATTCATCCACAACTTCCTTGACGATGGAAACCGTCTCTTCACAGGATGCGTCCGGTCTTCTGTTGAGCGCTTCCTTCAGTCTGTCCATACCGAAGAACTTCTGATCCGGATCGTTTGCCTCAGGGATGCCATCCGTGTAAAGGAAGATGGAATCGCCGGGTTTGAGCTGTATCGAATTCGCTCCGTGGGTCGCGGAAACAGAAGCGGTCTTGGCCAGATCAAAAGCTCTGGTGATATACTGATCGGCGACAGCCTTTCCATACAGCCCCAGGCCCAAGACCAGCGCGATCACTCCCAGCATGATGCAGCTGACTCCTGCGACCATGACTGTTGAATAAGACAGGGAATCTGATCTCTTTATTTCGACTTTTTTACCCAAATGATCCTGCATAACGTTCTCCCTGAATCGATGATTAATACTCTACAGATTTATTATATGTGTTCCTTTCACTGTTTTGTGCCTTTTTCCAGCTCCAGCAGCGCAATCTTTCTTTCTGTACCGCCGGCATATTCCCCGATACCGCCGTCTGCTTTGATGACCCGGTGACAGGGAACGATCAGACTGATCGGATTATGGCCGATCGCCGAACCGACTGCCTGTGATGACATTGAACTCATCCCTCTTCTTCTGCCGACGATCGCGGCGATCTCACCGTAGGATCTTGTCTTCCCATACGGAATGTCAGAAAGGATCTTCCATACTTCCCGGCGGAAAGAACTGCCCCTGAATTTTAACGGCGGCCTGAAACCGGGATCCTCACCGGAGAAATACAGATCAAGCCATCTGACTGTTTCTTCAAAGACCGGAAGATCTTTTTCTTCGTGTTCTTCTTCCAGCGTATCCCCGAAAAACCTCTGATCATCAAACCAGAGACCTGTCAGAGCCTCTCCGTCACTTGCCAGAGTGATGGGGCCTAGCGGTGAATCATAGCGAAAAATATACTCCATCTTAATGTTTGCGGACAGCGATCAGATACCGGTGGATCGTTCCTGCTATCTTTCCGTTTCTGTCAAGTTCTTCCTGCATCTTCAGCAGTCTGTCAAAACAGCGCTCTACCAAGAAACCCGGGAATTCCCATTCGATGATATGGGCGAACCATACAAAGGCACCGATATCATAAAAACAGATCGGTCTGAAGACCTCTTGTGCTCTCAGTATTTCAAAACCGGCATCTTCAAACTTCTTTCTCTGTATTTTCAGATTCAGATCGGGGAAAGGTTTGGGCTGATCCGGCAGGACCATTTCCACAAGATCCCTGTCGTTTTCCGAACCCACCTGCTGGGTGATGAACAGACCTTCGGGTTTCAGCAGTCTGTAGCATTCCTTCGGATCGAAATCTCCGTGTCTGTTGATCATCATGTCAAAGGAAGCATCTTCAAACGGAATATCGGAAGCATCATGACATTGCCTGAAATCGATTCCCAGAGGCAGCAATACTTCCTTACATAATTCCACATTGGGCGGATAGCCTTCTGTGGCGGCGGTGTTGCGGTAAGGATGATGCAGAGACAGAAGGAATTCTCCTCCGCCTGTATCATAATCCAGTATCTTCATGTCATCTTTCAGATATTCTTCAATGACTGTCTGATAATCCCAGGGCAGATCTTCTTCCTCGTTATATCTGTCATTGATATGGGAAAAATCCCATCCGTGGATATGGGCGATCTTTTCTTCCTCTTCCCACTCTTTCCTGAGTGCATCGATTCTTTCCTGATTCATTCTGCCTCCTTCTTCACAACTGCATACATCAGGCTGTCAAAATCCGGCAAAGAACCTGTGATGCCTTTTTCAATGATATCCAGTCCGTTTCTTTTTAGTTCATCCACAAACGTCCTGAACGACACCATCCGGCAGGATGTCGCAGCCACCATCATCTTTCCGGATTCATGTTCCCTTTCCTGTAGATCGAACGCTTCTGAGATATCGCTTTCCATCTGCATCTCGCCGTCTCCCATGGAACAGATCAGTGCAGTTCCGCCTTGTTTGAGATGTTCACGGATAAAGCGGTAGAAACCGTCCCTGTCTTCATCCCTTACCAGCATGTGAACAACGGCCACCGCATAGATGAAATCATATTTCTGATCCGGATGATCTTTCAGACAGTCCAGGACAGCAAAACGATCTTCGTATTCCGGCATGACTTTCTTGCAATAGGCAACGGCTTCTTCAGAGATATCGGTCGCGTTCAGATCATATCCGAGATCCAATACCGCCTTTGCGTCTCTTCCTTCGCCGCAGCCGATCTCCAGCAGTTTATCATCATGTCCGATCCCATATTTCCGGATGATCTTTATGACGATCGGGGTACTCTGATCGCTCGACCAGGAAACGCCTTTTTCATGGGCGGTCCGATACCTGTCATCATAGGCCTCATAATAGTTTCGTTTATCTTTTCTCATAAGAGATCCTTTATCAGTTCAGCAGCTTCCCTGTTTCCTTTTTCCAGGATATAGTCAATGACATCCTGTTTGCGTAAGACAGATCTGATCAGTTTCCGGTCGAGTTTTTCCATCAGTTCTTTCATACTGATCTGTGACTGTTTTCTGATCTGTTTCAGTAATTCCGTATCCTTCAGTTTTCGGTCCGCTTCACTCTTTGGATATCCCTGAGCGAACGGTTCCAAGAACAGCGCTCTGATTGTTTCCTTAAGATTCTCTTCTCCTGTCCAGGTATAGTCTTCACCCAAAGGAAGTGACAGTGCGTTGCCGTTGTTGATCTGGGCAAAAAGATAGGCGTCCCTGGCTGTCGGAGCATATCCGCAGATCACGCCCGGCATACTGTTGCATGCCAGCATCATCCCCTGTCCGGAGGAACATCCCGTCACCACGAAATCGACTGCTTTGCTGTTAAGAAGCAGACCGATCAGTATGGATATTTCGATATAGGTATATTTCTTTTTTTCTTCTGCCGTGCAGCCGAAATTGATGACCTCACAGTCTTTTGCGTATTCTCTTACAGTCTCACAGATCAGTCTGTTTTTTCCAGCCTGCGAACTTGCCTGAATGACTCCGATTCTCATCTTTTCTCCGATCTAATCAATTACCGCAATGACGGAACCCTCTCTGGGCTCTTCAACGATCTCGTCATCCCTGTCATGTTCCCTGGAATCACTGATCTCAGTAAAACACAGATTTTCTCTGTCATAATCCCAGTGCGGGATCTCATACCATCTGTTCATGAGACCGACATATTCTTCGACCTTCTTTTCCCATCTGTCTTCAGGAAAGGCAAAGTGCAGATAACGCAGAAACGACTCAAAACTGTACAGCCTCTGATCTTCGATCGCGTTGTAGTCATAATGACGGTGTTCGATATAAAGCCACTGACCATTTTCCGCATGATCCCGCTCATAGCGCCATTTCTTTCTTTCGGGCGGATCTATCTCTTTCAGAAAACGGCAGACGGTTTCCAGCTGCCAGTATTTGAGATCTTCTTCATCCTCTGCTTCAAATATCAGATAATCCTGGCTTCCCCGCTCGCCTTCAGCCATGACGTTCAATCCGTCAAGATACATCCCATGGAAAAAGCCGATCGGCTGATCAGCTGTCTCTTTCGGCAGATGTGATCTGATGAATACTTCATCGATCTTCAGTTCTTTTTTCATTTTCTTCCGATTCAGAAACAGGACGCTTCCGTCCTGTCAATGTCATTCTTTTTTCTTCTTCTTTTCCAGGACATGGATCTCCTCATGATTGATGATCCTTCTGATATTGATGCGGTGCTTGTAGAAAATCAGTGCCGATACAGCCAGCAGGATCAGGATGATACTGATATCCGCCTGCTGGTAGATGTAGTAAAGCGGAACAAGCACCATGACCGTCAGCGTCGCTACGACGATGTAGTTGCTCAGGTACATGATGATCCCGACCAGAGTCATGATGACAAGTGCCAGTTTCCAGTTGATCGCCAGCAGCATGCCCAGATAGCTCGCAAAGCCCTTGCCGCCGCGGAAACCCAGATAGAATGGGAAGATGTGACCGACGATCGCCATGGCTCCCGCAAAAAACGGAATGATCTCATTTCCCGGGAAGAGGTAGCTGCACAAGAATATGGCGAGGATTGCTTTGCCCATATCACACAGACATGTCGCAACAGCGGCGCCCCAGCCGAAATTGACCTTCATGTTGCTGGCACCGGCATTCTTGCTGCCTCTTTCACGGATATCAAAACCATGCGCTTTCCCGACGAAGTAAGCGATATTGAAACTACCCAGCAAATAAGAAATCAGTGCTGTATATACATATTCCATAGACCTGTATTCCTCCTGTCAGTTTATGATGTCATTACCAATCGCTGAATGGATCACTATTCATTATTTTATCGGTTCTTCATTGATATTTCTATCACTCTGTCCAGGTGATCCTCAGCTGATCTGAATGCTGCAGACGGATTCATCCGCATATACCTTCAATAATATTTTATATCATCAAAAACAGGACTTTACAGTCCTGTCTGATATCTATCTGCTCAAAGCCCTTGTGATACGCTCAAGCGCTTCATCCATCTGCTCGTAAGTGATGGGGATCGGCGGTGCAAAACGGATCGTATGATCGTGAGTCTCCTTGCACAGAACGCCCTCATGGATGCAGGCCTTGACATAGTCGAAGGCATCGCCGTAGAACTCGACACCGACCAGCAGTCCGCGTCCGCGGATCTCCTTGATCTCCGGATTATGGATCTTCTTCAGACCCTCCATGAAATATTCGCCTTTTTCTCTGGCCATCTTAGGATAGTCGTCACGCTGCAGGATCTCAAGCGCCTTGATGCCGCAGGCACAGGCCAGCGGATTGCCGCCGAACGTGGAACCGTGGGAACCCGGTGTATATAAGCCGAGGATATCCTCATTGGCTGCGATCGCCGATAACGGCATGACACCGCCGCCCAGGGCCTTGCCCATGATGTAGATATCGGGCACCACATCTTCATGCCAGCAGGCGAACATGTCTCCTGTTCTGGCAAAACCGGTCTGGACCTCATCCGCGAGGAAGAGGATGTTATTCTCTGTACAGATCTCTCTGACTTCTTTCAGCCATCCTTCAGGAGGAAGGATGATGCCGGCTTCACCCTGAATGGGTTCAGCCAGGAAAGCGACCGTATTGGGCGTGATCGCATCTCTCAATGCCTGCGCATCGCCATAGGGGATCGTCACAAATCCCGGCGTATACGGACCATAGCCGTCCTTGGCCAGAGGATCGGTCGAGAAACTGATGATTGTGATCGTGCGACCGTGAAAGTTGTTGGCGCAGGTGATGATCTCCTGTTTGCCGTTTTCCACGCCCTTGACGCGTGTGCCCCAAAGACGGGCCGTCTTCAAGGCAGTCTCGACTGCTTCGGCACCGGTATTCATCGGCAGTACCATATCCTTGCCTGTGAGTTTTGACAGGCTCTCGTAGAACTCACCGAGATTCTCGCAATGGAAGGCACGGCTCGTCAGCGTACATTTTTCCAGCTGATCTTTTGCGGCAGCGACGATCTCCGGATGACGGTGACCGAAGTTGTGGGCCGAATAAGCCGACAGCATATCAAAATACTCTTTTCCTTCCGGATCGGTGACGATGGCACCTTCGGCTTTTACGATGACAACGGGTTTCGGGGCATAGTTGTGAGCGCCGTACTTGTTGGTTTTTTCAATGATCTCTTTTGAACTATGCATGGTTTTCTCCTGATGCTCTTAAGCTTTCTGTCGTTATTTCTCGGACATATAAGGATAGACGATCGCTTCCGAAGGATTGAACGTCTCCTTCACGGAATGCGGACTCATCCAGCGGATCATGTTAAGTGCTGTACCGGCCTTGTCATTGGTGCCTGACTGACGTGCTCCGCCAAACGGCTGCTGTCCGACGACTGCACCGGTGCACTTGTCGTTGATATAGAAGTTGCCCTCCGCATGAAGGAGTGCCTTTTCCATCAGAACGATGGCCTCGCGGTCCTGCGCGAAGATCGCTCCGGTCAGTGCGTACGGAGAAGCTTCATCACAGATCTTCAGTGTTTCTTCCAGTTTCTCTTCCGGATAGACGTAAACGGAGAGGATCGGTCCGAAGATCTCCTTCACCATGGATTCGTAATCCGGCTTCTTGCAGACGATGACGGTCGGTTCGACAAACCAGCCTTTGGAATCATCGCAGTTTCCGCCGATGACGATCTCACAGTCAGGACTCTTCTTGGCGCGGTCAAGATAATCTCTGCAGCGCTCGAAGGAAGCCTTGTCGATGACGGCAGCCAGGAAGGTATCAAAATCCTGTACATCTCCCATCTTCACTTCCTTCATCATCTCTTTCATGGCTGAAAGGACATCCGGCCAGATGCTTTCAGGAATGAAAGCCCTGGAACAGGCCGAACACTTCTGGCCCTGATATTCGAAGGAACCCCTTACCAGTGCTGCTGCCAGCGGACGGATCAGAGCGCTCTTGTGCGCAAAGATGAAATCCTTTCCTCCGGTCTCTCCGACGATACGCGGATAGTTGCGGTAGGAAGAAATGTTTTCGCCGATCTGTTTCCAGACGCCCTGGAAGACTTCGGTGGAACCGGTGAAATGGAAACCTGCCAGTTCTTTTCTGGAAATGACATATTTGCCCATATCGGCACCGTTTGCCGGAACGAAGTTGATGACACCTGCCGGAAGACCGCAGTCCATCAGCAGTCTCATGTAGTAATAATTTGCCAATACCGCCGTGCGGGATGGTTTCCAGACCGCAACATTGCCGACGATGGCCGGTGCAGTGGGGAGGTTTCCGCCGATCGAAGTGAAGTTGAACGGCGTGATGGCACAGATGAATCCGTCAAGAGCACGGTAATCCTGTCTGTCCCAGATACCGGGAATGGAAGCCGGCTGATCCTTGAAGATCTCCTGAGCGGACCAGACACCGAAACGGAGAAAGTCTGCCAGCTCGGCGATATCGATCTCGGCCTGGAACACGGTCTTGGACTGACCCAGCATGGTCGCAGCATTGAGAACTTTTCTGTAAGGACCGGTGATCAGATCGGCAGCCTTCAGGAAGATCGCGGAACGATGTTCCCAGGGCATCTCTTCCCAGGCCTTCTTGGCAGCCAATGCCGCATCGACAGCCATCTTCAGCTCCTTTTCGCCGGCGATCGAACACTCGGCGATCACATGCTTGTGATCATGCGGCATCGTGACCTTGAATGTCTTCTCGGTATAGATCTCTTTCCCGCCGATGATCAGCGGGATCTTAACGACCTGCGCCGACTGACGTACAAGTTCTTCTTTCAGTTCTGCGCGTTCCTTTGATCCGGGCAGATAGCCGCGGAAAGCGTCATTATCGGGACGGGTAATGGTGAAATAAGCGTTTGACATAATTCCTCCTTTATTATTAAAAAAAAGGTCAAGTCTCTCATCATATGAAAAACCTGTTATCTGAATTCATTATACAGGAAATGTCGAGTTTCTTGAAAACAGGCACAGAAAAGGACCTGTCTGAAACAGGTCCTTAAATCTGATTTCATTCATGAAACGGATACTAATCTTCTGCGTCTGATGAGACTCACCCCGATCAGCAGCGCCAGCATGAACAGCAGGCACAGGCCGTATACGATCAGAGTCATCAGCTTTGAAGTACCGGATAATGTTGCTGAACCGAAACCGCCCATATCAGGCATGTTTCCGCCTTGAGCATTGGGATCCGTTTCGACCAGCTCATCGATCTGGTTTCTGATGCGATCATATACTTCATCGAATCTTCCGCCCTTCACATATTCATCGCATATTCTTCTCCAGTACCGAGCGAAGGACATCTCTGGGCAGATCCTGAATATCGGAAAAACCCGGCAGAGAACAGATGTAGTCGATCATATCTTCCACGTCAGTGACCTCCAGCGCATCTTCATACAGAAGCTTCTCGACATCAGGGAAATATCTCAACAGTTTTCCTTCACCGTTCTGCAGGGTGAAATTGTAATTATAGGCACTGCAGATGGGAAAATCATCAAACATCAGTTCAATATGTTCCATCATCCCGTTTTCCCCATACGTGGCACAATAAAAGTTCCCTTGTCCTTTAGGACTCTCTGCACTTCTGTCAACGCTTTTGAAAGATCCGAGACATGATACAGCATCATGTTTGCGATCACGACATCGAATTCACTGTCAGGAAAAGGAATGTCCTCAATATCGATCATGCAATATTCGATTTTCGGATAATCCATGAGCTTTTCTTTTGCGCTTTCCAGCATGCCCTCAAAAAGATCCGAAAGGATCAGCCTGGAACAGCGGTCTATGGCATCGTCTTCCCCAGCCACATCTCCCCGGTACCGCATCCCAGTTCCAGAACAGACATCCCTTTATAGATCTGATAATTGGAAAAGATCCAGTTGCCGAAGCCCTGTCTGTTCACGGAATACTTCTGATGGATCGAGATCCGGGTATTCAGATTATCGGCAGTGCTGTACTGCTGTTTTATATTTTCATCATTCATCATTTTTTTCTGAGACTCTTCAGGTATTCCTTGTGTGCATCACTGACCCGGTAGCTCTCTGTCGCCTTCTGGATCGCTTTTCTGTGCACCCATTCCTCCAGTCTGTGTTTTTCAAAATAAGGAACGGTCTCGTCATACCTCTTCGCAAGCGCCGTGGCAAAATACCAGGCGATCATCATCTTCAGATAATACTCCTCACCTTTCTTGTCTGCGACAAGATTAAGATACTCTTCTTTGAAATCATCACCCAGAAATTCGTTCATCAGCATGCGGATCCCGAATCTGGCGGTATATACATGATCGCTGTCGATCCATTTTCTGATGAAAGGCAAAAGTTTCTCATGATTCTTCCTAAATGCTTTCGGAGTCGCCTGATCCGATACCGGCCAGCAGTCGACATAGGGCAGGAATCTTTCCGTTTCCTTAACACATTCATCAAAATCCCTGATCATCGAGATCACAAAAAAATGGATCAGATTCTCTTCGTAGTACCGATGCGGAAGATCACTTAGAAACACATCTCTGTCAGGACTCTCAAAAACTTCCTTGGCGATCTTCCTCATCTCAGGTGTTCTGACGCCCAGGATGGTCTCTGAAGGAATATCCGGGACCAGTTTTGCCTGAAAGTCCCTGTATGTATCGTCTTTCACTTCCATCAGTCTGTCATATAAACCCATATTCGCTCTCCTTTGCACATGATTCATTTTTAAAACTCACAGGATGTAAGACATATCACTGATATGCCTTACAAGATGCTTCCCCCTCATCCGTAATGATCATATGGGATACTCCTCCGGCAGGTCCGTGGATATTCACCTGATCATAGGATTCAACAGGAAGATTCAGAAACATGGCGTTCCAGATACTGAGAAGATCACCATGAGAAACAATGATGATGTTTTCTTCCCTATTTTCCATCACTTCTTCGTAAAAAGGCAGAAGACGGTTCCATGCATCTCTTCTGCTTTCGCTGTCAGAAAAAAAGTCTGTCATCGACCGTCTTCTCCTCACATTCCCTGTTTTCACGAAGCCATTCCACGGACTTTCCGCAGCATCTTCCGAGATTCCTCTCTCTTAATTCCTGTCTGAAGATCGGCTCAACATTCAGATACTTTGCGATCTCATCAGCTGTCTGTCTGGCACGCCTCAGATCTGAAGAATACAAAACCACATCGCTGCCCGAAAGTTCTTCATTCAGTTTCTTTCCGATATTGTCCGCTTGTTTCTTTCCCGATTCCGTCAGATCCCAGTCCGTCCATGAACCCACCATCCCGATAGTATGGTGTACGGACTGCGTATGCTGGACTGTGATAATGTTTTTCATTTGTTGCTTGATCCTCTTTTATCAGATACCCGTTTCTGATTCGGAATCGATCAGTTCATGACCGATCCGTTATATTTCTTCTGTGCTTTATATATGATGGCCAGTCCCAGAATAAAACCCGTCATCATTGCGACCCACCAGAAAGAAGAACCCGCAAGATCAAGCAGGCCTGTGAAAAAGATCCCTGCTCCCGTTATGATCAGACCTATCCCTATCTGCCGTGCATATGCAGGAATGTCCTCTTTCTTCACGTTTCTGTAATGATAGTCATGAAGAAGAGAGATCTTCTGCTTTTTCCATATCAGAAGTCCCATAACAATGCATATTGCACTGACTGTCATTTCTGTCACTATTCCTATGAACATGGATTCATCTCCGATTCAATCATCACTGATCTTTTTTCTTCAATGCATCATATGTTTCCGAAAGCCACTCATCATAGTGATCATAGGGGATCTGAGTCCACCAGTCCAGAAGTCTGTTTAATGATTCAATGTCTTCTTCGATGCCGGTGCACTGGTACTGCTCGGAATCGCGGTTAACCGTCACGATATGATGATCATCTTCTTTGAAATCGATCCGGTAAATGCAGTAACCTGTCCAGCTGCGGTGTGCCCATAGAGTTGATCCTTCCATATACCAGAACCACTTGTCTTCCATGGCCTGCGGAATATTGCCATGGCGAAGTGCATCCATTTCCTCGTCGCTGAAAGACCTGTCAAGCACAAAAGTCTCATGCTGCTTCGGCATGGGTTCTGTTTTCCAGTCATTGCGGTGAGCGATGTTTGTTCTGTTCTGATTATCTTCTGCCATACTGAATGAATTACCTCCGAATCAGGACCTCATGTTTAATTCCTGTTTTCAACTTCACTGCGCCAATCCATAAACGCCTGCCCGGCTGATTTATTTTCTTTTTGAAGCGAGTCGTATGATATCTTGGAATCAAAACCATGCGTTTTTGCATCATAAACCATTTTGATCTGCCGGGGAACAGGTTTTCCGTACCTAACACAGACATCTCTTAATACATCCAGATCCCGGCTACCGAGCTTCAGAAAATCCATGACGGTTTCATTGCTTGCACCTACCTGGTTATTCTTAAGGATCCTGCCGTCTTTCTCAAAGAAAGCATTGAACATCTGACTGTTGTCCTCGATACTGCAATAGGCATAAACCTTATCTGCATTCTCTCTTGCTAATTCCATGCACAGAGAGATGAGACCGGTCTGAACATCTGTGAATTCATCCTCAAAAACTTTCGGCTTGCTTTCAGCCTTTTTCTGTTCCGTTTTTTCTTTCCTGAACATATCAAATAATCCCATGGTCATTTACCTCTAAATACCGATTTCGTACTATAGAAGCGTAGATAATGGATGATTATCTGCGCTTGTTTCATAATAAGGGAAACAGATGGCCTGACGTAATTCCGATAGGGATATCTTAGGACACTCCCGAAGACAAACAGTCAGCCATCCCCTTATT
>JAFTCJ010000019.1 GCA_017454765.1 Erysipelotrichaceae bacterium | reverse complement strand
TCCGCAGCAAAGCAATATTTTCATAAGCAAATTCCTCCTTTTTTGCCGGCTTATGATTTCAGTATATTGGGTGTTTCAGTTTTCACCTAATAGGGCTTTTCACCGCCCGGGGAAAAGAAAAGATGCACGAAGCATCTAGTCAATCAGTGATAACAGTGTTTCTTTGAATTTTTCAAAATCTCTGCAGCCGCAGATCATCCGCAGATACTCTTCGTTTGAGAAGACCGTTATCAGCGCTTCATACAGCTGTGTGAATTCCGCATGATCGTGAGCATGGATCGACATCATCAGGACGGCGTTCACCAGTCGTCCGTTCCAACTAATGCCTGCCGGATCGATCAGAACTGAAACACTGGTCTTTAATGCGTCCATCTCAACTGAATGAGGCACTGCAACCTCACCAAAAACCGTAGCGGCCGCGTTTTCCCGTTTCATTACGTTTTCCTTGAAATCCTCTCTGACATAACCGATCCTCATCAGGTTATCTGCCAAAAGATCGATCGCTTCGTCCCTGTCGTGTATGTCTTCCGGTTTATAGAAGAACAGATCTCTTTCAAAATAATCATCAAAGTGCCGTTTCAGCATCCGTCCGGTAATTCTGTTGCGGGTGTTTTCGATCGCGCTTTGGATCTCTGTCTTGTCTTTCTGGGAAAGGAAGGGGGAAATGACAACATTTACCGCTTTTCCGGTCTCGCTTTTGATCGTTGATATCAGCAGATCATAGCTCATTGTGCCGATTTCCGACAGCTGCTGGACGACACAGACGATATTGATCTCGTTGGAATATAAGAGAAGCAGTTTGTTGTAGAGCTGATTGGAAAGATCCATGTAAGCCGGGCACAGAAGGACGGTCTTGATCCTCTGTGACGCATGTTTCTGTCTCTCGATCTCTCCTCCGATATGCAGGGCAAGGAAACAGATCTCTCCTTCTTTGATCTCAATATCATACTCTTCCATCAGTTTCATCGCTACAAAAAGAGCGATATCAAAAACAATCGGCTGGCTTTGAATGATCGATGCGCTCATCGGATTAAAGATCGAACTCCCGTTACGGGCTCTGAAAATCAGATTCTTCAGGTGCAAGGCAAACGGCACAGTAAAGGTCTGGTTGGATAGGTCCACATAATAACGGTTTTTGATGTCTTCAATCAGGCCGAGTGTGTCGTCTGAAATCTCGTTGCCGACCAGTTCCTTCAGTTTTTCGTATTCGTCCGTTGTAGGCAGGTTTGCGTTGGAGCGGAACAGGATATAGATCTCCGTCTGTTCTCCTTTTGTGAAAGTGACATCGTAATCTTCTTCCAGTTTTTCACAGATCTCGGAAATGATCTTCTCTTCCTCTTCGCTCATTTCAACGTTTTCCAGAGGCTGGACATAATTCTTTTTCTTCAGACGATCGATGATTACCGCGATATGCAGCGTCAGATTGAATAAGGCGAACTCATTAATGAAATAGTTATACTTCTGGAATACCTTCCGAACCACGCTGACGATATAGCGCACATTGAAATCGGAAAATTCTTTCTGCAGCAGTTCGTAGTCAAAATAGCTGCTTTCGACATTATCCAGAAGGGTCAGGGAATACATTTTCCGCAAAGAACGTTCCGGTCCCTCGATCCAGAGGTCGTCTTTTTTGAAACGGAAACTGATCTTGTATGTTTCGTAAAGGCGGTTCATCCTGGTGATATCCGCTCTCAGGGTCGCTTCCGAAACACACAGTTTGTTGCACAGTTCCTCAATTTCCAGGGAAGACGTGTGTTTCAAAAGGAATTCTCTGATCAGATAATTCCTTCGTTCTTCAAAATTCTGAGGAATGTCTGTCTCGTTTTTGTTCAGCAGCGACTGGCCGACGTTCCGGTTGATCGTATAGCCCTGATTTCCCCCGTTGATCACCATCGCATCTGCTTCCTGATTGATCTGGGCGATGTAGGTTTTTACGGTACGGGAAGAAATACCCATCATTTCCGACAGATGCTTGGAGGTAACGGGGCCGCTGTTTTCGAGTAACAATCTGATGATTTTTTCTTGTATCAGGTTCATCAATTACTATCTTATCTTATTTCTGTTTTTAACAATAATACATGTCTGCACCAGGCAGGGAAAACCTTAATAAAACCCCTCTTCACAGATGCGCTTGCTTTACGTATCTGTAAAGAGGGGGGTTCTGAATCGGATTATTCGCCTAAGTCTTCGCCGTTGGAAGCGCAGACTTTCTGATACCAGTAGTAGGAATCCTTCAGGGATCTCTTGCCGGTACCGTTTCCGTAATTGTCATAATCGACATAGATGAAGCCGTAACGCTTTTCGATCTCGCTGGATGAACAGCTGATGATGTCGATCGGACCCCAGGGGTAGTAGCCTCTGAGATCCACGCCGTCTTTGACGGCTTCTTCAAATGCCTTGATGTGGTCTCTCAGATAAGCGATGCGGTAGTCATCATGAATGCTGCCGTCTGCTTCGACCTTGTCATAGGCACCGATGCCGTTTTCCGTGATGTAGAGCGGCTTCTGGTATCTGTCCCAATACTCGTTCAGGGCGATCCGTAAACCGATCGGATCGACAGACCAGCCCCAGTCGGAGGCCGGAAGATCGGGATTGGTGACCTGACCCAGTTCAGTGTGCAGATAAGGCTCCTTACCGGAAAGCCTTGTGTAGTAGTAACTCAGTGATACGAAATCGACTGTTCCTTCTCTCAGGGCTTCCTCATCGCCCGGATAGAACTCGATGTGCAGATCGTGATCATCGAAGTATCTTAATGCATAGCCCGGGTAATATCCTCTGACCATGATGTCGCCGTAAAGGTATTCCATCTGATTGTGCTTCATGTTCCAGAAGACATCTTCCGGATCGTGTGAGCACGGGTAAGTCAGGTTGGAACAGAACATCATGCCGATCTGGTTTTCCGGATCGATTTCATGTCCGATCTTGGTTGCCTTGGCACAGGCGACCATTTCGTTGTGGACGCCCTGATACTTGGCTTCCAGCAGATTATCGACCTTGTCGGCAGCAATTCCGAGGTGGTTGAAACTTTCATGTACGATCAGATTGATCTGATTGACGACGATCCATTTCTTTACCTTGCCTTTGTATCTCCTGAAGCAGGTCTCACAGTACTTCACAAAGAAGTCGACGACCTCTCTGGAGTACCAGCCTTTATAGGAAGTCGCCAGGTTCAGAGGCATCTCATAATGGCTTAAGGTGATCAGCGGTTCCAGACCGTTTTCAATCATGCAGTCGAAGAGTCTGTCATAGAAAGCCAGGCCTTCTTCGTTTGGTTTTACGTCATCGCCGTTGGGAAAGATCCTCGCCCAGTTGATGGAAGTCCTCAGGGAATTCATGCCGGAACCGGCTAACAGCTTGATGTCTTCCTCATAGGTGTGATAGAAATCGATACCTCTTCTTTTCGGATAAAGCAGGTCATCTTCTTTTACCGCTTTTTCAATATAAGCCGTATCGATCTCCATGTTGTAACGGTCTTTGGGATCGATGTCATACTGTGCACGGTTGATGTCAGCCAGACACCAGCCCTTGCCGCCTTCTTTCCAGGCGCCTTCCATCTGGTTCGCAGCTAAAGCGCCGCCCCAGAGAAAGTCTTTGGGAAGGCCGTTGACCTTACTCATCTTTGCCATATATTCTTATCCCTTCAGTTTTGCGTCCACTGCCTGGGCGTATTTCAGGAAATTCTTTGTCATATTGATTTCGACCTGAATGGTCATCAGGGTATCCTGTGCGTGTGCGAAGAGAACGGAATATTCCATCTTCTCATCGCCGCCTCTGATATCGCCCTGGATCATTTCGGTCTGGGTAACGTGCGCAGCGGTCTGTACTTTTTCTGCTTCTTTCAACAGTTCCTTCGCTGCATCGTAATCACCTTCACAGATCTTGTCAAAAGCCTGTGCTGCGAAGTTTCTGGCATCACCGGAATTCATGATGATGTCCATTGCCTGCATGATGATGTGTTCGTATTTTTCTTCGGGTGTCATTGTTTTTTCACTCATTTTTATTGCTCCTTCTGATAAAGAAACGCTGTCGCTGACATAAGCCGAACGACAGCGTTCATAATACGGAATATTGAATTGATTATTTAGCAGCTTCAGCAGCTAATTCTTCTTCAACCTTCTTCTTCTCATAAGCCTTGAAGAACGGATACCAGATCAGTGCCTGTAAAGCGAACTGAGCGATTACGAAGATGATGCTGGGGATATGTCCCTGCGTAGAGATCCAGGTTGAGATCGGATACGGGCAGTACCATAATTCGAAGTCGATACGAGGAATCTTTGCGAACGGGATCCACTTGGTGAATGCCCAGGTAGTTAAAGCAGCAACCGGACCCTGAATCCACATCGGGATCATCAGGTACGGATTCCAGGCGATAGCACCGAAGACAACCGGTTCGTTGATGTTCAGGATGCCCGGACCTAAGCAGGCTTTACCTAAAGCGTTCAGCTCTTTTGACTTAGAGAAGCACATCAGCAGAACCAGGGACAGTGTAGCACCGATACCGCCGATCCACATGTAGCAGGTGTACATCGTGGTCTCAGTGAATAGAGAGAGGTTCTGAGCAGTAGCTGTACCGGCAGCAACCAATGCAAGGTTCATTTCCTGAGCCTGTCTCTTGACCGGGTCAGTAACCGGAGTCAGTACCCAACCGGAAATACCCATGGAGTAGATGAAGCACTGGAAGAAAGTGACGAGCATCATGCCAGGTAAAGTGTTGGCGATCAGAGCCAGCGGAGAGAAGAGTTTCTGAATCGTACCGGCAATATCAAGACCTAAGATGTCAACGAGAGCCCAGCCACCGGCAACAACCAGCATAATCGGCAGCAAAGCATCGAACCACTGACGTACGAAGTCAGGAATAACGGAATCTTCCTTGAAGAATGAGAACTTCGCGAAAGCACCGAAGACAAGACCGGAAACGATGCCGGCAAACATAGCAACGAACAGACCGGCTGCGCCGTAAAGGCTCTGGCCCTGTCCGGAAGCCGGATCGACTTCAGGATTGACGAAGATCATGAACAGCAGTAAACCGGTGATACCGGCAAGGATACGCTGTTTTCTGTATCTCTTCTTTTCGCAGTAGTTGAACGGGATCAGGAAGGCAATCATCAAAGAGATCTTTGACATTGTCCAGCCGAACGGTGTCCAGAAATTTCCATTAAGAATCGCTAAGCAGCAGAACAGCGAGCCAGCCAGGATGAACGGAAGAATCTGTAAGATCGAGTCTTTAATAACTACGATCCAGGTAGCGTTGGTGATCTTCTGCAGTTTCGGCGCAAAAGAGTTCTCCAACCATTCCATAAATTTTTTCATGTGGTTTTCCCCTTTCTTAAATAGTTTCCACGATGTTTCTTTATTTCAGGAGTTATTCTCCGAATAAAGCAAGAATCTGATCTAAAGCTTTGTCGCCGTTGAGGTGTGCGTAAGCATCTTTCTCAATGACCGCAACCTTAACCGGATAACCCTCACATCTCTCTTCCATTTCTTCTTTGATATGAGCGAGATGCGGTCCGATCAGCAGGCAGTCGATCTCATCGACATAATCTTCAACTGTTGATTCGCTTCTGGCATTAACTGTCATTTCTATGCCTCTGGCAGAAGCGGCCTTACGGATGTTGGCAGCCATGAAGCCTGATGATGCGCCAGTTCCGCAGATAAGTAATACATTGTGTTTAGCCATATAGTGTTTCTCCTTTATAACCGCCTTCATTATTTCATTTTCCGGGATTGTGTTCCTCCAGGCTTTTGCACCGTCACGGTGCAAGGTTTTGCTTAAACTTCTTTAACAAAAAACCGGTCTTTTGTTTTGAAGAACCGGTTTATTCAGTTGCATATCGTTATTATTTATTTCCTATTTCCTGAAGCAGATGCTCGATGGCTTCGTCTCCGTTTAAAGTTGAATAGTATTCTTTCTTCATCAGGATGACAGCGCATTCTTCGCTGTATCTTTCCTTTACTTCTTCATAATAGACGGAAAGATGGGGACCGATCATGATCGCATCGACATCGCCGATGAAATTGACGATCTCGCTTTCTGCTCTGGCCGAAACGTTCAGATCGATTTTTTTCTTTTTTGCAGCCAGACGCATCTTGGCGGCCATGAAGCTTGATGAAGCTCCGGCACCGCACACGAGCAAAACGCTTATCTTCTTCTTCATACTTCGATTGTATTTGTTTGTGAAATCATTATCGACTGGCATTTTGCCCCGAAAGAGTGAAAATCAATAATCGATACTTTTCTGATCCTGTTTATAATTAAGGTATGAAAAAGCAGCTTCTGGAACTGATGCGGACTTTGAAACAGGCAGATGCACCGATGACTTCTTCGTCTCTGGCCAACCATCTCAACGTTTCGCCGCGTTCCGTCAAATCATACATTCAGGAGATCAACCTCATCATTCCCGAAACGATCTGTTCTTCGCATAAGGGTTATGTGATCGATCCTGAAAAAGCCGACGAGATCCTGTCAGAGTCAAAATCAGCCATACCGCAGACGCCCGACGAGAGAGTATCCTATATCATCAACAACCTCATCAAAAGAGGAATGATCAACGCATTTGACCTGTGCGATGAAATGTTTATTGCCTACTCTACCCTGAAAGGCGATCTGGTAAACGTCCGCAAGATCCTTCTGAAAGGAGACCTGCAGCTGATCAACCAGAACGACACTCTGATGGTGACCGGGCTTGAGAAAAACAAACGGAAACTTTTGAGCTCCCTGATGTATTCTGAGTCGAGAAACAATTTCGTCAACTACGAAAAGATGTCTTCCAGTTTTGAAGACATCGATGTCATGTTTATCAAAAACGCGATCCTGGAAGGGTTTGAGAAACACCGTTTCTTTATCAACGATTATTCTCTGGAAAATCTGATCCTGCATTCTTCCATCACGATCGACCGTATCCGCAACGGCTATTCAGCGACAGATACCGGTACCATACCTCCGGTCGTCCGCTCACACGAATATGACCTTGCGCACGACATTATCAGCCGCTTTGAAGAGAAGTTCAACGTTCATTTCAATGAGATCGAGGTTGCGGAATTCACAATGCTGATTCTGTCCAGAGCTTCCAATCTGGACTACGAAACGATCACAGTCGACAACGTGCGTCAGTATGTGGGCGAAGAGATCTATCGGCTGGCAGACAATATCATCAAAGACTTCGGTTCCTATTTCTACATCGATCTGTCACAGCCGGAATTTTTCGTGCGTTTCTGTCTTCATATCAAGAACCTGCTGATCCGTTCCAGCAGCGGCTATTTTTCAAAGAATCCGCTGACCAGTTCCATCAAGCAAAACTGCCCCCTGATCTATGATGCGGCCGTCAATGCCGCCATTCTGATCCGGGAAAGGACCGGAATCAATCTTAACGACGACGAGATCGCCTACATCGCTTTCCACATCGGCGGTGCTCTGGAGCTTCAGAGCACCCTGACAAACAAACTCTCTGCGGTTATTTTCTGTCCGGGTTATTACAATCTCAACAGCAAACTGTCCGATTCGATCACAAAACGTTTTTCTGACGTTCTGGTCATTTCAGCGATCCTCACTCAGGAAGAGGAGCTGGACAAAGTAACCTGCGACCTGATCATTTCAACAATGAAAAGCGATCAGAAGATCAGTACGCCTTTTGTAGAAATATCTCCGATCATCAAGGAAGCGGATCTGGAGCAGATCAAAAACAAAGTCAGTGAGATCCGCATCAACAAGAAACGCAGCACATTCCGGGAACATCTTTCTTACCTGATCAAAGAAGAACTGTTTGAAGTCTGTGACAAACCCTTCAGCAAGGAAGAAACGATACATCAGATGGCGGAACAGCTCAAACGGCTGGGTTATGTCGGTGATGTGTTTGAATCTGATGTTCTTGAAAGAGATGCCATCTCCTCTGTGGCTTTTGACGAGTTTGCGATCCCGCACGCCATGAAGATGCACGAAAAAAAGACCGGCATGAATGTCCGGATCTGCAAGACGCCTGTTGACTGGGATGAAAACAAAGTCAAGCTGGTCATGATGCTTTGTTTCAACCGCAATGAACGCTATCTGTTCAATGAGCTGTTTGAACCGATCAGCATGATCCTGATCGATCCCGATAATTTCAACGACGTCATCAAAGCAGAATCGGCCGAAGAATTTATTGAAATCCTTTCTGAAAGACTTACCTGATATAATGCTGAAACATAAACTCACCGAGGCCGTCGTGGGCTACATCGTTCTCTGTAATATAGTCGGCGGCCTTTTTTGTATTCTCTGAACCGTTAGCCAGACAGATGCCGGTTCCTGCCTTTATCAACATCGGAATATCGTTGTCCATATCACCGCAGGCAACAACATCTTCCAGAGGGATTCCCAGCTTCCTGCAGACGATCTCCAGAGCAACGCCTTTGTCGACGCCCGGCTTCATGAATTCCAAGGTACCGGTAAAAGATTTTGTATATACATAATGATCAGAAGGGTGTTCGGCGATCAGCTCCATGATCTGTTTTTCATATTTCTCATCATAATGAAATTCCAGCTTGCAGACATCGTTTTGACAGAAACGTTCCTTGTCCACAAACTCAACATTCGAACGATTCCTGTTCATCGATTCTTCGATCATCCAGTCTTTTCTTCTGGCCAGCACTTTGTCATATCCGTCTTCAAAGACGACGACGTTAAGGTCCAGATCCCACATGAAGTCCAGTATTTTTCTGACTTCCTCTTTTTCCAGAAGCATGAATCTTTCTTTTATACCGGTGCTTCCATACCATATCTCACAGCCGTTGACACCGATAACGAGATCGGGATCAAAATCAAAGCCCCACTCCCTGAATCTGCCGATCGTTCTTCGATCTACCGGTCTGCCGGTACCCAGTCCTAAAAGCACGTCTTTTTCATGAAAAGCTTCCAGTGCCTTTTTTGTCAGGGGCAGCGGGTCTCTGCCTTTTTCACAAAGGGTCCCGTCAATATCGCAGATCAGCAGTTTGGTTTCTTTGTTCATCAGTACTATCTTACTAAAACAGATCCTGTCTGTCTGTGTTTGTGATTCCTTTTACCCAGTAATCCTGGCTGGAGTTTTTGAATGCTTCGAGTTTGTTGTTGAAATCTTCTGAAAATCCGCTGAGCCTTCCTTTGTCTTTGATGAAAGGATCGATGAAGCGTTTCTTTGCGAAGATCTTCCGGTATCCTTCTCTTTCTTCTTCCGATTTCAAGATCGTATCAGACAGACAGAACCGGTTCCACATCTGTTTTGTTTCTATGTCCGATTTTAATTTTCCTATGACCTCGGGTTCTGTAGAATACAGATCGTCTTCGCTGATGATTCCTTTATCCAGGGCATATCTCAGGATCTCTGCCAGTCTCTGCATCGCCCAGCGGTCTTCGTCGGACACATAGATCTTCGAACACTCCAGTGTATTTACTGCAAAAAGATGCGCATATTCTTCGCTTTGAAACACGATCTCTGTTTCTCCTTCTTTATTGAGATCAACGACCAGATCGTCATAAATCTTTTTCAGATCTTCTTTTGAAAGAAAACCGTAGTTGATCAGATTGCCGAAGCTGTATTCCATACGGTCAGCGGAAAGTTTCGGTGCGTCGTTGTCCGCAACCGGATAAAGATGATAGTCGCAGACATCGTCTGTATTTAGTCTGTATCGTTTCAGAATCGTCTGAATCTCTTCGGAATTTTCTATGATCTCTTTTGTCCCGCTTTCCGTTGCTTCCTGGGTCAGGTAGTCGCCTTTCAGAAAATCAACGACGTGCGCAAAGACCGGTGAAGCGATGTCGTGCAGCAGGGCAGCGACACTTTGTCTGATGTCTTTAGTGAAATGCCAGACGATCAGGGCTGCGCCGATGCTGTGATCGTAACGGGAGTAAGGCTGCAGATGGAAAAAACGCGGAAACGATGTATACTCGCATCCGCAGTTCATGCCGATGTTTTTCAGTCTTCGCATCGGCATCGTCTTTGTGATCTCTGTTATGAAATCAGGGATCTCTTTGTGGTAAATACGGTAATGATCCATGTTTTTGAAAAGCCGCTTGCCACGGCATCTGTTTATAATTTGTTGCTGTTTTTTCTGAACAGTTTCCTCTCTTTGACTTCGCCCTCCAGATCGATGATGATCTTGCGGCAGCCGGAACAATATTCCGCTTTCACATAAGGTGCTTTGGTCAGAGAGAATTTGGATAAGGATATGCTGCTGAGATCTCCCGAAGCAAAGGCTCTTGGTCTTTTGCCTTTATTGAGATAGAGCTGCTGTGCGCTCTGGATATACCCTTCCGTCATTTCTTTTCCGCAATAGGGACAGATCATAATTGCCTCCTTAATCCAGGTAATTCAATATCTCTTCCGGTCTGGACACGATGGTGTCGGCTCCGGCGTTTTTCAGTGTTTCCTCATCGCGGAAGCCCCAGAGACAGCCGATCGATCTCACACCGGCGTTCCTTGCAGTCATGATATCCACGTCGCTGTCGCCGATGTAGAGGATCTCTTCTTTATTCAATCCCATTTCATCGATGATCATATCTGTTCCCTGAGGATCCGGTTTGTGAGCGATCCCTTCCCTGGCGCCCATCACTTCTGTAAAGGGGATATCGGGGAAGTTTTTCTCGATCAGTCCTTTGACATAGGCGTCGCCTTTGTTGGAATTGATCGCCAGCCGGATGCCTTTTTCATGAAGTGCTTTCAGAAGTTCCGGGATGCCTTCATAAGGCAGGGTCTTGTTTTTGTAATTCTCTGCGTAGATCCCGCTGTAGACAGGCAGGAATTCTTCTTTTGTCTTCTCGTCTGTGCCTTCCGGTGTACATTTGTCGATCAGTACCTTGAAGCCTCTGCCGACACCCATGCGGACCTGGTCTTTTGTCTGAAGCGGCATGTGAAACAGTTCCAGTGCCTTGTTGAAACTTTCATAAATGTCGTCCAGCGTGTCGAGCGTGGTCCCGTCGACATCAAATATGATTCCTTTTATCATTTCTTCTCCACGATATTGTCTTCGTCTTTGTAGATGGATCTTTCCGGTACCAGGCCTCTGACTCTGGCCAGGGGATAGATGTTTGAATTCTTGCCGACGATCGTTCCCGGATTGAGAACGCTGTTGCATCCGACTTCGACGTTGTCGCCGATGATGGCGCCGAACTTCCTCAGGTTGGTCGGTATCTTGACGTCACCGACTCTGATCGTGACGTTCTTGCCGTCTGATTTCAGATTGGATACGATCGATCCTGCACCCATGTGCGCATGGAATCCGAGGATGGAATCGCCGACGTAGTTGAAGTGGGGTACCTGTGACTTGTCGAAGATCACAGCGTTCTTCACTTCGCAGGAATTGCCGATGACGCAGCCTTCGCCGATGATGGCGTTGCCTCTGATGTAGGCGCAGTGGCGGATCTCACTCTTGGGTCCGATGATCGCCGGTCCGTTGACGTCGGCGGTCGGGGCGATCGTTGCGCTCTTGTGCACCCACACATCTTTCTTATATTCCGTATATTCGTTGCGGTCCAGTTTTTCGATCAGCTCTCTGATGAAATTCTTGATCTCAGGCAGAGCCTCCCAGGGATATTCATAGTTCTCCAGATATTTCCGGGCGATCGTGTGTTCCAGATCGAACAGATTTTTTGTTGTATACATAATTGTTCCTCCGTCTTCTATTTTACTTCAAATATGTCTGCTTCATAAGGTCTGAGCTTCTTTGACCTGTTTTTGTAGTTGGAAATCAGGACTTCCTGACTGATTTGAAACGGATAAGGCCTTTCTTTGTCGGTCAGATTGATGATGATCAGGAATTCTTTTTCTTCGTTGCTTCTTCTGTACGCAAAGATGTTTCTGTTTGTCTTCATCTGTTCAAAGGATCCGTAGATCAGGGCTTCGTTGTTTTTGCGCAGGAAGATCATGCGGCGATAGAAATTCAAAATCGAATCCTTGTCTGTTTCTTCCCCGGCAACATTGACCTCTCTGTAATTCGGATTGACCTTGATCCACGGCTCGGCACAGGAGAAGCCGGCGTTTGTTTTGTCTGACCACTGCATCGGGGTGCGGGCATGATCCCTGGATCCGTAGAGAAGCTTTCTGAGGATCGTCTCTTCCTTTGTTCCTTCCTTCTTCAGTTTCTGATAGAGGTTGAGCGTTTCCACATCCCGGTACTCTTCGATCGAAACGAAAGGGAAATTGCTCATGCCGATCTCGTCTCCCTGGTAGATGTAAGGTGTGCCTTTCAGACTCATCTGCATCAGTACCAGCAGCTTGCACAGTTCT
Organism: Erysipelotrichaceae bacterium; assembly: GCA_017454765.1. Taxonomy (GTDB): domain Bacteria; phylum Bacillota_I; class Bacilli_A; order Erysipelotrichales; family Erysipelotrichaceae; genus Colivicinus. The sequence continues at coordinate 29,053 of JAFTCJ010000019.1, read as the reverse complement.
TCGCGGTACCTGCTGCTGTGATCGATCTTGGAACACATCCGCGGATTGTCGTGATTGTTGAAGAAGACGGTCGGCCAGCAGTGATTCGAATAATCGCTCTGCCAGCGGACGATCTCCGGTACCATCTTTCTCAGATCGAAATCATAGACATCCATCCGGATCTTTCCGGGGTTCTCGATATGATCGAAAGAGAAGAGCTGACTCAGCTCGTTCCTGTCGTCTCCCGCAACCATTCTTGACATCTTAAGGCCGCTGCCCGGGCATTCGCCGACGGTATAGGCGTCATAGGGTTTCAGACATTTCTCGTGGAATTCCTTGAGATATTCGTCCAGATGCGGTCCGTGGAAATAATGTTCGATGCCGGTAAACGAGATCAGGAAACCGATGACCGGATCGCCGTCAGGGAGGCCTTCTGTTTTGGAGATGAAACTGACGACATCCAGGCGGAAACCGTCGGCTCCTTTCTTCAGCCAGAAGTCTGCGATGTCATACATCTCGTTGCGCAATTTTGGATTGTCCCAGTTGAGATCCATCTGTTTTTCCGCAAACAGGTGCAGGGCATATTTCTTCTTTTCTTCAAAGTATTTCCAGGCGCTCCCGGAGAAGAAAGAGGTCCAGTTGTTCGGCTTTTCTTTCCATATATAATAATCGCTGTATTTTTCATCTCCCTGCAGGGCTTTCTGAAACCACTCGTGTTCATCGGAACTGTGGTTCATGACCAGGTCGATGATCAGTTTCATATCTCTTTTATGGCATTCGCTGATCAGTTCTTCGACATCTTCCGTCGTTCCGAATTCATCCATGATCTTTCTGTAGTCGCGGATGTCATAGCCGTTGTCGGCGTTGGGCGAATCATAGAAGGGGCAGCACCAGATCGCATCGGCCCCGAGAGATCTGATATGATCGAGTTTCTGAATGATGCCTCTGATGTCACCGATACCGTCGGCGTTGCTGTCGAAAAAAGAGCGCGGATAGACCTGATAGAAAACAGCTTCCTTCCACCAGGCTTTTCTGATCTCACACTCAGAATCGTCTGCTTCTTCATTCAGGGAATTCAATATCCTTAAAAGCGCGTTCAGGGAGGCGTCATTGAGCTTTCCCATACTGAGCGTTTTTAAAGACCTGATCTTCAGATTTCCCAGAGGCGTCTTTGTGATGAGTGATTCATCTTTTCCCAGGGAATACATAAGTCTGGCAATGATGTCGTGTCCGGAAGAGGTCTTCATGACTTCTTTCAGTCTGCTGTCAAGAGTTATTTCCATAAGTTCCTCTGAATACATTTTACTTTACCGTTCAAGATCACACAAACGGCCGCAGGCAGACGTAATATCCGATATAATAATAATTGGAAAGCAGGTAATCATATGGATACCATACAGATCAGAGAAAAAGTTTTTTTGATAAACACAGATCATACATCCTATATGTTCCGCGTTGACCAGTACGGCCATCTCGAACATATCTATTACGGTACGAAAGTTCCTTTTTCAGACTGGAAGGCCCTTTCCTACAAGAAACTCATCCTGCACGGTGATACCATCCTTTACGACAAAAAGAACGATGTCTATTCCGTGGACTCCCTGCCGCAGGAGTTCGGCAGTTACGGCGTGGGTGATTTCAATGAAGCTTCGATCGAGATCGAAGGAAGCGGATCGTTTACCTGTGATTTCACCTATGAGGACCATGAGGTTTTTGAAGGGGACACCTCGATTAAAGATCTCCCCAGTGCCTATGGCGCCGAAACGACGCTGGTCGTTCGTATGAAAGACAGGGTCAGTCATCTGAAGCTTGACCTGTATTATGCGGTCTATCCTAAATGCGATGTGATCGCCAGAAGGGCGGTGCTGTCCAACTCCGGAGAGAGGAGTTTTACCCTGCACAAACTGATGTCTTACTGCATGGATCTGGCAGAAGACGATCTGGTGCTGATGGACTTCTTTGGTGCCTGGGACAAGGAAACACATATCAACGAAAGACCTCTGGTCAGAGGCACCTATACGATCGGTTCCCGGGTCGGTTTCTCTTCCGCAAAAAACAACCCCGGTTTCATCGTCAGGAAAGCAGATACAAAAGAGAATTCCGGCAAGGCCTGGGGCTTCAATCTGGTATACAGCGGCAATCATTATTCTTCTATCAGCAAGAACGAATACGCGATTCACAGGATCCAGGGCGGTATTTCCCCGGAAAGATTCCATCTGTCCTTCAAGGCGGGAGATGTTTTTGAAACGCCGCAGGCCGTCATGACTTTCTCGGCAGATGGTCTCAACACGCTCTCGCAGCACTTCCATGATTTCATCAACGAACATATCATCAGATCGGACTGGAAGAAGAAAGAAAGACCGGTTCTCATCAATTCCTGGGAAGGCTTCGGTTTCAAATTCAAGAAAGACGATCTGATCAAGAAGCTCGCCAGGAACGCAAAGAAGCTCGGCATCGAACTCTTTGTTCTGGATGACGGCTGGTTCGGCAGAAGAAATTCCGACAAGCGGGGACTCGGTGACTACAACTGCAACACCAAAAAGATCCCGGGCGGCATCTCTTCCTTAAGCAGCGAGATCCATAAGATGGATATGCTGTTCGGCATCTGGGTGGAACCGGAAGCCATCAACGTCGACTCCAAATTGTATGAGGATCATCCTGATTATGCTTTGAGTGAGCAGGAGAGAGGAATGTTCTTCGGCAGGAACGAACTGCTGATGGATCTGACCCGCAAGGATGTACAGGATTATATTATTGAGAACGTATCGAAACTGATTGACGACAACAACGTCGACTATATCAAGTGGGATATGAACCGCATGATGGATGCGGTCAGCGGCACCTACAATCACGAATATATCAAAGGATTGTATCATGTGCTGGATGCGATCTTTACACCGCGCCCCTGGGTCCTGCTGGAATCCTGCAGCTCGGGCGGCAACCGTTTTGATCTGGGTATGCTGTGCTACTCGCCGCAGATCTGGTCTTCTGATGATACAGATCCGATCGAACGCATCGACATTCAGAAGGGCCTGTCCTATCTCTATCCGCTTTCAACGATGGGTGCTCACGTTTCCGCTTCTCCGCACATGCAGACTTTAAGGGCAACACCTCTGGAGACCCGTTTCAATATTTCTGCTTACGGGTGTCTCGGATACGAACTGGATCTTTCGCTGCTGAGCGTTCTGGACAAGGCGGAAGTTGAAAAACAGGTCGCATACTACAAGCAGCACCGCTTCACCTTCCAGTACGGAAGATTCTACCGTGTGGAATGTGAAAAAGATTATGAGATGTTTGAGGTGCTCGGTGAAGACGAGGCTGTCGTCAGCAAATTCAGAAGACTTGTCCACGCCGTGCCGGTTTATGATAAATTGTATGCGTACGGTCTTGAAGATGAAACCACTTATTTCGTTTCTTCAAAACCCTATCTGCACAATCTGAAACAGTTCGGCAACCTGGTGAACTTCGTCACGCCGGTGAAAGTGAATGCTGAAGGAAAACTGATGGAGACGATAGCGAAATTCAAAGGCATGGAGGCGTCCATTCAGGAATATCAGGCATCCGGTATTGCCTTGAAAGAGGGTATCTGTCTCAATCCGCTGTTCCTGGGTACCGGCTATAACGACAACATCCGTATTCCGCTGGATTACGGTTCTGATATGTATGAAATCAAGGAGATAAAACATGAGTCAGGAAAGAAAAAATAAGTACTTCTTCGGTCTGGGTACGGTAGGAAGGGATATGTTCTATGCATTTGAATCAAACGCCATCATCTACTTCCTTTCCAATATTCTGGAACTGCCGCTGACGACCTTTGCTATGGTGTCGCTGGTGCTGACGGTGCTGAGGGTGTTTGATGCGCTCAACGACCCGATCACCGGACTGATCATCGACAACGTCAAGTCGCCCTGGGGCAAATACAAACCGCCGATGCTGGTGGGCTGTCTGCTGGCGGTGGTTTTCTATCTGATAATGTTTGCGGACTTCGGTTTCACCGATATCCGCTTCGTCATCATCTTCGGTGTAGCCTATCTGCTTTGGGACATAACCTACGGCATCAACGATATCGCCTACTGGTCCATGATGACATCGCTGTCGCTCGATCAGAAGGAAAGAGAAAACATCGGTGCCTTTGCCAGGATCTGTGCCAACGTCGGCATGTTTGTGGTCATGGTCGGCTATCCTTCCTTCACGGCGATGCTGGGCGGGGGCAAGAAGGGTTACTTCTCCCTGGCCGTCATCTGTTCGTTGATGATGATCGCATTCCAGCTGTTCGCGATCATCGGTGTCAAAGAAAACAAAGAACAGTTTAAGGAAGAAGAAAACACCTCTTTAAAAGATCTGTTCGGTGTCCTGTTCAACAACGACCAGCTGATGTGGGTCACGCTTTCCATGGCGCTGTTCATGGTCGGCTACTGTGCCACCACCAGCTTCGCGCTGTACTACATGCAGTATATTTTCGGCGATGTCGATAAATATGCGATCCTGGCGGCCGCCTGCGGCGTTGCCCAGCTGATCGCGCTGGTGATCTTTCCGCTGGTATCAAAACATTTCAACAGAAAGAAACTTTACGGTCTTTCCACACTGACTGTTGTGATCGGTTACGGCATGTTCTTCTTTGCCGACCGCTCACTGGGTCTGCTGGCGGCTGCAGCTGTCGTCATCTTTATCGGTGAAGCCTTCATTCAGCTGCTGATGCTGATGTTCCTGGCGGACACGATCGAATACGGTCAGTGGAAGATGGGAAAGAGAAACGATTCCATCACTTTCTCGATCCAGCCGCTCATCAACAAGATCGGCGGGGCACTGGCTACCGGTATCGTTTCCGTCACACTGATGATCACCGGTATCAAACAGGGAGATGTCGCTTCACAGTCGATCGACTCCATCGGCAAGCTGATCTTCAAAAACTCCATGCTGATCATCCCGCTGATCCTGATCGCTCTTGGTTATTTTATCTATACCAAGAAGTTTGAGCTGGACGAAGAACGTTATACACAGATCGTTCAGGACCTGAAAGACAGGGGAGATATCAAAGAGTAAATATATAAACAGCGTACCCGAAGGTACGCTGTTTTTTTAAATCAGGATTCTGTTTCTGAATTTCTCGATTTTGTTTTTATCCAGCTTCAGGACGTCTTCCAGATAATTATCCGTCATGGAATTAAGTGCTGTATTGAGATAACGTTCGTCGGCGATCAGTGCCTTATATACGCTTTTCGCAATTTCTTCATCACCGCTTTCCGCGATCCTCTTATAGATCGTTTCCGCCTTGGGGATACTGGTTTTATTTGTTTCCAGATAATCTTCCCTGATCGTCTTTTCATCCACATCCAGTATCATCATCACCAGAGCTGAGATCAGACCGCAGCGGTCCTTACCTTCACTGCAGTGCCACAGCACGGCACCGGAGTCATAATCATGATCCAGGATTTCATTCAGAACGTTCCTCAGACCTTCGACATATTCTTCCTTGCACACCATATCTCTGTAAGTGTCTGCCAGATCCGGGAACTTCCTGCTTTCTCTGTTCTCGTGGGTGATGCCGTCTCTGAAGTCTCTGATGATCGGTACGTGTATGTATTCAAGGGTACCCGTCTGATCCGGTGCCTCTTCGATCTCCGAGAACGTACGCAGATCAATCACCTTCTTCAGGTTATGTTCTCTCTGCAGATAGGAAATATCTTCTTCGCTGGCGTTGATCAGAAAACCTGAACGGATCATGCAGTTTCTTCTGATCGTTCTTCCTTCTTTATTGACGGTACCGCCGAAATCCCTGATATTGACAACAGAGGGTAATGTAATATTGATCATACGGTTTTTGACCTCCACTTTCCGTCTTTCTCATAATAAATGATCTCACTGAGTTCGTCAGAGGTCATCACTTTATAGATCCTTTTCAGATCCAGAGAAAGTTTATATTTATCCATATCGTTTTTGTTGATCCAGAAAACTTCTCCTTCTCTGGAAGATCTGATCTTTCCGGAGAACTTATCTGTCTTATAATACAGCATCAGATATCTGTCTTCCTCTTTGGTTTTGAATTCTTCAATCCCGCAAAGGATCGGGTTTCTGATCTTCAGTCCGGTCTCTTCTTTCACTTCCCTGATGACCGAATCATGAAAGTCTTCATTTTCCTCAACGTGACCTCCGGGAAACGTCAGTCCGGGCCAGTCTTTTTTCTTCCTGTCGATCACCAGTATCTGATCATCCTTATAAACCAGGCAGATGTTTGTTAAAATGCACTTATGGATCTTTTTCATATTTAATATTATATCCGGTATTTCTTTTTGTTTTTGTTGAATTATCTGGCGGTGTGTTTGAAATGTTTTGAAAACTTTTTCATTTTACAATCGGTACAACCAACACTTTTCCACATCCACATTTTAATGTTTTCAACATACTGTTGAAAAGCGGAAAACTTTCTGAAAACCTTTTAAAATAAGGGTTTTAGAGATGTGTTTTATCCAAAAACCTCTGTGGATTTGTTTTATATTTCACTTCTTTCAGCTGTTTGAAATTTTGTGGATAACTTATCAACAGGTTTTCCACAAAACAAAAATTGTGGAAAAATGTGGAAAAATATAAGAGGTGCGATAAATTCGGGATTATTGATTTATTTCTGTTGTGGATTGTGGAAAACTCCTGATTTTTTATGCTTAAAATTGTGGAAAAATGATGTTATGATATTTTTACCTCTATGAGGTGAAGCACCATGACTACAATTGATTTTTACCTGAATGACAAATGGTCCCAGACCTTAAAATATATAGCTGACTCCGGTCAGATCGCTGAGAGTGTGCTGCCTTATTTTGATTCAAAACTTGTTTCTTTGGATGAAGATAATGCAATTATCACGGTTCCGGCTTTTATTAATTATGCGATCATGTCAGATCATATCGATCTGATTGAAAGCTGTCTGGAAGAAGTTTTTCATAAAAATCTTTCAGTCAAACTAATGCAGCAGGAAGATTATATCAGTTCTTCAGCTGCGGCCGAGAAAGATTATGAAAGTGATTTTCTGCCGCGGAAGATCGATCCGAATCAGACGTTCGCTAACTTTGTCGTCGGCAGGTCCAACGCACAGGCCCAGGTCGCTTCCATGACCTGCGCATCCAACCTTGGTATTGTTTTTAATCCTTTATTTATATACGGCAATCCGGGTTTGGGCAAAACACATCTGTTAAATGCGATAGGCAACCATGTCAGATCTCTTTATCCGGATAAAAAGATCGGATTTATGAGCGGCATGGAATTTGTAGATAATGTCATCAAGGCATCCAAAGAAAACAGATATGATGAACTGAAGCAGGTTTTTGAGGATCTTGATCTTTTACTGATTGATGATATTCAGAATATTGCCGGCAAAGATAAGACAAACGAATTATTTTTCACGATTTATAATGAGTTGATCAACAACCGGAAACAAATCTGTATCACATCCGACCGTACGCCCGGTGATATCAGAGGTCTTTCCGACCGTATCATTTCCCGTTTCAATCAGGGTCTGAATGTAAATATCGAAGCTCCGGAATATGAAACTTCCATCAATATATTAAAGATGAAAATCGCAAATTATCCCGGATACAATAAATCATCCATTAATGATATCGATGATGATGTTTTCAGCTATCTGGCAACCAACTTCTCGCAGGATGTCAGAAGTCTGGAAGGTGCTGTCAACAGATTATTGTTTTATTCCGCTATGTTCCCGAATCCGCAGGAAGGCAATCGTATCACTTTAAAACTGGCGATCGATGCTTTCAAGGATCAGATCAAGGATTCGAAGAATGAATTAGCTATTTCAACGGTACGAAAGGCGGTATGTGATTACTACAACCTCACCAAACAACAAATCACATCCGCCAACCGTACCAAGAACATCTCCAACGCCAGACAGATCGCGATGTATCTGTGCCGCAAACTTTTAGATGCGACATACGATGATATCGGCAGGGAATTCGGCGGAAGAGATCATTCCACGGTAATGAGTGCGATCGCCAGTGTGGAAAACAAGATCAAGACCGATCCTTTGTATCTGAAGGCAATCAATGATATCGAATCAAGAATCAAGTAGTCATTCCACTGTGACATCAACAGTAAAAATGATAAAATTATATACGAAATAAAGGGTCTTTCAGACTTTTCCACAATTATCAACAGGATAATAATAATGAGAATTAAAAAATAAATATAAAGGAGCACGACATGAATTTCAAAATTTCAAAAAAAGAATTTCTGGATGCACTATCTCTTTCTTCAAGAGCAATATCTTCCACAACTCCGCTTCCTTCTTTATCAGGTATCAAATTTACAGCGACAGAGAATTCTCTGACTCTTGTTTCTTCAGATTCCAATATATCTATCAGAACATCCATTAATAATAATGACAGAAACGCTCTGATCATCAACGAACCGGGGGAGATTGTTCTGGAAGCAAGATATATCTTAGAAATCGCCAGAAAGATCGACAGTGATTTTATCAATGTTGAAACGATTGACGGAACTCTGGTCAAAATCTACGGCGGCAATTCTGAATTCAAAGTCAACGGTATGGAAGCTTTCGAGTATCCTAATATCAGTTTTGAAATCAGAGACAATGAACCATTCAAACTGGAAACAACTTTATTCAATCAGATCATAGATGAAACTTCCTTTGCCTGCTCTGACAAAGAAACCAGACCGGTACTGACCGGTGTCAATCTCTCAGCACATGACCGCAAACTGTATGCAAATGCGACCGATTCCTACCGCCTGGCATCAAAAACAATCGATATCGATACCGATCTGAATTTCAATATCACTGTTCCGTGCAAATATCTGAACGAGATCTGTCATTCGATCGTCGGAGAAAAAGAAGTGACTATTGCGATCGACAATCAGAAGATTTCCTTTATTTTCGGAAATTCAATCATAGAAACAAGGCTTCTGGATGATGAATTCCCTGATACCAGCAGACTGGTACCTGCTTCATTCACACAGAAACTGGTCGTTTCTGCAAACGATCTGATCAAAGCAATCGACCGTACCTTATTTATTAAAGCCGACGGTAAGAATACAATCAAAATGAATATTGATTCGGAAAAACTGGAGCTCACTTCTTCCAATCAGACAATGATCTCTTCTTTTGAAAGAATCGGTGTCATTTCTTATGAAGGGACTCCTTTGGAAATATCATGTTCCGGCAAATATCTGCAGGATGCCTTAAAAGCGATTGGCAGCGATGAAGTGACGATCAATTTTTTAGGGGAACTGAAGCCTATGGTCGTCAAAAAAGAAGGAGATGATTCCCTGATTCAGTTGATTTCTCCGGTCAGAACATATCATTAAAATACTTAAAATCAAAAATAAAGCCATAAAAACTCGTTTTCAGACGAGTTTTTATTTTGATTAGGTGTATCACATACTTTTTATAAAGCCCCGCGCATGGAAAAATAAAGCCAAAAATGTTATAATTTGCATGTATATGGCTCAGATTCAAAAGATTAAAATCAGAGACGAATATGTCACACTCGGACAGTTTCTGAAACTGGCTGATCTGATCTCTTCCGGCGGTGAAGCAAGATTTTTCCTGAAAGAAAATCCTGTTGAGATCAACGGCGAAGGAGATCAGCGCAGAGGCAGGAAACTGTATGAAAAAGATGTCATCAGAATCAACGGCGAGGTGTATGAAATATGTCGGTAAAAACTGTCAGATGCAACAATTACCGCAACGCCCGCCGCAGTTTTTTTGAATTTGATCCGTTTCTGAATATTATTGTCGGCAAAAACGGTACCGGTAAGACAAACATCCTGGAAAGTATCATCGTCATATCCAATACAAAATCATACCGTACGGCAAATGATTCCGACCTGATCCGCAAAGGAGAAGAATTTGCCAGGATCATCCTGAATACCGAAGAAAAAGAATATAAGATCGTCATCAACAAAAAGAACAAATCTTTATATATTGACAACAATCTGATTAAAAAAACATCCGATTTCATCGGCAGAGTCAATGCGATCCTGTTCAAACCGAGCGATCTGGAACTGTTTACCCAGTCACCGAGTGAAAGAAGGAAACTGCTGGATATCGAAATATCAAAAGTTTCCAGGATCTACATTCAGTCGCTGCTGAAATACAACTCCTTATTAAAAGATAAAAACAAATTATTAAAACAACTGGAACCGGACGATCTGCTGCTGAATGTGATCAATGAATCCATGTCTCCCATGATCAAGATCATCATTCAGGAAAGAAGCAATTTCTTCGCAGTGATCAACGAATATATCTCTCCGATCTATTCCCTGATCTCCGGAAAAGAAGCTGATATCTCTGTTGTATATAAAAAATGCAGCGAGATCGAAAATGTGAATTCCGAACTGGAAAAATCAAGAGATAAGGATTATTACTATCACTACACAACGTTCGGTCCCCATCATGATGATTACAGTTTCTATATGGATGGTTATGAACTTAATTCCATCGCATCTCAGGGACAGAAACGTATGGTTCTGATCGCCTTCAAATTCGCACTGATGAAATATATTCAGTTCTCTACCGGATCCACACCGATCGTACTGCTGGATGATATTCTCTCGGAACTGGATAAGGAAAACCAGGAAAGACTGTTGAATATCATTCCTGAAAATACACAGGTGATCATCACCAATACCGATATCAATAATCTTGATATCAAAAAGAACTACAAACTGATTGAGTTAAAGGAGGAATAAGATGTCAGACACAAGCATAAAACACGACAACTATACTTCTGATGATATACAGGTACTGGAAGGTCTTGAGGCTGTCAGAAAAAGACCCGGCATGTACATCGGCACGACCTCATCCACCGGTCTGCATCACCTGGTATGGGAGATCATCGACAACTCTGTTGATGAAGCTCTGGCAGGATATGCAACGGATATTGAGATCAGTGTTGATGACAGGGACGTCGTGACAGTCAAGGACAACGGCCGAGGCATGCCTGTAGAGATACACCCGAAGACCGGTGTCTCCACTGTTGAGACGATCTTTACCGTTCTTCATGCGGGCGGAAAATTCGGCGGCGGTGCTTATAAAGTGTCCGGCGGTCTGCACGGTGTCGGTGCCTCTGTCGTCAACGCACTTTCTGAATGGCTGGAAGTCACCATTCATAAAGACGGAAAAATCTATTTCATCCGTTTCAAAAACGGCGGTCAGGTCGACCAGCCTTTGAAAGAGATCGGTACCTGCGATCTGAAGGATACCGGTTCGATCGTTTCTTTCAAGGCGGATCCCGAGATCTTCAAAGAAGGAACGGTCTATGATTACAGAACACTGTTTGACCGTATCCGGCAGATGGCTTTCCTGAACAAAGGAGTCAGACTGATATTCAACTGGGAAAAAGAAGATGAACATAAAGGAAGTCATTCTTTCTGTTATGAAGGCGGTATCAAGGAATATGTTGAATTCCTTGATCAGAACGAAAACAAACTGTTTGAAGATGTTCTCTATTGCGACGGCACCGACAGCAGCACTTCGATTGCGGTCGAAGTAGCCCTGCAGTACAACACATCCTATACCGAGAAAGTTTATTCCTTCTGCAACAACATCTTCACGCCGGACGGCGGTATGCATATGGACGGATTCAGACAGACACTGACCCGCGTCATCAATGCCTATGCCAGAGATAAGAATCTGATCAAAAAAGATGATGCGAACCTGACAAACGACGATCTCAGGGAAGGTCTGACAGCAATCATCTCCGTCAAACATCCGGATCCGCAGTATGAAGGACAGACCAAAGGAAAACTCGGCAACGCCGAAGTCAAACCGGTCGTCAACAAGATCTTCGGAGATTTCCTGAAGAGATACCTGCTGGAAAATCCGGATGTTGCCAAGATCATCATTGAAAAAGCGAAGTCCGCTTCCGAAGCCAGACTGGCGGCACAGAAAGCCAGAGAAAGCATCAGAAGAAAAGATGATTTCGGATCAGGCAATCTGCCGACCAAACTGAAAGACTGTGCGTCACGTGATCCTTCGATCTGCGAGATCTATATCGTCGAGGGTAATTCAGCCGGCGGTTCCGCCCAGAACGGACGTGATTCCAACTTCCAGGCTGTCCTTCCTTTAAGAGGAAAGATCCTGAACGTGGAAAAAGCACGTGAACACAAGATATTCGACAACGCCGAGATCAGGATGATGATGCAGGCCTTCGGCTGCGGATACGGAGACAATATCGATATCTCAAAACTCCGTTATCACAAGATCGTCATTATGACCGATGCCGACGTCGACGGTCAGCACATTTCCACACTGATGCTGACATTCTTATACAGATACTTCAAACCGCTGATCGAAGGAGGATATGTCTATATCGCCATGCCTCCTCTGTACAAACTGTTCAAAGGACAGAAGACACTGAGATACTGTTATTCCGAAGAAGAACTCGAACTCGCCAAGAGAGACTTCGGCGACGAGAAGTACGATATTCAGAGATACAAAGGTCTCGGTGAAATGGATGCCAGCCAGCTCTGGGAGACCACGCTGGATCCGGAACACAGAACACTGAAGAGGGTGACGATCGAAGATGCGATCGATGCCGATTCGGTATTCTCTATGCTGATGGGTGATGAAGTGGAACCGCGTAAGAACTTCATTGTTGAAAACGCCCACTTCGTCAAGAACCTTGATGTTTAAGGAGGCCGCACATGGAAGAATTAGATAACAGATTTTTCAATCACGGCAACATGAAGGAAGTCAATATTTCCTCAGAAATGAGGGAAGACTTCTTAAGCTACTCCATGTCCGTCATTATTGACCGTGCTCTTCCTGATGTAAAGGACGGTATGAAACCGGTACACAGAAGAGTTCTTTGGGCAATGTATGATGCAGGATTCCTTCCGGACAAACCGCACGTCAAGTCGGCGAACATCGTCGGTGAAGTCATGGGCAAATATCACCCGCACGGCGATACGGCGATCTATGACACCATGGTCAGAATGGCGCAGCCGTTCTCCTACCGCTATCCACTGATCGACGGACACGGAAATTTCGGTTCCCTGGACGGAGACGGCGCCGCAGCGATGCGTTATACAGAAGCCCGTATGTCCAAGATTTCCCTGGAATTACTCCAGGACATCAAGAAAGAAACAGTGGACTGGCGCGACAACTATGACGCCAGACACAAAGAGCCGGTCGCTCTGCCCAGCCGCTTCCCGAACCTTCTGGTCAACGGCTCAATGGGTATCGCGGTCGGTATGGCCACCAACATGCCGACGCACAACCTGGGCGAAACAATTGACGGCATCATCGCCGTTATGGACAACCCCGACATCTCAACCATCGAACTGATGGATAAGATTCCGGGACCTGATTTCCCGACCGGTGGCTACATCGTCGGCAGATCGGGTATCCGTCAGGCATATGAGACCGGCAGAGGCTCCATCATCGTCAGATCAAAGGTTGAGATCGAAGATATGCATCAGGGCAGACACAAGATCATCATCAGAGAGATCCCGTATCTGGTCAACAAACTGATGATGTTCGAAAAGATACACCAGCTTGCCAAAGAAAAGATCATCGACGGCATATCGGAACTCAAAGACCTGTCAAACGACAGAAATGGCATCCGCATCGAGATCGAACTCAAGAAAGACGTCCAGCCGGAAGTTGTACTCAATCAGCTTTACAAACTGACACCGGTACAGTCTTCCTTCGGCATCAACAACAACGTCCTGGTCGACAACAGGCCGATGCTGCTGTCATTGAAAGAGATCATCCAGTGCTACATCGATCACCAGATCGAAGTCATCCGCAGAAGGACGCAGTACGATCTCAACGAAGATGAGAAACGTGCCCACCTTCTGGAAGGACTGAAGATCGCTTTAGACAACATTGACAGAGTGATCGAAATCATCAGGAGTTCCAGAGATGACGATGAAGCGCTGCAGAAACTGAACGCAGAATTCGGTATCGATGACATTCAGGGTAAAGCCATCTTGGATATGCAGTTAAGAAGACTGACGGGATTATCCAGAGAAAAGATCATCAGCGAACTGAAAGAACTCTATATCGAGATCGAAGATCTGAAAGACATCCTGGCAAATCACTACCGCGTCGTACAGATCATCAAAGACGAACTGACAGTGATCAAAGACAAATACGGTGACAAACGCCGCACAGAGATCATTGAAGGCGAAATCTCCATGGAAGACGAAGATCTCATCCCGGTCGAAGACATCATCATATCCTTAAGCAACAACGGATATGTCAAACGCCTGCCGATCGATACCTACCGCCTGCAGAACCGCGGCGGCAGAGGCGTCAAGGGCATGAGTCTGAACGAAGACGACGTCGTCGATCAGAATATCACGATGTCTACGCACGACTTCCTGCTGATCTTCACCAACAAAGGAAAAGTGTACCGGATCAAAGGTTTCAACATTCCGGAAGCATCCAGAAACGCCAAAGGCATCCCTGTCATCAATATCATCAATATTGATAAAGACGAGAAAGTAAAGGCTCTGGTGCCGATCAACCGTGAATGGGAGGTCAAGGGATTCCTGTTCTTCGTCACAAAGAACGGTCTGTGCAAGAGGGTACCGGCATCCGAATTCGAATCGATCCGTCAGAACGGCAAGATCGCGATCTCACTCAGAGAAGACGACGAGCTTGTTGCGGTCAGACCGACAGAAGGCGACTCACAAATCATCATCGGTGCCGCCAACGGAAAAGCTGTCCGCTTTGATGAAAGAGGCGTCAGACCGATGGGCAGAAACGCTACCGGTGTGAAAGGCATGAATGTGGACGGTTCCGAAGTCATCGGCATGTGTACCGATGCGGAAGGATCAAAGATCCTGGTCGTATCCAAGCTCGGTTACGGCAAGCAGACACCGGTCGAAGACTACAGACTGACATCCAGAGGTGCCAAGGGTGTCAAGACCATCAATATCAATGAGAAGAACGGTGATCTTGTTGCCCTGAAAGCAGTCAACGGCGACGAAGACTGTCTGATCATGACCAACGACGGTATCATCATCCGTATCCATCTGGAGAAGGTGTCGACGATGGGCAGAGCGACTCAGGGCGTCAGACTGATCAAGCCGCAGGAAGGCACAGTCGTATCGGCCGTCAGCGTGATGAGTCACAGCGAAGAAGATAAAGAAGAAGGCGATGAATAATCGCTTTCTTTTTTTTGCTTTCAGCCGATAGAAACCGGTAGACAAACAATGTATAATTTTCTTAAAGATATGTTTATATTAATATATACAGAATTGTTGTTTTCTTATAACGGCAGTTCGAAAGAAGGAGGGGCAAGATGGATCGTGAAGATGAAGTCCTGAACGAAGAATTACCCACTGAAGAAAAACAGGAAGTTCAGGAAAAAAGACAGAAAGAAATTGCGGTGATCAGAAAGATCGTCAGGAAGAAAGAGGAAGAAAAACCCGAGACGATCGAGGCTCCTGCAGAAGAAGCTGCAGTTGAAGAGATTGCGAAAACAAATCCGGAACCGGAGGCCGAAGCAGAGGAACTGATGAACTGTCCGTTCTGCGGAAAGCAGATACCGGCAATCGCCAAACACTGTCCGTACTGCGGTAAGGCGCTCGGTGAAGAAAAAGGCGTCAAAGCCGGGATCAACAAGAAGTGGATACTGGCCGGAGCGATCGCGCTGGCGGCGCTTGCGATCCTTCTGTTTGCGGTACCGGCAATTCAGAAGAGCAGCAAGTACAAAAACGCCATGCAGCTGCTGAACGACGGCAGCTACAGCGAGGCGGCCGAGGTCTTCAGGGAACTGGAAGACTACAAAGACAGCGGTGACTATGTCACTTACTGCAATGCTCTCGATGCCTTCAGTAAGGGAGACCTTGACAAGGCAATCAGCCGTTTTGAAAACGTTCCGGAACTCGGAGATTCCGGGAAGTATATCAACTATATTTCCGGTCTTCAGATTATTTCCCTGGGAAATAATGCATCGGATTATTCTTCTGCAAAAGACATGTTTGCGGCAGCTGAAGGGCTTCTGGACAGCGAAGGTATGACCAGGTACTGCGAAGGCGTTCTTTCGTTCCTGAATGAGAAAGACAGTGATGCCTTAAGTCAGCTGGAAGAACTCACCGAAAGCAAGACTGTCAAAGACGAGTACCTCAACAACGCGTTTGACATCATCCGTTTCCTGAACGCGAAAGCCGCGTTTGATAAAGACGACTACTCTGTGCTGGAAGAATTCAGAAACGTTGCTTCAACTGACAACTCCCTGGTGTGCTACAAGGCGGAGGATTATGTCAACTATATCGAAGGCAAACAGTTCTATGATCAGGAACTTTTCTACAGCGCCGTATCCCGTTTCAATAAATGTTACGATTTCAAGGACGCGGCAGAGCTGGCAGAATCCTGCCATCAGGAAAGACCTTCCTCCGGCATCATCTACCGCAACACCACCTCAGGATCCGTCAGTGTCACCATCTATGACACAAAGGATGATGAGGATATGTTCGTTAAGATCTATGACAGCAACGATGTGCTGGTAGAATCACTCTATATCCGTGACGGCGCATCAGCCACTGCTTATTTCCAGGGCGGTAAGTTCAGAATGGCGATCGCCTACGCCGAAAGCGAGTACTGGTACGGACCGAACGAAGCCTTCGGTTCCATGGGCACTTACCAGAGACTGCTCTTAAACGGAAACGACGAGTACTACAGCTTCCCGGGCGGAAATTCATATACTCTGAAATTTAATGTCAGCAACGGAAACGTTGACCACAAATCAAGCAACTACGGAGATTTCTGATGAAAGAATGTAAGTATTGTAAGACACAGAACAAAGACGATTATATCTACTGCATGAACTGCGGCAGAAAACTATCTGATGAACAGGGCAGCAGATCGATACCCGCTTTAAAAGGAGTTGAGCTGAACAAGAAGACGATAGTTATTGCCGCGGCAATACTGGCTCTGCTGGCAGGAGGCATCTTCTGGCTCACTTCTTCCGGCAGCGGCGGAAAGAAAACAGACTATCTGTTCCAGCAGGATAAGGTCCAGCTTATTCAGGGAGACAGCGGCCTGTACCTGTTTGAAGGAAGCACAAAGAAAGCGGAGCTGGAAGGCGTAACAGCCAAAAACACCAGACGCAGTCTCGACAACAAAACCCTTCTGATCCAGGGCAAGACCGAAGAAGAAAGCAACATCTATGTCTATAAAAACGGCAGCGTCGATCTGATCAGCGGCACTTATGACAGCTATACGCTTTCTGACAGCGGAGACGTTGTTTACTACACCGATGCAGAAGACGGATCCGTTCATCTGTATCAGGTGAAAAACAAGAACGATAAAGCCGTGATAACTGACGAAGAAGCGATCGCCCGCTACGGCGACCACGTCCTGTCTTATACCGGATCGACGATGGCTTATGTCAGCGAAGAAGAGGAAGGGACAAAAGTCCATGTCTGTTCTTCAGGCGACCACGTCCTTCCGATCGATGACATCAGCGGACTGATCGCTGTTTCGGAGAAAGGGGAAGTCTATTACACCGATTCAAACAACAGGCTGATGGTATGTAGCGGTAAAGGCGAATCACTGATCAGCGATTCCCTTGATTTCATCTGCGCTAACCTCGATTATTCTCAGATCCTTACCTGCGACAGTGAAGGTTTCGTTATTTATGAAGGCGGCAAGACCAGAAGCGGAACGTTCGGGGAAAGCGGAGGCATTTACGAGATCATCCTTCCGACAGGGGTACCGGTAATCAGCTACACCAATTACACCGCCGGCAGCAAGACACAGACGCTGTATCATTTCGCCATCGGCGATTTCAAACAGCAGTATATGACAACAGCGGACGGAGCACTTGTCCGCTTTGACAAAGACCTGAACATGGAGGTCATCAGCGAAACCGTTTATGATCACGTCGTCAGCAAGGACGGAAAAACATTGTTCTGGCTGGATGAGAATTATCTTGTCCATAAGTACAACGGCAGCGACAGCGAATTCTTCTGCAACGAAGAAGGCGTCTATGAACTCTATGACTGGGACGAGACGGGCAAGGTCCTGTACTACTTCAGCGCCAAAGGAGAATTTGCTTACAGCGACGGAACAAGCGAGACCGTCGCAGGACCGTACTATCCGGAAAGATATATCCTGGGAAATGACGGATACTTCTATTTCAAGGACGGAAAAGCGCTCATGGCTGTGAAGAAAGGAACAGAACCGTTTGAAGTGGCTGAATGCTATTCCTCCGGAACATCTCTCAGTGAAGAAGAATTCTTCAGCAGGGAAGGCATCGGATTCAAAGGCTCAGACAAAGAGATCTATTTCGCCAGAAACGGAGAAGCCGTCAGACTGGATACCGGAGAGAACGAATCCATTACCTAGGAAATCATACGGTTTCTGTACTGATTCATGATAATTTGTGTTAGTATTGAAATGTAAAAGTTAAGGACAAGTAACTGAGCAGAAGCTTGCAGAGAGATAAGGGCCGGTGAAACTTATCAGTGAATGCTCAGCGAATCTACCTTATGAGGTGTCCCAATCAGACACGTAGTCCTGCGTTAAAGGAAAGAGTTATAAGAAAAGGTGGTACCGCGCATCCTGCGCCCTTGTATATCACCTTTTTATTTTTCAGGAGGGGAATATGATCGACATTAAATTAATCAGAGAAAATCCGGAACTGGTCAAGGAAAACATCAGGAAGAAATTCCAGGATGAGAAACTGGTACTGGTCGACGAAGTAAAAGCGCTGGATGAAGAGTACCGCGCACTGCGCACAAAAGCTGATGAACTCAGGGCTCAGAGAAACAGCGCATCCAAGCAGATCGGTGCCCTGATGTCCCAGGGAAAGAAAGAAGAAGCTGAAGAAGTCAAAGCCAATGTCAAACTGATCGGCGAACAGATCGAGGAATGCGAACTGAAAGAACCGCAGCTGGAAGAAGAGATCAGACAGAGGATGCTGGTGATCCCGAACATCATCGATGCATCGGTCCCGATTGGCAAAGATGATTCTGAAAACGTTGAGATCGAACAGTTCGGCACCAAGAGATCGTTTGACTACGAGATCCCATATCACACAGATATCATGGAGAGTTTTGAAGGCATCGACCTTGATTCGGCCCGCAAGACTTCAGGCAACGGTTTCTATTATCTGACCGGCGATATTGCCAGACTGCATTCATCGATCCTGGCATATGCCCGTGACTATATGGTCAACAAAGGCTTTACCTACTGTGTTCCGCCGTTCATGATCCGTTCGGAAGTTGTCACCGGTGTCATGTCTTTCAAGGAAATGGAAAACATGATGTACAAGATCGAAGGGGAAGACCTCTATCTGATCGGTACATCCGAGCACTCCATGATAGGACGTTTCATCGATACGATCAACGAAGAATCCAAATTGCCGATGACATTGACTTCCTATTCTCCGTGCTTCCGTAAGGAAGTAGGCGCGCACGGCATCGAAGAAAGAGGCGTCTACAGGATCCATCAGTTTGAAAAACAGGAGATGATCGTCATCTGCAAGCCGGAGGAATCCATGGACTGGTACAACAAGATGTGGAAGCTGTCGGTAGATCTCTTCCTGTCGCTGAACATTCCGGTCAGGACCCTGGAGTGCTGCTCGGGCGATCTGGCAGACCTGAAAGTCAAGTCCTGTGACGTTGAGGCCTGGTCTCCGCGCCAGCAGAAGTACTTTGAGGTATGTTCCTGCTCGAACCTGGGCGAAGCGCAGTCCAGAAGACTGAAGATCAGGGTCAAGGGCGAAAACGGCAACTATTTCCCGCATACCCTGAACAACACCGTCGTCGCTCCTCCGAGAATGCTGATCGCTTTCCTGGAAAACAACTACAACGAAGACGGATCCGTCGATATTCCGGAAGTTCTGCAGCCTTACATGGGCGGACAGAAGAAGATCGTCAGGAAATAAAACCAGAGGAATGTTTCACGTGAAACATTCCTTTCTTTTTACAAACAATCGACACAAAGGGCTGAAAAGCCCTTTTCAGATGTTTCACGTGAAACATAGTGTACAATTGAGATATGATCAAGGCTGTTTTATTTGACTATAACGGAACACTGTTTGAAGACGACGAGATCAACACAAAAGCCTGGAGAGCCACCGTAGAGGAGCTGTCGGAAGGAAAGCTTAATTTTGAAGCCCTGTACGGATTGTTCATCGGTGCCCGCAACTATCTGTTTGTGGAAGGGTTGTTTGAAAAACTCGGTCTGCCGCACGATGAAGAAAAGATTATGTACTGGTCCATCCGCAAGGAAACAGAGTATTATCAGCGCTTCTGCCGCGAATCCGGAAGAAGCGCAATGACTGCCGGAGCTGAGGAATTGCTGGATCTTCTGAAAGAAAAACAGATCCCTATCAACATGTGTACAGCATCCCTGGATGTCAATGTTGATTTCTATTTCGAATTCCTGCACCTTGAAAGATGGTTTGACAGAGACAGGGTTGTTTATGATGACGGGGTTTCCTATGATAAAAAAGACATGTATCTGAAAGGCGCAGAAAGGCTTGGAGTGGATATAAAGGAATGCCTGGTCTTTGACGATTCTCCGACATCAATCAGAAAAGCTGCTGAAGCCGGCTGCAAAAACATCGTCATTATCAAAAAACCCAACAATCCGGACCTGCCGCAGATCAGACAGAAGATCAGGGATTTCACTGAATTTGACCGCAGCCTGCTGAAAGATCTCTTATAAAACAGGCGGATTGAAAGAAAAAGCATCTTAAGTTAAAATAAAGACGGTACAACAATCATGTTACTAACTTGGTCAGGTGCGGAAGCAAGCAGCCATACGAACCTCTGTTTGTGTGTACCATTTTTATTATGGAAAAAGAAAAATACATGATGCTCGCTTATAAAGAAGCGGAAAAAGCGTTTGAAGAAGATGAAGTGCCGATCGGCTGTGTGATCGTCAGGAACGACAAAGTGATCGCCAGAGCCCACAACAGGAAGGTGCGCAAAGACTGTGCCGTCTTTCATGCGGAGATCGAGTGTATCAGAAAAGCCTGTAAAAAACTGGATAACTGGAATCTGAAGGGCTGTGACATCTATGTGACACTGGAGCCCTGTCTGATGTGTACAGGAGCACTCATCAACTCCCGGATAGATAAAATATATTTCGGATGCCGGGACCCGAAAGGGGGAGCCCTCGTATCCAACCTGAACATCTATAATGTTAAAAACATCAATCACTATCCCGAAATTGAGGAAGGGCTGATGAAAACGGAATGTTCACAGATCCTGAAAGACTTCTTCAAGACAAAGAGATAAACAGAAAGAAAAACCGCTTCTGTATATCAGGAGCGGTTTTCTTTCTGTGTTTCTGCGATTTCGTGAACGTATTGCGAGAATTCTGCCGATCTTGATTCCAGAAGACCGTGCGTCCCGTCCTTCATGACGTACATCTTTTTATAAGGAGCCCTGACTTTCTCAAAATACTCACAGGCCAGCTCAAAGTTGGTCTGATAGTCGATATCGCCGTTGATGTTGTAATACGGGATCTGATATTCATATCTGCCGAAGAGCGAGAACTTCTTTAATCCGTTGGACATGAAGCCGAAATAGGGATTCAGACTTCTTCTGAGGTTCAGAACATAGTCCAGAATATCTTTCAGGGAATAATACGGGTTGAACAGAACGGCCGCGAACATGTTGTAGTCGGTTCCGTCTTTCATCATGTCGTAGTGATATTTCTTCATGAACTTGTTGCGAGCCGTAACGTAGTCCATGTCCATGCCTTTTTCATAATTCAGTTTTGCTAGCAGTTTTTCCGCGTCTTTATCTCCTTCCGCCCATTTCCTGGCGGCCTGTGCAAAACGGATCTCGTTCTCGTCGATGTCGATACACTGACCGGTCCCGATAAAAGCTTCATAATATTCGGGATACTCCAAAGCCAGATTGGCTCCGAACATGGAACCCCACGAATGACCCAGCAGCGTCAGTTTGTCTTTGGAAAGATGTTTCAGCAGGAACTCAGTCATTTCTTTTCCGTCTTTCATCATGCCGTCATGTGTGATCGTTTCGACTTCGTGAGCCTTGTCAAAGCTCTTGCCGGCATTACACTGGTCCCAGGTCACAACCGTATAGACATCGCTCCACTTGCGGGTAAACGCGTAATCATACGGGCTGGTCGCCGATCCCGGCCCGCCGTGGAGATAAAGCAGGACCGGATTGTTCAGATCCCTGCCGTAGATGCTGATCCACTGTTTTGTGCCGTTGATGTCGACATACATCTCTTCGCTGATCCCGCCTTCAGGAACCTTTTGATTTTTTGCTTTGCCGATATACCTGATCAGGAAAAAGAGAATAAGTATCAGAATAAGTATCAACATATAAAACCTCCGATCAAATGTTTTCCAAGGAAATTATATGACACGATACAGCCTCAGGAAAAGACTTTGTTTTCTTGTCTGTTTTGTAAAGGAAACACGCTATTTATTGGGTTATAATAATGGTATGGCATACCAGGTACTTTACAGAACATACAGACCCGCAAAATTCTCCGAAGTCGTCGGACAGGATTATATCGTCAGGACTTTAGTCAACGCGATCCGCAGCAACAAGATCGCTCACGCGTATCTTTTCGCCGGACCAAGGGGCACCGGCAAGACTTCGGTCGCGAAGCTGTTCGCCAAAGCCGTCAACTGTCAGGCTTTCACAGAAGAGTCCTGTGACAGCTGCGCCAACTGCAGAGCCTACCTGGAAGGAAACCATCCCGACATCATCGAACTGGATGCCGCCAGCAACAACGGCATCGACGATGTGCGTCAGATCATTGAACAGGTACCCTATGCACCGATGCTGGGGAAATACAAGGTATATATCATCGATGAAGTACACATGCTGTCGACGCAGGCTTTCAATGCGTTATTAAAGACACTGGAAGAACCGCCCGCTCATGTCATCTTCATCCTGGCAACAACCGATCCGCAGAAGATCATCCCGACTGTCCTGTCGAGATGTCAGAGATACAATTTCTCCAAGATCAATCTCTATGAGATCAAAAAGAGAACGATGGAGATTCTGCAGAAAGAGAACATTCCTTTTGATGAAAAGGCCGTTGAAGAGATCGCAAGAATGGCTGAAGGCGGAATGAGAGACGCCCTGTCCCTGCTGGAGCAGTGCCTCTCCTACAATCCGGAAGCGCTAAGACTCGAAGATATCGAACACATCTTCGGACTGACTTCCACACCGGATGAGGTAGATCTTTATCTCAGAGTTCATGACCGCAAAGTCAGTGAGGTCATCGAGAAGCTGCGTGCGATGTATATCAAGGGCAGCGACACCAGAAGGCTGGCGCTGGACCTGCTGGAGATCGTCAAGGACGCTCTGATCTATTCCGATCAGGGTAAAGAACGGCTGATGAACAAGCTGACAGCACTGGAGGCACAGACGATCCTGAACAGGATCCCGCCTGCTGCGCTGTTTGCGGATGCCAAAAACCTGGAAGAATTAATTTCCCGGGAAAAGCAAAGCCAGAACTTCCTGACATATCTGGAACTTTCCCTGATCAAGATATCGGAAAGCGACGGAAGCAGGGAACCATATAAAGCAGCGGTTCCTGAACCTGCTGAAGAAAAAGCAGAAACAGAAGTGATAAAAACCGCCGAACAGCCTGCCGAGCCGGAAAAGACAGAGGTACCGGATGCAACAGTCGTCGATCCGGATATCGACTTCCTGCTGGCGATCCTTCTGGATGCCAACAAAGATCTGAAGATCGCTGACCAGATCATCTACAACAAGCTGGACCTTTATGCCTATGAACCGGAAAAGAGAAAGTTCTATCAGCTGCTGATCGGCACCGAACTCTTCGCCTCAAACAAGGACGCGATCATCGTCTCCGGCAACAGAAGCCAGGCTGACAGCATCAACACCAGATCACTCAATGAGGAACTTTATCAGTTCGTCAACAGGGAATTCGGCATCGACAAGATGATCTACGCCATCGATCAGATCAGAAAGAACGAACTGATCAACCTTTACAAAAAGACGCCCGCTGACCGCAGGAACAGACCGGTCTATGTGGAAAAATACAAAATTGCAGAAAAAAGAGAAGCAACACCGGAAGAAAAACTGATCGGTCTTTTCGGTGATGCAGTGAAAGTTGAGGAATGATATGGATATCAATAAACTGATGCAGCAGGCACAGGCCATGCAGAAACAGCTGGAAAAAGCAACGGAACAGATCAACGGGATGGAGTTTGAAGGAAGCGCCTCAAACGGTCTGGTCAAGGTCGTTGTCAACGGCGAAAACAAAGTCCTGTCTGTTTCAATCGATCCGGAGATACTCAATCCGGAAGACAAAGAAATGATTGAAGACATGATCATGATCGCTGTCAATGACGCGATCGGAAAAGCGGAAGACACCAAGAAAGAAAGGCTCGGTTCCATGGCAAGCGCGATGGGACTGCCTGTCAGATAGAAATGTATCCTGAGAAATTTGAAGAACTGATCGCTTTGTTTGAAAAACTTCCCGGCGTCGGCAGCAAGACTGCCCAGCGCTATGCTTTTGTGTTGCTGGAAAAAGATAGGGAAGAGATCGCCAGGGCAGCCAACATCTTGAATGGGATCGGCGAGATCAGAAAATGCCGCATCTGTGGTTTTCTCAGCGATGATGACGAGTGTGCCTTCTGCAAGGACGGCAGCCGTGACCGCTCACAGATCATGGTCGTTGCCTACCCGCAGGATGTCGTGGCCATCGAAAAGACCGGTTCCTATCAGGGAACGTATCATGTGCTCGGCGGGCTGATCTCTTCTTCCAAAGGGATCTATCCGGAAGATATCAATATCGAAAAACTTCTGGAAAGGATCAATGATGATGTAAAAGAAGTGATCATCG
Source organism: Erysipelotrichaceae bacterium (assembly GCA_017454765.1). Lineage (GTDB taxonomy): Bacteria > Bacillota_I > Bacilli_A > Erysipelotrichales > Erysipelotrichaceae > Colivicinus. The sequence goes on along the minus strand of JAFTCJ010000019.1, from coordinate 4,272 downwards.
CCACCTCCCCGACGATGGACGGAGAAATGACGGCCTTATATCTGGATAAGATACTGAAAGACAGAAACATACTGGTGACCAGGCTTGCCCACGGTCTGCCTATGGGTGCGTCCCTTGACTATGCGGACGACCTGACGCTGATCAAGGCGCTGGACAACAGAAGAAAGATAGAAAGTGACTAGACTCTTAACCGTATACGATGATGTAGATCCTCTCAACAACGTGATCAGCGCCCTGACGATGAAAGCTGAAAAGGTTTTTTATGTCTATCACCACGATGTATCCGAGTACTGTTTTGACAATATCCGCAAGGTACTTGAAAAATACAACGGAGTCAGGGCTGAATTCATCAAACTGACTGACGATGACATGCAGATCAGTGAAGTGCTGGATAAAAACAGAGGCATCATCATCGATGTCGGCGGAGCCAGATACCTGTCCCTGCTGCTGTTTGAGATGACGAGAAACAGGAACAACCAGATCATCTATTATGACGATGAAGAAAACTGCATCAAGGATTACAGGACACACACCGTCATTACCAAAGATGTATTCAAGCTGCAGATCGAAGATGTACTGAACCTGCGCGGCGGTGAGATCAGGGAATACATGCACCGCAGTGCGACCGACAGAGAAACGAAGAAAGCGCTGATCGCTCTGGTCGAAAACAACATGGACAATTACGCCAGCTTCGTGCGTTATGTGAACAAAGTCAACTCGATCATCTCCAACCGCGACTATATCGGCTCCGGCTGGTACCAGCTGAAAAAGAGCGATGTGAACGATCTGACGTCTGATGATGCTTATAACAGAAGCCGGGAGATGTTTGAGATCGACAGGAACGACCGGCTGAAATTCAAGACAAAGAAATTGAAAGAGATGATATCGGTAGCCGGTGCCTTCTTAGAAAACTACCTCTATCTGAAGCTGGATGAATCGGGCCTCTTTGATGACATCAAGATGAGCGCCGTGATCGATTTCTCCGATGACAAATATGCCTACCCGGTCAGATGCGAGATCGACTGCCTGATCATCAAGGACAACCGCCTCCTCTTTGTTTCCTGCAAATCTTCAAAGGCAGACACCACGACACTCAACGAGATCTATGTACACAACCACCGCTTCGGCAACGCCCTGTCGCTGCCGGTGCTGTGCATCTGTGAAGAGCTGGACCGCAAGTACCCGAGCACTTACGCCAAGGGCGAAGAGCTGGGTATCTTCATCGTAGACCGCTCTTCTTTCCTGGGCGGCAACATCAGTAAAGTCTTTGCGTCGATACTGGACGGAACATATGTTTATGATGATGTGACAAAAATATAGCGAGGTCTAAATATGTCAGCCATAGCTTACATTACCGATTCCAAAATGCTGGAGCTGCATCGTCTGAACAATCACAGGACGATCAATTTCTGGCGGCCTTCCGGAAACATCAATTTCACCGAGTTCGGTGAAGGCGATCTGCTTTTCTTTCTGTCAAAAGACAAGGAACACCGCAAGGGAAAAGAAAAAGGCATCGTCGGTTTCGGCAGGATGGTGAGCTTCTCTGTGACAAGCGTCAAGACGATGTGGGAACGCTACGGCATCTATAATGGGTACCGGGATCTGGACGAATTCAAGGAAGCGATCCTGAGGGTAACAAAAGACAGAAAGCTTCCCAACAAGATCGCCGGCTTCTATCTGGAAGACGTGACTTTCTTTCAGCCGGTCTATCTCAGTGAATGCGGCATGAAGATCTCTTCCAATGTGGAATCCTATATTTACCTCAAGCCGGAAGAAGTCGTCGTCCGTCTGCTGGATCTGGCAAAGGAATCAAAAGACCTCTGGAGCGATCTCAACAACAACGAGATCATCGACAGAGAAAAGCTGCTCTATGTTTTGGGCGCAGCACACAAACTGATCGGCGACATCCCCGACAGCGAAAAAGGATACAAGCGGGCAACAAGGATCCTGAAGCAGTTCAAAGAAAGCAACGAGGGATACGAATTTATCAGAGACTCCCGCAGCGAACTGTATCGGATCGGGAAAAACAGCCTGGACATCGTCTTCTATTATGATAAGCAGACTGATGAGAGGCTCCTGATCGGACAGGCGCAGCTTTACCGCTATCATCTCTCTTCCCTGAACAAATCAGACGTACCGGTCCGTTTCCTGACCAGCGACAGGAACGAGCGGGTGGAATATTATATGAACGCCTTATTATGAACACAGCAACCTTTTCTTCCATCATCGGCATCATCACTATGACGCTTTCGCTCCTGATCTACGAACTGGCGCCTTTATGGCTTGTCCTGGATCTGATCGGAATGACTGCGGCTTTCATCGGGTTAAAGAAAGGGGACAGAAACTGCAAGACCGGAATGATTCTGTGCGGTGCTGCCGCCTTATTCTCGTTCAGTTCAGTCCTGATCATGTTTCTGGCAAACAGATAAATTTTCTCTTGTCTATTTGAAACAAGAAGCATAAAATAAATTTAAATACTGAGAAACGGAAGAGTAGATGAAGCAGAAGCATATCAGAGAATCCGGGAGGGTGCGATCCGGAGATGCGGACTTCATTGAATTCACCGTTGAGTCGGACTTTGAATCCACAGTAGAAGTTTCCGGTTGTCACCGTTAAAAGACAGGATCATGTTGGTGATCGAGAGGCTATGAGAATAGCGAATTAAGGTGGTAACACGGCAAGTCGTCCTTAGGGAGGACTTTTTTGTTTAAGGGGGTAAGCTATGGAAAAAGAAAACAGAATGGAAAAGCGCTACGGTCTGCCGACTGCGCTGTCGATGGTCATCGGCATCGTCATCGGATCGGGCATCTTTTTCAAGGCAGTCAAACTACTGAAGCTCACAAACGGTTCGATGAAAGATGCGCTTCTGGTCATCGGGGTCGTAGGTGCGATCTGCATCGTCTGTTCGCTGTTTTTTGCGAACATGGGCAGAGAGTATGTCCACTGCAACGGCCTGGTCGACTATGCGGAAGCGCTGATCGGCGAGAAGTATGCCTACTTCATCGGCTGGTTCATGGCGATCTTCTACAATCCGATCATCGGTGCGACGCTCTGTTACATCGGTGCCAGCTATGTGTCGCTTCTTTTAGGCAAGGAGATGTATGGTCAGACGACGCTCGGCTTCTCGATCCTCTTCTTAGTTGTACTGACGGTACTGAACATGCTGTCACCGAAACTGGCAGGAAAGTTCCAGGTATCCACCGCTGTCATCAAGTGCATCCCGTTAATCCTGATGTCTGTCGTCGGTATCATCATCGGTTTAAGCAACGGCAATTGCGCAGCTGCCCTCAACAGCGTCATTGAAGAAGGGTCTTCCGGAGGAATCCTGGCCGGCGTCTGCGCGTTCGCTTTCTCCTATGAAGGATGGATCGCTTCCGCAGCCATCAACTCCGAACTGAAGAATGCCAAGCGGGATCTGCCGCTGGCCCTGGTCATCGGCTGCATCTTCTGCACCCTTTTATATATGGCATATGTCCTGTCGATGTCGGCAACCCTCTCAACACAGGAGATCGTTGCGGCCGGAGACAGTCTGCCGGTACTGGCGTTCGGCAATGTGTTCGGCAACGCCTTCTCCAGCATCATCCTGGTATTCATCATCATCTCCTGCCTGGGCACTGCCAACGGCATGATACTGTGCACGATGAGATCGCTTTATTCTCTCGCAATCAGAGGACTGGGTCCGATGCCCAAGGTACTGGCTGATGTGGATAAGGATACCGGCATGCCTTTAAAGAGCTGTATCGCCGGACTGGGTCTCCTCGGTTTCTGGCTCTTCCAGACATCAACGCTCTTCTTCCAGGGTCCGCTGGCCTTCAACGGCACCGGCAATCCGGAATGGCTCCTGGCCTGGGAAGCAGATGAGATCTGCATCATCACACTCTATGCCCTATATGTACCGATGTTCATCTTCGTCATGATCAAAAAGACCAACTACAATTTCCTGCAGAGATACGTCCTGCCTTTGCTGGCGATGATCGCTTCGCTGTTCATGTGCTACTGCTGCTATATCAGCTACGGCGCAAAGCAGGTGCTTTACTATCTGGTCTTCTTTGCGATCATCATGGCTGTCGGCATGTATCTGATGAATTCGTCAAAGAGGAAACAATAATATTTGAAAAACAGCGTGGTTAGGTGAACTAGTAAGATAAAAGTAGACACAGGAAAAAGTCATATAAGGCTTAATCCGAAGTCTGCTTTTTCTTATGATTGAAACGAAAGGAGGAATCATTGTGGGAAGACCCAAAGGAAGTAAGAACAGGAAGTATTCTTATG
>JAFTCJ010000018.1 GCA_017454765.1 Erysipelotrichaceae bacterium | reverse complement strand
GAGAGTAGCTGATGAAAGCAGGGAACTGAATCCGGAAGAATTGGCCCAAATCATAATGACCGTAAACTACAAAAGCTGGGAAAGAAAAGCTTCACCCGTCACTATTGATCAAATTGATGAGAAAACCCTAAAAGAGTATTTCGATGATGCTATAGGATGCGAAAGACTTCCTAAAACAAAATACAACAAGAAACAGCTCCTGGAAAAACTGAATCTTCTATCCGAAGATAAGAAGCACCTTAATAACGCAGGAAGATATCTCTTTTCAAACGATGAACCGATCGAACTGAAGATGGGAGTGTTTGCTACAGATCAGAAAAACACGCTCATTGACATCAATCCCGTAAGAGGAAATATCTTTCAATTGCTGAAAGAGGCAGAAAACTACATAAAGAAGAACATTCACTGGTCTGCTGATATCAATGGTTTGCATAGAAACGAAATCCCTGAAATACCTGTTGAAGCATTAAGAGAGATAATCGTCAACAGCTTTGCTCACGCCGATTATCTTGGTTGGAGCAAGCATGAGATTGATATCCATCCAGGAAGAGTAGCAATTTATAATCCTGGAGCTTTTCCCGATGAATTTGTTCCTGAAGATTTTGTTAAAAGAGATATTTCTTCAAAGATTAGAAATGAAATCATATGTGATGTCTTATACAAATGTAGGGCTGTTGAAACCTGGGGAACGGGTTTGAAGAAGACATATTATCTATGCAAAAAAGCCGGCGTAAAAGTTGGTTATCAGAAAGAAATAGATGGTTTCTGGTTTTTCTTTTTCAGGAATAGTGCCAAAAACGGTTCTGATAATGTCACTAAAGCTGGCACCAATATAAACGAGAATAATCTGACAGAATTGGAACTGATTGTCCTTTCTGAGATCGAAAAAGATAATGCTGTTTCAAGACAAAAGCTGTCAGAAATAACCGGAAGAAGTGTAAGATCAATTCAAAGAGCATTAGATTCTTTAAAAGAAAAAAGGAGAATAAAAAGAATTGGTTCTACAAGATCTGGAAACTGGGAGATCATCCATAAATAAAAATCATTGATTAAACTAATAACAAAAGATATTCAAAAAAGAAATAAAAAATGATTATAAGTGATAAGAAAATATATGCTCTCAACTAGCGCAATCATAGTTAGATACAAGTGAATCTTAGAGAGTGTGTTTTAGTAAGGAGGTATTTATGATTTCAAATGACGAATTAATAAATTGGATTAACAAAATGCCATTGTGGTTAAGAAAAGCGACTGAAATATATTACCAAAAGAACGAGATAACAGATGGAGATATAAAATACCTCGCTGATTTATGTTTCAAAGAAGATATAAATTACCAAATTCATGGCTTAAATTTGATTAATCATGACGAAAAAAACAATTTTGTTCTTAAAAGCATTGACTCTGTGGTTGGGGTAAATGCAATATCTTCAACGAAACCACTTGAATTTGGCAACAAAGGGATTACAGTTGTTTATGGATTGAATGGTTCAGGAAAATCAGGCTATATCCGTATACTTAAGATGATTTCAGGAGCTAAATATCGCGAAGAAATCAAAAATAATATATATGATGGAAAGGTGGTTTCACCTAAAGCAAATATAACCATTGCGAATAGTGATGGAAGCAAAACCTATCCGTGCGATTTAAAAAAACCAGGGCAATATAAAGAATTAAGAGATATTGATATCTTTGATACCAAGATATCAAATGCATATGTAAATGAAGCTAAGGAGGCAACATATGAGCCATGGATATTTAGTTTGCTTGAAGAATTGGCTAACACTGCCGAAAGATTGAAAAATGAATTAAGAACGCAAAAAAACAAATATCAAATACAGGAGTATGCTTTCCCTGATGATCTTAAAAAACTTGATCAATATAAAAAATTAAATGCGATTACTCATAAAACAAGAATAGAAGACTTTCCGAACGAATGGACCGATGAAGACAATAAAAAGCTTGAAGAATTACGAAACAAAAACCAAGTTATCTACCTTCAAGGAGAAATAAAACGATTAGAAAATGAGCAACGAACTATTCAAAGTTTGCAGAATTATTTTAATCCTATAAAGAAATACTTTAATCACTATCAAGAATACGTTGACTCGAAGGCAGAATGGGATAAGGCTTACGCTGAAAAGAAAGCTGCTGAATTGCTGTTTGCTGAAAATGCATCAGAAATTGACGCAGAAAGTGTAAGTTTTGAATCATGGAAAAAACTATGGGAATATGCGCGTAGTTTTTCAGAGGAGTGTACACGTTTAAGAACTCAAAGTGTTTTTGCCTTAAAAGGCGGCAAATGTCCGCTTTGTTTACAAAAAGTTGATTCTGATAAGTGCTATGAACGTATTGTTACGATAGACTCATATGTGAACGGAAAAATAGCGGAAGAAGAACAAAAGAAAAAGAAAGATTTTGAATTTAAAATTACATTTAATGGTCACTTAAAAAGCAAAGAGGATTTAAAGTTGCTGATTGAATCATCTGGAATCACAGATAGTAAAGAATTAATAATAAATATCAATAACGCTGTTGCAGAGTATTGTGATTATATCGAGAATAACAAAGATAAATATGATGGTAGATATGTTGATGTTGCACCTGTAACAGATATTTTGGATAACAAATTCAATAGTAACGAGGAAGCAATCCGTTCATTGAAAAATCTCATCGAAAGTGAAGAACAAAAAACAATCATTAATAAAATAAATGAATTAAAAGCACAAAAAGCTTTGGTGGATAATTACCCAATTATTAAAACTAATATTAATTCCTTAAAATTTATACACGAATTAGAGCGGGCCGAAAAGAGAGTAAGCACAAATAAAATAACCAATAAAAGTAAAGAACTGGCTCAAGAACTCATAACAACAGAATATGTGAATAGATTTGAACAAGAACTAAGAAAATTATCAAAAAACGATATAGAAGTTAAGCTTGTACAGCAAAAAGCCGGCAAAGGTAAAACACCATACAAAGTTGTATTGTTTGATGTATCTGGAAATCAGATTTCTCCTCAAGATATTCTAAGTGAAGGAGAAAATAGAGCAACAGCGCTTGCAGCATTTTTCGCCGAGTCATCTGGCAGAATAGAGAATACGCCACTTGTTGTTGATGACCCAATTTCATCGTTAGATTATCTGTATGAGAATAAAGTTATTGATAGACTTGTGCAGGCAGCGATGATAAGACAGGTAATAGTTTTTACTCACAGAATTAGTATGGTAGTTGGAATTTACGAAAAAGCAAAAGAATATAAAGTTGAATATAAGGAAATTTCCCTTAAATCTAGCAAAAGTAAAAAAGGCGTCCCTTCAGATTTCAGCGATATCGGAACAAAATCAACAAGCCAGATAAATACATTGATAGATCATAAACTTCCTAAATTAAAAAGATTAGATGAGTTTTCTGAAGATTATTTAGTTTTATTTCATAATATTTGTCAGGATTTTAGAAATGTTGTTGAGAAAAGTATTGAAGAAATCTTATTAAATGAAGTTGTAAAGCGTTTTAGAAGAGAAATTCAAACAAAAAATAAGCTTGAAAAACTTGCAAATATTACAACAGAAGACTGTCAAATGTTTGATAGATTTATGACAAAATATTCGTATTATGATCATTCTATGTCAGATGAAACGCCTCTTATTGAAATGTCTATAGATGAATTAGAAGAAGATTTAAAAGAATTGCAAACATGGATTAGCAAACGCAAATAGAAAAGGATTCGTTATTAGACAGTTATTCAAACGGATATCGTTTGTATCTACTTGAAAAAGAACAGTTGAAAGTAGAATTTCAAAGATTTTTGTAGCATTCGTGGATGAATGAGAAGAAATAAAAAAACAGTTCGTGGAAAATTCGTGGAAAAACCTTTGTAAACAAAAACATTCAGATACATTGAAATGCATATATCTGAATGTTTAGGTATAGAAATTACACTGTAATTGTAAACATGTGCCTAAATTTTACTGTCTACTTGAACACAGAAAGAATTAGTGTCCACCAGTTTGAAAACAAGGGTCTATGATGAATAGATTCTTTTTTTGCGGCGATCCTGTCAAAGGCGCTGCGGAAGTTTTTGTTATAATGAAGAAGGACAGATTCAGATCTCTGTCCGGGGAGATTAAAATGAGCGTTAAAATCATTACAGATTCAGGAAGCGATATATCTCAGGAATATGCGAAGCAGCTGGGTGTGAGGGTCATACCGCTGATATTCAGTTTCGGAGATGAAGAATATGAGGACGGAGTGAATATCTCCAATTATGAATTCTATGAGAAACTGGAGAATTGCGAAGAACTGCCGAAGACTTCACAGATCACGCCGTTCAGGTATACAGAGGTCTTCAAGGAAGAGACGGCTGACGGAAGCGAAGCGGTCTATATTTCCATTTCATCCGGTGTGTCAGGCTGTTTCCAGAGTGCGACACTTGCCGCAAAGGAGTTTGACGGAAGAGTCAAGGTATTTGATTCCAAACATTTCTGCATCAGTTTAAGAGTGCTGACGGAATATGCCGCAAGGCTTTCCAAAGAAGGAAAGAGCGCAGATGAGATCATGGCTTTGCTGGATGAAGCGCTTAAGAAGGTCAGGATCATCGCCATATTCGCCACACTGGAGAATCTGAAGAAGGGCGGAAGGATCTCATCGGCTGCTGCATTTGTCGGCGGCATGCTTTCGATCAAGCCGATCATCACGATCACCGACGGAAAGGTCGATGTTCTGGGCAAGGTCAAGGGAATGAAGAACGGCTACAAGGTGATGAGGGAATATATCGAAAAAGAGGGCGGTATCGATCTGGATATGCCTTTCTCTGTTGCTTATTCGGGGACCGATGACACCAACATCAACGGTTTCATGGAAGGAAACAGGGACCTCTTCGGTGATGTAGATGATCTGCCTTTATCTTATGTGGGTGCTACCGTAGGTACCTATGCCGGACCCGGTGCCATCTCTGCCGCTTATTTTGTGAAATGATCCTATAGGAGGTAATCTATGCCTTGGTTTATCATAGTCTATCTGCTCGGTGCGCTTGCTGCTCTTGTTCTTTCAGCGATCGGCCATTCAAAGAAACATGAGGGTTTCATCATGGCCGGTGTCGTGATCGGTCTGATCTGCGGTCTGATCCTTGGCTTCGGTGCTTTCGGCAGTTCAACAGGCGCCGGCCATTATGCTTATTATGTCAATGGAGTCAGAGTCGCTTCCGGTTTCATAATCTTTTTTGAAGCGATCGCGATCGCCATCATCTTCGGTGCATTGCCCAACCTTCTGGGCATGATGATCGCAGGTCTGCCCAAGACCTTCAGAAGCAGCGGAACTGCAGGCAACGCTCCGACAGGGATCAGGATCTTATGCATCTTCCTGTTTGTTGAAAGTATCCTCGGTTTTCTTGTTGCCGTCATTCTGGCGATAGTGAAGAAGAGTGTCAGCGGATTGTTTACCGGCCTGATTTCTTCGGGAACGTTGTTCCTGATAGCCATGTTCATGAAGAAGAAATGGAATATCCATTAAGGAACGTGAGTTCCTTTTTTAATAGGATGGCTTTGTGTCATAATAAATATAAGAATATCGAAATATCATGAGGTAGGGACAATGAAAAAGATCGTATCTTTACTGTTAGTGATCGTCCTGCTTGCGGGTGCAACAGGGCTGATGTATTATGCGGACCGCATACAGAAAGACGAGGGAAACGTCGAGATCGTCGACGGTTCGATCAGACTGAGCGACGGGAAACTGACTTATAAGCTCTATAAGCCGAAGACCGCCACCAATACTTCCAAGGCTCCGGCAGTGCTGCTTCTGCATGGCTATCAGAACGACCATGAGACCTGTGCGGCCTACGCCATCGAACTGGCCAGAAGAGGCGCTGTCGTACTGTGTCTGGATGAGTACGGACACGGTTCTTCAACGATCGGTCTCAAGGAAAGAGGCTATGTCAATCACAAGGTCTCCGTCAACTACGGAAATGATTCCGAAGCGGAAGGTACTTACTCCAAGATCGGCGGGACGATACGTTACCGTCTTCTGATGAACTTCTCCAACCTGTCTTTCTTTAAGGATCGTTATTCCAAGGACAGCGACGGCAACGCGATCTATGATTCCAGCTGCGGCGGTTCTACTGCTTACAAGTATCTCTCTGAACTTCCTTATGTCGATAATACGCGCATGGCGGTATCAGGACATTCCATGGGTACCTGGTCCAGCTGGAGCGTAGCGGCTGATTTCGCCAATACGGCGATCGCACCGAAAGCCATCGTGCTGCAGTGCGGTGAACTGTTCACAGATGATGCCTATGATGCCGATAAGATCAAGTTCAGCAATGTCCTTCTGTTACAGGCAAAGTATGATGAGTTCTCTTATTTCAGAGACTACAAGCTCAACGTGACGGATGAGTTGTTAAGGACACCTCTTCGTTACAAGTTCCTGGGTACAAGTGCCGACAAGGCAGCCTGGAATACGACGTATGGCAAGTTTGAGGACGGAAGTGCCAGAAGGATGGAACTCTTGAATACCAACCATCGTCTGACGACGCATGACCTCAACGGCCTTGCCGTCGCCTTGAAGTGGTTCGATGATGCGATCATGCTGCCGACCAGGATCGCCTATGATCAGATCAATGCCAAGATCAAGGAATACTGTGTCCTGGGAGCAATGCTGTGCGTATTGTTTGCGATGATGGCTTTCATGGACTGGTTATTGCAGTTCTATCTGTTCTCGGATGTTGAGACCAAGATGCCCAGCGAAGAGAATATCATGAAGTACGGAGCAAGGCTCAGAGGCGGTATCCTGACGATCCTTCTGTCAGGACTCTCATTCCCGTTCATGACTCAGCTGGGCCATGCACTGCTGCCGCTGCCTGAAAACATCTTCCGCATGACAGTAGGAAACGGCTTCATCAGCTGGTACGGACTGCTGATCGTGATCATGCTGATATCGAACCTGATCAGACTGATCAAAGACAAGAAGAATCATGTCATCAGAGACAAGTTCGATCTGCCGGGATTCTGCGGTTCCGCAGTTCTGTCGGTATGCATGTTCTTGTTTGTCTACGTGATCAACTTCATCTATACGCTGGTCTTTGATCTCGATCTGCGTTTCATCTGGCCGTTCTTCAGACCGTTCAACGGGATCAGACTGCTGCAGTTTGCGGTTTATCTGCCGTTCTTCATCTGCTTCTATATGCTCAACAACGCCAAAATCATGAAGGATATGCGTTCCAAGGCAACTTACAAAAAGGGCATCTTCGGCTTCCTTGTCACATGGCTGCGCAACTTCATCATGATGGCCGGCGGTGTACTGCTGATCGTACTGCTGGAGTATATCCCGTTCTTTATGGGCATCGGACCGGGTGCTGATGTGTGCTTCGGTTCGACGTTCGGCGGGCCGTTCATGTCGATCCTGATCCTCTTCGTGCCGCAGGTCGCTTTCTTCTCGATCTTATGCACTTACTGTTACCGCAAGACCGGCAAGGTCTATACCGGCGCGCTGGTGGCGGCCATGCTGGCATGCTGGATCGTGACCGGCGGTTCTTCCTTTCTGTAAAGATCACTTTATCATTGCATATGCAGGTCCTGATTCGTATCAGGACCTGTTTTTTGTTAAAATGAAGAAAAGAAGATATTCTGATTATTTTATTATGGAAAAAGAAGAGCTGCTCAAACAGGGTCGCAATCCCATCCATCTGATATGTCCGCAATGCGGATCAGCCGCCCGGTATGATATTGCCGACCGTGTTTATCATTGTGCTCTCTGCGGATCGGATACTTCTCCCGGTGAACAGCTGGATAAAAGCAGACAGTGGCAGAAGCTCCGTCAGAAGAAACTGAAAGAAGATGTGAAGCTTTCTTCAACGCTTCTTTATTCCTGTCCGGGATGCGGTGCGAAAGTGATCGTCAGGGAAGGCGAAGCGCTGGGGACCTGTTCTTTCTGCGGCGGAAGTCTGGTACGCAGGGAATATATGGGAAACGATGCATTTCCCGAAAGCGTCATTCCTTTTCGGATCTCTCTGGAAGATGCCAGGGAAAAACTGAAGAAATGGAACCGGACAAAGGCTAGTCTGAAGGTTAAGAGGGCTTTGTCGAAACATATCGATGATCTGGAGGCTTATTATCTGCCTTACCAGTTTGTCAGAGGCCCGATTGAATGCAGCATCAGCAGGGACATGTCGGAAAGGACGTATCACTGCGGATCCTATGTCGATGAGATCGTTGTCAATGCCAGCAGACAGCTCAATAATGAGGTACTGGATGCGGCGGAACCTTTTGATTTTGAAGAATGCCGGGATTTCAACTTCGGCTATGTGGCGGATCACAAGGTCAAGATGCAGGATATCGATGATCAGGAGCTTTTGAGAAGAAGCAAAGAAGAGGTCACAAAAGACTGCCGGAAGCCGATCGAAAAGGCCATGCACAGCACAGGTATTTCGATCTATGCCGATAACGGCGAACTGGAAAGACTGCCTCTGCTGCTTCCGATGTACGTGATCAGGAAACCGGGTCTGGATGTGGCGGTCAACGGACAGAGCGGAAAGATCGCAGTCTCGCTCAATGAGACGGTCGATGTCAACCGTTTCTGGTTTGTCGAACCGTTAATGACGATGCTGATCCTGGGACTGATCGCCTTATTCTGGTCAAAGGATCTGGAACTGGGTCTTCTGACGATGGCCGTGGTCGGCTGTATTGTCTTTACGGCGTTCGGTCAGGACAGATCGTCTCATCCGATGCTGAAGGTCTATACTTCCGATCGAAGCGGAAAGGGAGAAAAACAGATCAGGCCCGTATTCCGTGAACAGACGGAAAAAGGAACAGTCAATGCCGAGATCTCTTTCTTCCCGCTCAGCAGGATCATCTTCTATACGATCGGGATCATATTGTTCAATGCAATGAGTGCATTGCTGGCGATCTTCTTCCAGTGGTGCAGGGATCTGCCGATTTCTGATCTGCATTTACTATATGCGGGATTATGGCTGGTGATCTCTGTTCCGATGACCTTCATTTTCTGGATCGCTTTCTTAAGAAGAGATATCTTTGACTGTCCGGTGGTGAAACAGATATTACCGAACGGGAAGAGAAGAAGGATCAGAGATGAAAAAGGTGAAGCCAATATCAGATCTTTCATTGATTTTTTCAGGAAATTTGAAATCGAAGAATTCTGGGTGGGCATGCTGCTGCTTGGTCTGCCTACCCTGATGTTTGTCATGTCAGTCTATCTGATCATGACCGGATAGAAGACAGGAGGTGTTCAATGAAATGTCCCAACTGTAACGGAACACTGTATTTCGATGTGAAGACACAGAAACTGAAATGTGCTCACTGTTCCGGCGTCTTTGAAGTCGAAGATTACGACCGTAATAACAGCGCAGAGGAATCGATCATCGAAGGTGCAAGGCTGTATACCTGCAAGAACTGCGGTGCCCAGCTGATCTCAGCCAATGATGAAGCGGTTTCTTACTGCAGCTATTGCGGCAGCGAGGCGATTCTGGAGAGTGAGATCAGCGGTGTGAAACGGCCGAAATACATCGTTCCTTTCAAGATCAGCAAGTCCCAGTGCAAGAGCATCTATCAGAAGAAACTCAAGGACAAGTTCTATGTGCCCAAGGAGTTTAAGGATCCTGAATTCATCAATAAGTTCAGGCCTTTCTACATTCCTTACTGGATGTATACCGTCAGTTTCAGAGAGGATCCTTTTGAGATCAAGGGCCATAAGAGCTATACCAGAGGCGGCTACGATTATTACGAAGAGTATAAGATCAAGGCCAGGATCAGGGATAACGGCATGTACGGCATCCCTTATGATGCTTCAAGGAACTTTGATGATACGATCGCCGAACAGATCGCTCCTTTCAACAAGAAGGACCTGGTGAAGTATCATCAGGGTTATCTTGCCGGCATGTATGCGGATGCACCGAATGTCGACGGTCAGACCTACAAGGATGAGGTCCTGGATAAGGCGGCACAGGTCGCAGTCGAAGATCTCAAGGATGACCTGCACGGCATCACTCCGGTATTGCCGCACCGCAGAAACAAACTGAAGGAATTTCTGGGTGCCGAATATGCGGGAGAAGATACCATTTTCCTGCCGATGTGGTTTCTGACCTGGAGAAAGGGAAACCGTGTCGCCTATGCGGTCGTCAACGGACAGAGCGGCAAGATCCATATCGACCTGCCGGCAGACATGAATGTGTTCATGGTCTATACGGCCATCGGCGCAGCGGTCTTGTTTGCGCTGCTGACGCTGTTCGTATCGGTCACTTCCCGTTTTGTCATCTGGTTCTCGGCTCTGCTGCTGTATCTGCTGGGTATCCGTTATCACAAGGAACTGACAGAAATCAGGAACAGGGAGAATCATGTTTTTGACAAGGGTTATCTGCTCAATGATGAAAAGGAACTGCCGATGTCGGAGAAGAAGCGTTCCCGTATCCGGCGGCGCATCAGAAAAGACAGCAGTGTCTTCAGGATCATCCTTTATTCGATCCTGCTGTTCATGTTCATCATCATGTTTGCCGTGTCGGGCGAACTGTTCGATCTGCTGGTATCACAGACCGGTGCGATCGCCATGACTTTCCTCATCCTGATCCTGGAATTTGTCAGATTCCTGAAACAGATCAATGTTGCCAGGTATCTGCGAAACAAGCGTTCGCTGCTGATCTGCTTCCTGGGTCTGGGTGCCGTTGTGTATGCGTTCTTCGTCGCATCGATGCAGCCTGTGGAAGACTGGTGGTATTATCTGGGCGGACTGATCTGTCTGTTTGCCGCCTGTGCGATGAGTATCGATCTGATCCTGCGCTACAATGAGACTTCCACCAGACCGCTTCCGTCTTTCTATACGAGGAAAGGAGGCAATGACAATGCGTAAGTTTTCCAAGATACTGATCGTCGTACTGTTATTTCATATCCTGACACTGCCTTTCTCGATGGTGAAAGCGGAGAATTCGTATCAGATCATCATCGATGATGCGGAGGATCTTCTGAGCGATCAGGAAGAAAACATGCTGAAGATCAAGATGCGTGAGATCACGGAGTACGGCAACGTCGCTTTCGTCAGCGTGAGCCAGTATTCCGATACCGGATCCTATGCCAAGAAACTGTACCGCTCATTGTTCGGCACGGACAGCGGCATCCTGTTTCTGATCGATATGGGCAGAAGGAACATCTGGATCCACTGCAACGGGGCGATCTACCGTATCATCGACAAGGCTTATGCCAACACGATCACGGACAATGTTTACCGTTATGCCTCCAGAGGACAGTATTACGAATGTGCCTCACAGGTCTATGAACAGGCTCTGACACTCTTAAGAGGCGGCAGGATCGCTCAGCCGATGAAGTATATCTCCAACGCCCTGATCGCCTGCGTCGTGGCACTGCTGGTGAATTTCCTGTTCCTGACATTCCAGAGGGAAGCGGACAGGGGCACTGTGTCCGATGCTGCGCCGGCAATGACGACCGGTATTGCCGTTGCGGTCCTCTCCAAAGAGAAGACCCGTTCCCGCCAGACCAGACATGTTGAGTATTCTTCCGGCGGCGGTGGCGGAGGCTATTCCGGCGGAGGCGGAGGAGGCGGTTCTTCCGGAGGTGGCGGCGGAGGAGGAGGCGGTGGCGGCGGCCACAGCTTCTGATGCGATCCGTTGTATAATAAAAACAGATAAAGGAGAAAGATCTAATGGAAATGAAATTCTATCGCTGCAAACGCTGCGGACAGATGGTGGCGATCGTCAAGAAGAAAGGCTGCCCGATCATGTGCTGCGGAGAGCCTATGGAGGAGATCGTTGCCGGTACTTCCGACGGTGCTGTTGAAAAACACGTCCCTGTATATGAAGTGAAGGACGGCAAGGTATATGTGACTGTCGGTGCCGTTGAACATCCGATGAGTGAGGAGCATTACATCGAATGGATCGCCGTACAGACCAATCACGGCAATCAGCGCAAGGCTCTCAAACCGGGTGATCAGCCCAAAGCCGTATTCGCTCTTCTGGAAGACGATGAGGTGGAAGCGGTCTATGCGTATTGCAACCTGCATTCCCTGTTCAAGGCGTAATCCGAAGGTTTTATCTGAAATCAGGCCCTGTGTCAAAACAGGGCTTTTTTCATGAGAAACATATTGTCTTTTGTACCGGCTGTATTTAAAATATAAGAGGAAATTCTGAGTTAGAAATATGGATGCAGGACCGGATATAAAACGCAGAAATTAGATTGATCGAACATATGACTTGTCCGCTTTGTTTTGACGTTCATTGTTCGAAAGAAAGGGGACGGATATGGTTAAGATTTATCTGACAAAGAAAGATGTTCTGGAAAACATCGATGAACCGCGCAAGGGCTGCTGGATCAATATGGTCCATCCCAGTGAGAAAGAGCTGCTTGAGATCGAAGAAAGATATGAGATCGAACCCGACGACTTGAGAGCCGCACTGGATGAGGAAGAGGCTTCCCGTTTTACCAAAGAAGACGAATATACACTGGTACTGGTGGATATTCCTGCATATGAGAAGAAAGACGGCAAGGATCGTTTCATCACGATCCCTTTGGGCATTATCCTGGCAAAGGATGCGATCATCACTGTCTGTCTGGAATCCACTCCTGTCCTCAATTTCAGTTCCAAGGCCAAGAAGACTGTCGATACCAGACTTGCCAACAGGATGCTGCTGACGATATTGCTGGAGAATGCCAAGCTTTATCTGAAGAGCCTGCGTCAGATCAACAAGCAGTCCGAACAGTTGGAGATCGTTCTGCATCATTCCATCGAAAACCCGGCACTGCTGGAAATGATGGAACTCGGCCGAAGCCTTTTATACTTCACGACTTCCTTAAGAGGCAACAATGCCATCCTGGAGAAGCTGACCAAGACCGCTTCCTTCACAAGGCTCGAAGAAGATGAGGACTTACTGGAAGATGTCGTCATCGAGTCCAAACAGGCGACAGAGATGGCTGACACTTATTCCGGTGTCATCAACGGCATGATGGATGCTTATTCCTCCATTATCTCCAATAACATGAACGTCGTACAGAAGTTCATTGCGATCGCCGCTATCATCATCACGATCCCTTCATTGATCTTCGATGCCTACGGCATGAATATCGAGGGTGTTCCCTTTGAACATTCCCAATATGCTTTCCCGTTCGTCATCATCTTTGCGATGCTTGCTTCGCTTTGTGTCTATCAGTATTTCAAACATAAGAAGATGTTTTGATGAAAAGCCCTTGAAAAAGGGTTTTTTTCATGTTTTGTTTAGCTGGATTTCAGTTTGAGTTCACATTTCTCCTTTAGTATAGAGCCAAGAAAGGAGAAACAGAGGCGATGGAAACATTCAGAAGATACGAGAAAAAATACCTTCTAGCCATAGATCAGTATCTGAAACTGATGGAAAAACTGACCGGCTATGTAAAGGAAGACAAGTTCTCTAAAACAGAGATCCATTCGATCTATTATGATACAGATGATTATCAGCTGATCAGGCGTTCGATTGAAAAACCTGAATATAAGGAAAAACTCAGAGCAAGATCCTACGGTACTTCAAAAGGTGATGATCCGGTCTATATAGAACTGAAGAAAAAGCTTGACGGCATCGTCTATAAGCGCAGGACAAAGGCTTTCTGTGACGATGTGCTGAATGATATCTCTTCAGCATCATTCAGGGATGAACAAGTCGGAAACGAGATCCGCTATGCTTTGAACTATTACGGAAAGATCGCTCCGAAGATATACATCGGCTCTGTGAGAACTTCCTATGTCGCAATAGACGATGAGAAACTGCGGATCACGTTCGATGAGGATCTGCGTTACCGGATAAAGGATCTTTCTTTTTCCAGAAGCATAGAAGACAGAAAACTGTGTGATCGGATCGTGATGGAACTCAAGGTTGCCGGAGCGATGCCGCTGTGGCTGAGTGCCATACTGGATGAAGTAAAGGCCTATCCGAGAGGTTTCTCGAAGGTCGGAACGGCATTTGAAAAAGAAATAAGAAGGAGTGTAACATTATGACTAATATATTCGCAAGCATATTCACAGGTCAGCTGACCCTGGGTCAGTTCGTACTGGCGATCACTGCCAGCATGATCATGGGGCTGATCCTGTCATTGGTATTCATGTGCAGGAATACTTATACAAAATCATTTATTTCAGCACTGATCCTGATCCCGGCAGTGGAGACAGTGGTCATCATGCTGGTAAATGACAATCTGGGCACAGGTCTGTCCGTTGCCGGTTCCTTTGCCCTGATCCGTTTCCGTTCCGTCAAGGGCAATGCCAGGGAGTTGGTGGCGGTATTCATCGCCATGACGATCGGCATCGTCTGCGGTACAGGCTATGTCGCTCTGGCAGGCGTATTCACGCTCTTGTTATGTGCAGTGATGTTTGTGCTGAATCTGACCGGTTTCGGAAGTGTTTCTGAAAATGAAAGATATCTCAAGATCACGATTCCCGAATCGCTCAATTACGATGAAGTATTCAATGATGTTCTTGAACGCTATACAGGAAGATATCAACTGGAATCGATCAAGACACTGACGCTTGGTTCCCTGTTCAGACTGGAATACAGCATCACGATGAAAAATGTCTCTGATGTCAAGAAGATGATCGATGAGCTCAGGACGAGAAACGGCAATCTGGAGATCATGTGCGGAAAGCCGGCAGTCAACAGAGAGGAATTATAATCATGAAGAAACTATTAATATTAATGACCGGACTGCTTCTGCTATGCGGATGCAGCACAGTCATTCCGGACAATGTCAAAGCAGACGAGAATACGACAGATACATACAATCTCAGTTTCAGCAGTGAAGAACTTGACGGAAGCTATGAGATCAACGGTTCGACCTATATCTCTTTAGGAAATGAAAATGTGACGATTGCCAAAGGCGGGACCTACATTCTGGAAGGAACGATGGAGAATGCCGGCATCATCGTTGCCGTGGACGACAGTGAAGATGTGCAGCTTGTCTTGAACAGCGTGACCATCCATTCCGGAGATTTTGCGGGTATTTATATCGTCAGCGGTGATGAGATACTCATCACGCTGGCGGAAGGAAGTGTCAATACGATCTCTGATTCCGGCACTTATACCCAGATCGACAGCAACAATGTCGATGCCCTGATCTATTCCAAATCGGATCTGGCCATCAGCGGCACAGGCACACTGAATCTGGAATCTTCTTACAATCACGGTATCGTCTCCAAGGATGATCTGATCATTGCCGGCGGAACCTATAATATCTCGGTTGCCGGACAGGGGCTCAGCGGCAAAGACTGTCTGATGATTTATGACGGCAGTTTCAATATCAGTTGTGGCAAGGATGCGCTGAAGTCTGACAACAGTGAAGATGAAGACCGCGGTTACATTACTATCATTGACGGAGACTTCATGATCAGCAGCGGTGCTGACGGTATCTATGCATATCGTTGCATCAGTATTGAAGGCGGCACATTCGATATCACGACTGTGAAGTCTGCAAATGCCGATTCTTACAAAGCGATCAAGTCGGACAATCTGATCACGATATCCGGCGGTGAGATCACGATCGATTCCGCCGATGACAGCATTCATTCGGATAATGAAATACTGATCAGCGGAGGAACAATCAGTATCGAATCGGATGATGACGGGATCCACGCTGACGGAAAGGTTCAGATCGATGGAGGAAACATCACGATCAGTGCCCATGAAGGCATCGAAGCGACTTATGTGCTGATCAATAACGGCATCATCAATATTTCTGCTTCTGACGATGGTATCAATGCGGCGCAGAAGGTGAAAACTTATACTGCGACGATCGAGATCAACGGCGGTTATGTGACCATCGTCATGGGGCAGGGAGATACCGACGGTCTTGATTCCAACGGCTATATCTATATCAACGGCGGCACGGTCGATGTATCGGGCATGAATACCTTTGATGCGGAGATCGCACAGGAATTCAACGGCGGTACAGTCATCGTCAACGGCGTGGAAGTCGATGAACTGCCTGAAGATATGATGTCAGGCGGCTTCGGAGGCTTTCCGGGATTCAACGGAGAAAAGTCCGGAGAGAATAATAACGGAACTCCTCCGGGATTCAACGGTGAAAAACCGTCAGAGGGATCTGACGGTTTTGCCCAGCCCGGATTTAACGGAGGGAAAGAAGGCGGCTTTGAACAGCTGCCTCCTGACTTTCCGGATGATGAGGAACGCCACGGACATTTTCCGGGTGGTCATTAAAGCCTTCGGGCTTTTTTCGTATCTGTTTTGACGGTCTATAAAAAGATGTATAATAAAGTGTAAAGGTAAGGGAAATGAGCGAATTAAAAGATTTCAAATGTCCTAACTGCGGAGGCCGTTTAGAGTTTGATACAAAGACTCAGAAACTGAAATGTCCTTACTGTGACGGTACCTTTGATCCCGAGATCTTTGATGAGGGAAACAACTATACAGTGAGTACGGAACACTGGGAAGATGACAACATCGTTGTCTATACCTGTGAGTCCTGCGGCGGTACGATCATGGCGGACAAAGATACGGCAGCGAGCAGCTGTCCGTACTGCGGCAATCCGGTGGTTATGGTTTCCAATGTCAGCGGTATCTATAAACCGAAGAAGGTCATTCCTTTCTTATTGGATAAAAAACAGGCGAAGGAAAGATACAGACAGCATCTCAAGGGAAAGGTCCTGCTTCCGGCGAAATTCAGAAGCGAGGCTGTCATCGATGAGATGAAGGGCATCTATGTGCCATACTGGCTTTTCGGCGGCAAGGCCAATGCCAGGATGTGGTTCGATGCGACAAAGGTAAGACACTGGAACGAAGGCGATTATATGTGCACCGAAACCAGTTACTATAAACTGTTCCGCTCCGGTGCAGTGCGTTTTGCGGGCGTTCCGGTGGATGCTTCTACAAAAGTGGATGATGCCCTGACAGAATCGATCGAGCCTTTTGATCTTGACAAGGCAAAAGGTTTCAACGATTCCTATCTGGCAGGTTTTTTTGCGGATAAATATGATATTTCTGCGGAAGAATCCAGGCAGAAGGCCAACAGCCGTATCGCCAATTCCACGTCGTCTCTGTTTTCATCGACGACGGGTATGTATGATACCTGTATTCCTTCTTCTTCAACGATCTCGATCTCGCAGGGAAGCCAGGATTACGTGATGTATCCCGTATGGCTGCTGAACGTCGATTATGAAGGAAAGAAATATACCTTTGCGATGAACGGTCAGACCGGCAAGTTCGTCGGTGATCTGCCTGTGGACAACGGGAAACTGATCGGCATCTCGACGGGCGTGTTTGCGGGTGTGACCCTGCTGGTGAGCGTGATACAGTATCTGCTGTATCTGGTGAGGTGATGATATGAAGAGAGTAATGAAATCACTGATCCTGATACTGCTGACGGCTTTATCTGTATGCAATGTATCTGCGGCTGAAAATCATGTGTATATCTCTGATTACGAAGACTACATGAGTCAGAAGCAGTATGATGACCTCAATGAGGATCTGCAGCACATCAGGGAAGATTATGATATCGATATTTATTTCATCTACGACACTTCGATCCCTAACAGCGAAGACAGTGTAAAGAAATATGCGGAAAAATATGTAGAGGATCATGCGGGCGCTGCCAATACGGTAGCGATCGTCATGAGCGAAAGCAGTTACCATGTCGCTGCCAGGGGTTCGGCTCAAGCCGAAGTGTTAAACCGCTCGGATGTGATCTGGGATCGTTTCTATTCCAGGGCTTCCGATATATCGGCTTCCGATCCCAATGCCTTCTATGAGGGCATCGTCAACTGTTACCAGTATGTCGTGAAGCTGGTCAATGAGAAGGTCTACGACAGCGATGCACCGGTCGCAGTGAAGAAGGCGCTGGTCAACGACTACGCGGATCTGCTGAGCGATGCGGAGGAGGAGAAGCTCAACCGTAAGCTGCAGAAGATCAAGGATAAATACGGTTTTGATACCGTCATCGTCACGACCAACTCACTCAACGGCATGTCGGCAGGTGATTACGCCGATGACTTCTACGATTACAGCCAGTACGGTCAGGACGGCCTGCTGTTCCTGCTGGATATGGGAGATCGTACCTGGTATGTCTCGACAAAAGGGAAGGCGATCGATTATTTCACCGATTATGGCATCGATGAGATCGTCGATGAGATGATGGATGATCTGGGTGATGCGAAGTACTACGACGCCTTCGTATTGTACGGCGATCGGGTCGAGGAGTACATCATCAACGGCAACAAGGGCGATATCATCGACAACAACAACCAGAAAGAGAAAAAGAGCGTCTTCGGCGCACTCAATGTCGGTATCTCGGCGATCGTCGGAGCGATCTCCTCGCTGATCACTTCTCTGTCTCTAAAGGCAAATATGCACAGTGTATCCAGACAGCATTATGCGAGGAACTATATCGTGAACAACAGTTTCTACATCAACGGTGCTTCGGATATGCTGGTAAACAGACACGTCACCAGGACGCACCGTCCAAGACGTGATGATTCCATGAACCACTCCGGCCCGTCATCATTCGGCGGAGGCGGTTCACATGTACACACTTCTTCAAGTGGTTCTACCCATGGCGGACATGGCGGACACTTTTAGAATAAATAATTAAATCAAAGGAGGAATAAAAATGGGTTTAGTTAAAGCATTGGCCGGTTCCGTCATCGGCACGGTCTTAGACACTTGGAAGGATTATTTCGTCTGTGATTCGCTGAATAACGATACTCTGATGGTCAAAGGCACCAAGAGAGGCTTCGGCGGTTCAGGTGAAGTCATCACCAACGGTTCCGGTATCGTCGTCAACGAAGGACAGTGTGCTCTTGTTGTGGAAGAGGGCAATATTCTGGAAGTTGCTGCAGAGCCGGGTAACTACACATTCGATTCATCGCTGTCTCCGTCTATCTTCGACGGCGGTCTTGAGGGTCTGAAGGCTTCCTTCAAAGAGGCTGTCGACAGATTCACATTCGGCGGTGAGGTCAACAAGTCTCAGCGTGTTTACTATGTCAACACCAAGGAGATCATGGACAACCGTTTCGGCACATCCACTCCGATTCCGTTCAGAGTCGTATTCGATCCTTCAACCGGTTCCGAAGTCGAGATCTCTGTCAGATGCAACGGTGAATTCTCATTCAAGATCGTTGATCCGGTCATCTTTTATCAGAAAGTCGCCGGAAACAAGGCTGCCAGATATGACAAGGATGAACTGCTTCCGATCATGAAGTCGGAAATGCTGGATGCGCTCAATCCTGCATTCGGCAGACTGGCTGCCCAGGGCATCCGTTATTCCGAACTGCCTTTGCACACAGCTGAGATCAAGGAAGCTTTGAGAGAAGCTCTGAAGTATGACTGGGAAGAGAAGAGAGGTATCGCTTTTGAGTCGCTGACCATCAATTCCGTCACGATTCCGGAAGCTGATGCGGAAAAGATCAAGAACATCCAGTTCTCTGCCATCAATAAGGATCAGGCTACGGCCAACGCTACGATCATCACGGCAACTGCCGATGCGATCAGGGATGCAGCCAACAACGCTAACGGCGCTGCGACCGGTTTCATGAATGTCAATATGGCGACGAACACCGGTTCACAGTTCCTGCAGGGCAATAACGGCGCTGCTCAGGGTGGTGGCGGATACTGCCCATTCTGCGGCGCAGCACTTCCTGCAGGCGCAAACTTCTGCCCGAACTGTGGCAAAGCACTTCACTAGATTTAAAGAAAATCTCATGAAAACCGCAGAGTGATCTGCGGTTTTTCTATGAGAAAAAGGAATAATCTGTTATTATTAAAGTGCAAATGAAATTCACGGATATTTTGGCAGTTCTGAGCGGTCTGGCCATCTTCCTCTATGGCATGGAGGTCATGGGGAGCGGCTTCAAGCACATGGCCGGAGGCAAACTGCAGGACGTACTGGAAAAGCTGACGAAGAAACCGATCGTTGCCTTGCTGGCAGGTATGCTGGTGACGGCGCTGGTCCAGTCTTCGGGAGCGACGACAAGCATGCTCGTCAGTTTTGTCAACGCCGGGATCATGCGGGTCGAGCAGACAGTCTATGTCATTCTCGGCAGCAACATCGGCACGACGATCACCGGCCACCTGATGGCACTGGACGTAGGCCTGGTAGCTCCGTTCCTGGCCTTTATCGGCGTGTGTCTGATCATGTTTGTCAAGAACGACAGACTCAATGCAATCGGCGAGATCATGATGGGTCTGGGCTTCGTCTTTATCGGCATGGATACAATGTCCGGAGGTCTGAAGCCTTTGGGCAACATGCCGTTTTTCCTGAATCTGCTCTCGAACATGCAGAATCCGATCTTTGGCATCATGGTCGGTTTTGTTCTGACAACGATCGTGCAGTCGTCAAGTGCATCGCTGGGTATCATACAGTCTCTTGCCAAGAGTAACCTTGTTGCAATTCAGGACGTCATGTTCTTCAACTTAGGCCAGAACATCGGTTCCTGCACGACGGCGATGCTGGCATCACTGAGTTTCAACAGGGATGCCAAGCGCGTGTCGATCATCAACCTGACGTTCAACATTGTGAATGCCGTCCTGTTTACGATCCTGTATTCGTTCCTGCCTTTTGACAGGTGGTATCAGATGATCGCTCCGGGCAATGTTGTGAAACAGATCGCAATGATGCATACGTTCACCAATGTCGTGACCGGTCTGGTCTGTTTCCCGTTTGCCAAGGCACTCGCAAAGATTGCTTATTTCTTCATTCCCGACCAGGGAACGGAGAAACATCTGCAGCCTGAAGTCGAACCGACGGTCAAGACAGAAAACAATACTGCGTTCAACATTTTCTCGATCAACATCGAAATGGCCAATATGTTCGATTTTGTTCAGGAAAGTATCCAGAGAGGTCTTGTAGCGCTGCTTGAACATTATTCCGAGATCGAACGGATCAGGGAGAATGAAAACAAGGTCAACCAGATCAACAAGGGCATCTCCCGCAACCTGCTGCTGCTGATGGCCAGCAATACCAATATGGAGGAATCAAGGCAGGCTGCTTCATTGTTCTCGATGAATGTCGATATGGAACGGATGAGCGATCATGCGATGAATATCGCTGAGGCCGGTGAGGATATGATCGGCAATGACCTGTCTTTCTCGGTTGAGACTTACGATGAACTGCATGAGCTCTCGGAGATACTGTTTAATTCGCTGCATCTGATCAATCAGATCATCGAATCGGATAACAGGGAACTGTTTACGCTGATCAGAAAGAACGAAGAACAGATCGATGAACTATGCTCCCGTTACCGTGATGTTGAGATCGAAAGGATCAAGAATGACAGGGATGAAACAGAATCCGGTGTGATTTATTCGGAACTGCTGATCGATATCGAAAGGATCGGCGATCACATCATGAATATAGCGGAAAATCTTTGTGAAATATATGAAGGCCAGTAAATGGCCTTTTCATATAATGAGAATGTTCGTAAATCCCCTGAAGAAAGCGAGGTAACAATGCAGTATAACGGAGGATATCTTATCGGGCAGATCTACAAACTGACGGGCAGAAGGGCAAATGAGCTGCTGAAGAAGGAAAAGGTCAGCGACATCAATGCCGCCCAGGGAATCATCATTTATTCGCTCTATGACAGAAAGTGCATGAGCATCAGGCAGATCGGCGAGGCGACAGGATTTGCGAAGACGTCCCTGACTTCCATGCTGGAAAGGATGGAACAGCAGGGACTGATCGAAAAGACGGAGAATTCCAAAGACCGCCGAAGCACACTGGTGAAACTGACACCGAAGGCACGACGGCAGAAAAAGCGCGTCGACAGGGTCCTGGAGATCGTGAATGATGAACTTTACAGAGGTATGAAGGAGAGCGAGATCCTGCGTTTCGAAAAGACGCTGGAGAAGATCCTGCATAACCTGGAGACAGATGGGGAAGACTGATCTTCATCCGGAAACTTTTTTCAAAACAGATATCGTCTGATATCTGTTTTTGATTATTCGGGTGGCGATAATCTGCTAAAATAATAGCTGAAGGATTATAGGTATCAAATATCATTCTAAGGAGGCAAACCGTGGCTTATAATGACTCAAAGATGTGGGCGATCGTAAAGGACAGAGACGATGTCGGTGTAACGATGAAGCGTGTCGAGATCCCGAATGTCGGCTATAACGACGTCAAAATCAAGATCCGCAAAACGGCGATCTGTGGTACGGATGTTCATATTTATCAGTGGAACGACTGGGCGAAAAAGACCATTCCGATCGGTCTGACGATCGGACATGAATATGTCGGTGAAGTGGTGGAGACCGGTCCGGGCGTGGAAGGCTTCAAACCGGGTGACTTTGTCTCCGGTGAAGGACATATTACCTGCGGCAAGTGCCGCAACTGTCTGGAAGGACACAAGGAGAACTGCAAGAACGCCAAAGGCGTCGGTGTCAACCGCAACGGTGCCTTTGCGGAATATCTGGTGATTCCTTCTTCCAATGTCTGGCCTTGCAAGAAATCGATCCCGGAAGAGCTGTATGCGATCTTTGATCCGTATGGCAACGCCACGCATACGGCACTGTCCTATGATGTACTGGGCGAAGATGTCATGATCGCCGGAGCAGGTCCGATCGGCTGCATGGCGGCAGCGATCGCGAAGTTCTCCGGAGCCAGACATGTCGTGGTGACTGATTTCAATGATTACCGGCTGAATCTGGCAAAGGAACTGGGCGCGACCAGGACCGTCAACCTGAATGAAGAGAAGCTTGAAGATGTCATGAAGCAGATCGGCATGAAGGAGGGCTTCGATGTCGGCATGGAGATGTCGGGATCGCAGGCTGCTCTGAATCAGATGATCCACAACATGAAGCACGGCGGCAAGATCTGTCTGCTGGGTCTGCAGAACGATCATACGACTGTCGATCTGGAGACCGTGATCTTCAACGGCATCCATCTCAAGGGCATCTACGGCAGAAAGGTATGGGATACCTGGTACAAGATGACGACGATGATCGAAGCGGGACTGGATATCTCCAAGATCATCACCCACAGGATCGATGTCAGGGATTATGAAAAAGGATTTGAGGCCATGCTGTCAGGCCGTTCGGGCAAGGTCATCATGGACTGGGCACATATCAATGAACTGGAGGTAAAGGATGAATAAGAAAGAAGTACTGGCTTCCTACCGTGAGGAAGTAGATAAGATAAGGGAAGCGGGCCTGTTCAAGGGCGAACTTCCTCTGGTGTCACCGCAGGGTGCCCATGTCAGACTGGAAGACGGGCGTGACGTATTGTGCATGTGCGCCAACAACTATCTGGGTCTGGGCGACAATGAGCGTCTGATCGAAGCGGCAAAAAGGACTTATGATGAAAGAGGTTTCGGTGTTGCTTCGGTGCGTTTCATCTGCGGAACGCAGGATATCCACAAGCGGC
Organism: Erysipelotrichaceae bacterium; assembly: GCA_017454765.1. Classification (GTDB taxonomy): domain Bacteria; phylum Bacillota_I; class Bacilli_A; order Erysipelotrichales; family Erysipelotrichaceae; genus Colivicinus. Next base: position 27,645 of record JAFTCJ010000018.1, on the reverse strand, counting down.
TGGAAGAGAAGATCTCGCACTTCCTGTGCACGGATGATACGATTCTGTATTCCTCCTGCTTCGATGCCAACGGCGGTCTGTTTGAGACATTATTAGGAGAAAACGATGCCGTCATTTCCGACGAACTGAACCATGCTTCCATCATCGACGGTATCCGTCTGTGTAAGGCAAAGCGTTACCGTTACAAAAACAATGATATGGCCGATCTGGAGGCCAAACTGCAGGAAGCTGATGAAAACGGCGCAAGGATCAAACTGATCGCGACCGACGGTGTCTTCTCGATGGACGGCATCATCGCCAATCTGAAAGGTGTCTGTGATCTGGCGGACAAGTATGATGCTCTGGTCATGGTGGATGATTCCCATGCAGTCGGCTTTGTCGGCAAGACAGGTAAAGGTACATCCGAATATAACGGCGTGGAAGGTAGAGTCGATATCATCACCGGTACTCTGGGAAAAGCTTTAGGTGGCGCATCCGGCGGCTATACGACAGGCAGAAAGGAGATCATCGATCTGCTGCGTCAGCGTTCCCGTCCGTATCTGTTCTCCAACTCCGTGGCTCCGGCCATTGTCGGTGCGGCGCTTGAACTGTTTACGATGCTGGAGGAAAGCACGGCGCTCAGAGATCATCTGGAGGATGTGACTTCCTATTATCGGAAGAGACTGAAGGAAGAAGGTTTTGACATCATCGACGGTGTCCATCCCTGTGTTCCGGTCATGTTCTACGACGAGAAAATCACAGCGGAATTTGCCAGAAGGATGGTGGAGAAGGGCGTCTATGTCGTCGCTTTCTCTTATCCGGTGGTTCCCAAGGGAAAGGCCAGGATTCGCACACAGGTCTGTGCCGATCATACAAAGGAAGATATTGATTTCGTCATTGATTGTTTCAAACAAGTAAGAGAAGAAATGGGTTTATAGAATATAGCATATGAAATTCGATAAGATTACATTTAAAGACAAAAGCGGATCTGAGATCACACTTAGAAACGCACAGCTTTCGGATGCGAAGGCTCTGACCGATTATCTGGGTAAGACTGCGGCAGAGACACCGTTTACGGCAAGAGAACCGGGAGAAGTCGATCTGAGCGTCGAACAGGAAGAAAAGATCATTCAGGAGAAAAATGATTCTCCCAAGGAACTGATGCTGCTGGCATTTGACGGCGACAGACATATCGGCAACTGTTCGCTGATGTCTGTGTCAAAGATGAAGAGATTTGCCCACAGAGCTTCGGTCGCGATCGCATTATATAAGGATTACTGGAACAGAGGGATCGGTACAGTCATGATGACCAACATCCTTGATGTCGCCAGAAGAGTCGGCTATGAACAGGCCGAACTGGAAGTGATCAGCACTAATCAGCCGGCTATTTCTCTGTATGAGAGTCTCGGTTTTGAAAAATGCGGTGAAGTACCGCACTGTCTGAAGTATCAGGACGGTACTTATGCCGATGCCTGGATGATGGTAAAGAAACTTTAGAAATGTATTATCACGCCTCAAAAGTTAAAGATCTCAGCGTCCTGGAACCAAATGTTTCGATGCATGAGAAGTCTTTGGTATATCTGTCAAGGAAAAGGGAGAATGTCCTGATCTATCTTTCCAATGCGGTCGAGAAGTTCTGTAAGGAAAGCGGTTTTGTTTATGACGGTGTCTATCAGAAGTGGGGACCCTATGGCTTTGATGAGGACGGCATCATCCGCATCGAGGAATACTATCCCGACGCTTTAAGAAGCAGCATGCAGGGAGAATCGGGATATATCTACAGTATTAAAGAGGCAAAACTGAGTGATTTTGATACAGGCATCTGCGATGTCGTTGTTTCTGAAAAGACTGTCAGGGTCGACGGCTGTGAATATGTTGAAGATGCCTATGAAGCGATCCTGGAGACGGAAGAAAAAGGACTGTTGAGGATACTGCGCTATGAAGATTTGACAGATCAAAAGAAACAGTGGATCAATGAGACGGTCAAAAGAGAATACGAAGAAGCGGAAGATCATCCGGAATACAGGTATTTCCTGCTTCATCATTTCCCGGATATTCTGAAAGAGGCAAAGCAATGAAATTTATTTGGACTGAGGGATTCAAGATCAGGGTGAAGGCAGATCAGGGGGAAGTCCTGATCTCCGCAAACAAAGAGGGGCTGCGTTCCCTGGCTGACCATCTGATGAGCCTGGCGGAAGAGACTCCGGGATCTCATTTTCATCTGGATGAGTACAATTCCCTGGAAGAGGGCTCAGATGAACTGATCGTGGAGATAACGGATTAACAGATGGAAATCGATACCAGGCCATATACAAAAGACAGGATCGATGATGTCATCCAGTTTGAAAAAGAATTGCGGAAGCAGGAAGATGACTGGGGCTGGCAGATCGATGAAGAATATCTGAAAAGTGTCAGAGAGAGTTTTGAGGATGCCTCGTTTGCCGATTCGATCTCATTGCTGGCGTATGTCGATGACAGAGTCGTGGGCAGGATCGATTCTTCGATGATCAAAAGTCATTTTGACGGATCGACCAAGGCCTATCTGGACTGGATCTGTGTTCTGAAAAGCTACAGGCATGCAGGAGTGGCACAGGCTCTGCTGGAACAGTTGAGGAAGATGCTGAAGGAAAAAGGGATCGCAACACTGATCGCTTTAACGGCTTCCAATGGCGAAGCACAGAATTTCTACAGGAACATACCTGATTCCTTGATGAGGGATATCGGTATCTGGATCGATATCAAATAAAACTTTATGAAGAAGATCACTTTGAAAACATCTTTCGGAACTTTTCTGGGAAACGAACATGAGGATGTTTTTGAATTTCTTGCGATCCCTTATGCAAGAGCGAAACGTTTTGAATACTGTGAACGGATCGACAGTTATGAAGATATCTTTGATGCAGGGACGATGGGCAATGCCTGTCCGCAATACAGACAGTACTATCCGAATCTGAACAGCCCGGAGCGTCTGTTTTACTATAAGGAATTCAGGGAAGGGATCGAATTCAGATATGATGAGGACTGTCTGAATCTGAATATCTATACTCCGAAAAACGAAACAGAGTGTCCGGTCATCGTCTTTTTCCATGGGGGCGGTTTCAATTCCGGATCAAATGCCGAGGAACCTTTCAGAGGATATGAACTGGCAAAGCGGGGGATCATCACTGTTTTTGCCAATTACAGGGTAGGTGTATTGGGATACTTCTGCCATGAACAGATCGAAAAGAGATTTCAGCGCAACGGCAACTTCGGGCTTGATGATCAGCTGAAAGCCATCCAATGGGTCAAGGAACATATTTCAGAATTCGGCGGCGATCGAAACAATATCACGCTGCTCGGGCAGAGCGCCGGAGCCATATCCATCCAGTATCATTGTCTGAATCATGACAATGAAGGTCTTTTCCAAAGAGCGGGTATGATGTCCGGTGCCGGACTGTTTCCGAAATTCGCTCTGCCGAAAAAGGCGGAAGAGACATATGACTACTGGCTTCAACTGATGGATCTAGCCGGATGCCGGGACTTTGAGGAATTCAAAAATGCCGATATCAGAGTGATCCATGATGCCTATGAGGCGATCAGAAAAAGAAGAAAAGACAGTGTCTACAATGTGATGCCGGTCATCGACGGTTCTCTTCTGAAAGACAGCGTCGATCATCTGATCAGAGATCCGCTGAAACTGGATTATCTGATCGGATATACAAACAACGATCTGTATGCACCGATGATGGCGTATATCGGAAACAGATTTGCCAGGGACAACAGTGCCTATGTTTATTTCTTTGATGTCGATCAGCCGGGAGATGACAACGGTGCCTTTCATTCCAGCGATCTGAGATACATGTTCGGCCGTCTTGAGAGTTCCTGGAGACCGTTTGGGGAAAGGGACAGAGAGATATCCAGGCAGATGATGGATTATCTGGCAGCTTTCTGCAGAAAAGGAGATCCCAGTGACAATACTTTGCCTGTCTGGTGCAAAACTGACAGGCATCATCATAAAGTGCTGTGTTTCAATCTGAAAGAAACGAAGATGGGCAGACCGTCTTATCTCAGACTGGCGAAGAATATGTTGAGTAAAGGAGAACCGAAGGCATGAAGTTCAGACATCAGTTCAGACTGCAAGAGGCAAATGATCATAGCCGCGTGTATCGAAGCGATGGTGTTTTCATGCGCATCGATTTCATTGAAAACATGTTCAGGGTGTCTCTGTACAGAAGAAAGGATCTTCTGCCGACTTTCAGCATCGATCCTTCACATAAGGGTCTGAAAAATGAGGGAAGAGACAAACTGTCATTAGATGGTTTCAAGCTGTTTTCACCTGAGGTTTATGAAGACGAAGAAGCTGTCTGTTTCAGACACTGTGATCATGATTTCAGGATCGAATTGCTGAATTTCCGTATCAGTATCAGCAGTGAAAAGGGAATCCTTTATCAGGACAGAAACGGACTGGCTTATAACTTTGGCGGAGAACTGGGAGAAGGTTCTATTCATTATACCCGCAGGGAAGAAGACCAGTATATCTACGGCCTGGGAGACAAAGCCGGAAAAGTCAACAAGAATCATCAGCGATACAGACTGGACACCAACGATGCCATGGGCTTCAAGGCCGAGTATTCCGATCCGCTGTATAAGTATCTGCCTTTCTATATCTGTGAAAACAAGGCAGGGAGCTATGGTATTTATTACGATACATACAGTGAAGGCGAAGTCGATTTCGGAATGGAACATGACAATTACTACGAACCGTTCAATTCGATCAGATATGAAGAGGATGATATGGTCTTCTATATCATTTTCGGAAATGTCAAAGAGATCGTCTCAAGATTCATCGATATGAGCGGCGGCATCAGAGAGGTACCGGAATGGGCTTTCCGCTACTGCGGTTCCACCATGGAGTATACGGATGCGCAAGATGCCGATCATAGATTGCGGTCTTTTATCGATGATTGCGAAACGTATGGGATCAAAGCAGGCGGCTTCTATCTGTCGAGCGGCTATACGCAGATCGATGATAAGCGTTATGTCTTTCACTGGAACAAAGACAAGATCCCCGATCCGAAGGAACTGTCTGATCATTTCTTAAGCAGAGGATTGAAGATCATTCCCAATGTCAAACCGGCTTTTCTGGATGATCATCCGCTCTATGATCATATTGCCTCAAAGGGCTGGTTTCTGCATTATCAGGACGGTACTCCCGCAAAGTTCCCGTTCTGGGGCGGCAATGCCAGCTACCTGGATTTCACCAACCCGGAAGCTTATGATTTCTGGAAAAACTGTGTGAGAGAGACTCTGGTCGAAAAGGGATATGACAATATCTGGAATGACAACAATGAATATGATGCCCATGACAGAGAGGTCTATGCCCACGGATTCACGAAAGAGATCCCTGCCAGGCTGATCAGACCGTTATTCTCTTACCTGATGGCCAAAGCAAGTGCAGAAGCCTGTCAGGAAGTGAACCCCAATCCGTTTAATGTGACCCGCTGTGCCATAGCCGGAAGCCAGAGGATCGCCACGACCTGGACAGGTGACAACTATACCGATTTCAGGGATCTCCGATATAATCATTATCAGGCCATGACCATGTCGCTTTCCGGTTTCTGTTTCTTCGGACCGGATATCGGCGGATTCAGCGGACCCAGACCGGAAAGGAAACTGTTTATGCGCTGGCTGCAATACGGTGTATTCCTGCCCAGATTCGTCCTGCACTCATGGAAAGAAAACGAAGCTTCCACGATGCCCTGGCTGTATCCGGATCTGATGGATGAAGTGAAGGCGGTTTTCGATCTGAGAGAAAAGCTGATCCCGTATCTTTCCGACGAGATGAAAAGATGTATTGGAAACAACGAACCGCTGATCACGCCTGTTTTCTTAAGAGACAGCGATTATGATAAAGAATCAGACTGCTTCATGTGCGGGGAGAAGATACTTGTATGTCCGGTATTCGATGAAGGGGCAGAAGAAGTAAATGTCCGTCTGCCGAAAAGCGATACCGGTTTCCGTTTGCGGGGAGAAGGTGAACTGATTCAGGGAGAAAGCGATGTTAAGGTGGCCTGCACGATCAGAGATCTGCCGGTCTGGTTTACAGAAGAATCATATAATAGATGAGAGGATCATAAAGGGAAAAATTCATGAAAGAAGAAAAGAATTCACTGAAACTGAAACACAAGATCGGCTACGGTCTGGGTGATGCCGGAGGCGTCATGACTTTCGCACTGATGAGCAGCACCTTTTCCATGTACTGCACGGATGTGCTGGGGATCAGTCCGGCTACGATCGCTGTATTGCTGCTGATATGGAACATCTGGGATTTCATCAATGATCCGCTGATGGGTGCCTACATAGATAAGGCATATGCACGTAACAGCAGTCTGAAGGACAAATTCCGTCCCTGGATACTGAAAGCCACACCGCTGCTGTGCGTGTCTTTCATTGCCCTGTGGTCTGTTCCGAGTCTGTTTGAAGGAATCACGAGGCTCTGTGTTTTATTCGTTCTGAAGATCCTGTATGAAGGAGCCTATACCATGTTCAACATACCGATGGGATCTCTTCTGTCTGCCATGGCATTCAATGATGAGGAGAGGGCTTCTCTTTCTTCCGCCAGAGGTATCGGCAGTGCCGGTGCTACATTGATATCCTTGTTCATCATGCCGCTGTTTCTGAAGAAATACGGCGAAAACAACGCGATCGGTTACGCGATCGGTGCAGCCGTCTGTGCCATCATCGGTCTGGCGATGTGTCTGGCACACTACGCGATGACAATAGAGAGGAATAACAATACGAGCCAGCCGGAAAACAGCGACAGTATCAAAGTGACCGATATCCTGGAAGTCATCAAAGTCAACCGTCCCTTCGTCGCTCTGTGTGTCCATGGCGTGTTCATCTGCATGATGCAATATGTCGGAAATACCCTGAGCAATTATATGTATGCGGATGTCCTGGGCGATATTTCGATCTCTGGATACGGAACCTTATTAAGTGCACCGTCCATGATCATCATCTTCATCGCCGGACCGATCATCGCGAAAAAGATCGGACTGGAAAAACTGATCCGCTACGGCTTGCTGATCAGCTGTATTCTCTATGTGCTGCTGTTTGGTGCCCTGATGTTGTTTGATGTCAACCCCTGGGTCTACGCTGTCTGCAGCAATACGGCAATGGGCTTTGCCTTCATCTCCATCTATATGCAGTGGGGACTTGTCGGCGAAGCGATCGACTACAATGAGATGATCACCGGAAAGAGAACGGAAGGATCTATCTACGGCACGTTCAATCTCTCCAGAAGAGTGGGACAGACGATTGGCAATTCTGCAGCGATGCTCTTGCTGGGACTGGTCGGATACAACGGAACACTGGCTGTTCAGGCACCTTCCACTTTAAACGGTATCAAGGCGTTATGTGTTCTTCTGCCAGGCATTCTGGTACTGGGCTCCTGGGCATCATTCAAGTTCCTTTGGAACATGGATGATGAGATGAGGGCGAAAGTCGATGCATTCAAAGCTTCCAAGAAACAATAAAATCAATCTGACAAACAAATGAAAGCATCTCCGTTTGGAGATGCTTTTTATCGGATAAGGGATCAACAGATAAAACCCGACATATGGTAATATAAGATTATCAATGCCGATCGAATCATCATTTATATTTTTGTTGATGAATACATCACAGGAAGGATTCTGCCATGTCTGATAAGCACCATAAAACCATAATCAAGATTGTTAATTCACTTTTAGTCATCATGTTTCTTCTATGCGGATGTACAGAGAAACCACCGGTCGATAACCAACCGACTGTCACTGACAATACAGATACTGATCTGATCCCTGAAGACGGTATTCCTGAAAACAACGGAAACAGCAAGCCTTTGGATTATTCACCTTGTGAAGGCATACATGTCAAAGCTGAAGAAAATGCTTTCTGGCAGGATACGACAGTGGATGTCACCCCCGAAGATCAGATCCCTTCAAAGTATGAAAAGACAGTAAACGAACTGGCTGAGCAGGGCATGATACCGATAAAATGCTTCGAAGTCAATGCTGGACTTGAAAATAATGAAGTCAGTCCGGGCATTTTTGAGATCGAATTTGACCTCAGGGATCTGGGAATAGACGAGGAGTTTTATTCCGGAATTGGTGTTGTCAGAGTAGCTGACGATGGAAATTATTACAAATTCTCGTCCGTGCTTGATGGCGATAAACTGCTTATCAGAAGCCGTCAGAACAGCCGTTTCCTCGTTACTCTTGAAGACTATGGACGCATTATAGACTATTTCAGTAAAGTCTCCTATTTCTGGAGCAAGGGGGATTATACAGGTATAAACGTACAGGCTGTGAAGTGTTCAAATCCATACGGATCTTATGAGATCCAATGGATCATGAGCGATATCGATCCGGAACGGGATAAAAAGCTTGAAAAGATAGAAAGTCTGAGATCCAAGTATTATGAACAGGCGCTTGAGGATGAGAAGATGCTGTCATATCTTGAGCCTGATAAGAACTTTGATCTTGTTCATCAGTACAACTACCTTCTGAATCTGGATAATGAGTATCAGCGTCTTTGCGAGGAAACCAAAAAGGTTCCTGAAGTGATCGAATATACCAGAAAGTGCACCGATCAGGCTTATGAGTATCTGGGAAAGATCGCCGGGATAAAGATGCCCATTACAGAACCGATACTGATCTGCCGTACCGACAGCAAGGGTGATTACGCCAATATGCTTGGCAGTGCCGAAAAACTCAATACGACGACGATCATGAATCTTTGGCCTTTAAAAGGCATGACAGATGAAACGGCAAAGGACGACTATCTTCTGACTATAACTCATGAGCTCTTTCACATCTGTCAGGAAAATTACCGGCAATCAGAACCGCTTATCGGAAAGCTTACCGATGATGTCCGCTATGATGAAATGATCACGATGGTTCTGGAAAGAGATGCCAAGGAATACTATAAGCAAAACGGTATCATTAAGACCGACCCCAAGCTCACGGATAAGGAAAAGTATGATGTGCTCAGACTGCCGATAGATGATAATCCGACCGGTCTCAGCAGCGATGATGCGAATACTCTTAAGATGTACGAAGGATATATGCTGGGCAGTTTCGTGATGTATCTGCAGACGCAGTATAAGGAAAAGAACGTGAAACCGGCCGATCTGATGAATGCCCGAAGCTACTACATTAAAACCGGAGTATCTGCTCCTCTCAGCAGGGCGTTTGGAATGAGTGAAGATGAATTCGATCTTTACTTCAGAAAATGGCTGATATCCGAATTCAATAAGATGCGTGAACTGTGTGTGCAGTCCTTCAACAGTGCTGATTACAAGCGAAAAGACTGGGTCAATATCGAACCGGGCAAGAGCTATCATACGGATCTGGATATGGACAACAGCTATTTTCTCACACTCAGAGGATTCAAAAAGAAGGATCATAAAGGAAAACTGCCGGCTATCGTCAAGTTTGATGAAAACTTCAGAAAGGAACACCCGGGTATAAATCTTATGGCCTTACAAGACTATTATCTGATCGATGACGGCTGTTTCCTGGATAACGCCGGGATCCTGATGATGGCGGAAATATACGGCAGATTGACTCCGGTTGTTGAGCCGCTGCCCTCTGAAACTGCGACTGTGGCCGGCATAACCACTTCGGAAGACATGCATGTCGGCTATACCTTGTGGGTACTGGATAAGACGCCGAAACCAGAACTGAGTATTGACAGTGACAGCAGTAATCTTCTGATCAAGCTCCCGGCTCTTAAAGGGGCTGCCGCAGCAGGGCTGATAGACGGATATCATCTGGTAATCAGAACATCATTGGGCAAGACTATTGAAAGTGATATCGGCAAAGAAGACCTTGGAAAGGAAGTGAGTTTTCCCTTAGACAGGTTTACAGATCCTGATGATCCGGAAAAGGGTGTGAATCTGATAGTATCGATCTGCGAGTATGTGACCGATAATGACGGTGTCAATCATCTCTGCTTCGTTTCCGATGAAGCAAATATCGATGTGGGAATCATGAGTAATGAACAGTGCGATATCGTGATTGTCAAGAACGGAGTGACTTACAACCTGAATGTGAAAGGAGCGATCGTCTATGGAGAAAATCCTAAAGGTATGATCTTATGTCAGGCCAAACCCGGCTCGCCGATCGTAATTACTGTCACATCTTCTGACGGAGCAGGCATAGATTTAGGTAATGAGCGTGTTTCATCCGAGTCAACATTCCATTGGACCATGGGAGATGGAGGCGAGAACCCAGATTACGGCTATTGGTTAATGATGAACGGTAAAAATGCCAAAAACGGTTATTATAATGTAGTTCTTGGGCATATAGTAATCTATCCTGTCAATGAATATACGGAAAAATCTTTGTGGATACTTGAACCGTCCTGGTCAGATGCAAAGAAGAACTGAATCAGTTTGAATAAGATTCGATCAAATAACGTTGTTGTTCTGATATATAAGTTCACAAAATGAAAGCTTATGAACGAAACCCAATAAAAACATCTCCGTTTGGAGATGTTTTATTTACAATGGGGCGAACGATGGGGCTCGAACCCACGAAATGCCAGAGCCACAATCTGGTGTCTGAAACGCCTATAAATAGGCGTTTCAGTAAAATGTGCGGTTAATGAAAAAGGGCGCATTTTCGTTAAAGATCTTCTCAAAATCTTCTCAAAACGGACTAAATCGAATCTAATCAAATTAAAAGCGAATAAAACATACTTATTCGCTCTAAATCATCAACTTTTATCAACTGTTTGTTGATTGCGGTTTGAATATTATCGATGAAGTCTTTGAATTCTTTTTTTGGCATCGGCAGAAGAGAACACTATTGTTTTCCTTCAAAATTGCTGAACACGCAAAGAACTGATCGGATGCCATGATATGAGTTTTCAGGTCATCATGTTGATCGTCATATTGTTTGATTGTTTCTGTTGGCGGGTTCGATGATATCGGGACTTCAGAGTTCTGTTTCCTATGCAGATATGCCTTCGGTATAGATAATCATCAATCCACAAGCTCTTTGGCGATCTCTTGCGCATAAGCTTCCGGCTGCTTACCCAGGAATTCGCAATGATCTGAGCCTTTACGTACAATGATCCTGGCCCAGGGATACATCTTTTCTGCCAGCGGCTTTCCTTTGATGAGATTAAATTCCTTTTCACCCCACTCGAAAATCATATTCTGACAGTTTTCCTCTTTCAGAACCGCAGCACAACCGGCGTTGCATCCTGCCATGATCTGGGATAGGCATTTCCTGCTTAACATGCTCATCTGTTTGGACATGGTGTTCCCTAATTCGCTGCCATAGATCGGTTCTAGGGTTTTCGTGAGATATGTCGGATCTTTCTTTGTCTTCCTGAGAGCCACCTTATAAAGAAGCGGTGAAAGTACTGACTGAATTCCCGTTATTTTAGCTAATGGCGTACCGTCAAGATGAATGTGTTTTATATGAAAACCGTCCAGTTTAAGGAATTCCATGGATGTAATGCTTCCCATAGATGCCGCATATAGCAGTTCTATCTCATTTATTCCTTTTTCTTTCAGGAAACGGGACAGTTCTTTGGCATCCTTCTTCGGGGAAAAGAACATGTCCGGATCATCGCCGTGACCGGCCTGATCAGGCGCTACAAGGAAATAATCACCCGGTATCTTTTTGCCCATATGTTCAACCAGCTGTTTACCTGGCAAAAGCATCGGATGAAACATCACGATTGCAGGGTCTTTTGGATTTCCATAAGAATGAATTATCATAAAAAGCTCCTTGATATTATGTAATTTATTTTAACACGAAAGAACAAAAAGCCTGTTATATTTTGATTACTGTAATGTCTGGCTATTGCCAATGGTTTTGTTCTTAGTTACAGTTAATCCGATTTGGAAAAGATTAAAAAGATCAGTATTTAATAGGTTTATTTTACTTTGAATAAAATAAAACATCTCCGATCAGAGATGCTTCATAAACCAAATGGGGCGAACGATGGGGCTCGAACCCACGAAATGCCAGAGCCACAATCTGGTGTGTTAACCAACTTCACCACGTCCGCCATGTGCTTTATTATTCTATCATAAGACTTGTTTTGTTTTCAATGTATAATGGGATTATGCTTGAGATCAAAGGTGTCAGATTCGATGTCGAGATCACTCATAAGCGGATCAGGAATCTTTATCTGCGCGTGCAGGGAAATAAGGTCATCGCATCCGCTCCTTTACTGATGCCCGACTTTCAAGTCTACCGTTTCATCGACAGGAAGAAGGACTGGATCTACAGGACTTATGAGCGAATGGCTCATAAGGAGCAGGCCGGCAGCAAGTATCACGGTGGAGATGTCTTCTATCTCTTTGATGAGCCTTATCATCTGGAACAGGCCATAGGCAAAAAAGGTGTTTCGATCAGAGAGAAAACGATCTGTCTGTCCTATAAGGACGACAGTGAAGACAGTATCAAGTATCTGTACAAGTATCTGGATAAGTATTTGATGGAGAAAGCCAAGGAATATCTTGATAAGCATCTTCCTTTCCTGCAGGATTACGGCTATCACGAGATCCCCGAGCTGAAGTGCAGGATCATGAAGTCCAGATGGGGCGTCTGTTATACCAGAAAAAACAGCATCTGCATTTCTTCCTACCTGATCCATTATCCTCTTTACTGTCTGGAATATATCATGGTCCATGAGATGACACATTTCATCGTTCCCAATCATTCCAAACGTTTTTACGAGGTCGTGGGGAATAACATGCCTGCCTATAAAGAGGCTGTAAAACGGCTCAAACAATGAAAATACTTTCATGGGTGAAAGACTTGAAACGGATACTGTTAGCAGGTAAAATTAATGTGTACGAGGTAATGTTTAATCATATGAAAACATCAGTAAAAAGAGAGAATACGATCTTAGGGGTGAATGCTTCTTTACTTGTGTTTGATATCAATTAAACTTTTTAAGTGGACGTATTGCTGCGTTCACTTTTTATTTGTTTCTTAAGGAGGTTACGACAATGGATCAAGCAACAAACGATGCCTTATTGGATGCCTGCAGTTCAGGAAAACTCGATGATGTCAGAAGTCTTCTGGCGGAAGGTGCCGATCCCAACTGCAAGAACGGAGACGGGCGGACCGGCCTGATGAGAGCATCCAAGAGAGGCTATGATGAAATCGTAAAAAGACTGATCGAAGCCGGTGCTGATGTCAGAGCGCGCGATAAGAATAACGATACGGCACTGATGGGTGCTGCCAAACACGGTCACAACTACATCTGCAAACTGCTGCTGGATGCAGGGTGTGATGCCAACGCACACGACAATAACGGACGTACGGCTTTGATGAGAGCGGCTTTCCAGGGTGAATCCGGAGTCGTTGAAACGCTGGTGGAAGCCGGTGCTGAACTCGATGCCATCGACAACAAGGGCCGTACTGCCCTGATGGAATCTGTTACAGCTTTCAAAGTAGATGTGATACACTATTTGCTGAGCAAAGGCGCAGACATCAACATGAGAGATGTCGAGGGCTGTACCTGTCTGATGCGTGCCAGCTACGGCGGCTATACGGATCTGGCGATCTATCTGCTCAACAGAGGCGCTGATAAGGACGTTAAGGACAACAGCGGAAGAACTGCCCTGGATTATGTCCGGGACAAGGGAAATGAGGAATTAATCAGTTTACTGAAATAAAGAGGGGAAAACATGAAAGAGTATTTGGGAAAAGACGTAAGAAACGTCGTATTACTGGGCCATTCCGGTGCCGGTAAATCAGCTTTGGTCGAGTCTGCATTGTTCCAGACCAAGGCAATCGATCGTATGGGAAAGACGACCGACGGCACTGCTGCGATGGACTTTGATCCGGAAGAAGCAAAAAGAGGTGTATCAGTATACACTTCTGTCGGACCGGTCGAATGGAAGAATGTAAAGATCAACTTCATCGATACTCCGGGTTATCTGGATTATGAGGGTGAAAAGGTTTCCGGTGCAGCAGCCGCTGATCTGGCTGTCATCGTCGTTTCTGCAAAGGACGGCATCGAATCCGGAACTGAAAGTGCAGCAAAGCTGTGCAAGAAGAACGGTATTCCTGTCGTATTCTTCATCAACAAGATGGATGATGACAATGCGAATTTTGAAAAGACTGTCGATGATCTGAGAAACAAATTCGGTACATCCGTTGTTCCGTTTGAGATTCCGGTCATGGACGGCAAGAAGATGACGGGTTCTTCCAAAGTGCTGGAAGATCCTTCCAATCCGCATTATGATCAGATCGCCGAAGCGATCGCTTCCGCCGATGATGAATTGATGGAAAAGTTCTTCGAAGGTGAAGCATTCACACCGGAAGAGACAGCCAAAGGCCTGAAACTCGCACTGAAGTCAGGCGATGTCAAGCCTGTATTCGCCGGCAGTGCAACATTGAGCCAGGGTGTTTCCCAGCTTCTTGATTTCCTCAAGGACAACTGCCCGGTCTATGCCGACAACGGCACAGTTACCGACAAGGACGGCACAGTGCTCAAGACCGATGATTCCGAAGCTTTCTCAGGTCTGGTATTCAAGACTGTCGTTGATGCTTTCGTTGGCAAGATCTCTTATGTCAAGGTCATGTCCGGCAGTCTGACATTGCAGACGCCGTTATACAACTCCAAGAAGGATCAGGCTGAAAAAGCCGGCGGTCTCTTCGTGGTATGCGGCAAGCAGCAGAATCCTGTCAACAAGCTCAGCTGCGGTGACATCGGCGCTTTAACGAAGCTGATGGTCACGGAAACGAATGACACGCTCTGCACAAAGGACAAGAAGGTCATCTTCAAGGATATCGAGTATCCGCGTCCGATGCTGGGTGTTGCCGTATCTCCGAAGACAAAAGACGATGAAGACAAGATGTCTGATGCGCTGAAGAAAGTCCTGATCGAAGACAAGTCACTGAACTTTGTCAGAAATGCTGAGACCGGTGAACAGGTATTATACGGTGTCGGCGATCAGCAGCTGGATGTTGTCGTCAGCAAGCTCAAGAGCAGATACAAGGTTGAAATCGTATTGAAGGAACCGAAGGTCCAGTATCGTGAGACGATCAAGGGCAAGTCTGAGGTTCAGGGTAAATATAAGAAGCAGAACGGCGGTGCCGGTCAGTACGGTGATGTCTGGGTAAGATTTGAACCGAATCCGGATTCCGAAGAAATGGTATTCGCTGAAGAAGTATTCGGCGGCGCTGTTCCGAAGAACTACTTCCCGTCTGTTGAAGCAGGTCTGAGAAACTGCATGAACAAGGGTCCTCTGGCCGGATGCAAGGTCGTCAACGTCAAGGCGACGCTGTATGACGGATCATACCACCCGGTCGACTCCAAGCCAAACTCATTCGAGGCTGCTGCCAGACTGGCATTCAAGGCCGGTATTCCTAAGGCTCATCCGATCCTTCTGGAACCGATCGGCAAGGTCACGGTCATCTGTCCGGAAGAGTATACCGGTGATATCATCGGTGACTTCAACAAGAGAAGAGGCATGATCATGGATACAGGTTCTGCTGAACCGGGCGAAGCCAAGATCGATGCGGAAGTTCCGATGGCTGAAATGCTGAAGTATGCGACTGAACTGCGTTCCATGACCAAGGGCAGAGGCACATATGTCATTGACTTTGACAGATATGAACCGGCTCCTCAGAACGTCACGGATAAGGTCGTCGCTGCTACGGCTGCTGAAAGAAAAGACGAAGACGAAGATTAATCAAGAGTCAGAAAAAAAAGGAAGATCGAACGATCTTCCTTTTATTGTGATCATTTTTACTGTTTTTCCCGTCTCAGGTGTTCGGCCGACTGAAGTGTGACTTCAAAGTCCATGGTCTCACCGTCCCTGACGACAGTCACGGTGACGACCTGTCCAATCGACTTTGAGTCAAGGACTTTTGACAGATCGGCATAGGATGAGACTTCGACGCCGTCAAGAGAGACGATGGTATCGTTGGCCTGCAGACCGGCTTTTTCAGCACCGCTGCCTTCAATGACTTCGGTGATGATGACACCGTTTGTCGTGTAATAGGAAGCGTTGGTCGCGACCTTGACGCCCAGCGTGGCTCTGTCTTTGACATAGCCGTTGCTGATGAGCTCATTGATGATCCTGGTCACGGTATTGGCAGGGATCGCATAGCCCATGCCTTCAACGGAAGTCTGTGACATCGAGGATGACTTCTTGGCATTGACGATGCCGACCAGATTGCCGTTGATGTCAAACAGTCCGCCGCCGGAGTTTCCTGCATTGACTGCCGCATTGGTCTGGATGACTGTCATATAGACATTGTTGATGAAGATCTCTTTTTCCAATGCCGAGATGATGCCGTTGGAGCAGGATATGCCCAAGCCGAGGGGATTGCCGATGGCGATGACGTCCTGTCCCAGCATCAGCTGCGAAGAATCTGCGAACGATGCATAGGGCAGATCATCGGCATCGATCTTGAGGACTGCCAGGTCGGTCTTGCTGTCATAGCCGATGACTCTGGCTCCGTAGGTCTGACCGTTGTAGATCTTGACCTCGATCGTATCTTCACTGACCAGTCCGTCAATGACATGTTCATTGGTGACGATGTAGCCGTCGGATGAGAAGATGACACCTGATCCGGCTGATGTGCTTTGCGTGCTTCCTTCAAAGAAGAAGAAACCGCCGGTCGTGGATGTCTGTATCGTGCAGGTGATCTCAACGACTGTGTTGTAGGCTTTTTCGATCGCTCTGGTATAATCGGATTTTTCGATTCCGGTATACTCCACTTCGTTTACGATAACGCTGCTTTCGCCGCTGCTTTTGTGTTCTTTGTTGTATAGGGACATGACCGAGAAGGTTCCCAGGCCAGATCCGAGTAAGGCAACCAGAAAGATGATCAGAATGTTCTTAAAATTGATTTTCATAATTTCCTCACCTCCTTAATTAATATAGAACTTCAATGTGAACTTCATCTGAATTTTACTTAAACTGGTGAAAAAGCTATAATCTTAAGTATGAGCAAAAAGGAACATCGTGTCAGCAAGAGATATGCGAAGCGTCAGTTCAATACGGTTGGACTGCTTCTGATCATGTATGCATTGGCTGTTTTGATCGTTCCTTATTTCCTGCACATGTATATGATCTCTCAGGATTCGATCATCATGAAGGATGACATGCTTTATTACGGACTGTATTTCATCATCATCCTTTTCGGTACGGTGATCCCGTTCTTCCTGATGCGCAAGGTCTTCCGCATCCCGATCAAAAAGATCAGCAGGAATTTCTCCTCGACCTTTGTCGATCTGTTCGTGCAGACGATCGTTTTCTTTACGATCTGTATCGCCCTGACTTATGTCTCCAATATCCTGTTCTCCTATCTGGGCATGGAAGGCAAACTGCTGTCATCGATCGGTTTCAGCTATGATGAGGCCAATCTGAACAATGCCCTGTATGTGTTCATGCTGATCGTGGTAACACCGATCGTTGAGGAATATGCTTTCAGAGGCGTTTTGCTCAACGTGCTGTCCAAATTCGGAAAGACGTTCGGCTTGTATGCTTCTTCGATCATCTTTGCGCTGGCGCATCTGAGTTTCGTAGAGATGATCCCGGCATTCATGATGGGTGTACAACTGGGCAAGACTTCGTTGCGTTACAAGAGTATCAATCCGACCATTTTCATCCACATGCTGTTCAACGGCCTGATCTATGCTTTGTGTGTGGTCCCGACATCGGTCACCAAGTATATGGCGTACGGCATCGCGGCGATCGTAGCCATCGCTGCCTACCTGATCCTTTCCGGCAGATATGAAAGGATCAAGATCCAGAAGCTGCGTTCCAACAAGATCACCAACATCGTCTTTTTCACAAGACCGACCATCATCATGGCGATGCTGCTGATGATCGCGGATTCGCTGCTGTTCCTGCTGCTGAAATAAAAAGATCACTGAATATGATCCTGTCAACAAGGCTTGAAAGAGCCTTTTTATATTGTTCTCTTCCGGTATTGTTTCGGTGTTGTTCCTGTGATCTGAGTGAAGACACGGGTGAAGTGGGAACTGGAGGAATAGCCCAGATAATCGCTGATCAGGGTAATGCCTTTGCTGCTGTCGGAAAGCAGTTCTCTGGCTTTTGCGATCTTGATCTGATGGATGTAGTCGTTCAGGGAAATGCCTGTCTCTTTCTTGAAGAGTGTAGACAGATGGCTTCTTGACATGTAGACGGCTTTGGCAATGTCTTCCGTCCTGATGGGATCGGAGATGTGCTGCAGGATGTAGTAATAGACATCTTTGGAGATCCTGTTTTCATTTGTCATATTCTTGAGTTTTCCGACTTCTTTGGTGTAAGCAGAGATCGTCTCGAACTGCAGATAGTTGAGTTCATCCAGATTGAAGCAGTTTTCACATCTCTGGATGAAGGAATCGCTCATCTGAAAGGCTTCATCGACTTTCATGCCGCTTTCAATGGCGGCTCTGGCTGCCAGGGTAGTTGTGACGATAAAGGTATTCTTGCGCTGTCTCAGGAGATTGTCGGAAAGGATGCCGCTGCGGACTGACGGTGCCTGTCTGGACCACTGTTCCAGAAAGGAGATATCACCTGAGCGGATGATGTCCAGGATCTGTTTTTCGATATTGTAGCTTTTATAGGCATCGGCGGAATTGGAGGGCTGATCGTATTCGATCTGCACTGTTTTCGTGCTTTCTTTGAGCTGAAAGTCGGACAGATTGAGTTTTTCCTGATTGAGGATGTGATTGATGGAACACATCATCTGGATGAGACTTTCCAAAGGAAGGGGGACGATCGCATTCATGAAGGCAGCAAAGTCCTCATAATCCTTATTGGTGATATTGAGTTCAAAGGCGAGATCATGCAGCTCCTGATTGGAAAAAGGCGCATTGCGTGCCGGCCCGATGATGATAGCCATCTCATCGCATCTGATGATCCCGTAACAGTCGTTTTTCTCTGTCAGATAATAGGATACGTGTTCCTGTTTTGACAGGAGAGTATTGAGATAGGGAACAGCCGGATCGACGATAAAAGGCAGTGCAGAAAACCTGTTTTTGAGTTGATCATTTTCATAGATCCTGATCGGCAGACCGGACATATCCGACATCTTGCTGCAGAGATAATCGATATCGTAGGAAAGCGTTTTCATCTTGAAACAAATATATCAGAAATCAAACATATGTGCAAGAAATGATACAGGGAAAACTGCTACGATAAAGGTGTAAAAGAGGGTAATCATATGAAAGCACAATTTATGAAGAACAGTATCTTTGAAAAGCCGTTCATGAACTCCAGGATCACATCGGAAGAGATGACGATGAAGGAAAAGATCCTCGGTTATCTCATCGGACCGGTAGGAATGCTGTCACTGCAGTCAGTCATCAACCAGCTGGCTGAACTTTACTATACAGAGATCTTCTACATCGATCAGATCTTCGGTGTCGGAACATACCTTGTTATGTCCTGGGTGACCAAGATCGTATCGATGCTGGCAGGCTTGCTGGTGGCCTACATCGTTGAGCATTCTGAATCCTCACAGGGTAAGATCAGGCCCTTCGTTCTGATCGGCCAGCTCTTATGCGCTGTATCGGGTTTCTTCATGTTCGCCATACCGGAGATCGGTCATGTCGGCATGCTGATATGGGTATATGTGTTCAATATCCTTTATAACGGTTTCGGTATCACGATGTTCCTGTTAAGGAAAAACATGATCACCCTGGCTACCAGGAACCAGGATGACAGAAATCAGATCAATCTGTTTGACAGGATCACAGGTTATATGCTGGTAGGTGTTGCCGTCACCATGGTCGTCGGTTCCATTCTGTATTACACGATGCTGCACGGTTTCCCGAAAGGAAACTGGATCATGGTCGTCGGTGTTGTCGCTCTGATAAGCATACCTCTTTCATTCATCAACTATTTCTATACCAAGGAAAGAGTCACTCTGGAAGGGGAAGAGATCGAAGGAGCCTTGTACAACCAGGAAGAACAGGGAACCGACTGGAGAAGATTCCTGGATCTGTTCAGATGCAAGTACTGGAACATGGCTTTCATCATCACGACATTGAATATGATCGTTGCCAACCTCCAGGGTTTCAATCTCAATACCAATTTCTGTACCGTCATTCTCGGTGCAAATGCAGAAAACAACTATAACCTGTTTTATACGATCGCGTCAGGAATGCCTATGGGTATCGGTATCCTGCTGATCTATCCTTTAAGCAAGAAGTTCACGATCAGAAAAACGACGATGGCTTTCTCGGTGCTTTCCCTCATCGGCTGTACGATGGGACTGTTCGTCAAAAACAATTTCATCGGTGCTGTCATTGCCTTTTTCATCTATAACATGGGTACTCTGGCAACCGTCTATGTGCTGGATTCCCTGCTTCTTTCTGCGAATGATGAAGTCGAATACAAATTCAATTTCAGACCGGAAGGAACAGTCGCCCTGGCTGTGACGACGGCGATTGCTACCGTCATCTCCGGTGCCTTCGCGGGTGTTTACGAGACGGGTTTGAGTGCCAACGGTTATCAGGCGGATCTGGGTACGAATCAGCCGCAAGGCGTTATCACCTGGCTGTATTTCATCAGATATATCGTTCCGATAATTCAGTGTGTGGTCACAATCATTGTTCTGTATTTCATGAATCTGGAAGAAAAGCTTCCTCAGATGCAGGAAGAAATCATGGCCAGAAAACCTGCTTCAGAGGTGACGGAGGCTGAACAGTGAAAGCAACGAGACTGAGATGCGAATACCTGAAAGATCCGATCGGCATTGATATCACTTCGCCAAGACTATTCTGGAACTGCGAAAGCGGGATCAAACAGAGCGCTTACCAGATTGTGGCGAACGATGATGAAGGAAATCTGCTGCTGGATACCGGAAAGGTTGAGAGCTCTTCCATGCATTATCAATGGCAGGGCACACCTGTCAGATGGCGTACACGCGTCAACTGGAAAGTCAGACTTTTTGATGAGAATGATGTTCCTTCTGAGTATGCGGAAGCATTCTTTGAAACAGGACTTCCCGCAGGTGAAAAGTGGGCTGCAAAGTGGATCAGCGGCAATTACAAGGTCAACAAGAAGGAAAGATATCCGGCTGACTGTTTCAGGAAGGATTTTTCAATAGACAAGCCGGTCAGAAAAGCCCGTCTGTATATTACGGCATGCGGTCTTTATGAAGCTGAACTCAACGGCAGAAAAGCAGGCGATTTCATCATGACTCCCGGTCATACCGATTACCGAAAAAGAGTACAGTATCAGACCTATGATGTTAGAGATCTTCTGAAAAGCGGAGAGAACACGATAACGGTACAGCTGGGTGACGGATGGTACCGCGGTTCCTGCGGTGCTATGGGTATCAGAAACCAGTATGGCTCAGAGACAAAACTGATCGCTCAGCTTGAGATCGGTTTTGAAGACGGAAGCTCAAAAACAGTTATCAGTGATGAGAGCTGGAAGTGGTCAGATGACGGAGCGATCCGTTTCTGTGACAACAAGGACGGTGAAATCGTTGAAGCATATCGTGTGCCTTCTTATAACCATCAGGCCAAAGTCACAAAACACAACGTCATCCCATCATGTTCAAACAACGTCCCTGTCAAAGAACACGAGCAGCTCAAGCCACTGATGTCTGTTTCACCTAACGGCAGGATCCTTCTTGATTTCGGCCAGAACATCGCCGGCTATGTTTCGTTCAGAGTCAATGCCAGACATGGACAGAAGATGGTATGGCGCTTCGGAGAGATGCTGGATGAGGAAGGAAACCTGACACAGAAAAACATTCAGATCGTAAAGAAGACATATACGACTCCGCTGCAGAAGATCGAATACACCTGCAAAGAGGGTCTCAACGAATATAAGACGAGATTTGCGGTATTCGGTTTCCGGTATGCCGAAGTAGATACGGATGTTGAGCTTGATCCTGAACAGATCCGTTCCATCGCCGTTTATTCCGACCTGGAAAGAACCGGAGATTTTGATTCATCAAATGAGCTGCTGAACCAGTTCTATGAAGCTACGTTATGGTCTGCCAAGAGCAATCATCTGGATATTCCGACAGACTGTCCGACCAGAGAACGTCACGGCTGGACGGGGGATGCGCAGCTGTTCTTTACGAGTGCTGCCTATCTGTTTGAATTTGCGCCGTTTGCCAGAAAGTATCTGCATGATGTCTACGACTGGCAGAGAAGTAACGGCAGACTGCCTCACATCGCACCTGACGGAGGCGCCGATCTCTACATGTGGACCATGAACGGTTCGGTTGGATGGTCGGATGTCGGTGTGCTGATGCCCTGGCGCTATGCGCAGATCTATCAGGACGAAGAGATCCTTAAGGAGTATTATGAAGGTATGGCCAGATACGCCAGATTCATGGAAAAACGTATCGGCAGATCGACACCGGTCTTTTCAGACCGCATCGCTTTGAACAAGGAAGCAAAAAAGTATCTTGTCAATATGGGCCAGAGTTACGGTGAGTGGGCAGAGCCCACGGAAGTCGGCGGAGGATTCGTATGGCAGGATTTCGTCAAGCCGCATACGGAAGTATCGACTGCCTATACGAGCTATGTGCTCGGTCTCATGGCTCAAATCGCTGAAAGACTCGGTCACAAAGAGGATGCAGAGGAATTCAGGGAATACAGCGACGGCTGCAGGAAAGCCTACAGGGAACTGGTCAAAACACAGATGTATACGCTTGACACCGACCGTCAGGCCAGACTGGTCAGACCGCTGTATATGGATCTTCTGGATGAGGAACAGAAAGAATATGCGAAAAAACGTCTGATACAGGCACTTGAGAATTACGGCTGGAAGCTGGGAACAGGTTTCCTGTCAACGCCTCTGATCCTCTATGTTCTGGCGTCATATGACAAAGAAGCCGCCTACAGACTTCTGGAAAATGAAGAGATACCGGGCTGGCTGTCCATGCCGAAAAACGGTGCCACGACGATCTGGGAAGACTGGGACGGACCGAAAGGTACGCAGGGAGGCATCGCCTCACTCAACCACTACTCAAAAGGAGCTGTGGTGGAATGGCTGTTTACGACGATGTGCGGTATCAGGATAAGCGGTGAGAATTTCTTCAAGATCGCACCGCTGCCGGGCGGGCACTTCACTTATGCCGAAGCTTCTTACAAGAGCATCTTCGGTCTTGTGAGATCCGGCTGGAAGAAGACAAAGAACGGATACGAATATACCATCGAGGTTCCATCCAACTGTGTTGCGGAAGTAACACTTCCGGACGGGAAAACATATATTCAGGAAGCGGGGGTAAAGAAATATGAATGTTAAGGAAACATTGAAGAAGATGACGCTGCAGGAAAAGGTGCAGCTGTGTGCAGGTGTATCTTTCTGGGAAAGCAAGGGATTTGAACAGTATGATATTCCTTCTTTCTTCATGTGTGACGGTCCTTCGGGACTCAGAAGACAGGAACTGGGAGGCGATACCGACATGCTCGGCATCAATCAGTCAGCTCCTTCGACCTGCTTTCCGGCTTCCGTGACGACATCCAATACCTGGGACAAGGATCTGCTGTATCAGCTGGGCAAAGCGCTGGGCGAAGAGGCAAGGGATCAGAAAGTATCCGTCGTTCTTGGTCCGGGCGTCAACATTAAAAGAAACCCGCTCTGCGGCAGAAACTTCGAGTATTTTTCTGAAGATCCGATCCAGGCCGGTGTACTGGCAGCCGAGTATATCAAAGGCATGCAGTCAACGGGAGTGGGCTGTTCTATAAAACATTTTGCCTGCAACTCACAGGAGAAAGACCGTTTCAGTTCCGACGGCGTGATCGATGAAAGAACACTCAGGGAAATCTATCTCAAGGCCTTTGAGATCGCAGTGAAGACTGCTTCTCCGGCAACAGTGATGAGTGCTTATCCCAAGGTCAACGGCGTGCACTGCAGTGATAATAAGAAACTGCTGAATGACATCCTGAGAAAAGAATGGGGATTTGGCGGCATCGTCATGACTGACTGGGGCGGCATGAACAACCGTATCGAAGCCATGAAAGCCGGCAACGATCTGATGATGCCGGGCGGCAGCGACTATATGGAAAAAGATGTCATCGAGGCTGTGAAAAACGGCAGTCTGGATGAAAAAGATATTGATAAATGCTGTGAAAGGATCATCAGGCTGACTTTAAAGGCGGCTGAAGTCCTGAAAGAAGAATACAGGGCAGATTATGCAAAGCATCATGATCTGGCGGTAGAGATCGCTGAAAAGGGTGCCGTGCTTCTTAAAAACAAGGGAAGTCTTCTGCCTTTGAAACAGGGGAAGAAAATACTGATCGTCGGATCCATGGCTAAAGATGTGCGCTATCAGGGTGCCGGCAGCAGCCATGTCAATCCGAAGCATCTGGAACAGCCGATCGACTATCTGAAGGACTATGAATATGCCGAAGGCTGCGATGAGCGCGGTGATACAGATGAAGATCTGCTCAAGGAAGTGGAAAGAAAAGCAGCCGAAGCGGATGCTGTCGTCGTCTTTGCCGGTCTGCCTGACCGCTATGAGTCGGAGGGCTTTGACAGGGACAACATGAAGATGCCGGAGGGTCATGTACAGATGATCGAGGCGGCAGCCAAAGCCAATCCCAATACAGCTGTCGTATTGCTGTGCGGATCACCGGTGGAATGCGACTGGGCAGATGACGTCAAGGCAGTCCTTTATATGGGCTTGGCAGGTGAAGGCGCCGGCAAGGCTGTTTATGATCTGCTTTTCGGAAAGGCCAATCCTTCCGGTAAACTGTCAGAGACCTGGCCGTATCATTATGAAGATGCCATCTCTTCTTCCTATTACGCCAAGAGCAGAGATGCTTTATATATGGAAGGCATCTATGTCGGTTACCGTTACTATGACAAGGCTAACATCGATGTCAGATGGCCTTACGGCTACGGTTTAAGTTATACGAAGTTCGAACTGTCTGATTTTGATGTCAGAAAGAATAAAGTGACTGTCAGAGTGACAAACACCGGAAAACGAGCAGGCATTGAGACTGTACAGCTATATATCGGAGAGAATGATCCGAAACTTCACAGACCAATCAGGGAACTGAAGCATTTTGAGAAAGTCGATCTGAAAGCCGGTGAAAGCAAGACTGTCAGCTTTGAACTGAATGACTCCGATTTCACTGTCTGGGATGATTCTTTCAAGAAAGTGAAAGGAAACTACCGTATCGAAGTCGGTACCTCTTCCAGGGATCTCTGCTTCAGCAAAAACATCAAGGTAAACGGTGAGGATGTAAAAGTTCCTAAGTGGCAGAAGGACAGCTGGTATGAAACATGCAAAGGCGTTCCTTCCCGGACGGAATGGGAAAAGATGCTGGGCAGAAAGTATGTGCCTTATAAGGCAGTCAAGGGCCAGTATACAATGGAAAGTTCCGTAGAGGAGATGAAAGAACATTCCCTGATCATGAAGATCATGTACAAGGCTGTGGAAAAGACGATCGCCAAGGGTTTTGACGGCAGGATCGATTATGAGAATCCGGAATTCAGAATGCTGATGAACGCTTCTGCCGGTTCACCGATCAGATCCATGCAGATCTCCGGCGGTATCAAGGGCGGTATCTTTGAGGGACTGGTCGCCATGGCCAACGGTCATTATATCCAGGGTATTCTCAGGATGATCAAAGGATAATTATGGTCAGTATTGCAGGGCATTTCACCAATCTGGTTTTCAGACTGATGCCTCACGACAAAGAGGGAGAGGTCCACGATTATGTTGCCGAGCGGAAGAAGAACGCTGCTGTAAAGGTTCCGAAAATACCCAAGGGGGTCACTCTGAAAGAGTTTGATCTGAACGGATTTACAGCTGATGATATCAGGAAACAGGGCAATGA
Organism: Erysipelotrichaceae bacterium; assembly: GCA_017454765.1. Taxonomy (GTDB): domain Bacteria; phylum Bacillota_I; class Bacilli_A; order Erysipelotrichales; family Erysipelotrichaceae; genus Colivicinus. The sequence continues at coordinate 1,887 of JAFTCJ010000018.1, read as the reverse complement.
CAAAGGCCTGATCTTCTATATTCACGGCGGCGGTTTTACGACCGGTTCTGCCAGGGAAAGAAGGATCGGAACGTATTATCTTGTCGATCATTACGGCTATGACTGCATTTCGATCAATTATTCTCTTGCTCCGGAAAACAAGTGGCCGGCACATATCGAAGACTGTTATAAAGCTTATGAAAACGTGCTGAAGATGGGCTATGATTCCAAAGATATCGTTTTCATAGGAGAAAGTGCCGGCGGTACGCTGGTTCTCTCGCTTGCCTTGCTGGCGAAAAGAAGGGGACTGCCTCAGCCAAAGGCAGTAGCCGCTTTTTCTCCCTGCACGGATCAGTATTCGGACCTGCCTTCCCATAAGGAAAATATCAGAACAGATTATATGCTGAGAGATGCAGTGGCGAAAGGCCTGTGTGAGACATTGTTTGAAGGAGGATTCGATCGGGAATTGCTGAAGGATCCGCTGATCTCACCGTATTACGGAGACTATGACGGGATCGCACCGATCCATCTTTCCGCAAGTGACAGCGAAACACTGTACGACGACACGGTCATTCTCTATGAGAAACTGAAAAAAGAAGGTCACAGAGTCAGACTGGATGTTCAGCACGGTGTCTGTCATGCCTATCAGATCCTGCCTTATATGCCGGAAGCAAAGAAGACACTTGATAAAGTGTTTGCCTATATCGGCAGTATCTGATTTTGTGAGTGTTCAATTGAAAACAACATGTGCTTTAAGGATAAAATAATAATAGAAAGAACAATGAGGAAATAATCATGGACAGATTTACGCAAGCAAAAGAAAAGTATGCGAACCTGGGTGTTGATGCTGAAAAAGCAATCGAGACTTTGAAAAACATCTCCGTCTCCCTGCATTGCTGGCAGGGTGATGATGTCAGAGGTTTCGACACCGATCCGAACAAACCTTTGACCGGAGGAATACAGACGACAGGAAACTATCCCGGCAGAGCATCGACACCGGAAGAACTGATGGCTGACCTGGATGAGGTCATGAAACTGATCCCGGGCAGACCGAAGATGAATCTGCATGCATCCTACGCCGTCTTTGAGGAAGGTGACTGGGCCGACAGGGACAAACTGGAACCGAAGCATTTCCGGAAGTGGGTCGATTTCTGCAAGGCCAGGGGACTGGGATGCGACTTCAATCCGACCTTCTTCTCCCATGAGAAGTGTGATCCATTGACTTTATCTTCCGCCAACGAAGAGACCAGAAGATTCTGGATCGAACACGGCAAGGCCTGCATCCGTATTTCGAATTATCTGGCTGAACAGCTGGGCGAAAAATGTGTCATGAATATCTGGACCGGTGACGGTTTCAAGGATATTCCGGGCGACAGACTGGGACCCAGGGAAAGATACAGAGACAGTATCGATCAGATCTTAAGTGAACCTTTTGATTTCAAAAAGGTCAAACCCTGTGTCGAATCCAAGACCTTCGGTATCGGTGTGGAATCATATACAACAGGAAGTGCAGAATTTACTCTGAGCTATGCGGCTTTCAATAAGGATAAGTGTATTCCTCTGATGGACAACGGTCACTATCATCCGACCGAAGTTGTTTCCGACAAGATTCCGGCACTGCTGACGTTCTTTGATGAGATCGCTTTGCATGTCACAAGACCTGTCAGATGGGATTCCGACCATGTCGTATTATTCGATGACGAGACCAAGGAGATCGCCAGAGAGATCGTCAGATGCGGTGTCGATAAAGTGGATATCGCTCTGGACTACTTCGATGCGTCGATCAACAGAATTTCCGCCTGGGTGACGGGTTACCGGAACCTGCAGAAGGCATTATTGTATGCATTGCTGCAGCCTGTGGATGAACTGAAGGAGCTTCAGGATGAGCAGAACTTTTCCAAACTGATG
>JAFTCJ010000017.1 GCA_017454765.1 Erysipelotrichaceae bacterium | reverse complement strand
GGGATACACAACCCTGTCTCACAGGAGAAACAGCCCGATCGATTTGTGATGGTATATGAGCTTCCCATGCGCGACAGGGACGGCAGCAGCATACTGTCGCGGGGGGCGCGTCCGGAAGACTGGCTGAACGACAGTGCGGGTCTGCTGGAGTGCCCGTACCCGATCAGTGTTCTGCATTTTCATCCGGGATATGTCGACAAGTATGTTCTGGAGCATTCATCACTGACGACTCCGAGATGTTATGACCTGGAAACACTGTGCGATCCTTCCGTAAAGGAATGGATACAGAAAAACCAGATCATCCTTACTGATTTCGATCACGTGCTGGCAGACCGTTAATCCTGACAGCACAGTTCAGAGTCAAAGCGACAGTTTATAAAACAGAACAAAAGACCATCAGCGCTGATGGTCTTTTGTTCTCTGTCAAAAAATTATATTGATTAACCCTTTTATAGACGATGTTTAGACTGATTCTTATGATGCGCTCAGCATATGATACGGGTGTAGGAGGAAAAACTGTATGAAGAAAACAGTAAGGACATTGATTACATTGGCATTATCCGTTGTACTGGTGATCAACATGATCCCGCACAACATACACGCCGAGGAAGATGAAATCCCGGCGGAACAGAACCCGATCGTAGAAACGGTCGAGCAGGAAGAAAAGCAGGAGGAGAAAGTTATTGAAGAAGAAACAGTAACAGTCCAGAAGGAAGAAGCTCCTGTACAGGAAGAGACAAAGAAAGAGGAAAAAGTTGAAGAGTCTCAGCCTGAACAGGTACCTGCTGAATCTTCAGAAAAAACGGAAGAGATCCCGGCTGAGGAAATCAAAGCCGAAGAAGTCAAAAAGGAAGAAATCGTTGAATCAGTCAAAGTTGAGGAAACGGTAGGAGTCAAGAGCGCCGCCAAGGCAGCAGCCGCAGTTGAGAAGACTTCATTCAAGGTCACCCTGCACTTCGCCAACATCCTGAATGCTGACGGAAGCACGAAAGAAATGACTGAATCCAATACCTTGACTTCCGGAATGGGCTGGAACTTCACTCAGAAGAAACTTGACAACAAGATCACAAACAAAAAAGTCAGCACCGACGAGTATATCTATGAATATACAGGCGAATGGAAAGACGCTGAAGGCAACCCGGTCTCAACGCCTATCAGCATCTCCGGTAAGGAACTGACAGATGACATCGATCTGTACTACTATCCGGTATACAGCGAAACAAAGATCAATCACCTGAGTTTCCGTTACATCGACAACATCTCAACAGGTTCCGGTTCCTGGAGAAATCAGGGAAGCTTCACAACCTATACGCACACTTATAAGCAGCCGGCAAACGCAGCTCACTATAAGTTTGTCTACTGGCTGAACACAGAAAACAACCAGACATATCAGAACAAAGGTAAGGTTTCTTACAGCTACCCGGATACCGACAAGGAGTTATCTCTTATGCATACTGGCAGCCTTCTGTAACGATCGTCTACCACAAAGACAACGGAACGACCATTACCAGCAAGGAAGTCTATGAAGACTACGCGCTCTACAGCTACAAGCTCACAAATCAGAACGGTCTGAACTTCGAAGGCTGGAGCTACGAGATCGGCGGAGAAGTCATCGACAGCAGCACAGTCTACAGCAAACTGAATTACGTAAATGAAAAGGTTGCTCAGACGATCTACAACGTCTACGCAGTCTACAGCACATCATACAGTGTCGAACACTATGTTGAAAATCTCGACGGCACGTATGAACTGAAAAACAGCGAGACCATCAGCAATGCCAGGATCGGCAGCAATGCAAAGGCCAAGGTCATGGAAATGGAAGGCTTCGCAGTCAATTCTGAAAAATCATTACTGGAAGCAGCAGTCAAAAAGGGTCTGGTCCTGAAGGTCTACTACAGCCGCAAGAGTTTCAAAGTCTCTTACGACTACGGAACAGCTCCTGAAGGCGCAAGCGCACTTCCGGCTGAAAAGGAATACAAGTTCGGAGCATCTGTAAAAGTTGCAGCTCCCGCTTCCGCAAAGGGCTACACTTTCTCAGGCTGGGACAGCTCAGACTTCAACATGCCGGCTCAGAACGTAACGATCCGCGGTTCATGGAACATCAATTCCCACAAGGTCACTTACACTTACGATGAGAACGCTCCGGAAAATGCACCGGCTGTACCTCAGGAAAAGAAATATGATTTCAATGCAAAAGTAACGATCGAAAAAGCTCCCAAGATGGAAGGCTATACCTTCTCAGGATGGGATAAAGAAGACTTCGTGATGGGCGATGAAGACATCATCATCACAGGCAGCTGGAAGATCAACAGCCACAAAGTTACTTACATCTACGACGAAGCCCCCGAGAATGCTCCGGAACTTCCGCAGGAAAAGGATTACAACTTTGATGAGATCGTAAACATCGAAAACGCTCCGAAGATGGAAGGCTATACCTTCTCCGGATGGAACAAGGAAAACTTCAATATGCCGGATGAGGATGTGATCATCTCCGGTAGCTGGAGCATCAATCACTACACAGTTACCTGGGCAAATGAAGACGGAACCGTTCTGGAACTGGATGAGGAAGTTGAATTCAACGCAGAACCTTCCTATGACGGTGAAACTCCGGTCAAGAAAGCAGATGCTTCCTTCACCTATACCTTCAATGGCTGGACACCTGAAATCTCTCCGGTAACAGAAGATGTCACTTATACAGCTGAATTCACGGCAACACCGATCCCGGCAGCTGCTGATGAGAAGAATATTCCGAACGATCCGGAGCCGGAAGCACCGACTCCTACCAAACCAGCTCCGACTCCGGAAGAACCGGAACAGATGCCTGAAGAGATCGCTGTCGTCGAGGAAAAGATCGAAGAGATCACAATCGAAGAAGCATCTGTTCCTACAGCCGAAGCAGAAACGAACCTGCTCAGCTGGGCTCTGGTCAATCTGATCTGTGTGATCATGACAATCCTGACAGCTCTTGCAATGCTCATCTCCTTCATCTTCAAGAAGAACGAAGAGAACGAAAACGAAGAGGAAAAGGCAGAAAACGAGGAAGAGAAGCAGGAATACAGAAGAAACAAGGCTAAGGTCCTGGGTATCATACCGGCAGTCGCATCAGTCATCATCTTCATCCTGACAGAGGATATGAGGAATCCGATGGTACTGACAGACCGCTATACAATACTGATGATCGTGATCGTGATCGTGAATCTGATCCTGGCCATCTTAAGCGAAAACAAGAAAGAAAGAGAAGAAGAGGAGGAAGAGAAACAGAATCCGATATTGGCAGAAGCATAATCAATCAGTGAAAGAGGTGAGAAATCACCTCTTTTTTCATATATTTCACTGAAAAAGGGCTGGAAATCATCCGGTCCTGATCGTTTTTTGTGGCAAAATCATTCCTCTTTCCCTATAATGGATAAGTACGCACAAATAAGGAAGTATTTTTTATGAAAATCAAAAAAGGTATCAGACTGATCGCCATCGGCTTTCTGTTCACACTGGTAAATCTGAATCTGACCGCAAACAGCTATAAGATCAATGTGACGCCGGACTTTATCGGCTGGATCCTGATCTTCTTCGGCTGCGGAATGCTGGGAGACTATGTCAAAGGCAATCCCGTCTACAAATGGGGTGCCTTCCTGCTGGCTGTCTTAAGTGCCGGTCTATGGGTCATCGACCTGATCAATCCGGATCTGGGCTTCGATGTACATTATCTGGAGATCGCTCTCACACTGATCACAACGCTCTACATCGTCCTCCTGCTGGGACTGCTGCAGAAGATCAGCAGAGACTACGGTTCGGCGCATACCGGGAATCTCGGCGTGCTCAAGATCGTTTATCTGGTCGTCTATCTTCTGTTCCAGGCGCTGTCGCTGTTCATCGACACACTGCCGTTGGAAGTGCTGTCAGTCATCGTGGCAGTTGCGGGCGGAGCAGCACTGATCACAGCGATCGTCACCTGCATCATTCTGTTCAGACTCTCGTTTGAGATCGAATAGGCAGATCATCTTTCAGAAACAGCTTCGGCTGTTTTTTAAATGATATAATGAATGTACCTGAGGAAAAGAGTATATGAATAGCAGGTTAAATCTGACAGAAAAAGAACAGGCTTTGGTTAACGGCAGATATCCAAACGTCCGTATGGACCAGCTGCTGTGCCTGGCGGAAGGAATGACATCTCTGACTTATCTGGATCTTCTTTTGTCTGCGCTGCATTACGATCTGGATCATGAAGGCTTTGCCGGAAATGAGGAACAGATTGCTCTGGCAAATCAGATCATCGTCAAGGCGGAATACTTCAAAAACCACAACGGCAGGAACTGTGCAGACGGTTTCGACCCGGAACCCTTATGTGCGAAAGCCGACCGTCTCTGTGAAATGGCTCTTGGATCGAAGATCGACGGTATCTACCGCATCGATCAGATGATCAACTATATCCGGCCGGTCAAAAGCGGGATCAGATCGCAGAAGGATCTGCAGAAGATCGCAGCTTATCTGGGTGCCAGACTCGGCGAGCTGATGCTGCAGGATTCCCTGCTGGAAAAAGGTTTTGAATGGCAGTTTGTCAGAAAGGGCTGCAACCCCTGCGTCAGCAACGAAACAGGCGATCTCTATTGCGATCCGATGGCTTTTGTTTACCGGAAACTGACACATGACAGTTCACTGGACGATCTGGAAGGCATGGCAGAAGATTTCTACAGCAATTTTCTGGACAGGATAAAGGACTGACTTATGAAAGAAAAGATCAATGTGTTCGATCATGCGGAAATGATCGAAAAAGCACTCAGAAAAGGCATACTGCTCAACAGCAACGGCGAAAAGTTCAACAGCATGGTGATCGGATGGGGACATCTTGGCATCATCTGGGGAATGGAGACTTTTACGGTCTATGTCAGAGGCAGCCGCTATACCAAGAAACAGCTGGATCTCACAGGAGAATTTACACTCTCTCTTCCTATGAATGAAGAAAGGGATCCGAAGATCTTTGAAGTCTGCGGACAGATGTCAGGCTGTGATATCGACAAGGCTGATTATGTGACTCTGGAAGAACCAGACATCAATCATACACCGGGGATCAGGGAGTTCCCGCTGACCATAGAATGCGAAGTACTTTATCAGGATGATATCCCCGACCATCTGCGAAAGGATATTCTGGATCGTTACTACAGCAGGGAAAGCGACAAGGACGATTATCATACGATGTATATCGGAAAGATCGTCGATGCCTATATCATCAAATAAAATGTCAAGAAAAGGACTGAATCTCAATATCCTGCAATTATTCATCAAGCTGCTGCCGGTGCAGATTTTTCTGGTGATCACATCGGGGATCAGCGACACAGTCAACGGTCTGTTGATCGGTAATTGCCTGAAGTCTTCTTCAATGGTGGCTCTGTGTATGAGTGCACCGTTAAGTGCCTTCCTGGGTTCTGTCGCTTCGATCATCTCGTCGGGTGCCGGGATCCTGTGCGGACAGTACATGGGCAGAGGAGAAACAGACAAGGTCGAGAAGGTCTTTTCGGTCTCCGTGATCATGTCGTTTGTATCCGGCAGTATCCTGACGGTCCTCTGTTTTCTGTTTGCCACGCCGATTGCACAGCTGCTCGGAGCAAAGGGCGAACTGATCGCAGAAACAGCGACCTATATCAGAGGCACCAGCTTCGGTATCCTGCCTTTACTGATGATACCGTGTCTGATGAGTTTCCTGCAGATGTGCAACCGTTCGATGATCTCGCTCTTGGCAACGATACTTCTGGCCGTCTTCAACACGCTGTTCGGCCTTCTCAATGCGAATGTCTTTCACGGCGGACTCTTCGGTTTTGCGCTCGTCGGTTCTCTCTCCAAGATCCTGAGCGTGGCCTTCATCGTTTTCTATTTCCTGAGTCACAGGGACATGATCCGCTTCAATCCGAAGACATTTGATTTCAATACAGCTAAAGAGATCCTGATCATCGGCTCTCCTTCTTCCCTGGCCGGCATCCTTTATTCGATCAGGAACGTCTTCATCAACAGCAGCGCTTCTGCGATCGGCGGCAATCCGGCGGTCAATGCGCTGGGCATCCTTGGATCCTGCGATGTCTTCTTTGACTGCTTCAATGTCGGTGTCGGCAATTCGCTGACGATGCTGGCAAGTGTCTTCATCGGTGAGAGAGATTCACGTTCCCTGAAGGAACTGATGAAGATCGCCTTTGTGATCGGCATGGCTTTCTGTGCCATGAAGCTGATCGTGGCTAAACTGTTCGGTGCCGATATCGCCATGTTATTCGGTGCTCAGGGTGAAGCCGTTGATTTAGGAAAACAGCTGCTCTTCTACTATTGCCTGTGTGCACCGTTCAACATCCTGACGCTGATATTCATGGGCACTTATCAGAGTCTTGGCAGAGCAGCCTATTGCAACCTCTTGTATCCTGTCAACTGCATCATCACCCCTTTCATCTGCTGCATGTTCCTGGCAAAAGCCATCGGCATCAGAGGGGTCTGGATGTGCTACATGCTGGCAGAGATCGTCACTCTCATTTGCATGTTCATCTATGCTTCAAATAAAAAGAAAGGCATCGTGAAAAATGTTGACGACATGCTTTTCCTGGATCATAACTTTGATACCGAAAACAAACTGACCTTCTCGATCGATCAGATCGAAGAAGTCGTCGACGTCTCCAGAAAGATCCAGGATTTCTGTAAGGAAAACGGCATTGACAAGAAGCGGGCGATGCTTTCAGGTCTGTGCATGGAAGAGATGGCCGGCAACATCGTCGAACACGGTTTCACCAAGGATAATAAGAATCATCTGATCGATGTCTTTGCCTGTGTGGAAAAAAACGAAGTGCTGCTTCGTTTAAGAGACAACTGCATCCCTTTCGATCCGCATTCCCGTCTGGAAATGTATGATAAAAAAGATCCCGCGAAGAATATCGGGATCCGTATGGTCTCCAGGATTGCCAGAGAGATGAACTATCAGACGACATTCGGCATGAATGTCTTAAGCATCATGCTTTAGTTGCCTTCTCAATAAATTCCTTATTATATTCGATCCTGCATCCTTTGGGGATCAGCTCAAGTTCAAAGCGATTGGCTTTGAGCGGCTCACCGTCGATGTTTGCGGTCAGGGGCTGATCGGATGAGATGACTGCCTTCGTGCAGCTGATCATCCTGACGGCAGGATTTTTTAAATGAGAACCGTCTTTCATGGAAAGGATGGTCCTGGCCATGCCGATCTTGCCCAGCTTGTCAGCCAGGGCCAGTTCCATGACGCCGTCGCAGATATTGCTGTTGGGAGAGACCCAGTAGCCGCCTCCGTAGTAGCGGTCATTGGCGGCAACGACAGTCGTGAATTCTTTTTCGATCGTCTCGCCGTTGACTTCGATCCTGATCCTTCTCGGCTTGTAGGTCAGGAAGTAGTAGATGACACCGGCGTTGTATCTCATGGATTCCGGGATCAGTCTGTTGTGGATGAAGTTGTCGTCGTTGGCGATGTCGGCATCGATGCCGAAACAGGCGACATTGATGAAATAGCGGTCATTGATCCTGATGATATCGACATCGTGGATGCCGTTTTCCAGCGTCTTGGCACAGGCTCTGTTGAAATCGTTGCCGGTACCGTGCGGGATGAAAGAAAGGATGTTTTTCGTGTGGATGATGTCGTTGAGCAGCAGGTTGATCGAACCGTCTCCGCCCACACAGGTAATGATATATTCACTGTCTTCAAACTGTTTCATACAGTTCTTCGCATCTTCAACGGTCTCGTTGATCACGATCTCATAATCCCTGCCGAATTCTTCGGACACGGTCTTCAGTTTCCTGATGATCTTATCCGTTTTTTCTTTCAGATTGAAGCGGTTGACGATATAGATATATTTCATAATGAACACCTTCTTATCTCATTATAAGCCTTCTTGTGATAGAGTAAGAGTATATTCGGGAGGCAGAGTATGAGATTATTGGAAGAACGCATCCGCAGGGACGGAAAAGTATTGCCCGGAGACATCCTGAAGATCGACAGTTTTCTCAACCATCAGATCGATGTGAAACTGATGGAAGAGATCGGAAAAGAGTTTTATTCTCTTTTCAAGGACAGAGACCCCAGCAAGATCCTGACGATCGAATCCAGCGGGATCGCGATCGCTGCCGAGGCTTCCAGGTGTTTCGGCTATATTCCGGTCGTCTTTGCGAAGAAGACCGTTGCCGCAAACATGGCCAAGGACGTCTACGAAGCCAAGGAACATTCCTATACCAGAAACATCGAATATACCGTACAGGTCGCAAAAGAGTATCTCAATGAGAATGACAGGGTCCTGATCCTGGATGACTTTCTGGCAAACGGAGAAGCCATGAACTCACTGATCGAGATCTGCAATCAGGCAGGTGCAAAGATCGTCGGCTGCGGTTCCGTTGTCGGCAAGACCTATCAGCCCGGAGAAAAGAGGATCAGGGATCTGGGGCATGACGTTGAAGTGCTTGCCAGGGTCAAGGCAATGCACGATGACGGTACGATCGAATTCGAATAAGAACCTTAAAAAAGATGAATAAAGAAGAGATGCTTACCGATCTTCTGGAACAGGGTTATACGGAAGAAGAAGCACTTGAGAAAATAGAAGAATATGAAGAAGAGCAAGAACATCTTGCCTTTTTCAGATTTCAGGAAATCAACAGACAAAACAATCAGTAAGCTGTTTTATAATGGAAGAGACTATGGAAAAGAAAGAAAATACGATATGGGAGATCCTGGGGATCGAACAGACAAAAGACGAAAAAGCGATCACGCAGGCTTACCGTGAGAAGCTTTCAGATACCAATCCCGAAGACAAACCGGAAGAATTCAAACAGCTCAGAAACGCCTATGAAGAGGCATTGGCCTATGCGAAAAGACCGGAAGAAAGCGAAGGACAGGACAGCGGTGTCGATGAATGGCTGAAGGATCTGCAGGATGTCTATGATGATTTTTCAAAACGCAAACAGGTCGGATCCTGGGAAGAACTGTTCTCCGGGGAAATCATGGAGAGCGTTTCCGGCCACATGCGGATCGAAGACGAACTCCTGCATTATCTGATGGATCATTATTTCATCGGTCACAGTGTCTGGCTGTGCATGGAAAAACATTTCTCGTTCCTGGAGAGAAAAGAAGAACTTTATGAAAAATATCCGCGGGAATTCATCGACCGTGTCATCATCAACGGCATCCTGTATCCGGATATCCTGCCGATGGAACTCTTCATTCCCGGAGAAGACGGTGAAGAGTGTCAGAAGTATCTGGACAGCTATCTGGATCTGAAGATGGAGGAATCTTCTGTCGATCAGGTCAGACAACTGGAAGAGCGTAAAGAATCCCATCCCTATGGGGACGCTCTGATCTGCTGCTGGAAGATCCGCTTTGAGGATCCAAAGTATATTGAAGACCTTAAAAAGATCTGCGAACAGTATGAAGATGATCTGAATCTGGCGCTGATGCTGGCGAGGGAATATGCCTATGCCGGCGATCACGCAAAGGCGGAAGAAGTCTGCAGCAGGCAGATGGAAAAGCACAAGGATGTCATGAGACTGCGCTATCTTTATGCGGACGTTCTGGAGGCACAGGAAAAATACGATGAGGCCATGAAAGAGATCAATGAGATGATGTCGATGGCGGAAGGCGATTCAAGAGTGCTGAACGATCTCAACGAAAGAAGAAGGAAGATCAATCCTTACATCATCGAACGCAAGAAGAAGATCATCGAAGAAGATCCCGATGACAATCAGGCCAAGCTCGATCTGTGCTGGGCATACATCGAAAACGACAGAGGCGAAGAAGCGATCGCCGTCTTTGATACGATCGACAGGGAAAAGACCACTGATTTTGACTATTACAATCTGCTTTCGACACTGACCTATTCTTCGCAGGATTATGAGAAAGGGATCGAAGCTTTGGAAAAGGTGATCGAAGCGATCGATGAACTGCCCGAAGACTGCGAAAAGAATATCAGACGCAAAAAGAGAAAAGGCGAGATGTACGGACGCATGGCTTATTTCTATCACATGCTGAAAGATGACGACGCCATGATGAAGGCTTACGACAAGGCGCTGGAAGTCTCGGAAAACAAGGCACAGATCCTGACTTCGATGACACAGATGGCGCTGATGAAAGAGGATCATGAAAAGGCCCAGGAATATGCCGAGAGGCTGATCAGGGAAAAGCCGGATTCCGCTTACGGATATGCCCTGCTGGGTTATGCGTGTTTCTACCGTCATAACGATCAGGACGCCTACAATGCGATCTCCAGAGCCATCGAGATGGACAGCAGTGACCTGGGCTTCTTCATCCTGAAGATCAGGATCCTGATCCGCAACGATGCTTTTGATGAGGCAAAATCGCTGATCGATTATCTTGATTCCTGCGGGCTGGAAGACGACGCATCCGTTCTTTATGTAAAGGGTCTGCTTTGTGAGCGCAAAGATAACGATAAGGAAAAAGCGAAAGAGTACTATCAGAAGTCCGCTGAAAAGATGGAAGGATTTGAAAACAACTACGAATTCTCCGATGATCTTTATTACCATATCCTGTGCATCGAAGGAGAAACGCTCAACGGCAACGAGAAGAAAGACCGTGATCAGATGATGGAACTGTGTGAAAAAGGTCTCTCTTTCCGCGATACAAACAAGGACCTGCTGGAATACAAGGGCTGGCTTCTGATGAAAGACAGAAAGTATGATGAATCCCTGAAGATCTATCTGGATCTGGAAAAGGATGAGAATCATTCCGCCTACATCGATTCCCAGATCGGCTATCTGTATTATCAGGATCTGGAACACAAGGCAAAGGAAAGCAGGGATCATTACCTGAAGGCTCTGGACAGAGGCTATGATGCCGGTGCGCATTTCTACATCGGCATGTGCGAGATGTTCATGGGGCATCTGGATGAAGCGGAACATCACTTCCTGATCCTGGAGGAAAAGGAACCTGATTCGATCGATCCTTATCTGCGCTTAAGCGGTGTCTATCAGATGAAGAACGATCTGAATAAAGCGCTCGAGAAGATCGATCAGCTTCTTGATCTGGTCAAAGACCGCAAGGACGACGTCTCCCGTTATTATCTGAAAAAGGTGCAGATCTTACGCAGGATGAAAGATCCTGAAGGAGCGATCGAAGTACTCAAGACCATTGAGAAAAAATACAAGTATCCTGCCAAGAAGAAGATCTTCGAGATCTATCTGCAGTTCGGCATGTATAAGGAAGCAGAGAAATGTCTCTGGGGCTGGGAATGGAACGGCGATTATTATGATGCCCTGACCACGCTCAATATCCAGAAAGGAAACTTCAGGAAAGCCAGACAGATCTTAAACAGCCACAGCGGACTGATCGATGATTTCCGCTGCCTGGTCCTGGCTCATCTGCTGGCGCTTGAAGAAGAGGACTTTGAAAAAGAAGAGAAGCATCTGAACAAGTGGCTGCATCCCAAGGACGGAGAGACCTACAGCGACATCAGTCAGGTCGCCGGACATCTTTCCTACTGCGCTTTCCATCAGAAAGACGAAGAGAAACAGAAGGAATACGCACAGATGGGTCTGGATGAAGCGGAGAAACAGCTGCAGGAGTATTCTCTGAGTACGACCCTGTATCTGACCAGAAAGGTCCGCCTGCTGGCGCTGTTGGGCAGAAAGAAAGAGGCCGAGGAACTGGCTGAAAAGGTCAGGAAGATGCCGCTGTGCGACCATTGTCAGTACTGCAGCTGCAAGGATCTTGATGCCTTTGAAATGGAAGTGGCCGAGATCTTCGGTGATGAGGAAAAAGCACTTTCCATGGCAAGAGAAGGACATGAAAAGTGGCCTGATGAGGAAGACTTCGTCGTCACTTCAAGCAGACTGGAAAAGAAAGGAAAAGGGAAATGCTGATAGGCATCGATCTGGGAACGACAAATTCGCTGGCCGCCTGTTACAGAGACGGAGAGGTTCAGATCATCGTCAACCGTCTGGGAAAGAAGATCACACCTTCGATCGTCAGTATCGATGAGAACGATCATGTCCTGGTCGGCGAGACAGCGAAGGAATACGGTATCCTGCATCCGGAGAGGACGGCATCCGTTTTCAAGCGGGCGATGGGTACTTCAAAGATCTTCGACCTGGCACAGCACAGCTTCAGCGCGGAAGAGCTGTCTTCTTTTGTGCTGCGTTCCCTGAAAGAAGATGCCGAAGAATTTCTCAAAGAGAAAGTGGATGAAGCCATCATTTCCGTTCCTGCCTATTTCAACGACAAACAGAGGAAAGCGACTGTCAGGGCCGGTGAACTTGCCGGACTGAAAGTCAGCCGTATCATCAACGAACCGACCGCTTCCGCGATCGCTTACGGCATCGGCGAAAAGGGAAAGAGCGAACGCTGTCTGGTCTTTGACCTGGGCGGCGGAACTTTTGATGTGACAGTGCTGGAATATTATAAGAACATCATGGAAGTCTATGCGATCGCCGGAGATAATTTTCTGGGCGGCGAGGATTTCACGGAAGTCCTGTTTGAGATGTTCATGGAAAGAACGGGATTGGACAGGGAACTGATCAGTTTCCGCGATCTCAAATATATCCTCAAGGCAGCTGAACTGTGCAAGTGCAGTTTTGCCGAAAGCGATGCAGCCATCATGAATGTGACTGTCGGCGGAAAGAAATACACGGAAAACTTCCAGCTGAGCGAATATGAAAAACGCTGTGCACCGCTTCTGGAAAAACTGAGGAAACCGATCGAGAAAGCCCTCAGTGATGCCAGGATCACGCTCGATGATCTCGATGAGATCCTGCTGACAGGAGGAGCGACCAGACTGCCGATCGTCAAAGACTATGTCAAAAGGATCTGCGGCATCGATCCTGTTTCGATCAGAGAACCGGAACAGTCGGTCGTTCTGGGTGCAGCACTTCAGTGCGCAATGAAGGAGCGGGATGCGCAGATCGAGGAAGTCATCCTCACCGATGTGTGTCCCTTCACCCTGGGAACGGAAGTCGTCAGGGACAACGGTTCCTTTGAAATACCCGGTGTCTATCTGCCGATCATCGAACGCAACACCGTCATCCCGGTCAGCCGGAAACAGACCGTCTATACGGCGAGAGACAATCAGCAGTATGTCACCATCAAGATCCTGCAGGGAGAAAGCCGCATTGCCGCCAACAATCTCTTTTTGGGTGAACTGACTGTCGAAGTACCGATCGGTCCCAAAGGAAAGGAAGCGATCGAGGTGACTTACACCTATGACATCGATGCGCTGCTGGAAGCAGAGGTAAAAGTATTATCCACCGGAGTCAATAAAAAAGTCGTCATTCACGACGAGGAACACGAGGAGAGCGAAAGTGAGAAGGCAAGCCGTCTCAAAAGACTGGAATATCTCAAGTTCAATCCGCGTGAGGATGAGGAAAACATGCTGGTGATGTTAAGGGCGGACAGGGTCTATGAGGAATCTCTTTCTGATGACAGGGAAGACATCGAGAGACATGTCGTAGCCTTACAGGAAGCACTTGATGAAAAGAATATCCTGAAGATCGAGATCGCCAAAAAGAAGCTCACAGAGCTTCTTGATGAGATTGAGACCGGAAAGGATGATCACTTTATCGCATAAGAAAAACAACCTGAGCGGTTGTTTTCATTCTGTCAGTTTTTTCAGGAGATCCCTGTGTGTGCATCTTTCTTTCAGATCTTCATAGGTTGCGCTCTGAAATTCATCGGGATCATAGGCCGGTGTCATGGAAGTGGAGACAAGTGTATAGTCTCCTTTTTCTTTCTGCACAGCTCCCATGAAGGTACCTGCAGGAACCCTGATCTGAGGTTCTTCACTGTTTGAGATATCTTTTCCCAGATATCTGATCTCGTCATGATCCTCATATACCAGCAGCATCTCCAGTGCCGGTCCGTCATGGTAGTACCAGATCTCGTCATGTTTCAGAGCGTGCATGCGCGAGAAGGTATCGGGTGTCAGAAGATAATAGATCGTGCCGTAGCAGTCATCTTTTCCTCTGTATAATTCCTTCACATATCCGCCTTCTTCCCTGAGGGGGACAAGATCCAGTTTTCTGATGATCTCTTGCTTTGTCATCTCAGTCCTCCAGGGAATTGTCGAAGTAAGGAGCCAGGGAAACACCGCAGTCGACGGTGATGATCTGGCCGGTGATGGCAGAGGAGAGATCGCTTGCCAGAAACAGCGCAGTCGTTCCGATCTCTTCCGCTTTGACAATCCTGTGCAAGGCCGCCCTCTCGCTGTAGCTTTCCACCCATCCGGGGATGAACTGCTCCTGTCCTTTCTTGCAGATCAGACCGGGAGCGATGCAGTTGACACGGATCTTCGGTCCCAGTTCATAAGCCAGGCATCTCGTCTGCATCTCGACGGCTGCCTTGGAGATACCGTAGTGGATGAGTTTGGATGCAGGATTGTACGCATTGATGGAGGAGATGTTGATGATGGCCCCTTCTGCCATATGCTTTGATACTTCCCTGCTTAAGAAGAAGACGCCTTTGTTGTTGGTATCCATCATCTCATCAAAATCTTCTTCAGAGATATCATCGAGCGCTTTGGCCGGATAGATGCCGGCGTTGTTGACCAGGACATCGATGCGTGAAAAATCTTCAATGATCTCTCTGAGCAAAGCAGGGATCGATGAAATGTCTTTCTGGTCGAAACGATAGCCTCTGATCTTCAGATCGGGATATTGTTCAATGATTGTGTTTGGATCACTGTGAAGGTATGTGAAAGCGATGTCCGCACCGCACTTCGCGAACTGATCCAGGATCTTTGTTCCGGCTCCGGAGGCAGCTCCGGTGATGAGCACTGTTTTTCCTTTGAAATCGATGTTCATGTTTTTAAAAAAGCACGGGATGCCGTGCTTATGTCTTATTTCTTCTTGTTGAGTTTCTTCAGTTCTTCCGCGATCGAAGTAAGCAGTTTGACTTCCTCGCTGGGTTCGGGTTCAGCTTCCGGCTCAGCCTCTTCTTCTTTCTTGACCAGGCTCGTCATCTTGTTGATGGCCTTGAGGATGAGGAAGAGCACCAGTGCCAGGATGAGGAAGTTGATGACAGCGGAGATGAAGGCACCCCAGTCAATGACCTGTCCCGTATTTCCCAAAGGTGTGACCAGACCGACTTCGGTACCGCCGAAGCAGGAGATGATCGGGTTGAGGATGTTGTCAGTCAGTGCTGATACGATGGATGAGAAGGCACCGCCGATGATGACACCGACAGCCATGTCCATCACATTGCCTTTCAATGCGAAATCTTTGAATTCTTCCAGGAATTTTTTCATGATTGATCCCCCTTATTTATTCTTATTATAGTACAAAGGCTATGGTATAATTCTGTTGTTTATCATGGATTATAAAAAAGTATTCAAGAAGATCACAAGCATACTGCTGATAGAAGTGGGGACGCTGCTGATGGCTCTGTCGGTAGGTCTTTTTATTCTGCCGGACAAGATCCTGACCGGAGGCGTAGCCGGCATCACTTCTTTGCTGGCACCTTTCATCTCTGTTTCCGAAGACTATATGACCATCATCCTGAATACGTCTCTGTTTGTACTGGGCAGTGTCTTTCTGGGAAAGGAGTTCTTCACCAATACACTGGTCTATTCTGTTTCCTATCCCTTCTGGCTTCTGTTTGTGACAAGGGTCATGCCCGATATCGAACCGGTCGATCCCTTCCTGGCGAGTCTGTACGGCGGTCTGATCGGCGGTGTATCAATGGGCATCATGTTCAGAAACGGCGGATCATCGGGAGGAACGGATGCGATCGCCCTGATCCTTGAGAAGTATTTTCATATCAAGGTATCCGATGTCATCATGATGATGGATGCCCTGACGGTACTGGCCGGTCTTTATATCTACGGATTGAACAGCGTGCTGATCGGTCTGGTATCCGTGTTCCTGACGACGATCGCCATCAACTATACGATGAACATCTACGGCGGTGTGGAGGCCAAGAAGTTTGAGATCATTTCTGACAAGTATGACCTGATCGCCAAAGACATCCATGAGATCCTGAAGAGAGGTTCGACCGTCCTGGATGTGACCGGCGGCTATACCGGCAACGAAAAGAAGATGCTGCTGGTCATCGTATCCGAAGATCAGTACAACGATGTCAAACAGATCATCGATAAATATGATCCAACGGCCTTTGTCATCATATCGGAGGCCAAGGACGTCAACGGTGAAGGTTTCACCTTCGAACCGAGGATTTAAAAACGATTTCTTTTACAGAACTGTTCTGCATCGGAAATCGTTTTTTTGTGTTCAGCTGTTTCTGATGAGCTCATCCATCAGCGAAATGTATGTCTCAGTGAAGCGTTTCGTATCGACATCGAGAGCCACTCTGTGTCTCTTTTCTTTGAGGTTGAGCTGTTCGAAGGTACCGATCATCCTGCCTGTGTCTTCTACGGTGAGGTTGCATGCAAACCAGTTGGTGATGATCGAAGGATCATAACTGGCAAAAGCTGCCAGCGGGTCGTGCATGGCACCGCCGATGTTTTCATCCTGCAGCTCATGGACATAGTAGAAGCGGGCGATCTCGTAGATGTTTTTTCCGGCTTCATTCATATCTTTCCAGTGTCTGATATCGGATACCTTGAATAAGGTCTTGAGTGTCGCATCCAGAGGAACGATGTTGAAGTGGACCTTGCTGTCAAAGACGTATTTTGCCGAGACAGGATCTTCGGCGATATTGGCTTCGCCGTAAATGTTTCTGTTGCCCTGTACCGTCAGTGCTCCGCCCATGATAGTGATGTCGCCGACATTGCACATGAGTTCTTCGTTCTTTTTGATGCATTCCGCGAAGTTGACCAGCGGTCCGACAAAGACCAGATGCAGATCCTTTCCGTATTTTTCAGCTGATTCCAGGATGAAGTCGACAGCGGACTGTTCCTGCACCTTGCCCTTGGGCTCTCCCAGATCGACATCGCCGATCCCGTTCTTTCCGTGGACGTTGTCTTCGTCGTGACATCTGATGAATTCGTCTGTATTCCAGCCGTGCTGTGCACCGCGGAACACTCTGATATCTTTCTTATAATTCTCTGTTATCAGCAATGAGTTTCTGACGGAAACATCGACAGCAACGTTGCCGAAGGTCGTTGTGACACCCAGAAAATCGATGTCGGGATTGGAAAGGATATAGGAAATCGCCAGAGCGTCATCGACACCGGTATCGCAGTCGATGATCATTTTCATTTTTGCCATAGTTTGTCTCCCTGATCGGATCGTTTTGTTTCTGTCAGAACCTTACATTCTCGATACGATCTCTCTGATCAGCGATTTGAACTGATCCTTGACCCGGTCGGCTGTTTCCTGGACCTCTTCATGCGTGAGCTCCTCTCCGGTCATGCCGGCAGCCATGTTGGTGATGCAGGAGATGCCGATGACAGGCAGGAAACAATGCCTGGCAGCCAGGATTTCCGGAACGGTGGACATGCCTACGGCATCGGCACCGATGGTCTGGGCGAATCTGATTTCAGCCGGGGTCTCGAAGTTGGGTCCTCTGAAGGCCATGTAGACGCCGCTTCTCACTTCAATGCCCAGGTCTTTTGCGCATTGCTTGCCTAAGGCGTTGTTGTCGGGATCGATGGCTTTGGTCATATCCGGGAAACGGGGTCCGAATTCATCGGCATTGGGTCCGTAAAGAGGGTTGTCTCCCATGTAGTTGATGAAGTCGTCGATGAACATCAGGGTACCCGGTTTGAAGGTCTTGTTGCATCCGCCGGCTGCATTGGTCAGGATGAGGGCTCTGACGCCCAGCAGTTTCATGACCCTGGTAGGCATGGCGACCGTCTTCATGTCGTGCCCCTCATAGAAGTGGAACCTGCCCTGCATGCACAGGACCTTGGTACCGTTGAGTTTTCCGCAGATCAGTCTGCCCTTGTGTCCGGGAACGGTGGTCTTTGGAAAATTGGGGATATCGGTATAGTCGACGATGACCGCATCTTCGATCTCATTGCCCAGCTCTCCCAGTCCTGATCCAAGGACCAGTCCGATCGCATCTTTCGCATCCAGACGTGAAGATATATAATCGGCAGCTTCTTTGCATCTTTCGTATATTTCGCTCATATGATTTTCTCGCTTTCTTTCTTTAACTGTACCACAGTTTTTCTGTAAAATAGTATTGTATGGAAAATGTCGGGTTCCGTTTATTTATCATAGGGATCATACCGATGATCGTAAGTGTCATCCTGTATTTTCTGTTTGAATCAAAACGGTTTTCACAGATGAAACAGCTGCACAGACAGCTGATCGCCGGTCTTGTTTTCGGTGTGCTGGCGATCTGCGGGACGCAGTTCGGCGTTCCTTTCAACGGTGCGATCATCAATGCGAGAGATGCATCGGTCTTATGCGGAGCGCTGATCTTCGGCGGTCCGGCAGGTGTCATCGCCGGTCTGATCGGCGGTCTTCACAGATGGTTCTCTACGGCAGGTGAGTATACGAGGCTGGCCTGCAGCATCTCTACGGCCCTGGCGGGTTTCCTGGGAAGCTTCATCCGCATGCATCTGCTGGATGACGACATCCCTGATTTTTCACAGGCTTTCATCACCGGCGTCATCGTCGAGACGCTGCACATGACGATGATCTTCCTGACCAATATCAACGACATCAGAAGGGCTTTCACCTATGTCGAGGCCTGTACGCTGCCGATGATCTCTGTCAACGCCCTTTCCGTGGCGGTCGCCGTTTTCATGATAGGGGCCCTGAGCAACAAAGAGAAAGAAAAAAGAGGATACAGCGTTCCGGGTATTTCTTCCCAGGTGCAGAAATGGCTGCTGCTGATGATGCTGACAGGCTTTGCGATCACTCTGTCTTTCAATATCCTTTTACATAATTCGGTCTCCGATGAGGACATCAGAACGATGCTGACGATCAATATCGATGATGCGGTCAATGACCTGAAACTGGAAACGGAACGCTATATCGTAGTGAATCTCAGAAGCATCCGCAATGAGATCACGGGACACGAGGATTACGACCTCAAAAAGATCATGAAGTCTCACAGTGTTTCCGAGATCAATATCGTCAGCGAGAACGGCATCATCACCGATTCGACCGATCCGGATTATATCGGTTTCGATATGAAAGAGAACGCCTACACCAGGGAGTTCCTGCGTCTCTTGCAGGGAACGGCCTACCACGTGCAGGCTTTGCGCACAAATGTTCTGGATATCAATGAAAACAAGAAATATGCGGGCATCCGTTACGATGACGGTTTCATAGAGATCGCCTATGATGTCAATGAGTATCATGAGCTTATGGAGAGTTCGCTCTCGGAGCTGGCCTTCAACAGGCACATCGGCGAGACAGGAAAACTGGCCGTCATCGACGAACACGGGTGGATCGTTTCCGAAACAGACGGCTATTACGGCATTGCTACGGCATACGGGATCCCTGCTTCCAGCAGTGAAGACCATCACGAGCACATCGTATACAGGGGCCATTTCAACGGGGAAGATGTTTATTTCATGTATACCACGACAGAGGGATATGCGATCTTAGGCATCTATCCGGTCGATGAGGCAGATTTCTCCAAGCGGATCTCGCTTTATCTTTCGGTCTTCATGGAAACGATCGTTTTCGGTCTGCTGTATGCGGCGATCTATGAGATCATCAAGACAGGCGTTGTGAAAAACATCGTCGGTGTCAATCGGTCTCTGGAGGAGATCACCGGGGGCAATCTCGATACTGTGGTGAATGTCCGTTCCAACAGGGAATTCGTATCGCTGAGTGACGGTATCAACGCGACTGTCGATAAACTGAAGAGTCTGATCAAAGAAGCAAGCGAGAGGATCGATTCGGAACTGCAGTATGCCAGGGCGATACAGTCTTCGGCACTTCCTTCCGTTTTCCCGCCTTATCCCGAGCGCAACGAATTCGACATCTATGCGCTGATGGATCCGGCCAGGGAAGTCGGCGGTGACTTCTACGACTTCTATCTGATCAATGATGATACGCTGGTCTTCCTGGTCGCCGATGTTTCCGGCAAGGGTATTCCTGCTTCTCTGTTCATGATGAGAGCCAAGACGACGATCAAGTCCATGGCGGAAAACGGTGTTTCCGTCAATGATATCTTCACCAATGCGAACTACCATCTGTGCGAAGGCAACAAGGCAGGTATGTTTGTGACGGCCTGGATCGGTTTCCTGGATCTGAAGACAGGAGAACTGAAGTTTGCGAATGCCGGTCACAACAAACCTCTGCTGAAGAGAAAAAAAGGAACGTTTGAATTCCTGGACGCACCGGCAGGCTTCATCCTGGGCGGCATGGAAGGCATCAACTACAAGCAGCAGGACATCAGACTGAAACCGGGTGACGAGCTCTTCTTATATACCGACGGTGTCGTGGAAGCGACAAACAGGAATAAAGAGCTCTACGGCAACGAGCGTCTGCAGGATTGTCTCAACGCCCATGCCGGAGAGGATGTGAAAGCGCTGTGCGAAAGTGTACGGAAAGACGTGGATGAATTCTATGACGGAGCTGAGCAGTTTGATGATATCACCGAGCTCAGTCTGAAATTCCTGAAATATACAAAAAAACCGGCTGAATGATCAGCTGGTTCTGTTTTATAAGAGCGATATCAGCCAGTCGATGAAGACCTGTATGTTGTCACGCTGACCAAGTTCTTCTGTCAGGTTAAATGCCTGTGAGACGTTGTCGGTGATGATGTAGTCGGCATCGGAGACAAGGAAGTGTTTCTGGCTGCCTTCTTCATTGGGTGTCCAGACCATGACTTTTCTGCCGCTGTTGTGGATCGTGTTGATGATGGATGCGGTCGCAGATTCTTCCTCCAGTCCCAGATAGTCGCAGTTGAGCTGCGCCGTATTGCCGAAGGAGACAAAGGTCAGATAAGCCGTCTGCATCTCAGGATAGGTCTGTTCGGCATAATCGATCAGGGAATATTTCAGGGAGATCAGCACACACTGATCGGCCATATCTTTTTCCCGGATCATCTTCACGGCATCATCGACCATCTGATTGTCGGCGCTGTCGCCCTTGAGTTCGATAAAGAGGATGATCCTGTCTTTTGCCGCTTCCAGCATTTCATCAAAGGTCGCGACATCTTCTTCCTCATCGGGGAAGTTGGGATCCCTGATGATGAGGTCCTTTACCTCATCCAGTGTGAGCTGGGAAGGCTTGGCCGGATTGGAACAGAGTCTAGAGAAATTGGCGTCATGATTGACGATATAATAGCCGTCTCTGGTCCGCTGGATGTCGATCTCAGCGCCTTTTGCGCCTAAAGCGATTGCTTTCTCAATACCGGCGATTGTGTTTTCCGGAGCTTCGACTCCTCCTGCTCTGTGGGCGATGATCTCGGTGCTGACCGCAGCAGGAAGGAACTCGTCAAAGTTGCTGCAGATAAAGACGGACAGAGCCAGCAGCAGTCCGGCGAACAGCGGTACTTTCAGGAAAGAAAGGGAGAACTTCTTTTCCGTTTTCCTGACAAAAAGCAGAGCTTCGCCTTTGTATTGGTAGTAGAGCTGTGTCATCCGGATCAGATAGAAGGACTGGAAATAGCTGTTGATCACGGCAAAACTGACCGCAAAACAAAGCAGCAGGAAGATGCCGGCGATCTTCGCTTTTTCCGGATCTTTGAAAAAAACGAAGACGAGGATGCCCGGTATCGCCAGGACAAAGACAAAGATCAGGATGTTGATCAGGGCGAAACAGAGGAAGAAGATAAAATTCTGTTTGAAGAAGTCTTTCCAGTTGGCCTTCATCAGCGCTCTGGATTCATCATCGGCTTTGTTGGAAGGCAGTCCTGACAGAAGGACACCGTGCAGAATAAAGATGTGGATGATACCGATGAAGAAGAAAAGAATGATGGCGATCCGGTAGATCGTGTTGTATAACGGTGTCGAGTGGATCACCGAGCTGATGAATGTCGGTATATAGAGATTCTCCGTCAGGGAAATGGAAAGTGTCAGTCCGGTGATCGGTGCGATCAGGGCGATGTATAAAACGATGCCGATGCCGTCGGGCGTGAAGAATTTTGTAAGGGATAGCAATCCCTCTTTGACGCTCTTTAGCAGTTCGTTTCTGCCGTGGAGGATCTTCGATGCATAGATGATCTGGATATTGAGGTCGATGACAACGCCCAGAAACAGCACTAAAAGTCCCAGCACGATGAGCAGGATACCCTGCCAGGTCTTGAAGAGGAAATCAAAGTCGCCGCTGCTGACCGCCATTCTGCCGGTGGATCGGATCAGTATCATCGCCAGCTGCTTCAGCAGCGAGAGAGCGATACCTGAAATCAGATAGGTGACAACGCGGTAACGGAAGATGTCATTCATGGACTGGCGGTAGGGCCTGATGGCCTGAACGATTCTCTGACTTATTTTCACGTATTCATTATACAATTGTTTTAGAACGTAACATGAAAATGCAGAGCCTGTTTTACAACGAAATGAATGAACCGCTTGCTGCCAGACTGCGCCCGCAGACACTGGATGAGATCATCGGCCAGCAGCACCTCATCGGACCGGGAAAGGTCCTCAGGAAGATGGTGGAATCCGACCGTATCTCTTCGATGATCTTCTGGGGTCCGCCCGGCGTAGGCAAGACCACTCTGGCCAGCGTGATCGCCGGGATGACGAAGGCCAACTTCATCACCTTTTCGGCCGTGACCAGCGGGATCAAGGAGATCAAGGAGGTCATGAAGAAGGCGGAGGAGGATACCCTGTCCGGCGAAAGGACGATCGTCTTCATCGATGAGATCCACCGCTTCAACAAGGCCCAGCAGGATGCCTTCCTGCCTTTTGTGGAAAAGGGCGCCATCATCCTGATTGGGGCGACGACCGAGAATCCTTCTTTTGAGGTCAACGGCGCCCTGCTTTCAAGATGCAGGGTCTTTGTGCTGAAACAGCTCAGCGCCGATGATATCGTCACTTTATTAAAAAAGGCACTGAACGATGAAAGGGCTTTTGAAAACAAGAAGATCCATATCTCTGATGAAGATCTTTATTTCATCGCCAACTTCTCCAACGGCGATGCGAGAACGGCCCTGTCGACTCTGGAGATGGCAGTCATCAATTCCGATGAGAAAGACGGACAGATCACAGTAGATCAGCAGATCATCGAGGACATCACTTCCAAGAAGTCTTTCCTTTACGACAAGAAGGGCGAGGAGCACTACAACATCATCTCCGCCCTGCATAAATCGATGCGCAATTCCGATCCCGATGCGGCCGTCTACTGGCTGTCGCGGATGCTGGAGGCGGGAGAAGATCCGCTCTATGTCGCCAGAAGAGTCATCCGCTTTGCTTCCGAAGATGTCGGTCTGGCTGATCCCAGAGCTTTACAGCTGGCAGTGAGTGCCTATGATGCCTGCCACTATATCGGCATGCCGGAATGTACGGTCATCCTGGCGGAAGCGGTCATTTATCTTTCAGTCGCACCCAAATCCAATGCAGCCTATGTCGCCTATGAGTCGGCGAAGGAGGATGCGGTTAAGATGCTGGATGAACCGGTGCCGTTGGTCATACGAAACGCCCCGACAAAACTGATGAAGGATCTGGGATATGGTGAGGGTTATCAGTATGCCCACAACAGTGAGGACAGACTCACGAACATGCAGTGTCTGCCTGATTCACTCAAAGACAGAACATATTACAAGCCTGCAGATCAGGGCCTGGAACGGCAGATCGCGGAACGTCTGAAACAGATCAAGGAATGGAAGAAGAAACATGAACAAGATAAGTAAGAAACAATTGGTGATGATGAGTCTGGCTGTGCTGTGTTCAGCTGTTCTGCAGACGGTCTCTCTGACTTCGTTTTCGGTACCGGCAGGCATCTATCCTGCGGGTATCACCGGTTTTTCAAGACTCTTCTCGGATGTCTTGAGAGACTATTTCAGTATCGATCTGCCTTTCTTTTATCTGTATCTGCTGATCAACGTGATCCTGGCAGTCATCGTCTTCCGGGACATCGGGAAACTGTTCACGATCTTCTCAGTCTTACAGACAACACTGGTCTCGGTCTTCTCTTCTTTCATCCCGGCCTTTCATTTTTTTGATGATCCTTTGCTGATCGCGATCTTCGGCGGACTGCTCAACGGTTTTGCGATCTCGATCGCCCTGACGGAAGGCGCTTCCAGCGGCGGTACGGATTTTCTTTCCATTTACTATTCCAACAAGTTCCACCGTTCGATGTGGGATTATGTCTTCGGCTTCAACTGCGTGATGATCTTTGTGGCCGGACTCTTATATCACTGGGAGATCGCAGCTTATTCGATCATCTTCCAGTATGTCTCCAACCAGATCATCTCCAAGCGTCATAAACGCTATACCCACCAGGCGATCATCATCGTCACCAAGAAACCGCAGGAGGTCATCGATTCCATCCTGCACAATGTCCGTCACGGCATCACCAAGATCGATGCGAAGGGTGCCTATCAGGGCGATGACCAGACGATGCTGTATACAGTGGTGAACGCCTTCCAGACGGCGGAAGTCGTCAAGTATGCCCTGGAGGGCGATCCCAAGGCATTCATCGAAACAAGGAACACTTTGAACGTTTACGGCAACTACTATCAGAAACCGTTGGATTAAATATGAATGACAGATCAACCAGCAAGTTTCTTTCACTGATCCTCAGACATAAGCCGGAAGTGATCGGCATCACTCTGGATGAACACGGCTGGGCCGATGTGAACGATCTGATTGAAGGCGTGAGAAAATCACGCCCTTTTGATATGGAAGATCTGGAAAGGATCGTGAAGGAAGACGGGAAGCAACGCTACTGCTTCAATGAAGACAGGACGAAGATCAGAGCCAATCAGGGTCATTCGATCCCTGTGGATGTGGAATTAAAAGAAGCGGATCCTCCAGGGATCCTCTATCACGGTACAGGTGAGAAATCCACTGACAGTATTGAACGGGAAGGTCTCAGAGCGATGAAGCGTCTTTATGTCCATCTTTCCGATACCTATGACAAGGCGATCAGGGTCGGCATGAGACACGGAAGGCCCGTCGTATATGCGATCGATGCTCAGAAGATGAAGAAAGACGGATGCGTCTTTTATCTTTCCGTCAACGGCGTCTGGCTGACAAAGGAAGTTCCGCTGCGATACCTGAGCAGATTCGGGTCATAAGAAGTATAATAGGATTACGGAAATGGGAGTCGGTTCGGAAAATGACAAAAAGTCTGTTTTAATCGTGGATGAAGAAACGGTCAGTCTTGAGATACTGAAGGATATCTTTCAGAATGATTTTCATCTGCTTCAGACATCAGACATTCATGAAGCAGCGGATCTGATCAGGGAAAACCGGGATCATCTTTCCGTGATCCTGCTTCATGAAAAACAGGACGGAAAGAATCGTCATGATGAGCGCTCACAGAGGCTGATCGATGATTTTGAAACAGCGGTCAGGGAAGAACAGTTTGAAGTTTTCTATCAGCCCAAGTTCAATATCAAGACGGATATACCGGTACTGACTTCGGCGGAAGCGCTTGTCAGATGGAATCACCCTGAGCTGGGCTGTATTGCACCGGACAGTTTCATCCCGCTGTTTGAGGAGAACGGTCTGATCAGGAAGCTGGATCTTTATGTCTGGAAGAAAGCGGCCCTTCAGATCAGGGAATGGAAAAACAGACTGAAGATTTCAGTTCCCGTATCGGTCAACGTTTCCAGGGTCGATCTGAACGATCCTTTACTGGCGGATCATCTCAAAGAACTGATCGAAGAAACAGATATCGCGCCGCAGGATCTGCTGCTGGAGATCACCGAATCGGCTTATATGGACAATGAAGAAGAGATCATTGCCAGGGTGTGCGAGCTCAGAAGCCTCGGTTTCATGATCGGGATGGATGACTTCGGTGTCGCATATTCCAACCTGAACATCATCACTCATCTGCCGATCGATGCGCTGAAGATCGACAGAAGATTCATAGAAGATGCCTTCAGTGAAAAGGGCGATACCCGTATGATAGAGATCATCATCGATATCGCCGGATACCTGGGCGTGCTGGTCGTTGCGGAAGGTGTTGAAGACAGGAAGCAGCTTCAGTCTCTGAAGGAGATGGGCTGCGACATCGTTCAGGGTTACTGTTTTTCAAAACCGCTGAAAGCAAAGGATTTTGAGATATTTCTGGAAGAGAAGATGAGATCTTTGAGCAGGAAGGAAATCTGAACGACAGACAGTCCGGGAATATTTCTTGTTTTTTGTATTTTACATATGAAAAATGTTACAATAAGAAACGTTAGGTAGGTGGGCATAGTACATGGAAATTAACGACATTAGAGAACAGCTGATTGCCAAGATGGAAGAACTCCTGGCAGAAGAAAATGCGGCAGAAGCATTTTTGAGGGCAAAAGACCTCAAGAGAAAGTGGCCGCGTGTCAGAGAAGAGGAAGAGTCTCTGGCAGATCAGGAACTGAGCGTGAAGTTCAACAAGATGATGGACGAGCTTTCTGAAAAAGCCGGTGATGTTTACATCAACACGGAAGAAAGAAAGAACCAGATCATCGCTCAGGCAAAAGAGATCCTGTCAAAAAACAACTTCAAAAAAGGTACCGAGCAGATGAAACAGCTGCTGGAAGACTGGAAACATTCCGGCCGCATCAATAAAGAAAAGGATGATGAGCTCTGGGCTGAGTTCAGTGCCATCAGAAGCGAATTCTTCGAGAAGAAGAATGAGTATTTCGCCAATCTGAAAGAGACGTTCGCTGCCAACAAGGCGCTCAAGGAAGAACTGATCGCCAAGGCAAAGGAAGTTGCGGATATCACCAACATCAAGGAAGCCGGCAACAGATCCAACGAACTGATGGAAGAATGGAAGAAAGTCGGTACAGCCGGCCGCAGAGACGACGATGAATTGTGGCAGCAGTTTTTAGCTGAAAGAAAAGCTTTCTTTGAGAGAAGAGACGCCTACTATGATGAGATGAAAGAGACCTATGCCAAGAGAGTAGAGGCAAAGAAAGAGATCATCAGCCAGGCAAAACTGTATCTGGCCAGAAGCGAATTCACTGATGAGGAAGTCGAAGCGATCAAGAATCTGAGAGCACAGTGGAAAGAAGTCGGCAATGCCGGCAGAGAACATGAAAATGAGCTCTGGGAAGAATTCAACGGTATCGTCAACAAGTATTTCGAAAATATGAGGTACTACAAGTAAGAGACCTCTTACAGAAAGAAACAACAAGGTGCTATCAGGATAGCACCTTTTATATATATGGACTATTTCGGAATAATATTTATAATATTGATTTGTGAAAACCGCTGAAGATGCGATAAAGGAGGGTTTTTATGGCCAGTCCCAGAACGATTATTATAGGAGCAGGAAGATTGGGCAGTACGATTGCCAGATCGCTGAATAAATCATCAAATGTCATCGTCATTGACTGCAGCAAGGAGAAGATAGACAGGCTGGGAGAGTATTCCGGTTTTGTTGAGGTGGGAGACGCGACAGACTGTTCGCTGCTGGAAAAATGCGGTATCAAAACAGCAGACCGCGTGATCGCCGTGACTGATGACGACAACATCAATGTTTTTCTGGCAGACCTTTGTACACACATCTACCATGTCCCGGACATCACGATCCGTCTGAAAGATTCACGCAAGAAAGTCCTTGTCGATGAAAGGATCAACTGCATCTGTCCGTTTGATCTGTCTCTGGATTATTTTGAGAAAAGAGAGGAAGAGGTGAAAGAATGAAGGTCGTGATCGCAAACGGTTTCCATGAAGCCGACTATATCATTTCACTTTTCAATACAAGACACAACGACCTCATCGTCCTGAATGATGATGAATATGTATGCCAGTACCTGTCGCTGAAAAACGACATCCCGGTCATGAGAGGCAAGGCGACCAGAAAGACCGACCTGAAAGAGGCCGGTGCCGAAAACTGCGACCTGTTCATTGCCCTGTCAGAGGATGACTACAAGAATTATGTCGCCTGCAAGACGGCAAAACTGCTGATGAATGCCAAGCGCTGCATCGCGACTGTCATCAACCCGAAAAACGTCGAGATCTTCAGGGAACTGGGCATCGATACGGCAGTTTCTTCGGCTTACCTGCTGGGAGAGAGGATCAAGAGTCTCACCTCGGTCGAAAATATGGTCAACTCCCTTTCCATGGAGAACGAACATATCTTCATCGATGAGATCAGGATCAGCAGCGATCTGGAAGTTGCAGGAAAGACACTGGCTGAGATCAACATCTCCGATCTGGGTTCCGTGGCTTCGATCGTCAGGAATGAAAAAGCCCTGATCCCCAACGGCCAGATGAGGATCGAAAGCGGAGACAAGGTCCTGATCGTCACGACAGCCGAGAACCGCAATAAGGCCATCAGTATCTTCCAGAGGAAAAAGAAATGAGAAAAGATTATTACCGTCTCGTCTTTTTCTATCTGAGCCTGTTTCTGGTCATGATCGGTGTGATACAGCTGCTGCCGCTGGCAGTGCTGCCTTTCTATCCGGAAGAGATATCCTATGCACGCTGTTTCCTGATCCCCGGAGCAATCACGATCGCCTCAGGCGTTCTGCTTAGGTACATACTCAGGAATACAAAGATCCTGAGACTGGAGAAGCATTATGACTCGCTGCTGCTGGTACTGATCTGGCTGACGGCGATCACGGTCTCAACTTTCCCCTGGATCTTAAAGGGAGACTATAATTTCACACAGGCTTTCTTTGAGATGACGAGCGGTTTTTCCACGACCGGTCTTTCCGTTGTTGATGTCGACCATACACCGAAGATCTTTCTGATGTTCCGCTCCATCACCCTGTTTGTCGGCGGTGTCGGTTTCGTGCTGATCATCACTTCAGCTTTTGCGGACAAATACGGTCTCAATCTATATAATGCGGAAGGTCATAATGACCGTCTGATGCCTAACCTGGCCAAATCCGCAAGACTCATCCTGTCTTTTTATTCGGCATACATCCTGTTTGGAACGCTGGCTTATATCATCTGCGGCATGCCGGTATTCGATGCGATCAACACTGCGATCGCCGCGCTTTCCACCGGCGGTTTCTCGGTGATCGGCGAAAGCATCTACGGCTATCATTCGCTTCCGATCGAGATCATCACGATCATCCTGATGATACTCGGACAGACCAACTTCATGCTGCACCTGTGTTTCTTCTCCGGACAGTTCCGCAAGTTCTTCAATCACTGTGAAACGAAGTTCTTCGGCATCCTGTTTGTGATCTTCTTCTCGCTGATGACGTACAATCTGATCGACAGCGGCTATACTGCCGATCTCGGCGAAAGCCTGAGGATCTCGCTGTTCCAGTTCGTCACCTGCATCACGACGACCGGCTTCATCTCGGTCGGTGACATGAGACTGCTGCCTCCGGGCTTCATCACCATCATGGTGCTGATGATGCTGGTGGGCGGAGATCAGGAATCGACCGGCGGCGGTATCAAACAGTACCGTGTGATCGTCGCACTGAAGGGCATTTACTATTCCATCAGGGAATCGATCCTGAATCCGCGGGTCATCACTTCGCACCACATCTACCGTGTCGGTGAGAAGTATAATCTACCCAACGAGGAGATCCGTCTGACGTCAAGCTATATCCTCTTCTACATGATCGTGTTCCTCTTCGGTTCACTGATCTTCACGCTTCACGGCTATCCGCTGCAGGATTCGATGTTTGAATTCTCTTCGGCGATTTCGACCGTCGGACTCTCTGTCGGGATCACGAACTACAACGCTTGTCCCGGCATTCTGTGGACAGCCATCGTCGGCATGTTCTTAGGAAGGATGGAGATCCTGGTCGTCTTCAAGGCGATCTTCAGAGTTGAAAAAGACCTGAGGAAGAGAGAATATCTCAGATAATGACCTTCCCTTGCGGAGGGTTTTTTAATCTCCTGTTGTTTTAATAACGGTCCAAAACAACAGTCAAAAAAGAAACGGATTTCAGATATCCGATATAATGAAGACAGAAAACGGAGGAATCATAATGTCATACGTAAGATTGTCACAGCCGGGGAAGATCGGTAATCTTGAGATCAAGAACCGCGTCGTCATGCCGGCGATGGGCTGTTCCCTTGCAGAATCGACAGGTGAAGCCGGACAGAGAATGATCAAGTATTATGCCGACAGAGCCAGAGGCGGCGTCGGGCTGATCATCACCGAGATCACCAGGGTCGATGATGAGACAGGTGTCGGAACACCCAATCAGTTAAGTGTCACCAATACGCATGTCGTCGGCCAGCTTTCCAGACTGGCGGAAGCGGTTCATGCCTACGGAACGAAGATCTTCGTTCAGCTGCATCATCCGGGCAACCAGACTCCCAGCAGACTGATCGGAGGAAAACAGCCGGTTTCGGCTTCGGATGTCACCTGCAACGTCATCGGCGAACAGCCAAGGGCTCTGAGCACGGAAGAAGTCGAAGCGATGGTCAAGAAGTTCGTGACCGGTGCTGTCATCGCCCAGAAGTCGGGCATCGACGGTGTCGAGATCCACGCGGCTCACGGCTATCTGGTATCACAGTTCCTGTCCCCGCACACCAACAAGAGGACGGACAAGTACGGCGGCAGTTTCGAAGGAAGGATGCGTTTCATCACCGAGATCATCATGGGCATCAAGGCCTACTGCGGTCCGAAGTTCCCGATCTCCGTCAGGATGAACGGCAACGATTATCTGGAAGACGGCATCAGCGAGGAAGATGCGATCGCCCAGGCAAAATATCTGGAAGCTCTGGGGATCAGCTGTCTCAACGTCAGCTGCGGTACCTATGACTCCGGTGCGACGATCATCGAGCCTTCCTATTTTGCGGAAGGCTGGAAGAGACATCTTGGCGCCAACATAAAGAAAGCAGTAAACATCCCGGTCATTGCGGTCGCAAACATCAAGCATCCGCAGTTTGCCGAGGAATTCCTGGAGGATGTCGATTTCGTCGGTATCGCCAGAGGCCATCTTGCAGATCCCGATTTCGTGAATAAGGCACTGGCCGGAAAAGAGAAATGCATCCGCAAGTGTCTGGGCTGCATGGAATGTTTCCGAATCCTCAATGACGGTCTGCCACTGGGCTGCACGCTGAACCCGATCCTTGGCAGAGAGTTTGAATGGGGCGATGAGAAGCTCGTGAAGAACGGCGCAGGCAGAACGGTCGCTGTCATCGGCGGCGGTCCTGCAGGCATGGAAGCGGCACTGACTATGGCGAAGAGAGGATTCAGGACAGTCCTGTTTGAAGCTGAGGACAGGCTTGGCGGTACGGCCAACCTGGCTGCGATCCCTCCAAACAAGGAGATGATCAATGAATTCGTGGAGACGATGAGCGAACAGATCAAAGCGGCAGGCGTTGAAGTAAAACTGAACACCCCTGCGACTCCGGATGAAGTGAAAGCGATCAAAGCCGAAGCAGTCTTCATGGCGGCAGGCGGAAAAGCAGTCCGTCCTCTGATCGAAGGCATCGACAGAGCAGTCACAGCAGAAGATGTCCTGGCAGGCAAAGCTGGGGTCAAGGGAGAGAATGTCGTGATCGTCGGCGGCGGTGTGACAGGTCTTGAGACAGCGGAATATCTCGGCAAGGATCACAAGGTCACCGTCGTTGAGATGCTGGACAAGGTAGGCGGAAATCTCTATCCGTCCGTGACCATGCATCTGGCACAGGAGATCATGAAAACCGGCGGTACGATCGCCAAAGGCAAAGCCCTGATGTCGGTTGGCAAAGATTCAGTGACCGTGAAAGATGCTCACAGCAATGAAGAATCTGCGATCCCGGCAGACACCGTGGTCCTGGCGATGGGCGTCAGATCCGTCCGTCCGGAATACGAGGAGCTGAAGAAGGAATACGGTGAGAAGCTGATCCTGGTCGGCGACAGCGACAGACCGGGTCAGATCTACGACGCTCTGCATTCAGGCCATGACAGGGCGTTCGTCTACGACGCGAAATAGGCAGATGTGAATACGGCTTGTATCATCTGATACAAGCCTTTTTTATTTTTCAATGATAGAATGAAGACAGTATGAAAAAAGGTCTTATTCTGGAAGGCGGAGCGATGCGGGGTCTGTTCACCTGCGGCGTCATGGATGTCCTGATGGAGAATGATATCGAATTTGACGGCGGGATCGGCATTTCAGCCGGTGCTGTTTTCGGATGTAACTACAAATCAAGGCAGCACGGCAGGCCCAGGCGCTACAACGAGACTTTCTGCAGGGACAAACGCTACTGCTCCCTTCATTCCCTGATCACGACCGGCGATCTTTACGGGGCCGATTTCTGTTACCGGGAAGTGCCTCTGTATCTGGATCCCTTCGATGCGGAAGCGTTTGAAAAGAATCCGATGGAGTTCTATGTCGGCGCGACCGACGTTCGGACGGGGAAGTGCATCTACCATTTATGTACCGACGGCCTGGAAAATGACACCCAGTGGATGAGGGCTTCAGCTTCGATGCCTCTGGTCTCAAGGGTCGTGAAGATCGACGGATATGAACTGCTGGACGGCGGCATCGCCGATTCGATTCCGTTTGAATTCATGGAGAGTCAGGGCTATGACCGCAACGTCATCGTGCTGACCCAGCCAAAGACCTATCAGAAAGGAAAGAATAAACTTCTTCCGCTGATGAAGATCGTCCTCAGGGATTATCCCTTGCTGATCGAGACGATGGCCAACCGCCATATCATCTACAATCATCAGTTACGGGAGATCGCAAAACGGGAAAAGAAAGGCATTTCCTTCGTGATCCGTCCGCCGGAAGATCTGAAGATCGGCAGGGTGGAGAAAGATCCAAACGAGATGGAAAGGGTCTATCAGATCGGCAGGAGGGAAGCGGAGAAGCGGATCGATGCACTGAAGCATTTCCTTTCGGAAGAATATGAAGTCAAAGAGGACGTGAACATGAGCAGGGAGAAGATCAGGGAGCACATTCAATTCTTCGGCACCGTACAGGGAGTCGGTTTCCGATTCCAGGCAATGATGGCGGCGGAGCAGCTGGGACTGACCGGCTATGTGAAAAACGAAGGAGACGGTTCGGTGACGATGGAGATCCAGGGCGGCAAAGAAGAGATCGATGCGGCACTGGATATGATCGGCAGCAGCCGCTTCATAGAAATCGAAAAGACCCTGAGGAAACAGATCCCTCTGGATGAATATGAGAGCGGGTTCTCGGCAGATTACTGGTAAAAAGATACGGTCACTGAAAAAGTGACCGTTTTCGTGTGATTAAGATATAATCATCATTGTAGCAAGGAGCACAGTTATGATCACAGATCAGATCGATAAAAAGATATGGGAACTTTCAGCCGGATCGGATGAGGCGCTGAAGGAGATTTACAGAAAACTGGATGAGACCTGTCTGGTCAATTCGGACAGGATCCTTTCGGCATTTATCAGAAACCGGGTGTCATACACCGATTTTGCGGATATCAACGGCTACGGCAACTTCGACGCCGGAAGAGACAAGCTGGAAAAGATCTTTGCGGAAGTTCTGGGATGTGAAGATGCGCTGGTCAGGCCACAGATCATGAGCGGGACCAATGCGCTCTACCTGGCTTTTTCCGCTTTCCTCAAGTACGGAGATACGATGATCTCGCTGACGGGAACGCCCTATGATTCACTGCAGGAGATGATCGGACTGTGCGGAGATTCCTCTCAGTCCCTCAAGGCCAACGGTGTCCTTTATGAACAGATCGATCTGATCGATGATGATTTTGATACAGAGAAGATCATTCAGCGGCTGAAGAAAAAAGACGTGAAGCTCGTCGAGATCCAGAGATCCAGGGGATATTCCTCTAGGAGATCGCTGACGATCGCTCAGATCGGAAAGCTGATCGCGGAGATCAGGAAGGTCAATGAAGAGGTCATCATCATGGTGGACAACTGCTATGGGGAGCTCGTGGAAGAAAGAGAACCTGG
Source organism: Erysipelotrichaceae bacterium (assembly GCA_017454765.1). GTDB lineage: Bacteria > Bacillota_I > Bacilli_A > Erysipelotrichales > Erysipelotrichaceae > Colivicinus. Next base: position 31,613 of record JAFTCJ010000017.1, on the reverse strand, counting down.
CCATGTCGGCGCGGATGTCGTCGTAGGTTCCCTGATGAAGAACCTTGGCGGCGGGATCGCTCCGACCGGCGGATATATCGCCGGAAGGAAAGATCTGATCGAAATGGCGGCGGACCGTCTGACGGCTCCGGGCATCGGCAAGGATCAGGGTGCCAACTTCAATCTGAACAACTCCTTCTTTAAGGGGATCTTCATGGCTCCGCATGCGGTCAATCAGGCACTCAAGACGGCAGTCTTTGCCTCGTATATGCTGGAGAAGCTGGGATATCGGAACGTATCTCCGAGATACGATGAATTCCGCACCGATCTGATCCAGACGGTCGAACTGGGAAGCGAAGAGGCGCTGGTCAGATTCACCCAGGGTCTGCAGGAATCATCTCCTGTCGATTCCTTTGTGAGAGTCGTACCGGCACCGATGCCCGGTTATCCGTTTGATGAAGTCATGGCCTGCGGTGCTTTCACCCAGGGCTCAACGATCGAACTCAGCGGCGATGCCCCGGTCATCCCTCCCTATACACTTTACATGCAGGGAGGACTGTCGTTAGAGTACGGCAAGCTCGGGATCATGTTGGCATTAAGCAAAATAAAACAGGAAGCTTAGATGCTTCCTGTCTGACCTCCGTCGATTCTGATAATACTGTTATTGATATAGGATGCCTCCTCACTGATTAAGAACCTGACCAGGTGAGCGACTTCCTGAGGCTCTCCGTATCGGCGTAACAGTATTTTTTCTGTTTCCGATTTCAGGAACTGCTCGTCATATCCTTCCAGTTCTTTTTCTGTCCCGATGAAACCCGGAGCGATCGCGTTGACATTGACATAAGGCGCAAACTGGATCGCCAGGTTGTGGGTCAGGGAGATGAGAGCTGCCTTGGATGCATCGTAGTCGAAGCACATCGGATAGTAGGTGTTGATGCCGTTGGTGGAGGTGATGTTGATGATCTTTCCGTAACGGGAATCGATCATGTGTTTCGATACCCTTTTTGCGCAATTGTAGGCACCGACGACATTGACATCAAGTACTCTTCTGAATTCTTCGGCATTCTTCTCATCAAAGAGATTGGGCAGATCGATGCCTGCGTTGTTGATCAGGATATCAACAGGACCCATCTCTTTTTCGATTTCAGAGACCATAGTATCGACTTCATCTTCCTTTGAGACGTCAGCCTGTATCGCCATGCATCTGACATGATATTTCTCAATGATCTCGTCCTGCAGCTGCAGGGCTTTGTCTCTGGAATGACAGTAATTGAGCGCGATGTCGTATCCGTTTTCCGCCAGTTCTCTGGCGATTGCGCTTCCGATCCCGCCGGCAGCACCGGTGATAAGTACGGTTTTATTCATATAGTAAAAAGAGCTTTTTAAGCTCTTCCTGCGTATTTGCCGTCTTCCGTTGAAACAGCGACTGTTTCGCCCTGTTCAATGAACTGCGGGACTCTGATGGACAGGCCTGTTTCGGTCATCGCATCCTTGGTCTGGGATCCCGGAGCACCCTTGATTGCCGGAGTGGTATCCGTGATGACCAGATTGACGTTTGCCGGAAGGGATACGGTAAGGACTGCACCCTCAAACATCATCAGCTGAACGCCGAGTCCGTCGGTGATGAAGTACTTGTTGAAACCAATCTGTTCCTCACTGAGCTCATAGGTCTCAAATGTTTCCATATCCATGAAATAGTAGGTGTTGTCTGCTTCATAAGAGAAGTTGACGGCCTTCTTTTCGATATTGGCTGATTCGAATTCAACAGATGCGTTGAAGTTTCTTTCCTGAGTCGCACCGGTCTTGAGGTTCTTCATCTTGGTCCTCAGAATGGCTGCGCCTTTGCCCGGTTTTACGTGCTGGAAATCCAGGACCTGCCAGGGATCGCCGTCAACTAATAATGTCAAACCTGTTTTAAAATCTCCTGCTCTGATTGTCATAATAATTTCTTCCTTTTTTTGTACTTGAATATTTTATCAAATTTTATATCTGTGAATCAATGACCTACAATAATGATTTTTCCGCTTCCTTGTGTGTCCTGATATAGCGGCTCCACCTGATGTAACCGTAGGTGGTATTGGTGAAATAACCCAGTTTCAATACCAGCAGTACATACTGCCCGGTGATGATGTTGATGATGGCTTCCAGCAGGGCGCAGATGTACCAGGCGATCCACTGTTCTCTTAAGCGGAAGAAGATGAATAGACCGTTGGCCACGCCGACTGCCGAAGCACAGGCATCCATGTAGCTGACGATGGTCTCCAGGTCTTTGTTTCCGGCGAAGAAGTCGGTCCTGATATTGAGCCCGCTTAAGAAATAACCCACAACAAGCGTCCAGACGATGATCGCCAGGATGATCAGTACTTCCTGATAGCCTTTGAGTCTTCTGACAGCCGTCAGTTCTTCCTCCACATCATCTTTATGCCTGCTCCAGTTGATGAAACTGAGGATATCGATCGGCAGCCAGAAGAAGAGAGTCGTGGCCATCGTCGCAAAGCGGTACATCAGAACCAGACAGATTGCGATCTCGCAGATCTCGACCGCAACTGATACCAGGAAATTGTAACGGGACTGTTTGGAGATCAGCAGTTCACACAGGATATTGAGGAAGGTATCCAGCAGATACAGCAGCATAATGACGATGCCGTTGACGCCGTTGGCGCTTTCTTCTGGAAAGAGGACAGAGACAACAGTCGCCAGCGCCATGATGGACAAAAACCAGACCTTTTCATATGTTGTGAAGAAGCCTGACCAGAACAGAACGATGAACAGAGATAATGCCACGATCAGCAAGCCGTTGCCCAGATTGAATAAAGGCATCGTCTCTTCGGCTTTGATCGTCTGATAAGTCTTTCTGATCTGACTGATATCCGGATCCTTCCGGTCAAAGAAAAGAGCTGTTCCGTCTTCGCTCTGATACTGATAAGCCGTGATCTTTTCCTGATCCAGATCGATGTATTCTTCATACGGATAAGAGACGATCAGTCTGTCATCTCCGTTCACATAGACGACATCGCAGACAGTGGAATCCTCATCATAGTCTTCCAGTGAATCATCCCTGGTCATTTCGGCGGTTCCGATATAATCCGGTTCACCCGGATCGGAATGGATCTTACGGTAGCCTGAAAACACAGAGAAAGCAGAAACAAAGATTAAAAGGATCAGAGAAATGATCTCAATCATTTTTACAGTTCTGTTTTTCTCAATGTATTTCGTTGTCTTTTCAGGCATATCAATATTATATAGGCCATCGTGTTAATAAGCAAAAAACATAATTGACGAAAGACATACTTTACAGAATCGCTGTTTTTGTAAGATAAGCTGCAAAAGGCAGATGAAATCATCTTATTTATGAGAAAATAAAATAGAGAGGTACTTCACATGAAAAAGGTTTTTATCAAATTATTGATATTCATCGTGCTGTTCGGAAGTTTTTCTTATGCTGCATTTCATGATGAAGAGCTTCATCACCATGTGCATGCATACGAGGCAGGAGATGTATATGGTACGTGTCCAAGTTGTACTACAGGAACAATGGTAGTTACAACAGGATATAACTCCGGCTGTATCGAATCAGGGGCATTCACTGCTGTATGCGACAGTTGCGGCTACTCGTTCTCAGGTACAACTCCCCCGTTAGGTCATGACTATTTTACGTTAACTGAAGAGCCTGCAACCTGTACAAAAAACGGAATAAGGCATGAAAGATGCAGCCGCTGTGAAGAACCGCGTGAGACGACTATCCCTGCTTTAGGTCACAGTTATAACAAGACGGTCATTAAAGAAGCCACTTGTACTCAATCCGGAGAGGATTACTATGAATGTACCCGCTGCGGTAATTCATATACGGAAACCGTAGAAGCTTTAGGCCATAACTATAAAAGCAAGGTCACCAAAGAAGCGACATGTGAAGAAGAAGGCGAAAGAACTTATACCTGCTCCAGATGTAAAAAAGAGTATACCAAGATAATCGAAGCCCTGGGTCATGATATCGAATACGAAGAGAAAGAAGCTACCTGTACGGAAGATGGTTACAAGAAAGGAACCTGCAAGAGATGTAACAAAGAAGTGAACGACATCTATCCTGCTTTAGGTCATGATCTTGAATATGTCATACTGAAAGCCGCGACCTGTGAAGAAGAAGGGGAACGTCAGGCTGCCTGTAAGCGTTGCGGCGAGACATGGAACGAAAAGATCCTTCCCGCAGGCCATAAGTATCCGAAAGAGTGGACGCTTGTGAAAGAGCCTTCTTATACAGAGGAGGGTCTGGAAACGAAGACGTGTTACTATTGCGGAAATGTTCTTTCCCATATTCTTGCAAAGAAGAGCCCGGCTCCCATCGTTGTAACAACAGGCGGAACCGCTGCGGTCGTAGGCGGTGGTCTTTGGATGTATCTGAAGAAACGTAAAGCGGCACAGCTGGTCAAGGAAGCGGCAAAGAAACTCAGAGGATTTGAGAAACCTTCTTTTGAAGATAAATCCGTTCTTGTATCCAGCAAGGATGAAGATCTGCTGGCTATACTCAAGAACAAGTCCTTCCTTGAAGTAAGTACCTGTGAAGATGATGAGATTGAGGAAACGGCAGAAGAAAATTCACCTGATCTGATCATCATGGATGTCTTAAGTGAAGAAAGATATGACGAGCTTCTGCAACAGAAGAAGGAAGCTTTGGCAGAGCAGAACATCGCCGTCATGACGACAGACGAGTTCATCAAGGATCATAAGAGAAAACTCAACAACCGTGTCAAGGATAAGACGATCATCAATTATCTTCCTTATAAACCGGATGAGATCTCGGTCATGTTGAAGTTTTTCCTGCCGATCCTGAAACCGGATCTCAAGTCCGATGAATCTTTAAGCAATATCGGAGCAGCGGCAGACTTCTTAGGCATTCCGGGCATCTCCGAAGTCATCAATGTCTATGTATCCGCCAGAGATATCAAGGCTACTCTGGAGAGTGAAGAAATCGGTACAAGTGAAGCAGCTACAATTATCGGAGATATTGCATCAATTCTTGGATTAGATACCGTTGCATCTGTGGCTGGTCTTGTGGATGATATCGATTCCATCAAAGCTGCAACAGATAAAGAAGCCGGTGCCTATGAGCATAAAGGCGGCATCAGCGGCGCAAAGGATATCGTTGATGTAGTGTCGGATCTGATCGACAAAGACTGATAAAAACAAATCAGCATTACACAAATACCAAAGGCTGCAGAAGCAGCCTTTCCTTTATTGACTCAAAACATCCCAATTGGTTTCTTGTTTGTGAGAAAATAATATTATCTGGAGCGATGTCATATGAAAAAGAAATTAATTAAGATTGTTATATTCCTTTTGGTGTTCAGCAGCATATCGTTTGCGGTATTTCATGATGAAGAGCACGAAGACTATGAAAAACCTCTTCATGTTCATGTGCACAGAGCAAATGCTTATGATTTCGGAAACTGTCCATGGTGCGGCCAGCCGTTACAGTATAGTTTTATTTCCAGTAACGTTCCGACCTGTACGGAAGGAAGCTATGCGGAAGTATACTGTTATAATACTGCCGCGCACACGATGCAGGACAACTCTCCTTATAACGGAGGCACCGTTTATGCTCCTCCACTCGGTCACAGCTATACATCAAAAGTCACAAAAAAAGCGACCTGCACCGAGACCGGAACAGAACTGTTTGAGTGTTCGCGCTGCGGAGACAGTTATACGGAAACCATCGCAGCCTTAGGCCATAACTATAAATCCAAAGTCACTAAGGAAGCGACCTGCGAGGAAGACGGTGTCAGGACATATACCTGTACCAGATGTGATAAGAGCTATACCAAAACCATAGAAGCTCTCGGTCATGATATCGAATATGATGAAAAAGAAGCTACCTGTACGGAGGACGGATACAAGAAGGGAACCTGTAAACGCTGCGGAATGGTAGTCGATGACATCTATCCTGCTTTAGGTCATGATCTGGAATACACCATTCTCAAAGCTCCGACCTGTGAAGAAGAAGGCGAAAGAGAAGCGTTATGTAAGCGCTGCGGAGAATCATGGAAAGAAAAGATCCTGCCAGCCGGACATAAGTATCCCAAGGAGTGGACTTTGGAGAAAGAACCCAGTTATCTGGAAGAGGGTCTTGAAACAAAGACCTGCTATTACTGCGGCCATGTGCTTTCTCATGTTCTGGCAAGAAAAGATCCGACACCTATCATTGCGGTGGGAGGTGCAGGTATCGCTGCTGTATTAGGCGGTCTGTGGATGTATCTGAGAAAACGCAAGGCGGCACAGCTGCTGAAAGAGGCGGCCAAGAAAGTGAAAGAGTTTGAGAAACCTTCCATTGAAGACAAGTCGATCCTTGTCGCCAGCAAGGATGAAGATCTTGTGAATGTACTGAAGAGTAAGAAACACCTTGTCATCAGTACCTGTGACAACGGTGAGATCGAAGAAAAGGTGGAAGAGGATTCACCTGATCTGGTTATTATTGATGTTTTAAGTGAAGAAAGATATGAAGAGCTCCTGAAACAGAAGAAAGAAGCTCTGGCAGAAACAGATGTCGCTGTCGTGACGACTGATGAGTTCATCAAGGATCACAAGAGAAAGCTCGACAATCGCATTAAGGACAAGATGATCGTCAACTATCTTCCTTACGGGTCAGAGAAAAACGAGATCCTGATGAAGTTCATCCTGCCGATTTTGAAACCGGATATCAAGTCCGATGAATCTTTAAGCAACATCGGAGCTGTCGCTGACTTTTTAGGCATCCCAGGTGTTTCCAAGGTCATCGATGTCTACACTTCCGGAAAGGACATCAAGTCCACGCTGGAAAGCGAAGAGATCGGTGTCAGTGAGACGGCCACCATCATTTCCGATATTGCTTCGATTCTCGGTCTGGATACAGTCGCATCCGTTGCCGGTCTGGTGGATGACATCGATTCCATCAAGGGAGCTGTCGACAAGGAGGCAGGTGCCCATGAACACAGCGCCGGTATCAGCGGAGCAAAGGATATCGTTGAAGTAGTTTCGGATCTGGTCGATAAAGATTAAATCTGTTATCTCAATGAATATAAAAGAAAGGCTGCTTCGGCAGCCTTTACTGATTGATCAGAACGAAGTCACACTGTTTCAGTATGAATTCCTTGAGTTTGTTGAAGAAACCGTCTCCGTCGGAAGTATCGATCCTTCCGTCAAAAAGAGTGACCGGCAGGAAGATGATGTCTTTCCTGTTTTCTCTGGTCAGGTCTCCGACACAGAAGAGGACTTTGAGAGGGATCTTGCCCGGATCGGCATAGGATCCGCCGTATTCCTTGATCTTGGAGACTTTGTTTGTCTTGACGATATCCAGTACTTTCGATCCGACCATGACACGGAAACTGCAGGCGATATCCCTGTCGGCTGCCTTGTCCGGTCTCTCGTCGAAACATCTCAGAAGTCTCTGCAATAAGAGTTCTATTTCATTGAAATCGACTTTCCAGAGATTGGAACGGCGGTTGATCATTTCCAGGAGTTCCACATATTCATACCAGGCTTCCTTGTCCCTGAGTTCAACGACTCTGGTCAGATCCCAGTTTTCCAGATAGAGATTGGAACCGATCGCTTCGATCTCATCCAGGACTTCGCAGTTCGCGAAGAATTCGGAGAAGGCATACTGCAGTTCCTCGATACTGACCTCTTTCTCGCCGTTGGAGATGTACAGGGAATGCAGGTAATAGTTCTCGGGACGAAGATCATCCGGTAACAGGGCATCACACTGCAGGGTGTTGCAGAAGATGGAGTTATAGTAGATATCGATCAGGCGCTTGAGTTCGTGATGGAACGGTTTGTTTTGATCAAAGCGGCACTTGTAGACCGCATCCTCGATATTCTCATCGCCGTTTCTGACGATGTAATTCTCATAGAAGAGGGTGCGGCTGTAGTCATCGACTTTGTCCTGGGCCTGGGTGCCGTTCATGTGTGTCTGACAGAAGGCCTGCATGGAGATGGTCTTCAACGTGACCAGGAAAGCATTGATCTGGCTTTCGTCCAGATGCATGGCCTGGGCCAGGAGGATATTATTGTTGTGGTCCATCGCCAGGTTGGAACAGAACCTTAAGAAGTCCATGCTGTGCTGATCGGATGTCGATGCCCAGTTTTCCCTGATGCAGTAGACGGATGTATCATCGCAGATGTCGTTCCAGGCTTCATCGATCCTGCCTTGATCAGGTTTGCTGCTCTTGTGATGCAGGAAAGGCGTCATCTGCTTGTTGTTGAGCAGAAGGGTAATGCTGCCGTTTTCCAGCAGTTTGACAAAAGCGTCCCTGTCTGCATCTTCCGTCTGAATGAGTTTCTGGAAATAGGGTTCATACAGGATCGTATTCAGTTTGATGACGACCTGTTTGAACTGGAAGAAGGACAGGATGAAATTGCGGCATTTGAATTCGGTCAGGTATTCCAGGACCTGAGCTGAGGTGAAACCTTCTTTTTCAAAAGCCTTGGAAAGATCGCTCTTTCTGTCATAGAAGACCTCAGGCAGCCACTGGTTGTCCATCGCAAAGGGATAGACGGCTGAAGGAGCCAGGTCGGCCGGGAATACTTTATAGAAGATGTTGTTGCCCAGGTTGTCAAAGGTCTTCTCCGGCAGGGAATTCTGGTTGATGAAGCCGTTCTGATTGCTTAAGGAAAGATTCAGACTTCCTTCTTCGATGCCTTTGTGACGGATGGCTGACAGCAGTTTCTTCATCGCGTCGATCGTCACTTCACCATAGGCGCTGAGTTCGACATACTGGTATTGGCCCAGATATCTTCTGATCATATCGACTCTTTCATCATCCTTGAACCAGGACGGATGGATCTGGCCGATGACGACAAAGAAGACACGGAAGTTTTCCGTTCCTTCCTCTTCCATGCGTTTCAGAGAATAAGAGATCTCTTTAAGCACTTCATCCCGGCGCAGGGAAGATGAGGAAAGAAGACCGACGACGACTTCCGCTTCACTTAAGGCTGTTTCGATGCTGCTGGCCCATTTTTCGCCGACAGAAAGATCCTGTGAATCGATCCAGACTTCACAGCCGTGTCTTTCCAGATAGCGGGCGATGCCCTGGGCACAGGAACTGTCCTGATGGGAATAACTGATGAATACTTTTTCTGCCATAAGCGACTCCTTTGACAATCTTCGTTTTCTTTCTAAAATCATTATATCGGATTTTGGAGTATTTTGAACGGGACCCTGTCTGTTGTCAGCCACGGTGTATAATATAGAAAAGGATAAGAAGGAGAAGAAAAAATCATGTGGAAATATATGGCTGCTGCATTTGTGATCACGCTGTATGGAATATGGCGTGTCTTCGGCAAGGATGAGGATTTCCGTTCAAGGACACTGGCTTTATCGGCTGCGCTGTCTTTGGCGATCACGGTCCTGGTCTTTCCGTATTATCATCTGGATGACGATCTGCCGATCGCCGTCATTGAATCCATCCGTGCCGGTATTTCCGGTATCGCCATGGGCGTCAACGGCAGCATTCCCTATGAGCTGGAAATGGAACGGAATGAATTTCTGGCTTACAGGACTTTTCTTTATTTCCTCTACATCATCGGTCCTCTGGCCGGCTCCATGTTTCTTTTCTCTTTCTCCTCAACATTAAGAAGTGCGATCTCTTTCTTCGGCAAGAAACGTTTCCACGTCTTCTCTTCTTTAAACGAAAGATCGATGATGATCGCCAGAAGCATCGTCGATGAAAAGATCGGCGGTATGCTGATATTCTGCAACTGCGAAGAATGCGACGAATATCTCAAGAATGAAGCCAGGGAGATGAATGCCCTGTGTCTGAATACGACGATCGATCAGATCCATCTGAAAAAGAACAAGTACTACGAGTTCTACATGCTGGAAGAGGATGATCACGAAAGCGTGGTCACGGCCGCCTGTTTCTGCAATCGGGTCAGGAAGCATAAGAACTACGATCCCAAGAAAGTCATCGTCAGAGTCTTTGCGGGCGATGATCAGAGAGAGCTGATCCTGAATCTGGACAAGCAGTATGCCGATGAAGTCTTCCTGCGTCACATCGACGAGAAGCATTCCCTGGCAGTCGAAGGCATGTTCTTATGCATGGACGAGGCTGCTTCCAAGGCTGATTGCCATGCAGCAGTGATCTGCGACAGCGATGCGGCGATCGGTTTCGTCAAAGACCTGCTGTGTCTGCTGATCAGACCCGAGAGCAGTCCGATCGTCTCAATGATCGGTCCCAAAGCTTCTGCTCTGTATGACGAATTCCGCAGACAGGCACCGGAAGGAGACCGCTATGATCTGAAAGTCTTCAACTGTCCGTATGGAAAAGAGAGTGATGCATTCGACAGTCTTCCCGACCCGGACATCGTCTTCGTCCTTTATGAGGATGATGAGGCAGCCTATGAGACGGCTGCACGGATCCGCCGCGACCTGGTGGCCAGAAACAGGGAACTCAAATCTCCGAAGATCTTCTGCCGCATCGAAAACAGCGACCTGCACAGGATCATCAAAGAGGAAGACATCATCCTCTTCGGTGAGACGAAGTCTTTCTTCACCTACAGCAAGCTGATCACTCCGAAACTGGAGGAAGCAGCCAAGCGCGTTCACCTGTCTTATCTCTCCAAACAGGATGAGGAAGATCAGGAAAAGATACTGGAAGAAACAGGTTTCTACCGTTATCAGAATCAGGAAGCTTCTTTTGCAGAAGCACTGGCTTTATGCTTCAAGCAGAGATATATCCTCTCTTTCAAGGATGATGATTCCTTAAGTGATGAAGAGTTTATCACAAAGTGGCTTTCCGATGAAAAGAATCTGCAGAAGATGGCGGATGCCGAACATGACCGCTGGTCGGCTTATGAAAGAGTGCATGGCTGGCGTCAGGCCAACAGGGAACAGACCGCTGCCATCATTAAGAAATATGACGGCAGGCGGGCAAACGATCCCGAGCTGAAACTGCATCCGGCGATCGTCAGCAATGAGGAACTGTATGACTGCGAGAGAATGGTCAATGATCTGTTTAAGGAATACGGATCGGATAAGAAAGTCTATTACTGCGACGCCGACAAGGCGATCGTGGAAAAGATCAATTATATTCTGAGCGACAAAAAGAACGGATAAAGGAGGATGGCTATGAAAATGATGAAGAAGATATTCCTGCTGTTTGTGATGGCGATGATGCTTTGTGCCTGCAGCGGCGGCAAGAAGGAAGAAGAAACACCTGAAAACAAGTTCGACATTGCCGGCAGGACTTACTACAACACCATCGATGATTACGGCAACGAGAATCATTCCAAGGTGTGGTTCGGCAAGGACGGAACATTCGTTTTTACGGACAATTTCTTCAACGGCAGCTATGACATCACCGGTGAGTGGTCACTGAGCGAGAATGTCGTGACGCTGAACGTGAAGGAATCCTCTGTCGGCCAATATTCCAAGATCCTGTTTGAACTGCAGGACGAGGATACGATGACCCTGAAAACTTCCCTGGAAGGTTCCAAGGACGGAGCGACTTTCTCGACGACGGAAGTCAAGGGTTCCACCGGACACGGCCAGATCGCCAATTCCGATTTCACTTATACGACGTATTACAATCTGTCCCAGACTTCCACCAACAAGTCCAGCTTCGAAGTGCGTTCGGATAATTCCTGCACGATGATCGACATGGAGGATTTCGGTGTCATGGAAGCCAACGGAACCTATGAGATCGAAAACGGCTACATGATCGTCATGAAGAATTTCGAAGGCACGCCGTTTGGTGAGAACGTCAAGGCGATCGAGTTCCAGATCTATGATGAGAACACGCTGATCCTGATGACGGATCTGGGTGTTTCAATGACGGGCGATGTCTTCTCTGCCAACGGATCGATCCCGGAAGCTCTGCAGGTACCGATGGGTGACAATCTGGGCAACAAGGGCTCCTCATGGCGTTACATAACCGATACCGATGTGGCAGAACAGTATCTGCCGAAGGTCGTCTTTGATACAGCCGGTGCCTTCACGTTCACCGAGAACGTCTATTCCGGTATGGCTCAGATCAAGGGCTGGTATGAGAAAAAGAGCGACGGCTATATCTGCCACGTGGATGACAACTCCCAGATGGAAGGTTACACGGGAGCGGATGTCAAGCTGATCGAATTTGAAAAGAAGGACAACAGTACGCTTGTTCTGAAGACCGACATCTGCATGAGCAGGGCTGGTGATACTTTTGAACTCATAGACTGATATCAGAAAACATATTGAACAAATACCGCAGCGAAACTGCGGTTTTTGTATGAATTTTCTGTTACTGTTTCGCTTTCTTTGTCACTGTTGGCCTGCTTTCATCTTGCGGGAAGATAGGTGGTCAGTTAAACTGTAAGTATAAGGAAACGCCTGTCAGTAACAGATCATGGGATCTTGTCTGTACGGCTTTTTTCCTTTTACAGATTCCAAGAAGAAAAAGGAGGCTAATATGGAAAAGTTTTCGGCTTGGCTGGAACAGAAACTGTTCCCTTTGGCGGACAAGGTTGAGAAGCAGAGGCACCTGAGAGCCATCTCCAGAACGTTCATGTCCATCATTCCGTTCATGACGCTGGGTTCTCTCGCTCTGGTCATCATCGAACCGCCTATGGATTACACGACGATGGAACCCGGATTCCTGTGCTCGCTGATGAAGGGCTGGTCCGCTCTGGCGGGTGCCGTAGGTATGCCTGTCGGTGCGATCTATCGTTTCTGTCTTGAATTCGTCGCTCTGTTCGTTGCGGCGGGTGTCGGTTATTTCCTGTCTCAGCACTATAAGCTGAAAGGTTTCACTCCGACGATCCTGGCAGTTATTTCCTACATGATCCTGGCCGTATCCGGTATCGAGACGAGAAAGACGTTCGACTACATGGGCGGAACCGGTATCTTTGCTGCCATCTTCGCTGCTATCCTGGCGATCGAACTGCTGAAAGTGCTGCTGGAAAAGAAAGTCGGCTATATCTCTCTGGAAGGCCACGGCGTTCCTGAGGCTCTGACTGAATCATTCGCCATGCTGGTACCGACAGGCATCGTTCTATTGGTCATGGCTTTGCTGCACACACTGGTCGTCAAGCTGACAGGCAATACCTTCCCGGCACTGATGTCCGTTGTCATGGAACCGCTGTTAAGAGCGACAAACTCCATCTGGGGCGGCGCTCTGCTGGTATTCCTGGTCATGGCATTCTGGTGGTTCGGTATCCACGACAGTGCCATTACCGGTCCGATGGGTGCCTTCTGGGCAACGGCTCTGGCTGCCAACATCGCTGCTTACACAGCCGGTACAGCAACCACACAGCTGCCTTACATCATCACAGAACCCTTCTGGTGGTTCTTCATCATGATCGGCGGCTCCGGAGCAACGTTCGGTCTTGTATTTGTCCTGCTGTTCTTATGCAAGTCAAAACAGCTCAAGACTGTCGGCAAGCTGGGTCTGATCCCTGCGTTCTTCAACATCAATGAACCGATCATCTTCGGTGTTCCGCTGATGATGAACCCGGTCATGTTCGTTCCGTTTGTCGGTGTTCCGCTGCTCAACTGCATCCTGACTTATCTGGCAATGGCAGCCGGCATCGTCGGCAAGACCGTCTCTTATCCGGGCTGGAACATGTTCTGCCCGATCGCTGCCCTGATCGCCACTGTCGACTTCAAGGCACTGATCCTGGTGCTGATCCTGATCGTTGTCGACGCGCTGTTCTATCTGCCGTTCATCAAGGTCATCGATAAGCAGAAGGTTTTAGAAGAAGCTGAATAGTCAGCAGTTCATCTGATACTCAGAAATCAGAAGACCGGCAGTTTGGTTCTGCCGGTCTTCTTCAAAAAAGGGGAATATCTATGAAATGGATCTCGTTTTTCATGCTGGTAGCAGCGGATTGTCTTTATAAGATCTTCTCAGACAGGGTCAACGGAGATGTCAATGCGTTTGCTTCCATGACGATCACTTATGCGGTGGCGATGGTCACTTCTTTCGTCCTGTTTTTTCTGACTTCAAAAGGAACGCCTTTCACAGGAGAACTGAAGAAGCTCAATATCTATTCCGCCATCATCGGACTGATCGTCTGTTTCTATGAACTCGGTTTCATCTATGCCTACCGTTCCGGATTCAAGATCGGACTCCTGTCACCGCTGCTGTCGGTGGCTGTCATGGTGATACTGGCGATCGTAGGTGTCTTGTTTTTTAAAGAAAAGATTTCGATGATGAACACGATCGGACTGATAATTGCTTCGATCGGTGTACTGATGACGATCCAGTGAGGTAAGAAAATGGAAAAATTCAGAGAAGGTTTTTTATGGGGCGCTGCCGTAGCCGCCAATCAGTGTGAGGGTGCCTGGAACGAAGACGGCAAAGGCATGACGACGACCGACTATCTGTCGATGGACAGGTATATGAAAGACAGTGTTGACTTCACACTGGAAGAAGGAAAGTACTATCCCTCCCATGAAGCGATCGACTTCTATCACCGTTATAAGGAAGATATCGCCTTGTTTGCGGAGTGCGGATTCAGGTGTTTCCGTTTTTCGATCGCCTGGGCCAGGATCTATCCTAACGGAGATGAAGAAAAGCCCAACGAAAAAGGACTGAAACATTATCGGGATGTCATCGATGAATGTCACAGATACGGCATCGAACCGCTGATCACCTTATCGCACACCGAGACACCTGCCGCTCTCATCAGCAATTACGGCGGCTGGCGCAACCGGAAACTCGTCGATTTCTTTGAGCGCTATGCGAAGACCTGTTTCGAATATTTCTCTGATGTGAAATACTGGATCACCTTCAATGAGATCAATTTCATCTTTGAAGAAGGGATGCTGTATCAGAACGGCGGCGTCATTCTGGAAGAAGGAGACGACAAACTGGAACTGATCTACCAGTGTGCGCACAATCAGCTGCTGGCGGCGGCCAGGGCCAATAAACTGGCCTACGAGATGATCGACAATGTATACATCAACGCGATGATCGAAGGATCGTTGGCTTACCCCCAGTCCTGTAAATCTGAGGACATGCTGAATGCATTCAAGGAGAACCAGCAGATCACCTATTCCTACCTCGATGCGATCTGTAAGGGAAAGTATCCGAAGTTCTGGGGAAAAGATATGGCTGAGAAAGGTCTGCATATCTACACCGAAGAAGAGGATTTTGAGATCATTGAAAAATATCCGGGCAACTATATCCCGTTAAGCTACTACTATAACCGCATGTGCGATCCGGTGGCGAGAGCCGAACACAGAAGACCCATGAACAATCCCTATCAGAAACAGACGGAATGGAAAGCCAACATCGATGCGGAAGGTTTGAGGATCACACTCAACGAGTTCTGCAGCCGCTATGACCTGCCAATGTTTGTCGTGGAGAACGGCATCGGTGAAAACGAAGTGCTGGAAGACGGGACCGTTCATGATGCACAGCGCATCAGTTTTCAGAGAGAACACATCGAACAGATGCATCTGGCAGTGGATGACGGATGCGACGTGATAGGCTACACGATGTGGGCAGCCATCGACATCGTCTCGCAGTCAAGAGGCGAGATGTCCAAGCGCTACGGTCTGATCTATGTCGACAAAAACAATGACGGATCCGGTACACTGGACAGATACAGGAAGGATTCTTTTTACTGGTATCAGAAAGTCATCGCTACTAACGGCGAAAAACTGTAAATCATAAGTACATCAAAAGGAGAGAGATATGGCATCGAGCATTGAATATCTGAATTTCATTCTGGAACAGCTGTCTTTCCTGGATGATGTGACATATCGCCCGATGATGGGCGAATTCATCATCTACTATAAAGGAAAGATCATCGGCGGTATCTATGACGACCGCTTTCTGGTAAAGCCGGTAAAGTCCGCAATAAAGATGATGCCGGAAGCCGAAAGACAGCTGCCTTATGAAGGGGCCAAAGAGATGCTGGCGGTAGACAACGTGGATGACAGGGAATTTCTGATGAAGCTGCTGGAGGCGATGTATGACGAACTTCCTGCAGGAAAGAAAAAGAAGAAATAAATATTGAAGAATGGCACGGGGACGTGCTTTTCTTTTTGGTAAAATATATTTAAAGATGAAAATCGAAAAATACAGACATATCATCATCCTCAGGACCCTGATCAAGGCAAAGGAACCGGTCACCGCCAATACTCTGGCAAAGCTGACGAATTCTTCTCTGAGAACGATCAAAAGTGATATCGCTCATCTCAACGCCCTCTGTGACGAGGAAGGGATCGCCCGTATCCGTTCCTACAAGGCAAAGGGCTACAGGATCGATGTAAAGGACGAGACAAAATATAAGGAATTTTCTGACAGTATCGATGTCCTTTCTTCGATGTATTACGGAAGAAGCGTGGAGGCTGTCAACCGCAGGATATACATCGTGCAGCGTTTTCTGGTGGATGATTATGTCAAGATCGAAGATCTCTGTGATGAACTGTACATGTCGCGTTCCTCTATCCGCAAGGACATCAGCTGGGCTTCCCGTTTCCTGAAGTCCTACGGCATCGATCTGGAGGCGATCGTAGGTAAGGGCTATCATGTTTCCGGAAAGGAACAGGATCTGCGCAGTGCTCTGGTAGAACTGCGCTGTTCGCAATACCACGAATTTCAGCCGCTCTATCCTTATGATAAATTCGATGACCTGTTTCGCAAAGACGGTGTTAATCATTATACAGAATTAAGAAAAGCTTTTCTTGATGTCCTTAGAAACAGCCGCATCGTCATCTCCGATATCGAGACGAAGAAGATCGCTTCCCATATCTGTCTGATGTATAACCGCATCAGGGAAGGGAGACATCCGGATCTGAGCGAAGAGATCGCTCAGGAACTGAAGGCGACATATGACTGTGAGGTCGCCAGAGAGATCTTTGCGGATCCCGTGATCCGCGATTATGTGGAAGTGGCCGAGATCGAGATCCTCAACTTTGCCAGACTGCTGCTGATCAACAGAGACCTCAATCTCAGGATCACCGGCACAAAGGATCTGCCGCAGAAACTGGTGAGAGAGAACCATGAACTGTTTGAAGATATCGTCAGAGCGACTGATGACCCGATCTCTTCGATCGCTTCTGCGCTTTACAAGACCGACCTGTTCAGGCTCTACAGCAAGGATCTGGAATCCCTGCAGATGCAGCTGTATCTGAAACATCATTTTGATTACACCGGGAAGATCCGCCTGATCACTTATCTGGAGGGCAATGAGGATCTGTTTTCTCCGATCCCCCTGGAACTGACCAGAGTCATGATCGCCAGACTGCAGCTGCGTTTCGGTTCGCCGATCTCCGATGCCGTCGTCCAGGCTTACACCGGTGTCTATGAGAGGATTCTGAAGAAGGTCGTCTATCCCTACCGGAAACTCAGACTTCTGGTCACGACGACAGAAGGCCTGGTCTATTCCCAGCACATTGCCGAGAGCCTCATGGATCTGTTCGGCAATTATGTTGAAAAGGCCGATATCTACAACCTGTATGAGATGCGGAAAGTGAACTTCGATGACTATGATGCCGTCGTCCATTCCGGCGTCATCCTTTACTATAACTATCCTCTTCCGATCGTGGCTTATCAGGAACTGGATTATGACCGGAATCCGGGAGAGCTTTTTGACAGACTTTTCATCCACGGTTTTGACCGCAGCGAGCTGGAACGGATCAAGTCGCAGATGAACATTTATGAGAGGCAGCAGATCAAGGATATCACTTCTTTTGTGGAGGCTTTGTCTTACCGCTATGCCAGGGATCCCTACACCCAGAAGATCCTTTATGATCAGTATGTCGAGAACGAGAGGATCATCAACCATTACTATCCCCGCAACGGCGTCATGATCATTTTCTTCCCGTACCGCTTTACGAGGAAGGAGATCATCGATATCTATATCCCGCAGGAAAGCATTTATTATCAGGAAACGCTGGATGTCAATGCGGTCATCGCTGTCTGTGCCGATCCGCGAATGAAGCTGGCCGATCTTAAGATTCTGGATCACATGCTGAGATATATCGTTCAGGTGCCGGATACGCTGGAAAGACTGACGGAAGACAGAGACAGCACCCTGGAACAGATCTTTGATGCGATCATCAGAAGAAAGTTTACAAGCACTTAGATACACCTTATAAGGTGCAATTCAATATAATACACTTAATTTAGTTTAAAAATAAGCATTAACAGAACATAGAGGTTAATGTTATTTTTTATGTATAAGAGGGTAACAAAATGCTTAAATTCTTTATTTCATCACATGGACATTTTGCCAGCGGAATCAAGAGTTCCGTTGAGATCCTGATGGGCCCCAACCCCAGGATCACAGTGTTTGATGCCTACGTGACACAGGAAAGCGTACAGGAAAACCTGGATCGCTTCTATGAGAATGTAGAGCCTGAAGATCAGGTCATCCTGCTTTCGGATCTGTACGGCGGAAGCGTCAATCAGGTCATGTACACTTATCTGGACAGACCGAATACGAGGCTGATCGCCGGCGTCAACCTGGCTCTGGTCCTGGAACTGGCCGTCAAGGAAGAGATCTCGGACGAGGAACTGGCTGAACTGGTCGAACAGAGCAGAATGATGCTGAGAGTCGTGGAACTCGACAAGAGCGAAGCGAAAGAAGAAGACGAAGATTTTTTCTGAAAAGGGAGGAAGAAGATGTTAAAACTAATCAGATTAGATGAAAGACTGATCCATGGTCAGATCGCGATCAAATGGTCCAGACACACGGGTGTTGACAGGATCATCGTCGCCAACGATGCTGCCGCCGAGAATTCAGTGATCCAGAAATCACTGATGATGGCTGCTCCTGCTACCTGCAAGACAGCGATCATTTCCGTGGACAAGGCGATCGAGATGATGAAGAATCCGAAGGCCGCGGATCACAAGATCCTCATGCTGGTAAACAACCCGGACGATCTGCTCAAGATCCTGACGAACATCGAGGAGAAACCGGAAACAGTCAATATCGGCAACTACGGCCGTATCGCACCGAAGAGAAACGGTGAGAACCGTCCGACGTACAGACTGAACCTCTATCTCTACGATGATGAAAAAGAGACGCTGAAGAAGGTCCTTGATTTAGGTTACAACACCATCTATCAGACGACTCCGGAAGAGACAGCCGAGCCTCTTGCAAAGGCTTTAGGTTAATAAATTAGAATTCAATGAACTACAAAGGAAAGGGGGAAAACTAATTTATGGCTGGTGCTGCATTGAAAATATGCATCGTTTATTTCCTGCTGACTTACATCGATGAGATCTGCCTCTCGTGGCAGGCACTGACTCGTCCGATCGTAATCGCTCCGTTGGCAGGACTTGTACTGGGTGATTTCCGTACAGGCATCATTATGGGAGCGGAACTGGAAGCTATCTTTATGGGTATCTCTGCAATCGGCGGTGTCATCGCTGCTGATGCGACCTTGTCCAGCGTCATCGCTGTCGCTTACTCGGTACTGACCGGTGCAAGCATCTCCGATGGTGTTGCTCTGGCATTCCCGATCGGTACAGTTCTGACGACTGTCAACAACTTATCGATGTCTCTGTTTGCCAACCCGATGGCTGCCTACTGGGAGAAACTGGCTGTCAAAGATCTCAAGCAGTTCAAGATCCAGAACTATCTCTTCGCTGCAGCTATGAAGCTGCTCCCGACGGCTGTCCTGTTCGTTGCTGTCGCCTACGGTGTCGACGGTCTGAACAGACTGCTGGGTGTACTGCCTTCATTTGTCATGACAGGCTTAAGTGCTGCATCAGGCATGATGATCGCTGTCGGTTTCGCGATCCTGACTTCCATGATCTGGGACAACGAAGTCGGTATCTTCTTCTTTGTCGGTTATGTCCTGGTCGCTTATCTCCATGTTGATACGCTGGCGATCGCCATCCTCGGCGCTGCCATCGCAATCACGATGTTCTTCACGAACAAGCGTCTGATCGATACCAAGAACGAGATCCTGAACGCAGGTGTCAAGGTCGCAGATGCAAAGAATGATGAGGAGGATTTCTTCTAATGGCTAACAACAATTTATCAGCTCAGGAAAAAGCTACTCTGAAGAAGATGTTCTGGCTTTCTCACCTTGTATTCATCAGCTTCTCGATGGTCAAGATGGAAGCCAACGGTTTCACCATGACGATGGAGCCGGCTCTGGAGGAATTATACGGTGATGATCCTGAAGAAATGAAGGAAGCTGTCTTAAGACATCAGTCATTCTTCAATACGCATGCCGTACCGTTCTCATTCGTTGCCGGTCTTGCCTACGCTATGGAAAGACAGCACAAGGAAGGCAAAGTTGACGGAACGACAATCGAAAACATCAAGGCCGCCCTCATGGGTCCGACTGCCGGCATGTTCGACTCCCTGTTCTTCAACTGTATCCGTGTCATCGCAGCCGGTATCTCTATCGGTCTGTGCAGACAGGGCAACTTCTTAGGCACGATCATCTTCGTGCTCCTCTACGGATGCTTACAGTCTGTTGCAAAATATCTGCTGATCAACGCCGGATATACCTTAGGTACATCCTTCATCGATCAGGTATTCAACTCCGGTCTGATCCAGGTCTTAACGAAGTGTGCTTCTGTATTAGGTCTGATGATGGTCGGTGCCATGACTGCTCAGATGGTCAACGTACCTCTGAACCTGGTCATCAATACGACAGGTGCTGAAGGCGGCGAGGTTGTCATCGCTGACATCCTCAACAGCGTCTTCCCGGGCTTCCTGGGTGTATGTGCACTGTTCCTGATGGTCTACCTGATCAAGAAGGGCTGGACGCCGACAAAGCTGATTCTTCTGATCTTCGCATTTGCCCTTATCGGTGCTGCAATCGGCTTATTCTAAAAGCAATAAGGGGAAAGGAAACTTTCCCCTTTTTCAGCCATATGTTCAGGAAAATTTCCTGAATGTATGGGTGGAAGGAGAAATACAATATGACAAAAATCTTGTTTCAGGGTGACGACTTCGGTTTCACCAGAGGCGTCACTTTAGGCATCGTTGATGCGATCGACAGAGGAGTTTTAAGAAACACCGGTCTGTTTGCGAATATGCCTTCAGCGGAATTTGCGGTTTCCTTCATGAAGGACAGACCTCAGGCGTGCTTCGGCATCGACTTCAACCTGGTCTCCGGACCAAGCTGTGCGGATCCCAAAGACATCCCTCATCTGGTCGATGAAGAAGGACAGTTCATCCGCTCCGGCGTCAGAACCAGAGATGAGAGATGGCAGACAGAGGAAGGAAGAGCGGAACTCTTCCCCTATGAAGAAGTAAGGATTGAAATACTGGCACAGTACAACAGATTTATCGAACTCACCGGCACGAAACCCGGCTACCTCCATGAGCATTCCATTTCATCCGAGAACTACAGAAAGGTCATTCACGAACTCTCTGTGGAAGAAGATATCCCTTATTCTTCCGAGATCTGGAGAAAGCTGAACATGGACGGCCCGCTCAATAAGCTGTTCTCGTTCTCGATGGCTTCCCAGAAGAAGGTCTTCGATCCGGCCGATCAGCTGAACAAAGACACAGTCGAACAGTTTTTCTCCGTGGCCAATGAACTCTTGAGCAATGAGAGAAGCGTCTTCTGCTGCCACCCGGGCTATGTGGATGCGGAATTGCTGACACTGACAACACTGTCGCTGGAAAGAGCGAAAGATGCGCAGATGATGATGTCGGAAAAAGTCATGAAATGGATCAAAGAAAACAATGTAGAGCTGATCACCTACAGGGAGCTGCCGAGATGATCATCTATTGCAAGAATATCGTTACCGAACAGGGTATCATTGACGGCTATCTGAATATTGAAGACGGAAAGATCAGCGATGTGATCAGAAAAGAAAGACTGGAAATGAGACCGGATCTGAATTACGGAGACAATGTCATCATTCCGGGTGTTTTCGATACGCACAACCACGGATATAAAGGGTGGGATCCCGGAGAAAAAGAAAACGGTGTCAGACATGTGAGAGGCTATGTCAAGGCACTTGCTTCAGCAGCCGTGACATCCATCTTCCCGACGGTGACGGACGAGGACGGTGCTTTCGCCAATGTTCTGGCTGTCATGAAAGAAGATCCCAACGGCGCAAGGATCATGGGCATCCATTCCGAAGGACCCTATCTCAACAGAGTTGGTGAGAAAGGTATCGATACCGGTCACCCCGACATCGACCTGGACGCGATTCAGAAGATGATCGATGACGGAGAAGGACAGCTCAGACTGCTGGCCCTGGCACCGGAACTTCCCTTAAGCAAGGAAGCGATCAGGCTCTTGAACAAGAACGGTGTGCGCGTTGCCTTCGCTCATTCCAATCAGACTTATGAAGAGGCGATGGAATCCTTCAGGGACGGCATCACAGTCATCACCCACACAGCCAACGTCATGTCCGGTCTGCATCACCGCAATATGGGCGGTCTGGGTGCGGCATTGCTCAACGACGATGTCTACAACGAACTGATCTGTGACGGCTTGCATGTCCGTAACGAGATGATCGAGATCATCATGAGAGTCAAAAAAGACGCCTTCCATAAGATCATGATGATTTCCGATAACGTCCATTTAGGCGGTCTCAAACCCGGAAGATACAACGGTGTCTTCGGTGTCTGCAACATCACCGAGGAAGGTTTCTCCCTGACCGATACCGGCAGACTGGCGGGCAGTGCCAAACCGGTCTTATTCGGTATGAAGAATCTGGTTCAGAATATGGGCATTCCTCTGGAGAAGGCCTGTGTCATGGCATCACTGAACCCGGCCGAAGTCTACGGCTTTGCGGATCGTAAAGGTTCTCTGCGTGTCGGAAAGGATGCGGACTTTGCGGTCATTGATAAAGACTTCAACTGTCTGTATACTTACAGAGAGGGAAGGAAGATCTTCGATCATGAAACGGACGGCGATCTTCTCAATCCCGATGCCGAATCATACAGGATCGGCTGAAAGGAATGAATATGGATCCTAAACTGATGATCGCTATGATCGCTGTGGTATTTGTCGCCGACTTCGGTCTGCAGTTTTATCAGCGGAAAAAGAGAAACAAGACGCTGGAAAAACTCACCGATCTGCTGGCACAGAAAGACTTCGCAGCTTTCGATGAACTCGTGGATGCACCGGAGACAAGGAAGCAGTTCCCGATCTACAATCTGAATTTCCTGAAGCTGAACGAGGCCTTCCTGAAAGAAGACAAAAAACAGATCCGGAAGGCTTTTGAAAGTTTCAACGGTCTGCGCATGAACAAGCTGCAGAAGGAAGCTCTGTACAAGAGAGGTTTCTATTATTTCCTTTCCGAAGAGGACAAGGAAAACACAAGAGTCTACTATGACCTACTGAAGGATTTGAATATCCGCGATCAGGAAACGCTCGATGTCATGTATGACACCTACATCCTGAAGGGGTACAAGTACCTGGATCAGATCCAGAAGCAGTGCGATGAGGCTGAAGGAGACGGCAAGATGGCTTTCTATGCCCTGCTGTCGGACATGTATCACAACAGGGGCGATGAAGACAAGGCCAGGGAATATGAGAATCTGATCGCTGATATCGGCGAAGAGATCAAGGAAAAAACAGAATAGAAACAAAAGTAAAAGAGCTCTCTGACAGATCCGTTTGTCAGAGAGTTTTCTTTTTGGGATAATCAAGGTATCCGGAGGACAGTCATGAAATTCAATCAGCTGATGCATATCGCATTTTTCACAAAACAGATGGATGAGATGATCGATTTCTACTGCAACAGACTCGGCTGCAGGAAAAAGATCGTTGTCAGAAACAAGTCATATAAAGGAAGGGCAGACAGACCGAAAATGGCGGCTCTAGCGGAAAGCGATCCGGAAGGGATCTTCAATGTCTACATTGAGATAGCAGACGGACAGTTCATCGAGCTCTTCCCGGCACAGGAGGATCAGACAGAGGATGTCGGATGGAATCGGAGACTGGGATATTCTCATTTTTCCCTGACGGTCGATGACATCTTTGAGACGAAAAAAGAATTGGAAGAAAAAGGTTTCATCCCGGATACACAGCCTTCCAAAGGACCGTCTGAGACCTGGCAGATGTGGTTACATGATCCGGACGGAAACAGGTTTGAGATCATGCAGTATACGGAAGATTCCTATCAGCTGAAGGGGCATATCGACTGAATGAGCAGGATCAGACTGGTGATCTTCGACATGGACGGTCTGATGATCGATTCGGAAAGAGTCTATGTGAAGTGTGCAGAAAGAGTGCTGAAGAAATACGGGATCAGATCCTGTGATTTTGTCATGGAAACGATCGGTGTCAACTGGATCAGGACAGAAGAGATCTATCACGAATGCTGTCCCGATCTGGATTATCCGGCGTATCAGAAAGACCTGAGGGCAGAAGTTCAGGCTTATCTGGAAAAGCATCCGTTCAAAGTGAAAAAAGGATTAAGAAAACTGCTGAACTATCTGAAAAAAGAGAAGATCCTGATGGCTGTTGCGACTTCGACCGACCGGGACCGGGCGCAGCAGAGGCTGGATGATGTGAAGATAACTGATTATTTCGATTACATGATCTGCGGCAATGATCTATCCGAGAGTAAGCCTTCCCCGCAGATCTATCTGAAGGTGCTGGAACATTTCGGTGTCGATGCAAAGGATGCGCTGGTCTTTGAAGACAGCAGGAACGGACTGCTTTCCGCATACAATGCCGGCATCAGATGCGTGGTCGTGCCCGATATCTGCATCATTGAAGAGGAAACGCTGAAGAAAGCTTACCGGGTCATCCCCGATCTGGCCAAAGGCATTGAACTGATTCAGGAAGATTCCTGAAAAAGAAGCGGAAAAAGCGAATTTCGGGTGATAGGGATCAGGATGCGTATGGTAAAATAAAGACAGATGAACTGGATGAAGAGGCCGGGAGAGATTTCATCGATGAAACACCGAAGGGGAGCAAACTCTCAGGTAAAAGGACCGGTCTTGGACAGACTCTGGAGAGCAATATACATGCACCGAAGAAGCAATCCTCATAAGGGAGAATCTTTCAGGTTAAGAAACAGAGACGGAGTTTTTGCCGTTTCTTTTTGTTAAGGAGGAGAAAAATGGAACTGAAGACACCTTTGTATGATGCCCACGTAAAGCTGGGAGGCAGGATCGTGCCGTTTGCGGGTTATCTGCTGCCTGTGCAGTATGAGGGCGTGATCGCCGAACACATGGCGGTCAGAGAGAAAGCCGGACTGTTTGATGTGTCGCACATGGGCGAGATCACATTCAAAGGCAAGGGAGCGCTCGCTTCCCTCAATCACCTGCTGACCAATGATTTCACCAACATGCCTTTAGGCAAGGTCCGTTATGCGGTAATGTGCTATGAAGACGGCGGCACCGTTGATGATCTGCTGGTCTACAAGTTCGGTGAGGAAGACTACTATATCGTCGTCAATGCATCCAACAGGCACAAGGACTTTGAGCACATGAAGAAGAATATCCTTCCGGATACGGAAATCGAGGATATCTCCGATTCCGTTGCCCAGGTTGCCTTACAGGGTCCCAAGGCAAGAGACATCATGCTGAAGCTGATGAAGGAAGAGGATATTCCCGAGAAGTACTACACAGCCAAGAGAGATGTCGACATCGCCGGCATGAATTGCCTGATCTCTTACACGGGCTATACCGGTGAAGCAGGCTATGAGATCTACACGGCCAACGAAAATGCTGAAAAGCTGTGGAATACGATCCTGGAAGCAGGCGAAGAATTCGGTCTGATCCCCTGCGGACTTGGTGCCAGAGATACGCTCAGACTGGAAGCATCCATGCCCTTGTACGGACATGAGATGGATGAGACCATCACACCGCTGGAGACCGGTCTTGATTTCGGTGTCAAGATGAACAAGGAAGAGTTCATCGGCAAGAAGGCCATGGAAGAAAAAGGCGAACCGAAGATCTGCCGTGTCGGATTGAGGATCATAGACAAGGGCGTCCTGAGAGAACACCAGGATGTCTATGTCGGCGATGAGAAGATCGGCCATACCAGCAGCGGGACCTTCTCACCGTTACTGAAGACTTCGATCGCCATGGCGCTGATCGATAAAAAGTATGCGGATATCGGCACTGTCGTTGAGGTCGATGTCAGAGGAAGAAGACTGAAGGCAGAAGTCGTTGAAATGCCTTTCTACAGCAGGAAAAGATAAACACAAGGAGGAAATGAAAGATGTTTAAAAATCCGGAAGAACTGAAGTACACAAAAACACACGAATGGGTCAAAGAGGAAGACGGTCTTTATGTCGTCGGTCTGACTGACTTTGCACAGGATGCACTGGGCGATATCGTATTCGTCAATCTGCCGAGTGTCGGCGATCCTGTCACAGCCGGAGAGGCTTTCTCCGATGTCGAGTCTGTCAAGGCAGTCAGCGATGTTTTCTCACCGGTCACAGGTGTCGTAGCCGAAGTCAATGAAGCAATCGTTGATGATCCGGCTTCAGTCAACAGCGACTGTTACGGTTCATGGCTGATCAAGGTAGCCGATGTTACCGGTACCGAAGAGCTGCTGGACGCAAAGGCATACGAAGAAGTCTGCGCAAACGAGGCCTAGTCATGGGCAGATATATTCCTGAAACACTCAGTGAACAGGAAGCCATGTTAAAGGACATCGGTTATTCATCGATCGATGACCTTTATTCCATGGTCCCTGAGAAAGTCAGACTGAAAGGGCTGAACATTCCCGAAGGCAAATCGGAAATGGAAGTCCTGGAAGATATGAAGGAGATCGCCGATCATAACACGGTATTCAGATCGATCTTCCGCGGTGCCGGTGTCTATGCCCATCATATCCCGGCGATCGTGAAGACGATCACTTCCAAGGAAGAGTTCGTGACGGCTTATACGCCGTATCAGGCCGAGATCTCTCAGGGTGTCCTGCAGTCCATTTTTGAATATCAGACACAGATCTGTGAACTGACGGGTCTGGATGTCTCGAATGCGAGCGTCTATGACGGTGCTGTCGCAGCAGCGGAAGCGATCTTCATGACGCTGGAGAGAAACAAGGATGAGATCCTGGTCTCCGATACGATCGATCCGGAAACGCTGGCTGTCATCAGGACGTACTGCGAAAGCAGAAGCGTCAAGGTCACCTTATTACAGAACAAGGATCATCTCACAGACATCGAAGAAGTGAAGAAGAATCTGAATGAAAGGACCGCCGGTCTTTACATCGAGAGTCCTAACTTTTACGGTCTTATCGAGGATATCGAAGCCTTTGCGGCACTGATGCATGAAAACAAAGCCAGGATCATCGAAGGATGCGATCCTGTATCCCTGGCTTTATACAAAGCACCGGGCGAGATGGATGTCGATATCGCTGTCGGTGAAGGCCAGCAGCTGGGTCTGCCGATGGGATTCGGCGGTCCGTATCTGGGCTTCATGAGCTGCAAGAAAGAACTGATGAGAAAACTGCCGGGCAGGATCGTCGGTGAGACGACTGACCACGAGGGCAGGAGGGCTTTCGTTCTGACACTGCAGGCCAGAGAGCAGCACATCCGTCGTGAGAAAGCTTCCAGCAATATCTGTTCTAACGAGGCTTTATGTGCCATGACAGCTTCCGTCTATCTGGCAGCCATGGGTCCAAAAGGCATGGAAAAGCTGGCTTTAAGCTGCTACAGCAATTCCCACTATCTGGCAGAGAAACTGAATGAGCTCGGATTCAGGAGAACCGATGAAGGCGAATTCTTTGATGAGTTCCTGACCTCTTCTCCTGTCGATCCGTTTGTTCTGGAAGAGAAACTGGCTGAAAAGAAGATCCTTTCCGGTCTGCCTGTCAAAGAAGGGATCCTGTGGTGTGCGACCGAACTCAATACCAGAGAAAAGATCGATGAACTGATCGCTGCGATCAGGGAGGTGATGTAATGAAGCTTTTATTTGAAAGAAGTGTCAAGGGAAGAGGAAGCGATATCCTTCCCGATATCACGACCGGAACTTACAAGCCTGAAGGAAAGTATCTGCGTCAGAGCAGGATGCATCTGCCGGAGATCTCTGAAGTCGATCTGGGCAGACACTACACACAGCTGATGAAGCAGACCCACGGCGTCAATGACGGATTCTATCCGCTGGGTTCCTGCACGATGAAATACAATCCGCGTGTCGATGAAGAGACGGCATCCCTTCCTTCCTTCACGCAGATCCATCCTCTGCAGCCGCTCAGCACAGTGCAGGGCTGCATGGAAGTTTTATACAAGGCCGAGAAGCTCTTATGTGAGATCACCGGCATGGATGCGATGACCTTCGAACCGGCAGCCGGTGCCCATGGCGAGTACACGGGCCTGCTGCTGATCAGAAAGTACCATCAGGACAGAAACGACAGCGAACGTGTCAACATCATCGTTCCGGATTCCGCACACGGCACCAACCCTGCTTCGGCAGCGATGGCCGGCTTCAAGGTCGTCAACATTCCTTCCAATGACAGGGGCGGTGTCGATCTCGATGCTTTGAGAGCTGCAGTCGGCAAAGACACGGCCGGACTGATGCTGACGAATCCGAATACCTTAGGTCTTTTCGACCCGAACATCCTGGAGATCACGAAGATCGTCCATGAGGCAGGCGGCTTATGTTACTACGACGGAGCCAACCTGAATGCGATCATGGGCAGAGTCAGACCGGGTGACATGGGCTTTGACTGTGTCCACCTGAATCTGCACAAGACCTTTGCGACTCCTCACGGCGGCGGCGGTCCGGGTTCCGGACCTGTCGGATGCAAGGACTTCTTGAAGAAATTCCTGCCCTGCCATATGGTCGAGGAAAGAGATGAGTTCTATTACTTTGCCGATCCGGAGAAATCGATGGGTCAGGTCAGAAGCTTCTACGGCAACTTCCTTGTTGTCGTCAAGGCCCTGACTTACATCCTGACGTTAGGAAAGAAGGGTATCCCTGAGGCTTCCGGCAAGGCGGTACTCAACGCCAACTACATGATGCATCAGCTCAAGGATCATTACCATGTGGCTTATGATCAGATCTGCATGCATGAATTCGTACTGGGACTGGATGATCTCAAGAAGAAGACCGGTGTTTCCGCCATGGATATCGCCAAGGGATCCCTGGATTACGGCATCCATCCTCCTACAATGTACTTCCCGCTGATCGTACATGAGGCTCTGATGTTTGAACCGGCCGAGACCGAAAGCAGAGAGACGATCGATGAAGCCGTGAAGATCTATCTGGATCTCTATGAAAAAGCACACAGTGATCCGGAATATCTGCACAACGCTCCGCATCACTGCCCGATCGGCAGACCCGATGACGTCAAGGCTGCCAGAGAACCGGTCCTCAAATACGAATTTAATGATTAAACTTTACACTGCAGCGTCCGATCGTTTCGATGTCTATTACAATCAGGCCCTGGAGAAATATCTGCTGGATCAGGTAAAAGATGACGAAGTCATCCTCTACCTGTGGCGCAACGACAGGACCGTCGTGATCGGAAAGAACCAGGACGCTTACAGCGAATGTAAAACGGAAACATTATCTGCAGACGGCGGTTTCCTTGCCCGGAGGATTTCGGGCGGAGGCGCCGTCTATCATGATAAAGGGAATCTGAACTTCACCTTTATCTGTAAGAGAGATCTTTTTGACATCTCCAGGCAGGATCAGATCATCCTGAATGCCCTGGATCATCTGGGCATCCATGCCGAGAAAAACGGCAGGAACGATCTGGTGATCGAAGGCAGGAAGTTCTCCGGACATGCTTATTACCGGGGAAAAGAGAATTGCTTCCATCACGGAACGATCATGCTGGAAGTCGATGAAGAAGCACTGGAGAGATATCTGTACGTTTCCCTGGCGAAGCTGCATTCCAAGGCAGTGAAGTCAGTGCGTTCCAGAGTAATCAATCTGAAGCAGGTGAAGGAAGATCTCAATCTGGATATGCTTCAAAAAGCGCTGATTGCTTCCTTTGAAGAGATGTATCAGAATAAAGCGGAGGCTTGTCCTGTCGATGAAGCAGCGGTAATGAAAGAAAGGGATTTCTTTTCATCGGAAGAATGGATCTATGGTCCTTCAGTGAATCTGAAATTCCGGAAAGAAGCCCGTTTTGACTGGGGAACGGTCAGGATCCTCTATGATCTTGAAGATGACAGGATCAGTGATCTGAAGATCTACACGGATGCGATGGATCACGATCTTGCAAAAGATCTGGAAGAAAAACTGATCGGAACCAAACTGAGTGAACTGATGCTCTCCGATGATGAGACAGGAGATGTGATCAGGATCTTGAAAGAGGAAGAATATGAGATATGATGTGATGATCATCGGCGGCGGACCGGGCGGTTACACTGCTGCCAACAAGGCTGCAAGAAGCGGCTTACAGACGATCCTGTTTGAAAAGGACAAGATCGGCGGTACCTGCCTCAACAGGGGCTGTATCCCGATGAAGGCACTGATCCAGTCAGCCCATGTCTACAAAGACGCAAAGGACGGAGAACTTTTCGGTGTCGTTGCGCCGGACGCAAACCTTGATTATGACAAAGTCAGGGAAAGAAGAGACTACGTTGTCTCAACTTTAAGAGGCGGCATCGAGAAATCGTTAAAAGCCAATAAGGTAGAAGTGGTAAACGGTTTTGCGAAGATCGTTGATAAAGACAAGGTCTCCTGTAACGGCGAGATCTATGAAGGCGATCACATCATCATCGCTGCCGGATCGATTCCGGCGATCCCGCCGATCGAAGGAAAGGAATACGCGATCACTTCAGATGATGTGCTGGAGAAAGATCATCAGCTGAAGGATTCGATGATCATCATCGGCGGCGGTGTCATCGGCTGTGAGATCGCTGATGCGCTCAGCGGTTTCGGCGTCAAGGTCACCGTCATCGAGATGGCTGACCGTCTCTTACCTACACTGGATAAGGAACTGGGCACCAGACTGAACATGTTTTTCAAGAAGAAAGGCATCGAAGTCATCTGTTCGGCTGCCGTGAAAAAGATCAATGAGGATCACAGCGTCGAGTATACCGACAAGAAGGGCGAGGAACAGATCGCCAAAGCGGATGAAGTCCTGATCGCGACCGGACGAAGAGCAAATATATCCGGTCTTGTGGATGAGGACTTTGCCTTGGAAACAGGAAGAGGCATCGTTGCGGATGAAGAGGGAAAGACGAATGTCGAAAACATCTTCGTCATCGGCGACGCAAAGCAGGGAAACATCCAGCTGGCTCATGTGGCAGAAGCCCAGGGTGAAAATATCATCGACCTGATCCTGAATAAGGAAGCTTCCATCGATATGAGTGTCATCCCCAGCGGTGTCTATACCGAACCGGAGATCGCAAGCGTGGGCATCAGCGAGGAAGAACTCAAGGAAAAAGGTGTTGTATATCAGGCAAAGAAATTCCTGACCGGCGCCAACGGCAAGTGTCTGATCGAAAACAGCGAAAGCGGTTTTGTGAAAGTGGTGACCGTTGATGACGTGATCGTCGGCGGATCGATCATCACGCCGCATGCGACGGAGCTGATCGGTGAACTGACGATCGCCGTAGAGAAGAAGATGAAAGCGGAGGACTTCGCAAAAGTCATCCATCCCCATCCCACGATCTCAGAGATGATCTGGGATGTCGTCAAATAAGAAATAATAAAAAAAACAGGGCTTCCAAACGGAAGTGAACTAGTAAGATAAAAGTAGACACAGGAAAAAGTCATATAAGGCTTAATCCGAAGTCTGCTTTTTCTTATGATTGAAACGAAAGGAGGAATCATTGTGGGAAGACCCAAAGGAAGTAAGAACAGGAAGTATTCTTATG
>JAFTCJ010000016.1 GCA_017454765.1 Erysipelotrichaceae bacterium | reverse complement strand
GATAGATGTTTTTCATTGTTTTATAAGAAGTCGTAAAATGGTCGTATAGAAAAGGCACTTGTATATAAAAGTGCCGATAAATAATGCATTATTTTACAAAACTACTACTGACTCTTAATCAGAGGGTCTAGGGTTCGAATCCCTAGGGAATCGCCATTGATATCAAGAAGTCCGAAAGGATTTTTTCCTTATGTATTGAAAAGATGATCAACGGTCATCTTTTCATCTGAACATATCTTATTTCCTCTCTTTCGCATTGAATCCTGCGACATCATCGCATTTCACTTCATCAAACCAGTGAAGCTATTTATCAGCGTAAAGGACGAACAGGAAGAAGAGGATCTTTTTCATATGAACTGATCTCCTTAATGAATATCTATACAAATTATACTTTTATTCAGATCAGAATAGAGAAAAACAGTCAGAAAGCAGGAACTGATGACGAAGTTCCGGCAACTTGTTACAATGATGTAAAGACAATGAAATATCAGATATCAGATGAACTGACCGGGATCTTCCGTCATACCAGAGAGGATGTTTCGCAAGACACCGCAGAAAAGATGGATGAAATATGGACTGGGCTTCAGACAGCTGTTTTTATGCTGAATCAGACAGCGGAAGAAAGACCCGATCTGGATGAAACAGTCGTGAAAGAAGCACTCAGTAAGGCGGAACACTTTGCTTTCTGGAAACTTAACCGGCTTCTGCAGGAAGTCATGATCGAAGATGAGACGATCGATGAAAATAGTCTCAACGCATACCTGAAACAGCGGCTGGCAGAAGAGACTGATCTGAATGACGATGAGATCTTCAGAAAAGCGATCCGCCTGTGTACAGACGACAGTCTGCTTTTTCAGATCGCGATGAAAGCTCCCGATCAGATCTTCTCCTTCAGTGATATTGCTGCTTCGGCATTAAAAAGCGATGATTACCGCTATGCGATGGCCTGCAGCTTTATCAGGGGCCGCAAGACAATGATCCATGATCTGGCTCTCAGCCGTGAACTCGATGAGATGACTGCGATCAGAATCCTGCTCACAGATCCGTACACGGAAAACAAGAGAGAATCCATGTATGTGATCGGCAGCGAAGAACTGCTGATGCTGGCATGGCTGCAGTCAGTCTCTTATAAAAACACCGCCAGAGAAAGACTTGAAGAGATCGGATCGAAATATCCGGGACTCTATTTTGAAACGGAAGAGGAAGAGAAAAAGATCCTCACAAAGAAATGGTATACGAAAGCATGTGAATATGCACAGACCCTGATCGACATGGATCAGACGACAGCTGAAAAGATCGATTCAGACATATTGATCGACAGTTCGATGCTGATCTGCTTCCTGGCAGCCTGCCATCCCGATCAGACAAAGAGAGAAGAATACGCTCAGATGATCGGATCGGAAGAACTTGCAGCCTATGTCGGTGCGATCAGTGATTATCCCGATGTCAAAGCGATACTGGCTTCAAAGATACACAGCGAAAGATTGCTGGACGATCTGCCTTATACCGACACTATCATCAATCCTCCGCTGCTGATCAGAGACAGGATCGAAAACCATATCGCCTTCTGTCTTGAGATACTGAAGAACACTGACAGCGAAGAGACAAGACAATACCTGAAAGAAAGAATGGAAAAAGCCGATATTGAGATCCCTGAAGAATTCAGGTAAACAATCATCACAAAAACAAGGTCCAGAGAGGACCTTGTTTTTGTGGTTTTATTTCATTAATACGTTTGCGACTTCTTCGGCAAATTTCTCCGGATACTCGCTCACCAGCATGTGCGTGCTCTCGGGGAAACATACCGCATCAAATTCTGTCAGCACATGTTGTCTGTACCAGTCCGCCAGTTCCGGCGAAAACAGAGAACCGGGATCGGCATAGAAATAAGTGACCGGTACTGAGATCTCTCTGATGACAGGACGGTTGTCCTGAAGCTTCATGGAAGCCGCCAGAGACTTCAGCACCGTTTCATCGCAGTCAGCCAGTTTCTCTTTCAGCGGTTTCTTCAGAAGGAAACCGGGTATCTTCTTCAGTCTGGGGATCGCTCCGATCGCAAACTCCTTATACAGGGAGAAGAAATCCTTCCCTGCATCTTTCTCCATGTCTTCCTTCGTGTATCTGCCCTGATAGAGGCCCAGTTTCCATTCCTCATCATTTAACTGTTTGGGCGTCATGTCACAAAGGATGATCTGTTTCAGAGCCTGACATCCATAGAGGCGGACATAATTGAAGATCACGGCAGCGCCCATGGACCATCCCAGCAGCGCGATATCAGTAAGACCCAGACCTTCAATGATCTCGTTGAGATCAGAGGCCAGTGTCTCCAGCGTGGGCTTTTCGCTGTTTGCGCCTTTGCTTTTGCCGTGTCCCCTGTGATCATAGATGATACATCTGGCCTGGTCTTTCAACAGTTCCGCCGGTCTCTCATAGACCTCGTGGGAACTTGTCCAGCCGTGCATCATGACAACGGTGTCTTTGCCCCGTCCTATGTCTTCATAGTAGAGCTTCTCGCCGTTTTTCAAAGTGAAGTAACTCATATGCAAATCTCTCTTATATACACTTAATCCTGATTCTTCATCCAGGAATTGAAATAAATACGGGTACCCTCCTGGGAATCCATGTCATAGCCGGTGTTCTCGATCATGTAGCCGATCAGCTGGGTCGGGATCGTTGGATTCTTCAGTTTGAGTTCTTTCTTCTGTGAACGGGCCATCTCGGCGATCACTTCCCTGAGATCCTTTCCGGCATAAGTCGCACGGTAAAGCTGCGCATCCTTTTTCCTTCTGTTGAGACAGCAGGTATTGTGCGCCCATCTGAGAAACATGGAGATAGCGATGGTCATCGGCAGTATCACCAGGACTGAGACCCAGGCCGGGACTCTTGTGACAAAGCCGTAGAAATCATCCCAGCCGCCGTTTTCTTCGCCGATGAGGACGACCATGATGACATAGATTACCCCATAGAACAATACCGGGATCAGGCCCATCTCGGCTTCCCGGACACGGATCATGTGGCTGTTGATGAAACAGCAGAAGGTGATGATGGATAATATGGGACAGACACCGTGCAGGAAGAAACGCGAACCGGTGAAGATCAGTCGGAAGCCCTTGACCGGAGACAGGATGAAAAGCGAGACCAGGAAAGTCAGCGAGACCGCCGTCACGGTGATATGCATCAGCACAACGACCCAGTCGGGCAGATGATAATTGCCCGTACGCAGACCGTCGATCGTATATGGGATGCAGAACATCATGGAGATTCCCGCAAGGATATTGGAATTGACCGTAAACATGCAGAAAGTCTGTATCCCCATGTGATCGAAATTCTCGTCGTGCAATGTTACCAGGTTCATGGTCACACCGATGATGACGCAGACAGCCACGATACTGGCACCGATCAGTGCACAGAGACACTGTCTGCGGTTGCTGCGGATCACCGGATCTCTCATGATCGAAACGCTTGCAGATGAACTTCTCATGGCTGAACTCTTCATGACGGTTTCCTCCTTCTCAGACAAATGTGTTTCTATATCTTTATACTATCATAACAATATTGCCTGACTGCCGTGAAAAAAGGTCCTCACGGACCCTTCACCCTTTAAACTGTATCCTGATGATCTTCATCTTTACCAGCCGGTCGCAGAAGTGAAGCATCAGCTTATGAAAGAAAGAGACATCATGGTAAATATCACGATATCCTCTCATGTTTCTTCTGCTGCTGACACTTTCAAAACACTCGCTCCAGCCTTCGATCTCAGATGGATCCTCCAAAGAGAAATAAGCAGAAACATCGCTGATCCCCGCTTCCTTCAGCCAGGTCTTGCGCATCAGCTTTGTTTTATATTCTCCGTTATGAACGAAATTGTAGGTCAGCTTTACGATCAGACCGCTCAGCAGCCGAGCTTTCATTTCTCCTGCCTGGTCCATGTCGGAAGAACCGATGATTCCGTATTTCATACTGATCCTGTGTTTTGCGGCAAGATGGGCGATGAAAGTACCGCCTAACGAACAGCCGTAGGAAGCAAGGATCTTTCCCTCATAATGGTTTTGAACATAATCTTCGATCTTTTCAAGTTCATCAGTCACACTGCTGTAGCTTTCCTTATCTGTCTCGTCAAAACCGGTATAGGCAACAGCTGCGACCAGAAAATCATTCTCCAGTTCACTGATGACTTCTTCAAAATTGGCTTTCCAGTAGCACATTGTACCGGGAAGAAGCAGGATGACCGGCTTGTTTCTGTCACCGGATTCATGAATCTTCATCTTCTCTTACCCCAGCGCCACATCCAGCGCCATCATCACAGTGAAACCGGCCGCAAAAGCGACAACACCGATATTGGAATGCCTGCCTGCGGACATTTCCGGGATCAGTTCCTCGACTACCACATACAGCATCGCTCCGGCCGCAAAAGACAGGAAGTAAGGCATAGCCGGTACCACAAGTCCGGCGATGACGACCGTCAGGGCACCGAACACAGGCTCCACCGCTCCGGAAAGGACACCCAGCCAGAAAGACTTCGTCTTGCTTTTGCCTTCCGTATACAGAGGCATAGAAATGATCGCTCCTTCCGGAAAGTTCTGTATGGCAATGCCCAGCGCAAGCGCCAGGGCAGCACCCGCCGTGATGTTTGCCGATCCGTTATAGAGTCCGGCATAGACGACACCGACCGCCATGCCTTCGGGAATATTGTGAAGGGTCACGGCCAGGACCATCATTGCGATCCTGTTGAGACTGCTTCTTGGTCCTTCTGTCTGATCGATGCCCCTGTGCAGATGCGGTATGATCTCATCCAGCAGAAGCAGGAAAAGGATACCGAGCCAGAAACCCGCAAATGCCGGCAGGAATGCCAGCCTTCCCTTATCGGCCGACTGATCGATCGCCGGTACGATCAGGCTCCAGATCGAAGCTGCGACCATCACGCCTGCCGCAAAACCGGTCAGGGCTCTCTGCACGGAGATCCGCAGATCTTTCTTCAGGAAAAAAACGCAGGCAGCACCTGCAGCTGTTCCGATGAAAGGGATCAGCAGTCCGAGAGCGATCGTCTTCATTGTTATCTGAACCAGCCTTTCTTTTCGTATGCTTCAGAACTTACTTCTTCACAGGTATATCCGGTCTCATCGATGGCCGCTTTCAGTGCCTGTGCATCCACAGCTTCCTCACTCAGAAAAGATGCTTCCTTCCTGCTTCTGGAAGCAGATACTTTCTTTGCGTCAGGAACTGTCTTTCTGATCACATCGCAGATGTGCGCTTCACACATTCCGCACATCATGCCTTCTATTTTCAAAGTCGTCTTTATCATCCTAAACTCCTTTTTTCTTATAACCGCAGTCACAGTAGGGACCGCCGGATGCCAGGGTATATTCCCTGACAAATTCTGTCACACCGCCTTCATCACTCATCGTGTAATCCAGATGGCACATGGCAGGTACCAGATCGAATAATCCGTATTCCTTCATCAGCGTACAGATCCCGCACCTGCTGAATCTGGCTTCGTAGCCGCTGCCGTCTTCATAAGGCAGGAATTCCATGTTCCAGGAATAAGGATTGCGGTCTGCCGCGTTGAGGGCTGCCGTATCCTTCATGCCCTGAATATCCTTTTCAGAGAATTTCCTTTTTCCCATCAGCCGGCAGAATTTCTTCATCGTCCCAGTCGTCATCGCTTTCTCATAGAACTCAGTCAGCTCATTTACATCCGGTCTTCTGTCCATGCTTAGGACAAAACCGCAAAGCATCGCACAGTTGACGATATTCGTTTTGAAACGGTCTTTGCTTTCAAATTCCGGCAGTTTCTCAATGATCTGCTGATATTTCAATTTTGCTTTTGCTGTGATCTGTTTCGCTTCTTCTTCACTGAAACCAAGCGCAGAGACCAGGTGTTCCCTGAACGATCTTGCAAACAAGAGCCACATGCCCATCGGCATACCTGTATATTTCATTTTTTGATTCCTTTCAATTCATATTCATTATGAATCGCCTGTCTTCGGATGAAAAAGCCCTCGCGGGCTTTTTGCATTTATTGTAGTTTTGCCGTCTTTTTGCCGTGGATCTGCGCCAGGGCACAGGTCGCACAGTTGCCCGTACATCCGCAGCACGCTCCCTTTTTTGTGAAAACGCTCCTAAAACAGATATAAAGCAATGCCAGCAGAAGTATTATGACAACGATATCGGCCAGATGACTCTGAAGCCAGTACATTATCTGACTTTGACTTCCTGTGTGAGCGTTTCAGCTTCCTTGTACGGCTTGAACAGCATGTACAGGATAAAGGCAATGACCGCTGCTGCCGCTGCCAGTCCGATCACATTGACCTGACCGTTGAGTGCGGAACCGATCTGATAGATACATAAAGCCACCGCATAGGCAAAGACACACATGTAGCCGATCGCAAAGGCTGTCCACTTGGCGTTGTTCATCTCACGCTTGATGGCACCCATTGCCGCAAAGCACGGAGCACATAAGAGGTTGAACACCATGAATGCGAACGCAGCTATGGAAGAACCCTTGAAGAAGACATCCAGGACACCCATGATCTCTTCGCCCTCTTCCACGAGATCAGGCAGATCTTCCATGGCGATCAGCGTACCGATCGTACCGACGACATCTTCCTTGGCCACCAGACCTAAGATCGTCGCAACGGTTGCCTGCCATGTACCGAAGCCCAATGGCGCAAAGATCCAGGCAAAGAGATTTCCGATGTTTTCCAGGATGGAAGCACCTTCGCTGTCTTCGCCAAGATAATGGAATCCGCCTTCAAAGGACAGAGAGTTGAGGATCCAAATCACAACGGATGACAATACGATGACCGTACCGGCACGCTTGATAAAGCTCCAGGCTCGTTCCCAGGTTCCTCTAAGGACATTGGTTATAGACGGAACATGGTATGCAGGAAGCTCCATGACGAACGGAGCCGGATCGCCTGCGAACATCTTCGTCTTCTTCAGCATGATGCCGGAGATGATGATGGCAGCGACACCGATGAAATAGGCACATGGCGATACCCACCAGGCCTTATTGAATACCGCACCGGCGATCAGGGCGATGATCGGCAGCTTCGCTCCGCAAGGGATGAAACAGGTCGTCATGATCGTCATACGTCTGTCACGTTCGTTTTCGATCGTTCTGGTAGCCATGACACCCGGAACGCCGCAGCCCGAACCAATCAGCATCGGGATGAAGGACTTGCCGGAAAGACCAAACTTTCTGAAGATACGGTCCATGACGAAGGCGACACGGGCCATGTATCCGACATCTTCCAGGATGCACAGCATCAGGAAGAGGACGATCATCTGTGGAACGAAACCAAGTACAGCACCGACACCGTGAACGATACCGTCAGCTACCAGAGAGACCAGCCAAGGCGCTACGCCCCAGCCTTCCAATAAAGCCGCTGCTCCGCCTTCCATGAATTCCCCGGCAAATACGTCATTAGTCCAGTCTGTCAGGAATGTTCCGAAAGGACCCATAGCCAGCCAGTAGACTGCAAACATGACCAGAGCGAAGATCGGCAGACCCAGAATACGGTTCGTGACGATCTTGTCGATCCTGTCGGATGAACTCAGTTTTTCTGCAGATCTCTTCTTGCAGATACCTTTGAGCAGGTTGCCGATATAGACATATCTCTCATTGGTGATGATGCTTTCGGCATCGTCATCCATTTCACTTTCAACTGCTTCGATATCCTTATTGATATGATCGATTGTCTCCTTGGAGAGTCTGAGCTCTTCCATGACCTTCGGATCTCTTTCAAACAGTTTGATCGCATACCATCTCTGCTGCTCTTCCGGAAGTCCGTGGACACAGGCCTCCTCGATGTGAGCCAGCGCATGTTCGACAGATCCGCCGAAGGTATGCATCGGAATGGTCTTTCCGTTCTTGGCCGCTTCCACAGCTGCAGCTGCCGCCTTGTCGACATGGGTTCCCTTCAGAGCCGAGATGGAAACAAAGGGAACGCCCATCTCCTTTGACAGCATGTCCAGATCGATCTTAATATCATTCTTTTCAAGCAGGTCCAGCATGTTGATGGCGACGACAACCGGGATACCCAGTTCCGTCAGCTGTGTCGTCAGATAGAGGTTTCTCTCCAGGTTGGTACCGTCAACGATATTCAGTATCGCATCCGGTCTTTCACTGATCAGATACTCTCTGGCAACGACTTCCTCCAGTGTATAAGGAGAAAGCGAATAAATACCCGGAAGGTCAGTGATGATCACATCATCATAACCCTTCAGTTTTCCTTCTTTCTTTTCGACAGTTACGCCCGGCCAGTTTCCGACAAACTGATTGGAACCGGTCAGGGCATTGAATAATGTTGTCTTGCCGCTGTTCGGGTTACCGCCAAGTGCAATTCTGATACTCATATATATGATCCCCTTCCTGTTAGCCTAAACTAACTCA
Source organism: Erysipelotrichaceae bacterium (assembly GCA_017454765.1). Lineage (GTDB taxonomy): Bacteria > Bacillota_I > Bacilli_A > Erysipelotrichales > Erysipelotrichaceae > Colivicinus. The sequence goes on along the minus strand of JAFTCJ010000016.1, from coordinate 8,377 downwards.
ATATTCAAAAAAAATAATTACTCTTTTACTTCCACCATTTCCGCATCTTCTTTACGGATCGAAAGCTCATATCCTCTTACCGTAACTTCGATCGGATCTCCCAGCGGCGCAACCTTGCGCACATAGATCTCAACATTCTTGGTAACTCCCATATCCATGATCCTGCGCTTTACCGCACCTTCACCGTGCAGTTTCTTGACGACACAGGTATCACCGATTGCGACATCTCTTAATGTTTTCATTCAATCTCCCTTCTAGATCATGATCTTCATGGCCAGCTGTTTATCCAGTGCCACCTTCGTATCCTTGACATTGACGATCAGGTTTCCGCTCACGGTCGAAACGACAGAAACGACCGCTCCCGTAACAAAACCCATATCCTCAAGATGTTTCTTCATCTCCGGATTCCCCGTAACTTTTTTGATCACATTCGGTTCATTCACTTCAGCATAAGACAGCGGTAACACGTTAAACCTCCTAGTTAGCCATTACTAACTACTACCATTGTAGTTAGTTATTGCTAACTTGTCAACAATAAATTACAATGATGATAATGAAAATCACCGGGTCAGCAGAAATGTATCTTGAGACGATCCACATCCTGTCAAAAAAAGATGCACCGATCAGATCGATAGACATCTCCGGGAAGATGGGCTTTTCCAAACCCTCCGTATCCCGTGCCGTCAGCAATCTGAAAAACGAAGGCTGCATCCTCATAAACGAAAACGGCCATATCAGCCTGACGGACAAGGGACTTGCGATCGCAAAGAAGATCTATGAAAGACATGAGATACTCACGGACCTGCTGATATCTCTGGGGATCGACCCTCAGACAGCGGAAGACGATGCCTGCCGGATCGAACACGTCATCTCCGATGAAAGTTTCGGAATGATCAAAAAACATCTGAAAGAAAAAACAGCTTCCTGACAGTACTTTCTGATACTATTTCATTCATTTCTGCGTTCCCGGATGGTATAACTATATCAGGAGGTTCTGCGAAATGAAAAAAATCAAAAAGATCATTACAGCGCTTCTGCTGCTTTCAATCGTTCTTTCTGCTTTCGGTTGTTCAAAGAAAGACGGCAAATCACTTGCGGGAGTCTGGGAATACTCTGATACAGAAAACAGTCTCGGTGCCGTTTACGATCTCAAGGATGACGGTACAGGAACCTATACGATGATCGTAGGTGAAACAGAAGTCACATACGAACTGAAGTATGAAGTGAAAGACGGACATCTTCTTGTCAGATATGTCAATAACGACACATTCACCGAAGATGATGTATTCGATTCCGAATTCAGTTTCAAAGACGACAATACGCTGATCATCAAGGATTCCTTCGGTACGGAAATGGAATTCCTGAAGAAATAAAAACGGAAACAGAATACTCAGATTGGATCGGGCATAAGCCCGGTCTTTTTTTGTTATGCAGACAAGCCGTGACTGTAAACAATCGGTCATATGATCCGTAATGTGTACCATATGGTATTTTTTTCATTCCTTATGTTCCGATTTGAAAGAAAAGCACTATAATTGTAAGAAGTGAAGTGAAAAAAAGAGCACTTCACTAACGTGAATCAGTATTTTAATATGAGGATATCAGTATGAAAAAAGTGATGGTATGCGGCTGCGGAGTGCAGGGCTCTACGATATGCCGCAAACTGGATGAAGAACCGAATATAGAGCAGATCATCTGCGCCGATCATGATCTGGCGGCTGCGGAAGCGGTATGCAGGCTCATGAAAAAAGGCATCCCCGTACAGGTGGATGCATCCGATCTTGAGGCAGTCAAAAAAGCGGCGGAAGGATGTGAACTCCTAGTCAATGTCATGCCTCTGAATTTCGGCGCCAACATGCTGAAGGCTGCCATGGATCTGGGCTGTTCCTATCAGGATCTGGCTGCCTGCGAAAACATTCCCGAATGCATGGATGTCGATGAATACGACCGCTGGATCGCCGGCATCAGATACATGTATGAGGAATACGGAAAAGTATTTGCCGAAAACAACGCCACGGCAATCATCGGCACAGGATCCGCTCCGGGCATCATGTGTGTCATGGCCCGCAGATGTGTGAACGAACTGGATGAATGCGATACCATCAACATGATGGTCTATGAAGGCGTTGAAGCCAAACGCTTCCTTCCCTTCTGGTGGAGCACCGATGTCGCTCTGGCAGATATGCAGGAAGATGCCTATGCCCTGGAAGAAGGAAAACTGATCCGGACCAAACCGTTCAGCCGCAAGATCCTGCGCAAGTGGCCGGAATATGACATGCAGCCGGTCATGCTCTGTGAGCACGCTCACGATGAACCTGTCTATGTCGGATTCAACAGTGAGAAATACTTCAAAGGATGCAAGAATGCCTATTTCAAATACGGCGGACTGGGGATACAGTTCTCAGAACCTCTCTACCGTGCAGGACTGCTCGGCTGGAAAGAGGAAGAAGTCGACGGACAGAAAGTCATACCGCACGATCTGATCCTCAAACACATCCCCAATGCGCCCAAAGATCCCGAAGAGATCAGAAAGATCATTGAGGAAGGTGTCGTTTCCGATGACGGTGCCTTTGTCGTCGAAGCATATGGAAAGAAAGACGGAAAAGACGTCATGGTCGAACTTCATCTGCAGGCGCCCGGTCTCATCGAATCCTATCAGAAAGCCAGGATGACCGGCGAGATGTATCTGACCGGTCAGGGTGCCTTCCTGTATACGAAGCTCCTTGTCAACGACATGATCGATCAGAAAGGACTGATCTCCTCCGACATGTTGAGTGACAAGCAGGTTGAACAGTACATCAGATGGGCTGAAGAACTGGGCATCACCTATACCATCGAGGTCAAGGAAGGCGTTCTGCCGGTCGACCTGAAAGGATAAAACATTCCGGCAGAGATACAGCCGGAAAGGTAACAGAATATTATAAATAATATGATAAAAACTGCCATCGGTATTTGCCGGCGGCAGTTTTTTCATTCTTCTGTCTTATCTTCTTTGTTGAACAATAATTTAATGATCAGCGGGTAGGCGGCGATGCAGAAGAAGACCAGTATGCCGCTGCCGAGGAACTTGCCCCAGTGGGAACCGAACAGATTGACCAGACAGGGTTTCAGCAGCTGATTGATGAGCGCAAAGAATACAGATCCGATGATGCCTGCGATCAGGCCTTTCTTATTGCAACCGACCGGTCTGAATCTGATCCATTTCTTTTCGATGAAACGGGCGATCGGGAAGATCATCGTCATGGCCAGGTCGCCATAGCCGTCATTCATCATCTTCTGCGGATCGACGATGAGCACGCCGTCCTTGTATTCCATGGGATAAGGCTTGAACGTGACATAGACCAGAGCCGCCACAGCAAACAGAAACTGCAGCAGAAGCAGGATATTTTCCTTTTTCGGCTTCTCCTTCGGATATCTGAAGATCTTGCCCATGACATCGACACCGGCATTGAACAGCACCGGACCGCTGATCCTGGGAACAGAGAACATCTTTATGAAGTTATAACCTAATTATATCATCGTCAGAAAGAGCGGGAAGCAATGATCTTTTTTTCTTATTTCCAGAGCTCTTCGGCCATTTTCCGTACACCGTCATCGTTGTTGGAAGCACAGATGACATCCGCATGTTTTTTGGCCTCGGGCGTGCCGTTTTCCATGACGATTGCCTTGCCTGCCGCTTCCAGCATGCTGATATCATTTTCTGCATCGCCAAACGCGATACTCTCTTCGATCGGGATTTCCATCAGTCCGCAGAAAACCTTCAGGGCCTTGCCTTTATCGACTCCCTTGATATTCACTTCAACATACTTCGGTCCCGAGGAAGTGATCTCCAGCTGCGGGAACGACGATCTTAACGCATTCATGATCTCATCCCTGTCAGCGCCTTCTCCCGGATACAGAAGCAGTTTCTGGGCGTCCTGATGCCTTTTCGCAAAAGCTTCCTTCACATCATGCGCACCCTTGAAATTAAACAGGATACCTTTTACTGCGACCTTTCTGATATAATCGCAGATCTCATCGTTTTCATCGCCCTTGGCGATCCTTTCGCCGTTGACGACGACTGTTTCATATACCGGCAGTGTCCTGACGAATTCCAGTACTTCCAGAGCCGTTTCATAAGGGATCGTATCTTCATAGATATATCTGTCTTCCTGATAGTCGAACACGGATCCGCCGTTGCAGCATAAAGCGTAACGCAGAAAAGGAAGATCATTCCTCAACGAAACAAGCTCCCGGTGTGTCCTGCCGGTCGAAGGCAGAATGATCACGCCCATATCGCTGATCCTCTTCAGTTCGCTTTTTGTCTCTTCAGAGATCGTCTTATCATCCCTCAGTAAAGTTCCGTCCAGATCGCAAGCCAATACCCGATACATATCTAATCCCCCTTAACAAACAAAATAACAGATCCTTCAATATGATTCATCAATGATGATCTCTCCGTCTTCAGACCTGTGATAACGTTTCATGAATTCCCAGGCCTTTTCACAGGTGAACGGCCGGATCTCATGCTGATGTTTCCAGATAGAACACAGAGCGGTATAAATATTCCCGTCTGCACTGCGATAATAACGGATCTTCGTCAGACCCTCGGGATATGCCTCATCGACATATTCTTCAACGATATCCCCTTCATGGCCGTAGACGGAATCGGTCCACTCACTTCTGTTTCCGATCGACAGTTCAAACGGTACTTCGACTTCATTGACTTTGAACAGATAATTGACCCGGCTGACACATATCCGGCTCTGGAAAGGCAGTTCATTCAGCGGTGAATTCTCTCCGCCGCTGTAGAAAAGCGGAACCAGAACATCTTCATTGACTTCCGGCACACTCGCAAACTGGGTGTTCATTCCCACATTGACTGTGGCGCCCATCGGAGCCAGAGCGGCAAAAACTTCCGGATATTCCTGATACAGATCCCAGGTCTTGATCCCGCCCATCGAGAAACCGGTCGCATAGATGCGGGTCTCATCGATCGGATAGATCTGCTTCAGCTGTTCGATGACTTCGATCGTTTCCGTTGCCGTAGTCCTCATATGCATCTCGATCGCACAGAGGATGAAATCATTCTCGGCAGCGATCTTCGGCCAGCCGGCGATCGAAGCGGTCGTGATCGCCGTATCTCCGCCGCCGTGAAAACACATGACAAGAGGCTTTTTCTTTTCACTGCCGTCTTCCTTTCTGAAGACGACCGCACCCAGCTGATAGTAAGTTTCTTTGATCACCCGGTTATCTCCCGATCTGTTTACTTCAAACACCAGTGGTTCCATGATGATCCCGTTTTCCCCCGGATAGAACGTCTCACTCAGTCTGCCGTTCCATCTCTGATAACCGGCGATGTATTCTTCAAAAGCCTGATCAAAGGAAACATCGGTTATATGATAATGATCGCTCTGCCTGGAAGTTTTTTCATCATGATCCGGATTATTCACGGAAACGATGATAATGTTTCTGTCTTCGATCTTCGGCTCATTACTTAATCTTTCCAGAACGGCAGCCGTCGGCGTGATGTCATCGCTGCCCAGAGAACTCATGGAGGAAGTTCCTTTGACTTCCTTCAGATAATTCTGTGCGACATAATCACCGCCCCTTCCATATCCGTAAAGGCAGGTCAGGGCCGGTGAGGCAAAGAGATAGTATTCTTCCTTTTCACTGTCATAAAGAAGTCCGTGCGAAAAACCGGTCTGCGCCACCGCGGTCTTTGCCAGGATCTTCTCATAGATCCCTTCCTCTTCCGATTTCCAGTCTGTCAGCGGATTGACAAAGACGACAAAACCGCCGTTTTTCTGAGCGATCCTGTCAATCCCTTTTTCTTCGATCAGACGGACGGCCTCCTGCTTTTCTGTCTTTCCGTCCGCAAACACCAGCAGCAAAGGTGCACTGTATCCGTAATTGATGAGATCGGATCTCATGGTATCTTTGGGCTGATACAGATAGATCTGATGATCATCGATCGTGAAAGAACTTAAGAAAACACTCTCAGAGATCTCTGCTGTTTCCACATCTGTGATTCTTTCATCTGTCACTTCCGTTTTCTTTCCGCAGCCGCATAAAGCCAGAAGAAGGATCGTCATGACAAGTATTGTTTTCAGTGATTTCATATGTTTTCTGATTCTATTCTATACTTCTGTTTTTCTTTATTCATTTACGAATCGGCAATCTTCTTTCAAAAAAGTAAGTCATAATCCTTCGGCTGTTCATCACCGTACTTTGCATATACACGTGACAAAGTAACGGACACGTTGTCCTCAGCCGTGACTGTGTTCGTACTCAACAGTATTCCGCACAGTAATAAAGAGGTAAGTCTCCTGAACCGCTTCTTCAACAATATTCTCCTAAATTGTATATGACTGATTATTTTCTTAAAACATCAGGGCACCGATAAGGAAGACATACAAAAAACTGTAATCATGGAAAACATTCAAAAACAATCATTTATCAAAAACCGTAGTATAATATTTCCTATAATTCAAACGTTTCTGATTCGTTTGGAAGAAAGGGGAAAAATATGAAGTTAAATGCTCCGAAGCAGGTTACCTGGATCATCGGTCTCGTACTGGCTGTACTGGCATTGGTTTGCAAGTTTGCCGGACTGGGCGGTGCTGAAGCAGCTTTCTGGTGCGCTTTCGTTTCTGCAGCTTTAATGCTCTGCGCATCATTCTTCAGCGGTCTGTAAGAAGAAGGGGGGGAACTCTGTTCCAAAACGAAAGGTGGATCACATTCCATCTTTTTTTATTTCATGAAAAGAGGCACCGGATCCGGTGCTTCTTTCTGATGTCAGTTTTGAAAATATCTACATGTCTTTGATCTTCGCGTTCGGACAGTGAGAAGCGATATAATCAAAGACAAAATCATAGTCTTCCTTATCCGCATAGACCTGATTGTTCTGTGTCATGTAGTTGACATTGATCAGATCGTGCGCCCGATCCGCTTTGACACTGGTGACCTTGTCGAACTGTGAGTAGATATTCTCCAGCGAGGCCAGATACATGCCTGTTCCGACCTGTCCGTAATTCTTCGTTACCATGCCTGCCACCATCGACGCGAGGCCCATTTTCTTGTTGTATTCCTGTTCCCTTTTCATCGGGATGTGGTTGACCCCTTCCTCATCCATCTCAAAACGCACATGATAGACGCCGCCCAGTGACAAGGCATAAAACCTGTAGGCAAGATAGGCGATCAGATAGACAAACAGAAAGATGGGGATCGCGATCTTCAGGAAAAACCAGAGGCTGTCCAGATCGAAAGTTCTGTTGAATACCGCCATCGATGTTACGGCAAAAATGATGAAGACAAAGATCACGGTCAGGATCTTCATGACCAGATCAAAGATGTTCCTGTTGCGGTACATATCCAGTTCATATTCCCAGACATACTGTCCGTTTTCGTTTCTTGTGATTTTACTCATGGCTCACCTCCAAAGATGATACATCCTTATGATACAGGAAATATGTTTCCCCTGCTACATGGCTCTTTTGTATCTTTTCTGTTTCTGATATAAGATGATAGTAACAGGACAAGAGGAAATAAACATGTACGATGAATTTGAAGCAGGCATGATCTCAAGCGATCATGTCAAAGTTGAAGTGATCAAAGACAGCGGTGAGAAAACATCGCTTGTTGTCAATCCGGTCGGACAGTTTTCACCGGGCGGCTGCATCGCTTTCGTATCCGTCAAGAAAGATGCCGCTCTGGCACTGAAGACAGGCGAGGAACTCTTTGAGATGCTGCTGAACAGGATCTATTTTGAAAACATGGAAGTTGCCGTCGATCTGCCTGATTACGGATTAAAAGAGGTGCTGGATTACACAAAGGATCTGGAACCAGACGATGAAAACAGCTGGTGGCTGAACTATTTCAAACGTCTGGAAAAGAAAGTGGCCCAGTTCCGTGAAGAGCTGATCTCCATGGCTGAAGAACTGAAAGATGTCAAAGTCATCGTCCATCAGTTCCATGAAGCAGGCGGCGAGATGTGCGATTTCGTGGATTACACCTGCTGCCCCGAAGGAGACGATGAAGATACGCTAAGGGAATTCTTTGAAGAAAGTCTGACACCCGACAGCGAGATCGACAACATTATGGATCTGTTTGAAGACGGCTATTCTTCCATCAGCGGTTTTGCGGCTGATGAGGCAGTCACGATCGATTACGGAAACGGCAGATATGAAAAGACGCTGACGATCAGCGATGTCAGATAAGATATCGGAATAAAAACAATCTAATGAAAACCGGCCTGTTTGATATGTACCCAGAAATCTGGACATATTGAATAACTAAGTTATAACACGATTTGAGATGGATGCTTCCCTGTACTTCACAGGAGGCATCCATTTTGTTTTCTTCTGTATCCTTTCGTTGTTGTAGTAATATATGTATT
>JAFTCJ010000015.1 GCA_017454765.1 Erysipelotrichaceae bacterium | reverse complement strand
TCAGGTCTCTTCTTTGACGACAAGCGGAAACTGCAGGTCCATCGAGCCTGTCTGTCTTCACCTAGATCGATGTGTCTGGAAGCATTCGCCAGGATCGCTAAGGAATTTGAAAACTGTTAAAAAGGCTGTTACGCAAAGGTGTAACAGCCTTTTATGAATTAAAACAATACCGGACAGGGTCTATCAGGTACTCCAAGAAACATCAAACAATGTTCTGAACAGAATAGGCAAGTCAGACTATTGGACTAAAGAACCATAATTGGCGATAGCCTCTTCAATGGTCATTGAACCGGTTCCCACGCCAAATACCGCCTGCCTGAACTGCTCGACTGCATCGTCGCTGATACCGATAACTTCCGGTGAGACGGTCCTTGATTCCGGAATGTTTCCGAATAAGGCATATACATCGTTGAAGGAAAGATCTTTAGTCGGAGACACCAGGCCTTTGTTCTGAGCCATCTCATTGAGTTCTTCGGAATTGATCAGAAAACGCATGAACTCGTTGGCCATATCTAAGTTCGCACTGTCTTTGTTGACTGAGAACTGCAGATTCGGCATGTCAAGGAAGTAAGCACCTTCATCAGACATAGGGATCGGTGCAAAGGTATATGTGAAAGGATTGGCGATAAAGGCTTCCGAACGGCTCTCTCTTTTCTTTGTTCCGGAGACAGTATCGCCGGAGCAGGTCATCATAGGAACGTCACCTTCAAAAAAACGCAGGATTACGGCTTCATAATTGTTTTCGATCTTTGCGCACTTATCAAGATTCACACAGCCATCATTCAGAAACTGCACTATCTTTTCAAGAGCAGGTTTCATATATTCACCGCCTGCAGGATCAAGAGAGTTCAGTTTTTTGACGCCTTCCGCATCATCGGCTACTGTTGCGCAGAAATACGGATAAATCGTAACCGTAAATAAGGATGTTGTTTCTTCGTTGGAGAAGCCCATTATCGGACTTTCATAACCCTTTTCACGGAATGCTTTACAAACATCCACCAGTTCCTGATAAGTTGTAGGGATATTTAAACCCTCTTTTTCAAAAAGATCGTTATTTATGAGCATGCCATAGGTGTTTGAAAAAACCGGAACCATCGGCAGGCTGCCGTCGTCCGTATTCAGAATGATGTTGCTGCGGATACAATCGAGATCCAGATCTAAGGCAGGATCAGCCAGATTTTCCGCATGATCTATGGAAGATTTATACTGTTCCCGGCCATACATCCAGGAGTTATTGACATAGATATCGGGTGCATCATTGCCGTTGAGGACCGTTCCGATCATATTGCTATAGTCATCGATCTTCGTGAACACCAGTTCCACATTGGGATAATATTCATTGAAACGGTCGAACTCAGTTTCCAGTGCTTCAAAATTACTGTAACCGCCGGCAACGCTGATATGACAGTTTACAGAAGTATCCAAAGCTGGTTTAAAGCCTTCTTCTTCAACCGGAACTTCCTGCTCCTTCTTGCCACATGCACTCAGGCCGAAGATCATCAGTAGCGCTAAAAACAAACAAATAATCTTTTTCATTTTTCTTCCCTTTCTTCCTTGATCCTTCGGATCTCTTTGACAACCAATTTAACATCCACAGGCTTGGCGATATGCCCGTTCATTCCGGCATTCAGACACTCCGCAATATTTTCCGAGAAAGCATCTGCTGTCATCGCGATGATCGGAATATCAGAAGCCCAACAGTTCTCCAGATTCCGGATCGCTCTGGTCGCATCCAGACCATTCATCTCCGGCATCTGAACATCCATAAATACCAGCATATATTTATCCTCAGGCGCATTGGCTAACATATCCACACAGATACGTCCGTTCTCGGCGCGTTCACTGGTAATGCCAAACATGCCTAAGAGCGCATGTATGATCTCCCAGTTGATGTCGTTATCTTCGGCAACGAGGATGTTTAAGCCCTTAAGATCGGAATAGTCGTCTTCCGGTTCAATGGATTTGGACTCCGTTCCGGTAAGAGCGTTGATCTTGTCATAAAGAGTGGAACGGAATAACGGCTTGCTGACAAAACCGTTTGCGCCCGCCTCTTTTGCCATATCTTCGATATCAGACCAGTCGTAGGCTGAAGATAACAGTATAGGTATATCGGCATCTATCTCAGCGCGTATCCGTCTGATCGTTTCGATGCCGTCCATATCCGGCATTTTCCAGTCAAGAATAATGACACTGTAATCTTTTCCCATTTCATGCCTGTGAACGATCATTCCAAGTGCTTCTGTGCCGCTGTGGGCCTGTTCCGCTTCAATACCGAGCGATTCAAGTGTATCAGCTGCTGTCTCCAGCAGGATCTCATCGTCGTCAACGATAAGAACATCGATCGGATTAAGTTTCATTTCATCCCGCTGCCTGTCAGATACAGGAATATCCAGAACGACAGTGAAGGTCGTTCCTTTGCCTTGTTCGCTCTGGCAGTCGATGCTTCCACCCATCAGTTCGACCATCTGCTTTGTGATGGCCAGACCAAGACCGGTCCCCTGAATACTGTTGACCCGGCTGTCCGTCTGGCGGGAGAAAGGCTGGTACATGGTTTTCATGTATTCCGGGCTCATACCGATGCCGGTATCGGCTACAACATAGGTAAGTCTTACACAGCCAGGTTTTGGACTCTCTTCTTCACGGAGTTCAACTCTGACGCTTCCGCCCGGTTCCGTGTATTTGATCGCGTTGGAGAGGATATTTATATAGATCTGATTCAGACGAAGCTGGTCTGTAAACAGATATTCTGTTTCTATTTTA
>JAFTCJ010000001.1 GCA_017454765.1 Erysipelotrichaceae bacterium | reverse complement strand
TGATGCAGAATTTCCTGGCTATCCTTCTTTTTCCCCAGCCATCCAGTTTCCATAATCTGTAGATCTCTAATTTGTCTTCATACGTTAGTTTCATAAGAAAAACCCCTCCATTAGGTTGTCCTAATTTTGGGGTTCAGTTCAAAACCGGGTCTTTTCTTTTGGATAAAAAAACCCGGAATCTCCGAGTTTATTTCTTTTTGGTTTCAAATCCCTGGATATCGATATTGATCTTCTTAAACTCGATACCGGTCATCAGCAGTACCGCTTCCTTGACCTCATCCTGTATCCTGTTGCACAGTTTTACGATATCACAGCCTTCCTTGACTCTGATCGAGATCGTAAAATCAGGCTCACCGCTTTTGCTGATCTTGCATTCGACAAATTCGTTGTCCTTTTTGGTCGGATAGACATTCTTGACATTGCCGCAGGCGATCGCTGCGATATCCTTGAATGCTTTTTCGGAGATGACATATGTACCGATTTCGTTTTTTCTAAGTTCCATATCTGAATACCTCAAGAAAAATTATATCATTCTTCTTAATCCTTTAGGATATTTATTTTTAATATATCCGCTGCCGGACTTCCCATATCCGAGAGAATATCCTCTGTAAGTGATCTGGTAATAATGATCTTCAAGATCTGCTTTCAGCTGATTGCCGGAGATGAAAGTCATATATTCTTCATCGTTCAGATCATAGGTGTATCTGAATTTTCCTTTCAGGGAATTTGACCGGTACAGATCATGAGCCGGTTCAAAACGTTTCTTGACGACATCTCCCAGATAAATGCCGCATTTCAGGATACCACTTTTCAAATCCGGCAGTTTCTTCAATGAGAGATAGAAATGTTCATTATTCTGATACAGTTCATATTCATCCAGGATCAGGTTTTCCCTGATGAAATCTTCAACGGTCTTGTCTCTTGTGTTTTTCATGAAAGAAAGAGATGCTTTCTCTTTTGTACCGTCTTTCTTCAGCAGCGCAAAGAACTGTCCTTCCGTATCATTCAGCGGGCACAGCTTAACCGTTCCTTTCAGTTTAGAGTAAGAAGGCATATCGATCTCACAGAGTTTCATATCTTCATGTCTTCTCAAAAAAGATATGATCTGATTCTCATCTTCCTCAAAAGCGTAAGTGCAGGTAGAGTAGATCAGCTGGCCTCCCTGTTTTAGGATGCGGTAGGCCTGTTCCAGCAGATCTGACTGTATCTGCGCGAGATTTTCAATATTCTTCAATGAATAGGTTTCCAGGATCTCGGGATACTTGCGTATCATCCCTTCTCCTGAACACGGCACATCCAGAATGACAATATCCGCTTTTTCTTCCAGCAGATCCGCAAGATCTTCACTTTTCTTGTTTGTTACAACAACGCGGTCAAGACCCAGTCTTTCCAGATTGGAAGAAAGTGTCAGTGCCCTGGAATGAGAGACATCGTTGCAGATGCATATCGCATCCCCTCTGACTCTGTTGAGTATATTGATCGTTTTGCCTCCGGGTGCCGCACAAAGATCGACGATCAGGTTCACATCCTCTGTATTTACAAAGGCACTGGTCAAAGAAGCAGCAATCTCCTGAGGATAGATGAGCCCCAGTTCATAGGCTCTGCTTTTTCCGATATTGTCATTGTGATGATAGAAACTGTCTTTTGTGAAGACAGATCCTTCATAAGGAAAATCGATCAGTGAAAGAATCTCTTCTCTGCTTGCCTTTTCAGTATTGAGAAAAAACGCCTGCGTACAGGGTTCGTTCAGAGAATGCAGATACGCATCCGCATCATCTTTGAAATACTCTTTGACTCTTTGAAGAAACAGTTCATTCATAAGCAACAGTATCGATCCTGATTGTCTCTTTTATTTCATATCGAACATTTTCGATCAGGAAACAGCCGTCTTTCACAGTAAAGAGATTTTTATATTCTCCTTCATTCGGGATGATACATCCTTTATCATGCAGAACGCATTCCGTAAGCTGTTTCTGACCGTTTGGACAGATACCGGTCACATCCAGTATAAAATAATACGGAAATCCCAAAAGCTTCTCAGAAAGGCTGAAATTGCCTTCTTTTACGGTTTCTTTGATCCAGGTGGAAGAGATCTTTCTACCTTCATATCTTTCTTCTGCAACGACGATCGTTTCAAAGGAAGAACAGTTTTTCAAGAGATCCGCATCCCCTTCGGCACCTTTCCCGAAGGAGAAATCACAGCCGCAGATCAGCTTTTTCAGATTCATCTGTTCCAGGTATTCCCTGATGAAACCGGAAGCACTCAGTTCCATGAAATCTCTGTCAAAAGGAATGATCATTATCTTTTCGATTCCCATGGAAGAAGCGATCGCATATCTTTCCTCATCGGAAAAAAGATGTTCCTGTTTTCTGTTTAATATCACTTCCGAGGGATCCGGATCAAAACAGATCAGTGCAGGAATACATCCTGTCTTTTCTGCCTGCAGCACCGTTTCCCTGATCAGCTTCTGATGGCCCTTATGCATCCCGTCAAAATATCCGATGCATGCAACTGAGCGCTCTGAACAAGAGATATTTTTCCTGTTGATGCGGATCGTCTCTACCATAAGCCCCTCACACAGCGGTAATGGTCATCCTCTTTCTCATATACCGCCAGCACTTCTTTCTCCCTGCATATCAGAACCCTGTCGGATTTGGCATCGATCTTTATTTTCTTTCCGTTGAGGATATCTTCCGTTGAAGGATAATCGATTGTTTCATAACGCAGAGAAAGCAGATCATAAAGACTGTGTCTTTGATAATTGCCCTCTTCGATCACAGAGAATTCATCACAGTCTTCGATCCTGATCTGATCGACTGCTGTCCTTTTCAGTTCTTTTACCGTGCCGATCAGATCCAGTCTGTTCAGGATATCCCTGGTCAGAGCGCGGATATAAGTTCCGGAAGATACTGATGCACGGAAAGAAAAACCATCCTCGTGGATCTGAGTCAGAGAGATATCGTATACATGGATCTCTCTGATTGGCAGTTCGACTTCTTTCTGTTCCAGCTGATACCTGTACAGTCTTTTCCCGTTGACGGAAACAGCCGAAGTGATCGGCACTTCCTGCATGCTTGCACCGAGGAAGGAATGCAATACTTCTTCGATCTTCTCTTTTGCAGGAACTTCATACTCTTTTTCTTCGATGATCTTGCCGTCCAAGTCAAGCGTATCTGTTTTTACGCCGAGAAGGACTCTGGTCTCGTATGTCTTTGAATCGGATACCAGAAACTGATTGGCTTTGGTTGCTTTGTCAAAAAGGACGATCATGACGCCGCTCGCCATCGGATCCAGAGTCCCGGTATGTCCTATCTTTTTTGTCCCCAGGACTTTCCTGAGACGGAAACACACGTCAAAGGAAGAGATGCCCGAGGGTTTGTTTACAAAAAGCACATTCTCCATACATAGTGATTATATCATGGGTTATAATATGCTTATGTCTGTAAAAAAGATCCTGGCACAGGTCAGAAAAGCAGACCGCATGTTTTCTCTGATCGAAGACCATGACAAGATCGGTATCGGATTATCGGGAGGAAAAGATTCTTCCCTGCTTTTGTATATCATGTATCTCTACCGTTTTCTCTATGAGAATACCTATCATAAGACTTTTGATATCGTCGGCATCCACATCGATCTGAATTTCGGTGAAAGCGATATGACGCCCATGCTGGAATGGTTCAAACAGTATGACATCCCCATCGTCTGTGAGCAGTCCAAGATCGCCGATATCCTGAAACTCAATCTGCACAATGACAGGATCGACTGTTCGCTGTGTTCGACATTAAAGAAAGGCGCAGTCATCAACTGCGCCAAGAAACAGGGCTGCAACAAGGTGGCGTTTGCCCACCACGCCGATGATGCGATCGAAACGCTGTTCATGAACATGATCTACGGCGGCAGACTGGCGACTTTTGACCCCAAGATGTATCTGGATCATTCGGAAACGACATTCATACGTCCCTTCTGTATGTCCTTCGAATCGGATATCGCCAAGACCTGCAGGAGTCTGGAGATCCCGATCGTCTCTTCCGGCTGTCCCAATGACGGCTATACGAAACGTCAGGACATCAAGCAACTGCTCCATTCGATCTACCACGAATACCCCCAGGCAAAGGAAAACTTCCTGCTGTCCTTATACAACAAGGAAAAAGTCAATCTCTACTACAAGAATATGAATGAAAAGATCTGATCAGGCGATCAGATCTTTTATGATCAGGACTTCTTCGATCGGCAGATGGATCAGAAGATCAGGATATGAACTGCGGCAGAAGATACTGTTGACTTTCATGCCGCACTTCAGGGCATTGATCTTGCAGCGCAGGATATGATAATTGTTGCTGCAGATCACAGTCTTTCTTCCTTCCGGAATCAGTTTTTTACTGTAGAGGATGTTTTCTTTTGTGTTTTTTGACCGGTCCTCCAGGATGATGCGGTCTTTTCTGATATGCCTGTCATCCAGCAGCTTTGCCATGATGGAGGCTTCGGAAACGGTATTGTGATCGGTGATCCCTCCGGAAACGATGACTTTGCAGTCGGGATAACGGTTGAGATAGATCAGAGCCCGATCGACACGGCTGACCATCGTGAAATTTTCCCTGTTGTCTTTTAAGCCGCTTCCGGGAATGATCAGATAATCTGCGTTGCCTGCCCGGAAATCATAGGAAAAGACCATGATGATACAGGCATAGACGATCAGAACATAGAATAGATAAATCATAAATCCATTATAAAACAAAAGGTTTCAGCTGAAACCTTTTGAATTTTTAGATACCCAGAGAGTGTCTGCGGATCATCTTTCCGATCTCGAATGCCGGGAAAGTGCTCAGTGCCAGCATGACACAGACCAGCAGTTCCTTTGTTTCGAATGTGCCCGGAACGATGCCGAAAACATTGGAAAGGCCCGGAATATAGATCGCTGACAGCGTTATCGCGACAGTCACGATCACCGCTCCCAAGAGCCACCAGTTGAAGTTCTCCAGCATTGACTTGGAGAAGATCGACTTGGTCTGGGAGCGCAGATTGATCGCACAGCAGATCTCCGCAAAGTTGACAGTCAGGAACGCCATGGCGATCGCGTTGATGCAGTCGTTTCCGCCGAAGAATCCGGCGATGGTTCCTCTTTCCATATACAGACCGATGAAATAGGCAGCCAGTTCGATGATCGAAAGATAAATACCCTGCCATACCATATCGATACCGGCGCCGTTGGCGAAGATGCCGTCGGATGAATTACGCGGTTTTCTGGTCATGACATCGCCTTCCGCCTTCTCCATGCCGAGAGCCAGGCCCGGGAGCGAATCGGTGACCATGTTGATCCAAAGCAGATGGACAGGTCTTAAGATAGTAAAGTTGAGCAGTGAAGCCACAAACATGATGATGACCTCGCAGAGGTTGGTCGAAAGCTGGAACTGGATGACCTTGCAGACATTGTCGTAGATCTTCCTGCCTTCTTCGACCGCATTGACGATCGTTGCGAAGTTATCATCAGCCAGAACCATGTCGGCAACGGATTTCGTAACATCCGTTCCGGTAATGCCCATGCCGATACCGATATCGGCAGCCTTGATCGAAGGCGCATCATTGACACCGTCTCCGGTCATTGACGTGACCATGCCTCTGGCCTTCCAGGCGTTGACGATCTTCGTCTTGTGTTCGGGCTGTACACGGGCATAGACCGAATACTTTGTGACGACTTCCTTCATTTCTTCCTCGGAATACTGATCGAGCTTGGAGCCTTCGATCGCCTGATCCTCATTTTCAATGATGCCCAGATCCTTGCCGATGGCGACAGCCGTATCCTTGTGGTCGCCGGTGATCATGATCGGCGTAATACCGGCAGAACGGCATTCCTTGATCGCATCGTAGACTTCCGGTCTGCACGGGTCGATCATGCCGACGATACCGATGAAGACCAGATCATATTCCAGATCTTCCGGTTCCATTGATGAAGGCATCTTGTTATATTTCTTATAGGCAGCACACAGAACACGCAGCGCTTTGGAAGCGAATTCCTTGTTTTTGATCATGATCTGCAGCTTCAGCACATCGCTCATCGGGATCTCTCCCTCTTCACTCAGATAGCTGCTGCATTTTTCCAGCATCACATCGAGTGCGCCTTTAGTAAACTGGATATATCCGTTTTCATAAGGATGGATCGTTGACATCATCTTGCGGTTGGAGTCAAACGGAGCTTCACCGACACGCGGATATTTTTCATTCAGTTCATATTTGGGCAGACCCAGTTTATTGGCATAGTTGACCAATGCGCATTCCGTCGGTTCGCCTGTCGAATTCTCTTCGCCTTTTTTGATTTCGGCATCAGAACATAAAGCCATCGCCGTTGCCAGCAGATCTTTATCTACTGTATATTCATCGACGACCGTCATCTTGTTCTGGGTCAAAGTTCCGGTCTTATCGGAACAGATGATATTCGTACAGCCAAGTGTTTCAACAGCCGTCAGTTTTCTGATCAGTGCCTGGCGCTTAGCCATAGCCGATACACCGATCGAAAGAATAATCGTGACGACAGCCGGAAGACCTTCCGGTATGGCGGCAACAGCCAGAGCGATCGCAGCGATGAAGGTATCCAGAACAGCGGAACCAAGCAGTTTGATTGAGAAAGCCTCATCCGAAACAAGGATCGTTTCGATGACGCCGACCGCAAAGACGATCACGCAGATCCAGATGACCAGTTTCGTTAAGAAAGATGATAGTTCGGACATCTTCTTCTGCAGAGGTGTCAGTTCCTTTTCCGCCAGTGTCAGTGCATCGGCGATCTTGCCCATTTCCGTATCCATGCCGCAGGCTGTGACGACAGCCTTTCCTCGGCCGTATACGACCGTTGAGCCGTTGTACAGCATGTTTCTGCGGTCACCGAGCGTGATGTCTTTCTGTTCATCGTTGCACATCAGGATGTCGATGATCTTGTTGACCGGAACGGATTCGCCCGTCAGAGCCGCTTCTTCCGCCTTCAGCGAATGCGATTCCATGATACGGCAGTCAGCCGGAACGGTATCGCCCGCTTCATAGACGATCACATCGCCGACGACGATGTCTTCGGATTTGACGATTTCAATCTCTCCGTCTCTCAATACTTTTGAAGTCGATGCCGTCATCTGCATCAGGGCTTCCATGGCGTCTTCCGCCTTGGATTCCTGAATCAGAGACATGATCGTATTGATGATGACGACTGCCATGATGACGATGACATCTGCAAATTCCGACAGACGGAAGCCGTTTTCCATCTGCAGGATATTGACGAGCGCCTGTATTGCGGCCGCTGCCAGAAGCATGATGATCATCGGGTCTGAGATCGAAGCGATGAACTTCTTGATCAGAGGTGTCTTTTCCGCCTCTTTCAGCTTATTTTTGCCGTTCAGCTGCAGTCTTCGCTGAGCTTCAGCAGAACTCAGACCGTTTTCAGTCGTATCAAATTCTTTTAATACGTCTTTGATATCTTCCAGATAATACTTATTCATTTTTCTCCCTTCTTCCTTAAAAAAGAAAACTCATGTTCTGCATGAGCTGTTTTTTACTCATGCACAACAAAGCGTCATACATGAGTCTCGCTTTTTAAGGCAAACCAGGCTTTACGCCGAGATTGTTGGCTTGACACGTATTTACATACGCAAGCTACTCCCTCATCGCTAAAATATTACTATAAAACAGGCTTTTTTACAATCACTTACTGCTATATTATCTGTTCAAAATAAGATAAAATGACCTTATGAAACGAGTCTATCTGGAGATAACGGATGCCTGCAATCTGAGCTGTCCTTTCTGTACCTATGAGAAAGGAAATGCTTTCATGAGCCTTGAAGAGATCGACCGTTTTACCGATGAGATTAGACCTTTCTGCAGCTATCTTTATCTGCATATCCTCGGCGAACCGCTCATGCATCCGGATTTTGAACAGATCCTGGATCTGCTTGATCAGAAAAAGTTCCGGCTGCAGCTGGTCACAAACGGGATGCTGTTATACAGATATCCCGGTCTTCTCGATCATCCGTGTCTGAGAAAGCTCTCTGTTTCGATTCACAGCTGCGATGAAAATACGGAAAAAGACTATTTCAATACGATCGGTTCCCTGATCGAAGATCCGAAAGACAGTATCATCGAACTGCGTTTTTACGATGAAGATTCGCTTTCAAAGAATGTTAAAGACTACCGTGATTCCCTGATCAGACGCTACGGCATCAATGAGACGGCGAAACAAGGTTCTTTTCAGCTGAAAGAAAATGTCTATCTGTATCATCAGGAACTCTTTGAGTGGCCCAAGATTGATGACCCGGTCATTTCGTCTGAAGGCACATGTCACGGCGGCATCGACCAGATCGCAATCAATCATAACGGCGATGTGACCTTATGCTGCCTGGATCCTCATGCTTGCAATCTGCTGGGCAATCTGAAAAAGGACAGCCTTGCGGATATCCTTTCATCTGAAAAATATAATAATATCATCAGCAGTTTCCGAAACAGGAAGATCGTCTGCGATCTGTGTTCCCGATGCAGTTACCGGCTGCGCTTCTGATGATAAGCCTGGGCAAATACGATCGAAGAACGGATCGACAAGGATATCTCATCCCGACCGCGGTGATCGATCATGATGCCGTTTTGAAATAATTCATCCAGTTTCGAAGTCTCCTGAGAAATGATCAGGGTATACGGCTCTTCAAATCGGACCTGACTTAACATACGGTCCGAAACCGATACAAAGGGATAAATGTTCTGATCGGGATAATCTTTCAGATAATCCTCCAGTTTTTCATATGTGACGATATTGCAGTGGAAGATCGAGCCCATCGAAGCCCTGATGCAGCGGGGATCGAAGTAATCGATATCGGAATCAATCAGAACGATATCGGAAAAATCAAAAGAGACCGCCGAACGCAGTACCGTTCCCAGCTCTCCGAAATCATCAAAACCGTAAAGAACGATATTCGTATCACTATGTAATTCTGAATCAAATTTATCAAAGAAAGCGATGCAGTAGCAGTTCTCTTTCAGAGAGAGCCTGTCGATCGTTTCATCGTCACAGCGGAAAGCGATCTTTTCTTTTTCACACAGCTCCAGCAATGAAGAAAACTGGGCATTTCTGTTTGCCTTGCCGGAAAGAATGATCTCCGTGATTGCTTCAGGCCTGTGTTTGAGCGCTTCGATCGTCAGCGACATCCCCAAACAATAGGAACGCTCATCGCTTCTTTCATATTTCTTCATGGTTCAATATTATCGCATTTGCGATCCTTATGCCATCGAGTGCGCAGGACATGATCCCGCCGCCGTATCCGGCACCTTCGCCCATCGGATAAAGCTTTTTTGTATTGATGGACTGATATGAACTGTCACGGGTGATCCTGACCGGTGAAGAAGATCTCGTTTCCGGTCCCACCATGATCCCCTTTTCGATGAATCCGGGGATCTTGCGGTCAAAATCACATAATGCTTCTTTGATGATCTTCAGATCTTTTTCACAGAAGAACTGATTGAAATCATATAAGACTGTCTTTAACGGATAAGTCGATGAAAAGATCAGTTCATTCAGCTCACCTTTCATGAAATCGCTGATGTTCTGTGACAGTGCCCTGTATGAGGATGAATAATGATAGGCATCGCTTTCGATCTGATGGAGATAATCATAACCGTCTTCAAATTCCTCTTTCGGGATCTGTATTAGGATGGCTGAATTGGCGATGCCCGAATCCCTGGCGGCATAGGACATGCCATTGGTGACGATCGTCTCTTTGTCCGACATGGCAGGGATGACGATACCGCCCGGACACATGCAGAAAGAATAGACACCCTTTTCTCCCTTGTATCTCAGGAAATACTCATTGGCGCTTTCGATCTGGCCTTTTGTCTGTCTTTCATCGATCAGTTTCTGGGGATGTTCGACACGGAAACCGACTGCCATGTCTTTCTTTTCGATCTGAACACCCTTTTCTTTCAGCATCATGATCGTCTCATAAGCACTGTGGCCGATGCCCAGAAGCAGATGATCACAGTGATATTCCCCCTGATCGGTCTTTATGGCTGTCACTTTTCTTTCTTCATCCAGAACGATCTGTTTCATTGCTTCGGCAAAATGAAACTCAACACCTTTTTCTGTCAGATCGTCTGTGATCTTTTCAATGATCCTTCTGACTTCATCTGTGCCGATATGGGCATGATTCTCATATCTGATCTTCGGATCGGCACCGTGTTTCACGAATACATCCAGGATGTATCCGATAAAGGGATCTTTGATCCTTGTCGTCAGTTTGGCATCGGAAAAAGTACCGGCACCGCCCTCTCCGAACTGGACATTGGATGATTCATCAAGGATGCCGTGCCGGAAGAAACGCTCGACATCTTCTTCTCTTTCTCTGATCCGCTTGCCTTTTTCAAAGACAAGAACTTTATATCCGGCTTCAGCCAGCCGGTAAGCGGCAAAGATTCCGCTTGGTCCGTAGCCGGCGATGATGCACGTTTCATCGATCTTTCTTTTCAAAAGAGAAAAGTCTTCTTTCACATATGATTCGATATCTTTGTATTTGAGATATCTTTCTTCGTTTTCGATATCGACCAGTAAAGAATACACGTAAAAAGGCTCTTTCCTGGCATCGAGTGATTTTTTATGGATCCCATATGATCTGACAGGATGTTTCAGCTTCTTTTCCAGCAGCTGCTGCAGTTTTGATTCGTCTTCACCTGCAGGAAGCTTGATCCCCTTTACCAGCAGCATCAGTATCCGTTCCCGTTCCTGATCTCTTCACAGACCATATTGATAAAACGTCTCAGATAAAGTCTCAGCAGCGCAAACAGTGTCTGTTCATCATCATCGGCTTCCTGAAAGATCTGTTTCATGCCCGCAAAAGCGGCCGATGCATAGGCATCTGCAAGGATATTTCTTTCCTTTGAAAAATCGATGACCGTATAAGGCTGATCGATCAGAGAGGAAAAAGTCTGGGAAAACCAGTTTTTGATTTTCCTGTTCTGTTTCTCATCATTCATGATGATGTTGAATTCCTCCCGTTTATTCAGATACAGATAAACGACCTGTTCGGCGAATTCATCCATCATCTTCGACAGCTGTGCAGGATCAGTCTTCATATTGAATACCCTGGGCTGTTTGGACAGATTTTCTATCCTTAATCCGTCCAGGATCCCGCCGATATCCTTTGAGGTATCTGCAAGGATATACTGGCTGAGATCTTCCTTGTTTCTGAAATAGCGGTAGATATTGCCTACGGTAATACCGGCTTTAGCGGCGATCCGGCGCATCGAAGCGTCTTCATATCCGTGCTCGAGAAACTCTTCCCTTGCCGCGCTGATGATCGCTTCCCTCAGTTCTTCTTTCAGTTTCTGTGCCATAATTAATGAACCTCTGTTTATTATATTTTAGCACAAAAGAAAAGCAGACATTTCTGTCTGCTGATCCCATGTTATTTTCTCAAACCTAATTTCGCAACAAGTTCCCTGTACCTGTTGATGTCTTCTCTCTTCAGGTATTCCAGTAAGCTCTTTCTCTTACCGACCATCATCAGAAGACCTCTGTTGGAATGGAAATCCTTCTTGTTGGACTGCATGTGGACAGTGAGCCTGTTGATGGAAGCCGTCAGTAATGCGACCTGTACTTCAACGGAACCCGTGTCACCTTCAAATCTGGCATAATCCTTGACGATCTGTGCCTTTTCAGCTTTTGATAACATTTTCTTTCTCCTTTTTTTCTTTTTCGATTGTAACCGTGTGTGGATCCGGAGATGGTCCATACTCAGTAACAATGCCTAATCAATATAACACGATAAAAGCGCTTTTTCAAGCCGATTCAGCTACTTTTGGCGGTCTCTGTGATAAGTATGGGTGATTAAAGAGATCTTCTTTGCCAGAGCACTGTTTGCCTCCCCTTTCAGCATGCGCCATTTCCAGTTGCCCAGCGTTCCCGGCCTGTTGATGGTGGCCTCGTTGCCCAGTCCCAGATAATCCTGCATCTGGGCGACGAACAGAAAGGCAACGGAAGACATGCCGCCTCTGATGAAACCGAAGTTGTAGCCTTCCTCTTCATTGAGACCGTAATAGCGCTTGGCATAATCGAGATCTTTCGGTTTGGCATCCGCGATCCAGCCCATGATCGGACAGTTGTCATGGGTCGCGATGTAACAGACGCAGTTTTCGACCTGATTATGCGGACAGTGATAGCTCGTCCCGTCAGGTGTCATTCCGAATTCCAATACTCTCATGCCCGGGAATCCGGATTCTTTCAGAAGTTTCGTAACATCTTCGGTGATGACACCGAGATCTTCGGCAATGAACTGCACATCTCTGAACCAGTCTCTGAGAACCTTGACAAAATCAACGGAGGGTCCCTTCTCCCAATGGCCGCCTTTGGCTGTTTTTTCACCGTATTTTACCGCCCAGTAATCTTCAAATCCGCGGAAGTGGTCGATGCGGATCACATCGAAGAACTTCGCCACACCGGCCACACGGTCGATCCACCACTTGTAGCCGGTTGTCTTCATGTATTTCCAGTCATAGAGCGGATTGCCCCAGAGCTGACCGTTTTTCGAGAAGTAATCCGGCGGTACACCGGCGACATCCTTGGGAACTTTGGTGTTCTCATCCAGCTGAAACTGTTTCGAATCGCTCCAGACATCGGCGGAATCCATGGCTACATAGATCGGCAGGTCACCGATGATCTTTATCCCCTTGCTGTTGGCATATTTTCTCAGTTTTTCATACTGATCGTAGAAAAGATACTGGAGGAACTCATAGAAAGCGACATCATCCTTTAATTCTTCTTTGTAATGATTCACAGCTTCGGGTTTTCTTTCCCTGATCAGTTCATCCGGCCATTCCAGCCAGGAACGCATGTCAAAGTGTTTCTTGATAGCCATGAACAGAGCGTAATCCTCAAGCCAGGATGCATTGTCTTTCACAAACTTTTCAAATGCTTCCCTGCAGGTCTCTTTCCCCTTCAGATAAGCTTTATAAAGAACGGGATATCTCGTCTCATAGAGCCTTCCGTAATCGACATAGCGCTCATCTTCAACTTTAAGGGATCTCAGATCCTTCTTTTCCAGCAGACCTTCCTTCACCAGAATATCGAGGTCGATGAAGTAAGGATTGCCCGCAAAAGACGAGAACGACTGGTATGGCGAATCCCCATAGCTCGTCGGTCCGATCGGCAGTACCTGCCAGTATGTCTGATTGGCCTTCACCAGAAAATTGACAAAACTGTAAGCTTCTTTTCCAATTGTGCCGATACCGTAAGCCGACGGCAGAGATGAGATAGGCAGAAGGATGCCTGCACTTCTTTTTCTTTCCATATGATTCCCCTTTAAATCCTCTATTATTATTCTAGCGTAAATATTAAAATAAGATTAACATTATCGGAGACAAATTATGATAAAAAAAATACTTCTGATCCTGATGATACTGTTCATGTGTGTATCCTGTTCCGCTTCCAGTAAAAAGCAGGCCGATACGACTTCTGACAACTACAGGGTCTTCTACGAAATCTTTGTCGGATCTTTCTCCGACAGCAACAATGACGGCATCGGCGATCTCAAAGGGATCATCAACCGTCTTGACTATCTCAATGACGGAAACATCAATTCAACAGACTCTCTTGGCATCCAGGGCATCTGGCTGACACCGATCTTCCTTTCCCCTTCCTATCACAAGTATGATGTCATCGACTATTACCGCATCGATCCCTCATTCGGAACACAGGATGATCTTGACGAACTGATCGCCAGATGTCACGAAAGAAACATCCTGGTGATCCTGGACCTGGCACTCAATCATACCTCGACCCAGAACGAATGGTTCAGACAGTTCCAGATCGCTCATCAGAACAACGACTACAACAATCCCTACTATGACTATTATGTCTATTCGACCAGAGATAATCAGCCATCCAACGGATCCTTCTGTTCCCTTGAAAATACCGAAGAGATCTATGAATGCAACTTCTCCTATGACATGCCCGAACTCAACTTCGATAACGAGAAAGTCAGGGAAGAAGTCCTCAATATCGCCAGATACTATCTGGACAAAGGCATCGACGGGTTCCGCTTCGATGCAGCCAAATACATCTACCTCAGCAGCAGCGGCGCTTCCGTCGACTTCTGGCAATGGTATACAGGAAAACTGAAAGAGATCAAAAACGATATCTATCTTGTCGGTGAAGTATGGAGCGGCGAAAGCGAGATCAGCCAGTATCAGAGCCAGATGAACTGTTTCAACTTCGCAGTCTCCCAGGCGGACGGACTCATTGCCCGCACTGCCAAATCAGAAGATATCTCCCGCTTTACTTCCTACACGGAAAACTATCAGAATGCATTGGAACAGATCAATCCCGAAGCCATGCCGATATCATTCATATCCAATCACGACATGGACAGATCGGCCGGATATCTGAATGTCAAAGACGGACAGGCCTGCATGGGCGCAAATCTCTACCTGCTTTCACCGGGCTCCCCCTTCATCTATTACGGTGAAGAGATCGGCATGAAAGGTTCCAGAGGCGGTGCCAATACGGACGCCAACAGAAGACTGGCCATGCTGTGGGGAGATGATGATACGGTGAAAGATCCGGAAGGCAGCACCTACGAAGCCAAAAATCAGATCAACGGGACCGTCAAAGAACAGATGAACGAAAAGAATTCTCTCTTCAGGAATTATTCCAGACTGATCTCAATCAGAAAAAACTATCCCCAGATCGCCAGAGGCCAGTATAAGAGACTCGATCTGGGTCAGAGCAATCTCGGCGGTTTCACCGTTGAATATGACGGTGAAATAACATACATCGTCCACAACAACTCCGATCAGGAGATCGCGATAAAAGACAGCCGCTTCTCCAAGCTTCTTGAATCCTGCGGATTCTCCGTTGCATCATTCAAAAACGGTGAACTGAAGGTCGGTCCTTATACCTCGGCGATCCTTCAGTAAAACATCAATCATTATCTGAATTAAAAAGCACAAGATCAGATCTTGTGCTTTTCTTGTGAACTGTTGATTGATGATTATCCTTTTACAGCACCGGCCATGCCTTCTACATAGAACCGCTGCATGTAAATGAACAATATCGCAATCGGGATCGAAATGACGACCGCACCGGCAGCGAAACATGTATACCACTGATAGATATATTCTTTCTGCAGCATGTTCCACAGACCGATGGCGACCGTGAACTGATCCGCATTCGCCCTGCATATGACCTTCGCAAATACGAAGTCGACCCAAGGCGCAATGAATGAAGTCATGACGGTATAGATAACGATCGGTTTTGAAAGCGGCATCGTTATCCTGGTAAATACCTGCCACTGTGTGGCACCGTCGATGATGGCAGCCTCGTCGATCGAACGAGGGATGGTATCGAAGAAACCTTTCGCGATCTGGAAACCGAGACCCGTACATGCCGAGTAGACGATGATAAGACCGATCCTGATCGCTGATCCTTCCGTGAGTCCCAATGCCTTCAGAATGAAATACTGGGCCACCATAGCCATGAATCCGGGGAACAGTCCCAATATCATGGCGATATTCATATAAGGCTTACGGAAGCCGAAACGCATCCTGGACAGGGAATACGAGACAGACAGCACGAAGAATGTCGAGAAGATGCAGCAGAATATCGCTATGATCAGTGTATTCAGGAACATCTTCGGGAAATTCAGGACGTTTCTGTCAGTGAACAGCTTGATGTAGTTGTTGAACGTATAGCCCTTGGGCAGGAATGTGCTGGTATAAGCACCCGGTTCTGCACGGAAACTGGTCAGTACGATCCAGAAGATCGGAAGGACCCAGATGATCGCCAGAACAGCCAGCATGAGATGTACAAGGAAATTGACGAGTCTTCTTCTGGGACTCAGTTTGTTTTTCTCAAGTTCGTTATTCATCACATGAACGCCTCCTCATTCTTGTAGGATCCGGAATTCCTGTATGTAATCAGTGTTACGATAGTCAGGATTACGAATGTCATGATACCGATGACAGCACCCAGATTGTAGTACTGCTGATCGATCGTAAGCTTATAGAGCCATGTAACAAGCAGGTCGGTCTGACCGGCAGTATCGCCGACGTAGGTCGGTCCGCCGCCTGAAAGCAGATAAATGACACCAAAGTTGTTGATGTTGCCGACAAAGCTTGAAATCAGATACGGTGTAGTGACAAACAGCATGTAAGGCAATGTGATCTTGAAGAAGATCTTCACCGGTCCGGCACCGTCCATCTTGGCTGCCTCATAGAGCTCTGCAGGGATATTCTGCAGGATGCCTGTGATCTGAAGCATCGTATACGGGATACCGATCCAGATATTGATCACGATGATCGTGATCCTTGCCCAGGTCGCGTTCTGCCAGAACGGCAGCGGCGAACTGATCAGTCCCAGGTTCTGCAATAAGATATTGACTGCACCTGAAGGCTGCAGCATGATGTTCATGATCATCAGCGTGACGAACTGCGGAACAGCGATCGACAGGATGAAACAGAAACGCCAGAAAGCTTTGCCCTTCGTGTCTCTGCGGTTGATGACCATCGCCAGAATCATACCGAGAATGTAGTTCAGGAATGTGGCGAATATCGCCCAGACGATCGTCCAGCCCAGAACGTGCCAGAACTGTCTGCCGATATTGCCCTTCATATTCAGAACACGGGAAAACTGACGAAGTCCGCACCAGTCGAACAGCATGAGATGTTCGTCTTCTTTTGAATAGGTCGTAAAGGCCATGGAGATCATGTAGACCAGCGGAACGATATTGAATATCAGGATACCGAGACACGGCAGTGTCATCAGGGTGATATGCAGATTCTTGTCGAAGAGATTTCTGATATCTTCCTTGAATGTCGGTACATGTCCCTTCTCTTCAAGCTCTTTCTGCAGCTTATAGGAGAATCTCATCTGGATGATCCAGAGTACGATGATAGCTGCAATTACAAAACATGTTACAACGCCCGCAAGAAGGATCTGCTGGGAATTATCACCAGCGATATATTCATATATCTGTTTTGCTTCATTCCAGACTTTTTCCTGTGCTCTTGTACCAAGAGAAGGCATCATCAAGAGTGCATGGATTCCGGAATCGAACATAAAGAAGATGAAAGCAAGCTGGCACAGAAGAACCATACATCCTTTAATCACCTGTTTATGACCGATCATGCCCAGACCCATTACAACAGCAGATAATCTTGTGTACAAATCACCATGTAGTAATGCGTTTTTAACATTAGAACGATTATTTTCCATAAATAACCTCCGGTATGTCATCAGAGAAAACCGCAGCCAGTATGAAAACTGACTGCGGTTTCATAGTAGAGATGCAGATTACTGAACTGCAGATGAGTTCAGAGAATTGTTCATTGCTTCTGTCTTCTCAGCAGCATTTGCATGAGTTACAGTACCGGCAACGAGTTCATCGCCCATTGACTGAGCAGGTGTCCAGTAGTTGCCCATATCTGCCTGCAGAGGCTGAACGATGGAAGCATATGCCATTGTATCCATCTTTGCCTTAGCCAGAGCGTTCTCACCTACGTTGATCTTGGAATCTGTAGGAATGACTTCTCTGAGGTCAAAGTGAGCCTGCTGAGCTTCTGTGCCACCGAGGTAAGCAGCTAAAGCAACAGCGATCTCAGGATGCTCAGCATAAAGAGCAGTCGTCGGGTTGACACCGACAGCCTTAGATCCGGCGAAAGCCTTCATCTGCTTTTCTTCTCCGTTGAGCGTGTAGCAAGGAGAAGCAGCGATACCTAAATTGTCACCATAGGAATCCTTAGCTTTCTGGTAATCCCAGTCACCTGAGAAGAAAGCGGAAATATCCGTACCGGTAGAAACATCGCCGTTGACGAAGTTCGGATTAGCTACGAGATCTACGAGGTAATCTGTAACAGCTACAGCCTTGTCACCAGAGAAATCGAATCCGGCAGCAGCATCGCCGCCGTCAGCGCCGAACAGAGTGCATCCGTTAGCTACATAGAATGCAGCGATATACCATGAGTTGTTGAGCGGGAATGCAACCTTGCCCTTTTCGAGCATAGCATCCAGAGACTTGATATCTTCATCAGAGAAGACGCTCTTGTCATAGTACATGAACCAGGTGTTTCCTGAATACGGAGCACCGTAAACGGAACCGTTATAAGTGACTGTGTTTACAGTAGTAGCGGAGTTGTTGGCCTTGATCGTGTCAAGAGTCTTTCCGCCTAATTCAGCAATAGCACCAGCCTTGAGAAGATCAGGAATCTGGTCGTTTGCGTACATGTAGACATCAGCAGCAGCAGCCGGGTCAGTCGTTACATTCGTCTTGGCATCGCCTTCAGAGCAGACACCGTAGTTGAATGTGATCTCCCACTCAGGATGAGCGGCAGCGAACTGTTCGCACATTGTCTGCAGCCATTTGCCGTTTTCTTCGGACTGGTCTTCCTGCGGACCCCATACAGTTACAGTTACTGCAACCTTGTCGTCAGCCGGAGCTTCTTCACCGCCTGATTTTTTTGAGCAGCCTACCAATGTGAATACCATCAGTAAAGCAATGCACAAAGTGATTAACTTTTTCATTTTTTTCCTCCTTACTTTGATAATCTATGTTTACCGGTCAGGACCGGTCAACACCTTTTTTTACTTATATTCCAGGTTTTCGCCTGTTTCCTTGTCGAACATGTGAACGACATTGGGAGCGAATGTGAAACGGACTTTCGAGCCGATCGTCGGATATTCATCATCCTTGAGATCGATCGTCGGAACGATGATGATGCTGTCACGTCCGCCGGCATTCAGGTGGATATGGACAGAGCTTCCCATCATTTCCGAAACATCGACGACACCTTCGATCATGGCACCGTCAACCTCTTTCAGAGAGATATGTTCAGGTCTAGCACCGACAGTGATATCCATCTCCGGTGTATTTCTCTCTTTCAGACGCTTCTGCTTGTCAGCCGTCGGGACGATACGTGCACCGAGGACCTCGATCACGTACTTGTCGCCTTCCTTGACCAGTCTTCCGTCATAGAAGTTCATCTGCGGCATGCCGATGAATCCGGCTACGAATGTATTCAGCGGTTTGTTGAACACTTCCTGCGGAGTGCCGATCTGCTGGATCTCGCCGTCCTTCATGATGACGATCCTGTCTCCAAGTGTCATGGCTTCCGTCTGGTCATGGGTAACGTAAATAAAGGTGGAATCGATCCTCTGTCTGAGTTTGATGATCTCGGCACGCATCTGGTTTCTCAGTTTTGCATCCAGATTGGACAGCGGCTCATCCATCAGCAGGACCTTGGGTTCACGAACGATCGCACGTCCGATCGCAACACGCTGTCTCTGACCGCCGGAAAGAGCTTTCGGCTTTCTGTTGAGATACTCTGTGATGCCTAAGATATCTGCAGCTTCATCGACCTGTTTGTCCATCTGTTCTTTCGGAACCTTGCGCAGCGTCAGCGGGAATTCAAGATTCTGTCTGACAGTCATGTGCGGATACAGAGCATAGTTCTGGAAGACCATTGCGATATCCCTGTCTTTCGGTTCGACATCGTTCATCCTGACACCGTCGATGTAAAGATCGCCTCTGGTGATATCCTCGAGTCCGGCAACCATTCTCAGCGTTGTTGATTTGCCGCAGCCTGAAGGACCGACAAAAACGATAAATTCCTTATCGGCTATCTCCAGATTGAAATCGTCGACCGCAACAACACCTTCCTCCGTAACCTTCAGATTGTTTCTCTTCTTGTTCGGATCATCACCTCTTTTTTTCCTGCGCTCCTGAACAGCAGCATTCGGATAGATTTTCTGAATATGTTGTAAACTAATTGTGGCCATGATACTCCCCCTTTTTCAGACACATGTATCTTAGCAGTATTATTATTGGGTACAAGGGTACCTAACTCTTAAAATTATTTTAACACTGTTTTCACATAATCAACACATAATTTATTCGAAAAAACGATGCTCAGATCATGAAATCCAGCAGGATGCGGTTGAGGATTTCCAGATTCGTACAGATCAGTCTTCCTTCCTTCACGGCAATGTCCGGATTGGAAACACCTTTATGATATTTCTTCAGCAGATCACAGTGATATTTCCGGTTGAACGCTTCGATATCAAGACCGTATATCGTCCTTAAGGACATCATGATATGTTCGAATTCCATCTCATCGTTTTCCAGATACAGATTCTCGTCCCTGATATCCTTCCCTCCAAGATATTTCTCAAATGACCTGGTGTTGGTATAGCGGTTGTTGCCGATCTTGCCGGATGCAGACAATGACACACCGAGAAAATCTTCATAATCCCAATAGCCCATATTATGTCTTGAATGATAACCTTCCAGACAGTAATTGGAGACCTCGTAATGGATATAGCCCTTTTCTTTCAGCTTTCTGCCGATCAGCTCATACATATCCTCTTCAATCTCTTCATCGAGATTTGAGATGCCCTTTTTGCCGAAAACGGAATTCTCTTCGATCGTCAGGGAATACAGGGAAATGTGCGGAACTTCCAGTTTCACGACATCATCGATGCTTTTTTCAAGGATATCGAGATCCTGACCGGGCAGTGAATACATCAGATCGACACTGATGTTTTCAAGACCGTTCTTCTTCAGAAGCCTGATCTTTTCTTTCACATCGGAAAAACTGTGTCTTCTTCCGATCGATCTCAGGATTGCATCATCCGAACTCTGCACGCCCATCGAGATCCTGCTGATCCCGTATTGAACGAATAAGCGGATCTTTTCTTCATCCAGGGATTCCGGATTGACTTCGATCGTGTACTCGATACATTCCTTCGCATAAGGTGCGATCAGGCCCAATAAGCTCTCAAGCTGCACATATGATAAAACGGTGGGCGTTCCCCCACCGATATAGATCGTCTCATACTGACCGTGACAGTTTTCCCTGATCTCCTCTTCCAGTCTGTCCAGCCATCTTTCAGAGAGTTTCTCATCAAAGATCCTGTGGCAGAAGTCACAGTAGTAACAGATACTGGAACAGAACGGCACATGCAGATAAAGATGTTTAATTCTTGTCATCATCCAAAGCCAGCACAGCCATGAAAGCTTCCTGCGGTATCTCCACACTGCCGACGGCCTTCATGCGCTTCTTGCCCTCTCTTTGCTTCTCGAGAAGCTTTTTCTTGCGCGAGATATCGCCGCCGTAGCACTTCGCAAGCACGTCTTTTCTCAAAGACTTGATATTGGTCCTGGCCAGGACCTTGTTGCCGATGGCAGCCTGGATAGGGATCTCAAACTGCTGCTTGGGCAGGATCTCCTTGAGCTTGACCGTGATCGCCTGTCCTCTTTGATAGGCAAAATCCCTGTGTACGATGATGCTTAAAGCGTCGATGATCTCACCGTTGATCAGGATATCCATCTTGACCAGATTGGACTTCCGATATCCCACCAGTTCATAATCCAGCGAGGCATAGCCTCTGGAAACGGATTTGAGCCTGTCGAAATATTCAAAGATGATCTCGCTTAAAGGCATCTCATACATCAGCTGATTGCGGTTGTCATCGATATAGACCATGTCTTTGTAGATGCCTCTTTTGTCCTGGGACAGCTGCATGATCGGTCCGATATATTCATTGGGGACCATGATCGAAGCCAATACATAAGGTTCCTCAATGAATTCGATCAGATTGGAATCCGGCATCATCGAAGGATTATCGATATATTTGACTGTTCCGTCCGTTAAAGTGACCTTATAGATGACGGAAGGAGCCGTAGCGATCAGGTTGAGGTTATATTCCCTTTCCAGTCTCTCCTGGACGACTTCCATATGCAGAAGCCCCAGGAATCCCAGACGGAAACCGAAACCCAGTGCTTTGGAAGATTCCGCTTCAAAAGTCAGCGATGAATCGTTGAGCTGCAGCTTCTCCAGAGCGTCCCTGAGATCGTTGTATTTGTTGTTGTCGGTCGGATACATGCCGCAGTAGACCATCGGATTCATCTTCCGGTAACCCGGCAAGGCCTCATCACAGGGATTGTTCTTCAGCGTGATCGTATCGCCGATATGGATATCCTTGATCGATTTGATCGAAGCGCACAGATAACCGACTTCCCCGGCCGACAGGGATCCTCTCTTGACTTCGTTGGGCGTCTTGACGCCGACCTCCGTCACTTCATATTCGCTTTCACTCTGCATGAAGCGGATATGGTCGCCGACTTTGACCTTTCCTTCCTTGATACAGACGAAAACGACGACACCGCGGTAGGAATCGTAGTAGGAATCAAAGACCAGGGCCTTCAAGGGATTCTCATCATCGCCTTTGGGCGCCGGCAGATATTTCACGATACCCTCCAGGACATCTTCCACATTCAGTCCTGTCTTTGCCGAGATACACGGTGCATAGGAACAGTCCAGACCGATGACGTCTTCGATCTCTTTCTTTGTCCGCTCGATATCGGCACTGGGCAGATCGATCTTGTTGATGACCGGCAGGATCTCCAGATCATTGTCCAAAGCCAGGTAGGTATTTGCCAGAGTCTGGGCTTCGATGCCCTGCGATGCATCTACCACGAGAATTGCTCCGTCACAGGCTGCCAGGGATCTGGACACCTCATAGGAAAAGTCGACATGGCCCGGTGTATCGATCAGATGGAAGATATATTCCTGACCGTCTTTGGCCTTGTAGGAAAGCTGAACGACGTTCAGTTTGATCGTGATGCCTCTCTCTCTTTCCAGATCCAGGGAATCCAGGATCTGATCCTGCATCTCTCTTTTGGATACGGTATCGGTCAGTTCCAAAATGCGGTCCGCCAGAGTGGACTTGCCGTGGTCGATATGAGCGATGATGGAAAAATTCCTGATATTCTTCTTATTCAAGTCTTTCACCTGCCATATTTCTGCCGACTCCGTTGTAGAAAGCCTTCGCATCCATCGAATTCTTTCCTTCGGGTCTGATCATATAAACTTTGATGAAACCGTTGTTGCAGTCGATCCTGAGATAATCCTTTTCCAGTCCTTTGAATATACCCGCTTCGGTCCCTTCGCATTCTTCATAGAATGCTTTCTCGATCTTGTATTTTTTATTCTTATATACAAAATAAGCACCCGGCTGATCCAGAAGACCGCGGATGTGATCGTATACTTTCTTCACATCTTCCTCGAAACCGACATGTTCGATCTCTTTTTCCAGATTATATGCATAAGTGGCCTCTTCCTCGTTCTGGGCAAGTGCCTCAACATTTCCTTCAAATAGTTTCGGCAGCAGATCGATCAGCATATCCAAAGCCAGATCCGACAGTTTTTCAAACATCGTGCTGTTGGTATCCTCGATACCGATATCGATGGCCTTCTTTGCAAGGATGTCTCCCCTGTCCATCTGTTTCACCATGTACTGGATGGTGATGCCGGTCTGCTTCTCGCCGTTGATGATGGCTCTCTGGATCGGGGCTCCGCCTCTGTATCTGGGCAAAAGCGATCCGTGGGCATTGATGCATCCGAATTTCGGATAATCCAGCAATACCTGCGGTATAAACTGGCCGTATGCGGCCGTGATGATCAGATCCGGTTTATAGGTAAGGACCCCTTCGTAATCTTCCCTGATCTTTTCCGGTGTCAGCACCGGGATCGAAAGCTCCAGGGCTTTTTCCTTGACTTCGGAAGCCTTCAGTTCCCGTTTTCTGCCGTATAATTTATCCGGCTGGCTCACGACGGAAACGATGTTGTAGCCCTGCTTGAAAAGACCTTCCAGAATATTGGAGGCAAAAGCCGGTGTACCCATGAAAACGATGCGGTATCTGCTGTAATCCATAATACTAATATTATACAGTATTTATTGCATTTTCCAGGTGATTTGCATATAATAAGAAAGCGTAAAAATAAAGTAAGGAGGATCTATGGCAAATATTAAGTCTCAAAAGAAGAGAGCCCTGACCAATGCCAAAGCGAACAGAAAAAATTCTTCCGAGAAGTCCCGTCTGAAGACTGCGATGAAGAAAGTCAATGCCGCTGTAGCTGCAAAAGACAAAGAAGCCGCTGTCAAGGCATTCAACGAAGCCAACTCGCTTCTGGATAAGGCCGCAAGCAGCCGTTTAAAACATAAAAACTACGTTGCAAGACAAAAAGCTCGTTTAGCTAAAGCTGTCGCAACTGTCGAGTAAAACAAAACTGGCATCGAAAGATGCTTTTTTTGTACGAAAAAAGCAGACCACAGTCTGCTTTATATGATCTTTTCGATATGCCAGATATCGTGTACATATTCCTCGATCGTACGGTCGGATGAGAAATATGACGATTTGGCGATGTTGATCAGGCACATCCTGGCCCAGGCATGTCTGTCCGCATACATGGCATATACTTTGTCGTGAGCTTCGCAATAGGCATGGAAATCAGCCAGCACCATATATTCGTCGTTGCGCCATCTGAATTCCTCGACGATCTCCTTGAAGTCATCCTTCTTGTCGCTCCAGGTGCCGTCACTCATCGAATCGATGATGCGGTGGATCAGCGGATCGCTCTCGTAATAGCCGTAGGCATTGTAGCCTTCCTTCTTCATCTTCTTGACTTCGTCTTCGTGCAGACCGAAGATGACACAGTTTTCATCCCCTACCAGTTCCCTGATCTCGACATTGGCGCCGTCCAGCGTGCCTAATGTCACAGCACCGTTCATCATGAACTTCATGTTTCCTGTACCGGATGCTTCCTTGCCGGCAGTTGAGATCTGTTCGGAGATGTCGGAAGCCGGCATCAGTTTTTCGGAGACCGTCACCCTGTAATTGGGAATGAAGATGACATTGATGTATTTCGATACTTCCGGATCATTGTTCACTTTTTCAGCGACACAGTTGATCAGCTTGATGACCTTCTTGGCAAAGGTGTAGGCTGTCGCCGCCTTTGCACCGAAGAGGAAAGTCGTCTTGGGCATCGTGAACGTCGGATCATCCTTGATCCTGTAATACAGGGAGATGACATACATGATGTCCATCAGCTGACGCTTATAGGCGTGCAATCTCTTGGCGATCGAGTCGAAAACGGAATCCGGATCGATCTTGATGTCATAATTCTTGCGGATCCAGTCAGCCAGCTGCTGCTTCTTGACCGATTTGACTCTCAGGAATTCCTCCTGCAGCTCGGGATTGTCCACATGATTCATCAGATCCTCGATCCTTCTGAAATCATGACGGAAGTCCGGACCGATGTACTTTTCGATCAGAGCGGAAAGCTCCGGGTTGGCATATAAGAGCCATCTTCTCGGCGTGATGCCGTTGGTCTTGTTGTTGAACTTGTAGGGATAGATATCATAGAAATCCCTGAACGTATCATTCTGGATGATACCGGAATGGATCTTGGCGACACCGTTGACAGAATAGGAACCGACGATCGAAAGATAAGCCATCCTGACGTTGCCTTCATGAATGATACAGACGGAATCGATGAAGTTGTGCTTCTTGCCCATGGCGATCAGTTCTCTCTTGAACTGGGTATCGATCTCTTCGATGATCAGATAGATACGCGGAAGAAGCTTCTTAATGTATTCGACCGGCCATTTTTCCAGTGCTTCCTGCATGACCGTGTGGTTGGTGTAGGCAAAGGTATGCGTGACCGTCTCCCAGGCCTTGGCCCAGGGAATGTGATAAGAATCCATGAAGATCCTCATCAGTTCCGGGATCGCCAGGGCCGGATGGGTGTCATTCAGCTGGATGACGACCTTGTCGGAGAAGTTGTCCAATGTACCGTATACCTTGAGATGGTCGTTGATGATCGACTGTAAGCCGGCGGCGACGAAGAAATATTCCTGCTTGATACGCAGATACTTGCCCTCTTCGGTCGTATCGTCCGGATACAGGTTCAGACAGATGTCTTCGACATCAGAAAGATATTTGCGGTAGTCTCTTCCGGCAGGAAGATCATCCGAAGGTTCCGCATTCCACATCCTCAGCGTATTTGCGGTCGTATTGTTGGAACCGATGATCGGCATGTCGTAAGGAACAGCCAGTACATGTTCGGTGTCTTTTCTGTGGAATTCGAGTTCGCCGTTGGCGTCTCTGGTGATGTCGACATAACCATAGAAACGAACATCGACAGTCTTGTCGGCTTTTCTGACTTCCCAGGGATTCTCGATCCTGAGCCACTGGTCAGGCACTTCCACCTGTTCGTTGTTTTCGATCAGCTGTTTGAACAGACCGTTCTTGTAGCGGATCGTATTGCCCGAACCCGGATATTGCAGCGTTGCCAGCGAATCCAGGAAACAGGCTGCCAGTCTGCCCAGACCGCCGTTTCCTAATCCGGCATCGGTCTCGATGTCCTCGATATCGTTGATGTCGATATTGAGATCGGCCAGGCCTTCTTTCACGACATCGTAGATGCCCAAAGACATCAGGTTGTTCCTGAGCATCCTTCCCAGCAGGAATTCTAAAGAGAAATAATAAATCTGTTTGTTGTTGTGGGTCCTGACGGCATACTTTGTCTCGCGCCAGTCCTCCAGCATGTATGTCTTGACCATCTGCGACAGAACGACATATTTTTCGATCATTCCTGTCTCGGCAAGATCTTTTCCGTAATGAATATGCGCAAAGTAGTCAAAGTACTCCTTGAAACTCTCTTTATTCTGAAACGCCTCATTGCGGTAATTCTTAAATTTGTTCGTCATAGTATTATCCTCGCAACCACCTAATTATACAATATTCTCTCGATTTCTTTTATTTTTTCATCATATTCGCTTTTATTGGCCTGTCTGTTGATCTCACGGTAACGATCCAATAAATCGGCCAGATAGGCAAGAAAAACTTCGTCCCTTCTCTTGAGCAGGATCGGGCCGTACTTGATCTCATCTTCGCTGTAGGGATCATGCAGATCGGCTGAAAAACGGATGATCTGATAGTAGAAGCCGTCATAGACGACTCTCTCATCCTCGATCGTGTACATATGCTCGGACAGATATCTCCTCAGCAGATCCACATCGGTATTGGACTGCAGAAGGAAGTACTGATAGCGGCCGACATCGCAGCTTTCCAGCACGTGTCTGATCGTATGGTAGCCCATGCCGGCGATGACGACGATATCCACATCATCTTCAGCCTTGGCCAGTCCGTCGGAAAAAACGGGGATGATCTTTCCCTGTAAACCCTTTTTCTCAACCGTTTCCTTCACATGATTCAAAGGGCCTTCGGCGATCTCTCCGGCATATACTTTTTCACAGATGCCGTTCTCCACCAAAAAACAAGGCAGTAAGGCGTGGTCGGAGCCTACGTCAAATACTACCTTATTTTTCTCAACAAGCATTGCGATCTGTAACAATCTCGGTGAAATCATTACTTCTTGTCTTCCAGAAACTCCTTCAGTCTCTTGCTCTTGGTCGGATTCTTCAGTTTGCGCAGCGCCTTGGCCTCGATCTGACGGATCCTCTCTCTGGTGACGTCAAATTCCTTGCCGACTTCCTCCAGAGTCCTGGTCCTTCCGTC
This sequence comes from Erysipelotrichaceae bacterium, assembly GCA_017454765.1. Taxonomy (GTDB): domain Bacteria; phylum Bacillota_I; class Bacilli_A; order Erysipelotrichales; family Erysipelotrichaceae; genus Colivicinus. The sequence goes on along the minus strand of JAFTCJ010000001.1, from coordinate 22,655 downwards.
TTCCAGACCGAAACGCAGACGGATGACCTTCTCTTCCCTGTCGGTCAATGTCGACAGGATCAGGTCGATCTCATCCTTGAGCAGTTCGTTGTTGGCATACTGGTCGGGCGAAAGCGCATCCTTATCCTCGATGAAATCACCCAGGTGGGAATCATCTTCCTCACCGATCGGTGTTTCCAGCGATACCGGGTCCAGAGCGATCTTCTGGATCTCTCTGACTTTTTCCGATGTCATGCCGGAGCCCATCTTTTCCGCGATCTCTTCCGCAGAAGGATCCCTGCCCAGTTCCTGGACCAGCTGTCTCTGTATCCTGGTCATCTTGTTGATGGTCTCGACCATGTGAACCGGGATACGGATGGTCCGGGCCTGGTCGGCGATAGCTCTGGTGATGGCCTGTCTGATCCACCATGTCGCATAGGTACTGAATTTGAAGCCCTTGGTGTAATCGAATTTATCGACTGCCTTGATCAGACCCATGTTGCCTTCCTGGATCAGATCCAGGAACAGCATGCCACGGCCCGTATATTTCTTGGCGATGGCAACGACCAGTCTGAGGTTGGCGGAAATCAGTTCGTTCTTGGCATCGATGCCGTCCTGTACCAGTTTGGGATCATCCGGATTGTTGATGCCGTTTTCAATACGCTTGGCGATCAGCACTTCCTCATCCGCCTTTAACAGAGGTACCCTTCCGATCTCCTTGAGATACATCTTGACCGGATCATTGACCTTGGTATAGGTTGAAGCCTGTTCGTAGTTAATGACGATATTCTTTTCGGAATCCTCATCTTCATCTTCATCGGATTCTTCCGTGGAAAGATAATCGTCGTCATCGAGATCTTCTTCATCCTCCGATTCATCGATCAGATCGATGTTGACGGAAGAGATCCAGTCATAGAACTGGTCGATCTCATCATCGGTCATATCAAAACGGTCCAGTGCCGTTACGACATCGGACTGTACGATATCAACACCCTGTTTATTCAGTTCGACCAGATCGTTTTTCAGATCCTCGATATCGTTATATTTCTTCTTCAGACCCAGGGAAGACTTCTTGACCTTCTTGGCTGCCTTGATGGCCTTGCCGTCGGAGCCGATCACTTCCTTGATCGTCTCTGAGGTCTTGACTTCTTCCTGCTTGCCGCCTTTTTTGGCGGCAGATTCTTCTTCGGTGATCACTTCTGTTTTTTCTTTTGCTTTTTTAGCCATTGTTACCTCCGAATTCCCTGATCAGTTTTTCATACTCGAGCAGATATGCTTCAGCCTGTTTCGGATCCAGCGTCGATGTCTTCTTAATCTTTTCTTTCAGATCGTCCATCTTGCGTTTCCTGATCTCTGTCTTTACCTTATCGATCGCTCCCGACAGGGCCTTCTCATCAAATCCGCTTGGCAATGTCTCGACCAGTGCCAGATCGGAAATCAGGTTCCTGATCTGATCGTCTTCACATTCATCATAGATGGCTGACAGCGAACATGTTCCACGCTTCCTGTAGTCGTCTATGATCAGCATTGCCAGTTTCTGATCGTTCTCATCCAGAAGACAGCCCAACTGTCTCTGGTAGATATCCATCGCCTTTCTGGACAGTGCCATCTGGGCAATGATCGTATACTCGGCTTTCGTCAGTCCGTCGATCGAAAAACTGATGTCGGCCGTCTTTTTATTATAACCTATTTCTTTCCTGTTCTGTGTATCTCTTTTGCGAATTTTCGTGATTTCAAACAGTTCGTTCAGATAATTCTCCCGGTCATATTCATCGGGGATTTTCTCGATCAGCGAAGACATCTTCAGGGTCATCTTCTTGCGGTCGTCGTAATTATCCAGATTGTACTGTTTCTTACAGTAATTCATCGCGTAATCGATATAGGAGATCTGCTTTCCTTCCAGATCCCTCAGGGCATTCTTGCCGTACTGATTGATGATCTCATCGGGATCCAGTTCGCTCTGATTGTCGATGACAAAGACTTCGAAACCCTCTTCCAGAAGCATCTCGCCGATCTTGAGATTGGCTGCCTGTCCCGCCTTGTCACCGTCATAGGAAAGCACAATCCTGCGGTTGAGGGACTTGAGCAGTTCGATCTGATTCCTGGTACATGCTGTGCCAAGTGTCGCGACCACATTTAGCCGATCGGCCCGGTGATAGGCAATGACATCCATGACACCCTCGCAGACAATCACATATCCGGCTTTTCTGGAGGCTTCATAAGCTCTGTGATAATTGTATAAGTGATCGCCCTTGGTATAGATGATATTGTCTGCAGAGTTGATGTATTTGGCTGAGGAAGCACCCTGGTAATCCCTCGCCGAAAAAGCGATCGGATTGCCCTGTTTGTCATGGATCGGGAAGATGATGCGGTTGTAAAACACATCGGCCATGCCCCCTTCCAGCATCCGGCAGACACCGGCCTTGATCATGTCCTCATCCCTGAAATTATGATTCTTCAGATACTCATAGATCTTTCTATTATCAGGATCCAGACCGATATTGAAATACTCGATGACGTCTTTTTCCAGTCCCCTGTTGTTCAGGTATGTCATGGCCTTTTCACCCAGCTTGGAGGCCGTCAGCAGATAGCTGCAGTAAGAGATCATCGCACTCAGAAGATCATAATACGGCTGGAAACGCGATACTTTCTTGGGTGCCAGATCGATGTCGATCGGCTTGCCGATGATCTTGGCGACTTCACTTACCGCTTCCGGGAAAGAGACCTTCTTGTAGTTGGAGACAAAAGTAAAGACATTGCCGCCGTTTCCGCAGACGAAGCACTTGTAGATCTGCTTGTCCTGCGAGATCGACAAAGAAGGATCATGATCATCATGAAAAGGACAAAGTGCACTGTAGCCCTTGCCCTTCTTGATCAGAGGAATGTAGTGGCCGATCACATCGACGATGTCGGCGCTGCTACGTATATCGTTGATTACTTCTTCAGTAAGTTTCATTAAAACGCGAGACGCTGTTCGATATAATCTTTCAGTTCTTCGATCTTCACCCTCGTCTGAAGCATGCTGTCACGGTCTCTGACCGTCACGCAGCCGTCATTCTCGGTGTCAAAATCATAGGTGATGCAGAAAGGCGTACCGATTGCATCGTTTCTTCTGTAACGCTTGCCGATGGAACCGGCCTCATCGTATTCACAGTGGAACTTCTTGCTCAGATCTTCAAACAGAGCAGTTGCCGGTTCGGAAAGCTTCTTGGAAAGCGGACAGATGCAGGCCTTGACCGGAGCCAGGGCCGGATGCAGATGCATGACGATCCTTTCGTCGTTCTCGGCGATCTTCTCCCTTTCATAGGCATCGCAGCAGACCATCAGGAAGAGACGCTCGACACCCACGGAAGGCTCGACGCAGTACGGAATATACTTCTCGTTGGTCTCCGGATCCAGATAATTCAGTTCCTTGCCGGAATACTCGGAATGCTGCTTGAGGTCATAGTCCGTACGGTCGGCAATGCCCCATACCTCGCCCCAGTCGGTAAACGGATAGGCATATTCGATATCGCTGGTCCCCTTGGAATAGAAACTCAGTTCCTCTTTCGCATGTTCCCTGATCCGTAATTTATCTTCGTTGATGCCCAGTCTCTTGACAAAGCTGTAGCAGTAATCGACCCAGTAGCGGTACCATTCAAGATCGGTTCCCGGCTTGCAGAAGAATTCCAGTTCCATCTGCTCGAATTCCCTGATACGGAAAATGAAGTTGCCCGGAGTGATCTCGTTACGGAAAGATTTGCCGATCTGCCCGATGCCAAACGGGATCTTTTTTCTGGAAGTACGAGCCACATTGCTGAAGTTGACGAAAATGCCCTGTGCCGTCTCCGGACGCAGATAGACTGTGGATTTGGCATCCTCCAGGGTGCCGATATAGGTCTTGAACATCAGATTGAACGGTCTGGCATTGGTGAAGTTGTGCTTGCCGCAGACCGGACAGGCGATATGATTCTCTTCGATCATGCGGTCCATCTCTTCCGGTGTCTTGCCTTCCGCGGAAAGACCGGTCGCCTCTTCGATCATGTTGTCGGCACGGAAACGCCCCTTGCATTCCCTGCAGTCGACCATCGAATCGGAGAAACCTTTCAAGTGTCCGGATGCTTCCCAGGTCCTGGTATTCATCAGGATCGCGGAATCGATACCGACATTATAGGGAGATCTCTCGATGAATTCTCTCCACCAGAGATCCTTGATATTCTTCTTGAGCCAGGATCCCAGGATTCCGAAATCCCAGGAATTGGAAAGTCCGCCGTATATTTCCGAACCCTGATAGACAAAGCCGGAACTCTTCAGATGGGATACGATCTCATCAAAACTGTATTTGTTTTCCATAAATAATCACCTCATAAATTCTCACTGATATATCTTGCGACGTAGACACCGCTTGCCGAAGCATGTGACAGAGAATGCGTCACGCCGGAACAGTCACCGATCACAAAGAGATTCTTGTGTACCGTCTCCAGATTCTCATCCAGTTCCAGTTCCATGTTGTAGAACTTGACCTCGACACCATAAAGCAGCGTCTCATCGTTTGCGGTGCCCGGAGCGATCTTATCCAGAGCATAGATCATCTCGATGATGTCATCCAATATCCTCTTGGGAATGACCAGCGAAAGATCGCCCGGTGTTGCCTTGAGGGTCGGCGTGATGAAGGAATGCTCGATCTTGTCGACCGTCGAACGCTTGCCTCTGATCAGATCGCCGAAACGCTGGACGATGACGCCTCCTCCCAGCATGTTTGACAGTCTGGCGATGGATTCGCCGTAGCCGTTGGAATCCTTAAAAGGTTCGGTGAAGTGCTTCGAGACCAGCAGAGCGAAGTTGGTGTTCTCCGTCTGCTTCTCCGGGTCCTCATAGCTGTGGCCGTTGACCGTGATGATGCCGTTGGTGTTTTCATTGACGACCAATCCCTTGGGGTTCATGCAGAAAGTCCTGACCCTGTCCTGATATTTGGATGTACGATAGACGATCTTGCCTTCATAGAGTTCGTCCGTGATGTGGTTGAAGACCTCACAGGGCAGCTCCACACGCACGCCGATGTCCACACGGTTGGAGATGGTCGGTATATTCAGATCGGCGCAGACTTTTTCCATCCACTTGCTGCCGGAACGTCCCGCCGAAATGACACAGTACCTGCAGCCGAAACTCTCACCAGATGTCTCCAGTTCATATCCCTCATCGGTCTTTTTCACGCTTTTGACTTCGGTATTGAAATAAATATCCGCCTTGTGCTTCAGATATTCATAGAGATTGCCCAGAACTTTATAGTTGATATCCGTTCCCAGATGTCTCACCTTCGCATCCAGCAGATGGAGTCCGTTGCGGATGCAGTCAGTCTTGATCCTGGAAGAAGCGGTCGAATACAGTTTCGTATCCCCTCCGCCGTAGTTCATGTTGACGGAATCGACATAATGCATCAGATCCAGTGCTTTCTTCTTGCCGATATGTTCAAACAGCGTTCCGCCGAAATCGTTGGTGATATTGTATTTGCCGTCGGAATAAGCTCCGGCACCGCCGAAACCGTTCATGATGGCACAGGTCCTGCAGTTGATACATTTCGTGATCCTTTCACCGTCGATCGGACATTTTCTCTTCTCCAAAGGATTGCCGTATTCCAGAATGGCAACCTTCAACTGAGGCGCTGTCTTACTAAGCTCATAGGCAGTATAGATACCGCCGGGACCTGCCCCGACGATCACAACATCGTATTTTTGCATATCCTTACCTTTTTCCATAACCATTATATATGAATTGTACCTTCAAAAAAATGTAAATCACAACAATATTGATTTATAATATTTCCGTTGGGGGTAACTATTATGACAAGACTAACAGGAACAGTTTCCAGAGGCATCCGCACTCCGATCATTCAGGAAGGCGATGACCTGGTTAACATCGTTACGGATTCCGTGATCAATGCTGCGCAAGCAGAGAATTTTCCGCTGCACGACAGAGACGTCGTAGCCGTAACCGAATCCGTCGTTGCCAGAGCACAGGGCAACTACTGCACGACCGATGATATTGCAGCCGATGTGAGAAACAAACTCGGCGGCAACGAGATCGGCGTCATCTTCCCGATCACTTCACGCAACCGCTTTTCCGTCCTTCTCAGAGGCATTGCCAAAGGTGCGAAAAAGATCTACCTGATGCTGTCATATCCTTCTGACGAAGTCGGAAATGCCTTTCTGACTTATGATGAGCTTGATGCCAAAGGCGTCAATCCCTTCTCCGATGTGCTCAATGAGAAGCAGTTCCATGAACTCTTCGGCGATCCGGTCCATGAATTCACCGGTGTCAACTACGTACAGTACTACCGTTCCCTGATCGAAGATACGGGCTGTGAATGCGAGATCATCTTTGCCAATCAGGCAAAAACGATCCTGGAATATACCAAGAACGTCCTTTCCTGCGACATCCACACCAGATTCAGATCCAAGAGGATCTTAAAGGATCTTGGTGCCAATGTCTGCGGACTCGACGACATCATGACCGCCTCTGTCAACGGATCGGGCTACAATGAGAAATACGGTCTGCTCGGTTCCAACAAAGCGACTGATGACAAAGTCAAGCTCTTCCCCAGAGACGCCCAGCCGATCGTGGACGACATTCAGGCAAAACTGCTTGAACGTACAGGAAAACATATGGAAGTCATGATCTACGGCGACGGCGCCTTCAAGGATCCTCAGGGCAAGATCTGGGAACTGGCTGACCCGGTCGTATCTCCCTTCTTCACCGAAGGTTTGAGAGGCACACCGAATGAAGTCAAGATCAAATATCTGGCTGACAATGATTATGCCGACCTCAAAGGCGAACAGCTGAAGGAAGCGATCAAGGAGTCCATCAAGAAAAAAGACGCCAACCTCGTCGGCAAGATGGTCTCGGAAGGTACGACGCCCCGTCAGCTGACCGATCTGATCGGTTCGCTCTGTGACCTGACATCCGGTTCCGGAGACAAAGGAACTCCGGTCGTCCTGGTCCAGGGATACTTCGATAACTATACAAGTGACTAAAGAAAAGGCTTCGATCGAAGCCTTTCTTTTATCCTAATATTGCCGCATCGTTTGTGAATTCTTCACCGCTGGCCTTTTCGAATTTCTCCAGCAGTTTTTCGACAGTCAGCTTTTTCTTTTCCTCACCCCTGATATCCAGGATGATCTTTCCCTCATTCATCATGATCAGACGGTCTCCGTGATGGATCGCATCTCTCATATTGTGAGTGACCATGAAGGTCGTCAGACCGGACTTGCGTACGATCTTTTCCGTGACATCCAGGACCTTTTCCGCTGTCTTGGGATCCAGTGCCGCCGTATGTTCATCCAGCAGCAGTAATCTCGGACTCTGCAGCGTCGCCATGATCAGGGTCAGCGCCTGGCGCTGTCCGCCGGACAGCAATCCGACCTTGGTCGAAAGTCTGTCTTCAAGACCCAGATCAAATTCCTTCAGCAGTGCCTTGAACGTCGCTCTTTCATCGGGATAAATACCCGGAGAAAGACCTCTCTTCTTGCCTCTGCGGTGAGCCAGAGCCAGGTTTTCTTCGATCCACATATCTGCTGCCGTGCCCATCATCGGGTCCTGAAAGACCCTGCCGATGTATCTGGCACGTTTGTTTTCACTCAATTTCGTGACATCGATGTCGTCGATGAAGATCTTGCCCTCATCCACCAGCCACACGCCGGCGATCGCATTCAGCAGTGTTGATTTGCCGGCACCGTTGGAACCGATGACCGTGACGAATTCTCCGTCATTCAGAATCAGGTCGACACCGTCCAGAGCGATCTTTTCATTGATCGTACCGGGATTGAAGGTTTTTCTGACATTTTCTATCCTTAACATTATTTCAACCCCTTTCTCAGATTCGGTATCGCCAGTGCCAGCATGACGATGATCGCCGTTGCCAGCTTGAGGTCATTGGAATCGACTCTCAACCACAAGACAAAGATCATGATCAGGTAATATACGATGCCGCCGATGACGACGAAAGTCAGTCTCGTGTAGAAAGAACATCCCTTCGGGAAGATCAGTTCCGATAAGACTTCGCCGATGATGATGGCAGCCAGGCCGATAACGACTGCACCTCTGCCCATCGAGACATCCGCAAAGCCCTGATACTGGGCCATCAGACCGCCAGCCATGGCAACCAGACCGTTGCCCAAGGCAAAGCCGATGACTTTCATGTTGCTGACATTGATGCCCTGTGCCAGTGCCATGTGTTCATTGTTTCCGGTCGCTCGGATCGCACAGCCCTGTTCCGTACCGAAGTACCAGTACATAATGATGATCAGAACGGCTGCAAAACCAAAACCGACACCGATCGCCATCGGGATATTGCGCATGGTGATCAGCACATGATTCTTGACGGGCGAACAGGATACATTGGCTACCATGCCCATGATGTGCAGATTGATCGAATACAGACCAAACTGCACCAGGATGCCTGAAAGGATCGCCGGGATCCCCAGAACGGTATGGATCAGTCCGGTGCAGATGCCGACGATGACGCCGACAGCAAATGCGACCAGCAGGGCGATCCAGGAATTGACCCCTGCTGTGATCAGCATGACCGCAACGGCTCCTCCCGTGGCAAAAGAGCCATCCACTGTAAGGTCTGACTCTTTCAACACCCTGAAGGTAATATAGATGCCCAGCGCCATGACGCCCCAGATGATACCCTGGGCGACACCGCCGGGAACTCTTCCGATCAGATTGGATAAACTGAGCATAAACGGTTTATTCCATTGCAACGAAATCGTCCGGGATATCTACAGAGAACTGTTCACAGATCTCCGGATTGAACTTTTTGACAGGATCCGGGAAGTATTCGATCGGCATGGAAGCGACATCAGCTTCGCCCTTGAGCACTTTGACAGCCATCTCTCCGGTCACTTTGCCCAGTTCGTAGTAGTCGATCGTCAATGTCGCGATACCGCAGAGCTTGCAGATGCCTTCTTCACCGCAGATCGCCGGAACTTTCTTCTCCAGAACGACACCCGCTATCGTTTCTGCACAGGTCGCAGCCGTATTGTCAGTCGGGATGTAGAGTGCATCGCACTTGGAACACAGATCTTCGACGACCATGGCGATATCATTGGAATCGGTGAACGCGCCTTCTTCGACAGCGATGCCCTTAGCTTCCAGATACTCTTTGACGACTTTGACCTGGTATTTGGAGTTTGCCTCATTGGAACAGAACAGGATGCCTACTGTCTTGGTCTCCGGGAAAAGATCCAGTATCATCTGTGCCTGCTGATCCAGCGGAGCCAGATCGCTTGTTCCGGATACGTTCATGCCGGTTACACCGCTGAAATTATCGATGCCAAGACCTGCACCGTAGTCAGTGACGGAAGTGCCCAGAATAGGAATATCACCCGTCGCATTGGAAGCAGCCTGGACAGCCGGTGTGGCATTGGCCATGATCAGATCGACGCCGTCATTGACGAAACCGTTGACGATCGGTGCACAGGTAGCGATATCGCCCGCAGCATTCTGCAGATCGATATCCGCATCCGGGAATGCAGCCTTGACGACTTCGGTAAAACCGTTGGTCGCGGCATCCAGCGCCACGTGCGGGGCAAACTGAATGATGCCGATACGCAAAGGCTTGGCTTCTTCGCCGCCGCCTTCACTTCCGCCTGAACCTCCGGAAGCGCAGCCGGCCAGTGTCAATACGACAAGAACAGACAACAATACAAGCAATAATTTTTTCATAACAGTCTTGTATGATACATACGTACCTTGCCGTACATAAGTATCGCTTTCCTTTCCAGCCTTCTATAGAATGTAGATGAGACCTCAGTACTCTTATTTCGCTGTGTGGTTTATCTACTTAAAGGAGAGTGAATCTGCAGTGTCTTATCATTCTGTTGATAGCTGGATAGGTGTGATACCTTCATGTCGCGCAAGTTTACACGATAGGACCGCTGCAGAGACGGCAAGGTTTCTGGAAAGGCGGTCTTTATTGTGAAAAGACTATTCTGCGGCATCGACGTGGCCAAGTATGAACACGTCGCAAGTATCTATGACCCCGCTACAGGAGAATACATACTTGATTCACTTCATTTTGAGAATAATGAGAAAGGCTTTGACTCATTAGTCTCGAATCTATCGAAACTGAAGAGAAGAAATGATGTAATGACCGGTTTTGAGTCGACCGGTCACTATCACATGACCCTTTTCAGTTATCTGACGGAAAGAGGATATAAGTGTTATCTCATCAACCCTTATATGACTTCCCGGTTCAGATCTGTTTCTCTGCGTGACGCCAAGAACGATGATATCGATTCAAGGGCGATCGCAGTGTTTCTGTCGTTTGAATATCAGAATCTGGAAAACGAGGAGTTTTTCAATAATGAGCTCAAGGAACTGTCTTACCAGAGACACTTCCTGATAACGGATTCCTCAAAGATGAAGATCAAGCTCAAATCCTATCTGGACAGAGTATTTCCTGAACTGGAAGGCATCGTCAATATCCATACGGAAGCGATAAGAGCCATCCTTAAGGAATATCCGAGCGCAGAAGATATCTCGAAGGTGCGGATCGACAGACTGCAGAATCTGGCTTATAAGGCTTCCAGAGGGAAATATCCTTTAACCAAGATAGAAAAGCTCAGGGAAGCTGCCAAAGTATCTGTAGGCTATCCTTCAGGAGCCATAGCCCTCAATATCAGACACTGCATCGAGACTCTCGAGATAAAGGAAAGGCAGATAGAAGAGGTCGAATCGATGATCATCAACCATCCTTCGGTGTTTGAGTCCCCGCTTAAGCAACTGAAAGGAATGAATGACATCGAGATCGGCTACATCATGTCTGCCATCATCAGTATATCAAGATTCGACTCTTACAAGAAGCTGACAGCTTATGCGGGACTTGATCCGAAGATCAGGCAGTCAGGCACATGGAACGCCTCGACAACCAGGATGTCCAAGAGAGGCAACAAGCTCTTGCGCTACGCTCTGATCTGGTCTGCCTACAATATGACAAGATGCGAAGGACCGGTCAAAGACTATTACGAGCTTAAGAGACTGCAGGGCAAATCGCACTATAACGCTTTGGGACATTGCGCCGCCAAGCTGTGCCGATATATCTTCTGGATCCTCAATCATCCTCAAGAAGAATTCATTTACCGATAATTCAAACAACAGATTTTCAAAGAACGGCATGACATTATCCGCCATTGCGAATAACGCGGAGTTTTCATAGTGGATCCAGCTTTTTTATCTGTCCAGATCATTCTGACTTGACAGATTCATAGCTGGTCTCCTTTGTTCTTCACATAATCAGCGACGATCATGCCGCTCTCAAGCTGCACGCCGACGAGCCTTTTGATATCGACGACGGAATACTGAGTGAGTTCTTCCACTTTCTTGGAGAGTTCTTCGAATTCCTTCTCCATCTGCGGGATGATCTCGTTCAGCTTCTTTTCTTCTTCACTTCCGGCCCTCTTGTCTCTTTCATACTTCGCGCCTCTGATCAGCGAGCCCCATGAAAGCATCTTGTAGAACTGGGTAACGATCAGGTTGTCGAATTCCTCAGAGACCTTGCATGGTTTTTGATTATCCGGATTCTGTCTGGCAAAATTGAGTTCCGTGTCATAGTTCTTCTGTCTCTCATCGAGACTTCTGCCGATGATCTTGACGAAGTCGTTGTCCGGACCGCAGAGATCACGGTACTGATCGAAGAAAGCGGCCATCTTGTTGGAAGTTTCCAGGTTCTCTTTCAGGCCTTTCTCGACAGCTTCCAGACGAGGGTACGGCAATTCGCTCGTGTCCTGGATCTTCGGCGAATAGAAATAAGGAAGTTCCGCCACCAGACAGAAAGTGCCATACTTCTTGGCATAAGAGTCGGAAGAATCGCCCGCAAACATCGTCTCTGCCGGATCGCCTTCACCGTACTGCTCCGCAAAATCATACTCTTCCGACATGGCGATCATCTTGTAGATGGCCTTGGAGAAGGAAGGGATGAACGGCGCTTCCGGTTCGCCCAGATGCAGAGGAACATTCTGCCTCTTTGCTGCACCATAGAGTTTCTCATAGATCTCCGGTGCTTCCCTGGTCAGATACCAGTAGGCACCGCCGAAACCGGCATTATGTAATGAATACATGAAGGCAGGTTTCGTCTCATCGATGATCTTCATCAGTATCTGCGTCTCAGGGATCGGTGTGTCCCATTTGTAGTTCTTGTAGTCGAACGGGAAAGTCCATTCCGGCTGCATCGAACCGATCGGACGGTAGAAGTTCTTTGCGTAGTTATATAAAGTAAATGGTCCCTTGAACCAGCCCTCGTTATATCTGGTCCCGTCAACATCAATACTCTTGATGATGTACCATGTATAGTCAAACTCTTTTCTGAAATCATCATTTTCACAGAGATATCTCGTGAAATATTCCAGCATCATGCATCCCATCGGCTCATTGGGGTGCGGGCAGCCGAACATGAAGGCGTTCTTTGACCCTTCGCCGATCTTCAAAGCATAGATCGGTTCGCCTTTCGTCGATTTTCCTGCTTCCCACATCGTGACCAGATCGGGATAATCCTGCGCCAGTTTTCTCGAACTCTCGTTCATCTCGTCAACTGTCAGGAACACTTTATAGTCAGGGATATTGTTCAGTAAATGTTCAAAGTTCATGAGTATGATCCTTTCTGAAAAGGCAGAGGCATAAAGCCCCTGCCTTTTTCTTTGACATAATCCTAAAGATTATTTATCCAGCCAGTAGTAAGTGTACTCACTGAAGCCGGCTTTTTCCATAGAACCGCCATCAGCAACGCTTACATAGTTGTTGCCCTTGATGTAGTTCTTGAACGGGCTGTAGTCAACATAGTTGACACAGAGAACGAACGGAACATCTTCACGCAGATATTTCTGGATTTCTCTGATGTAGCCGTTTCTTTCTTCATCACTGGAAGCCTGAATAGCCTTCTTAGCCAGTTCATCAACTTCAGCTCTTGAGTATCTCGGGATATTGACAGAACCGTCAGTCGTCCAACGACGGGTCGTACCGAGTACATCCGGTCCCTGGAATCCGCCTAAAGCGGTGATTTCGAAGTTGGTATTATCGAAGCAGTTCTCATACCAGATGTTGTAATCCTGAACATCCAGTTTGACTTTGATGCCCATCTTTTCCATGTTATCGGCAACGACTGTGCAGAAGTCTTCGAAGCCGCCCATGACAGTGAATGTGCACTCGAAGTAGTAGCCGTCAGCATCCTTCGTGTAACCTGCTTCTTCGAGAAGCTGCTGTGCTTTTTCAAGATCGTAATCGGCTTCTCTTGCATCATCATTGACTGCACCTACGAAGTTGTCAGGGATGAAGTGGTTGTTGGCAGGTTTGTAACCGCCGGTTGCCTTGACGGAGACGTCTTCTCTGTCAACGCCGTACATGACAGCTTCACGGACCTTGACATCGGCGAACGGACCCTCAGTGAGGTTGAACGTGATGTACCAGGGTGAAGGCCAAGTCTGAGTTACAGTGTAGTAATTGTCTGTATCAGCCATGATTCCGTCAAGATCGGTTGCAGGAATGTAAGAAGCACTGATTTCATCTACTTCACCATTCAGCCAAGCCTGATACATTGTACTCGGATCGGAAATAACAGTAAAGATAACACGATCAAGAAGCGGAGCATCGCCCCAGTAATTCTCGTCTCTTACTATCTGAACATCAGTGCCCTTGTTCCAGACATCAAATTTGAACGGACCACAGGAAACAGGATTGTTGGAGAATTCATCATTGGTCATCCAGTCAGTTCCTTCCAGAACATGTTTCGGAAGGATGAATGTGCCGTACCAGGAAACATTGGCGATGAATGAGCCATCCGGTTCGCTCATATGGAATACGACTGTGTAATCATCCGGTGCTTCGATTGACTCGACAAAACCGAATACGTTTGCGTTGGCGTACTGCTTGTCAATGATCTCATTGAAAGTGTAGACAGCATCGGCAGAAGTAACTTTTTCACCGTCGGTCCATACTGCATTGTCACGCAGATGGAATGTGTAAGTTAATGCATCATCAGATACATCATAGCTGGTTGCCAGATCCGGGATCGCGTTGAACGCATTGTTCAGCTTATACAGACGCGGGAAAATGTTCTGTACGATCGTGTAGTTGAAGTCATCGGAAATGGCATCCGGGTTGAGAGTTGCTGGCTCACCGTCCTGAGCAACGATGTAAACCTGTTCTTCTTTTTTCTCACCGCCGCCGCCGTTGGAGCAACCGGTCAGAACGAACAAAATCGTCAGCAATACAACTAATAATTTTTTCATTGATCTTCCTCCTTTTCATATCCAACACCCAGATCACAGGTGTTAAGACCATTTTCATCGTATCGGAAACACGATACTTCTCTTCCGTCAGCAGTTTTCACTGCTTTCGGATACTCTTTGAAGCACTTCTCTGTCGCAAAGCGGCATCTGGGTGCGAAGTAGCAGCCCGGACCCGTATCGATCGGTGTGGGCGGCTCGCCTTCCAGAATGATTGCTTCTTTCCTGACGCGCGGGTCGATATCCGGTGAATTGGAGATCAGAGCCTGCGTATAAGGATGTTTGGGATCATGCAGGATATCATCGGAATTACCCATCTCAACGATCCTGCCCAGATACATGACGATCGTACGGTCGGAAATATATCTGGTTGTAGCAATATCATGTGAGATAAACACCATTGAACTGCCGTGTTCTCTTACAAGTTTCGTCAGCATGTTGATGATATCGGCACGTACCGATACGTCCAGCATGGAGACCGGTTCATCGGCGACCAGGAATTCCGGGTTCAGCAGCATGCTTCTGAGAATGGAAATACGCTGCAGCTGTCCACCTGACAGTTCAAACGGATAACGGTCCAGATAATCCTCAGCCGGGATCAAACCGGCTTCTTCCAGGATATCCTTGCAAATCTGCAGCTGTTCCTCTTCTGTTTCCCCGATCTTATGCAGCTTCGTCGCACTCATCAGGATCTTTCTGATCGTATAACGTGGGTCGAAGGTATCAAAGGGGTTCTGGAAGACGATCTGGCATTTCTTGCGGAAAGCCAGAGGATCTCTCTTCAGCAATTCCGATGTGGATTCACCGTCGATATAGACATCACCGGAAGTGGGATCTTCCAGTCTCATCAGCAGTCTGCCCAACGTCGATTTGCCGCAGCCCGACTCACCGATGACGCCGATGATCTCACCTTTGTCAAGGCTGAAGCTGACACCGTCAACTGCCTTGATCGTCTGTTTGTTCAGTGTCTTGCCGTCTTTCTTGACGACCTTTTTCTGGATGTAGTACTTAACCAGATCTTCAACTCTGATCAGTTCACTCATTGATATCACCTCCCTCTTCCTTTAAGAAGCAGGCAACTTTCCAGTTGTCTCCATAATCCTTCAGCTGAGGGATCTCTTTATGACATCTTTCCTTCGCAAACGGACAGCGGTCCGCGAAGACGCAGCCCGTCGGATAGATCGACATATCGGGAAGATTTCCTTCAATGCCCTTCAGATTGGTCTTCTCGCCGGTGAAGGACGGGAAGGAGTTCAATAAGCCTTTGGTGTAAGGATGCCGCGGATTGACCAGAACATCCATGACCCTGCCCTCTTCCATGACTCTGCCGGCATACATGACGACGACCTTCTTGCAGGTGGAAGCGACGACCGACATATCATGGGTGATCATGATACGGGCGATCTTCATATTCTTTTCCAGATTCATGATCTCGTTGAGAATCTGGGTCTGGGTAACGACGTCCAGTGCTGTCGTGGCTTCATCCATGATCAGCAGTTTCGGTTCAAAGATCAGAGCCAGTGCGATCGCAACTCTCTGCATCATACCTCCTGAAAGCTCATGAGGATATGACATGTATACACGTTCGGAAAGATTGACCAGTTTCAACAGACTGTAGATCCTTTCCGTGATCTTTTCTTTTGTTTCATTGGGATAGTGGACCCGGTAAATATCTTCCATCTGTTTGCCGATCCTGTGGACAGGAGATAAGGCATTCATTGCTTTCTGGAAGACAACAGACATCTGGGTCCAGCGTACTTCCTGCAGCCTCTCCTGATCCATTGAGAAGATATCTTCACCATTCAGCAGGGCCTCACCGGAAGTCTCAATGATATTTTCCGGCAATAATCTCAGGATACCCATGGCCAGGGTCGATTTTCCGGAACCGGATTCACCGACAATACCGACGGATTCTTCTTCCTCTACCGTCAGGGAAACATCCTGAACGGCATAGACCGTCTTGTCGTTGGTATGGTAGTTGATGCTGACATTTCTAATATCCAGTAAACTCATATCATACACCTCCTACTTATTCGCATCCATCTTCGGGGAGAGGACTCTGTTCAGGCCTTCGCCGATCAGGAAGAACGTCAGAACGGTAAAAATCGTCATCAGACCTGGGAAAGTACAGATCCACCAGCACTTTGGCAGATACGCCTTGCCGGCAGTGATGATCTGACCCCAGCTGACTACGTTGGGATCGCCCAGGCCCAGGAACGACAGACCGGCTTCGGTCAGGATCGCACCGGAAATATTCATCGTCGTATTGGCGATGATCGGGAAAATGCCGTTTGGCAATACGTGATGGATCAGAATCGAGGATTTTGATTCTCCCATTGAGAAGGAGCTCTGTATGAAGGTCCTTTCTTTGATCGCCTTGGCCTGCGCCCTCATCAGTCTGGCATTTCCTACCCAGGAAGTCAGACCGATGACGATCATGACATTCATCATGGAAGAACCGAACGTCGCAATGATCATCAGGATCAGGAAGAAGTCCGGAAGCATCAGGAAGATGTTCATGACTTCATTCAGCAGCTGGTCGATCCATCCGCCGTAGAAACCGGCAATACCGCCCAGCGTAACACCGATGATCGCCGAAATCATTGCCGCAATAAAGCCGATCTTCAGCGATGTCGATGCACCGTACAGGATCTGTGAAAGGATATCATGTCCCAGACTGTCCGTTCCAAGCGGATACTGCTTGCAGGGCGCCATCAGCAGATCATCGTTCAGACGATACGGATTATATGGCGCAAACAGCGGTCCGAAGAACGCTATGAAAAGCAGAACAGCCAGAAAAATCAGACCGATCTTCAGCTGAATATTATTGTTGATCGTATTCAGGATGAGTTTGAATGTGTTCTTTTTCTTCTTTTCCATAATCCACCCCTATTCAACCCTGATACGCGGATCGATCCACGCATAAATGATATCGACGACAACAGTCATGACAGCAACCGAGATCGAAAGCATCAGATAGATCGCCGACAAAGTCGGATAGTCACGCTTGGTGATCGAGTCCAGCATCAGTCTGCCCATGCCCGGCCAGGCATAGACAATCTCGATCATCGAAACACCGGTGATCATGTAAGCCAGTGTGATACCGAAAACCGTAACCGTCGGGATGATCGCATTCCTCATAACGTATTTATTGAAGATCTTTTTCTCACTCATGCCTGTCGCCCTCAAAGTCATGATGAAATCTTCCGACATCGTCTGTAAGACAGAGGAACGGGCAATACGGAAATAATAAGGAATATCGATCAGTACCAGTGTCGTTACCGGTAAGAACATATGTTTCAGCAGATCCAGGATTTTTCCGATACCGGTGTAGTTTCCTCTTAAGGAATACATGCCGTATGTCGGGAACCATTTCAGAATGGATGCAAACAGCAGGATCATCATCAGTCCAAGCCAGAAGCTCGGTGTGGAATCAAAGAAATAAGAAATACCGCAGAGGAAAAGGTCAAACTTACTTCCCTTCTTCCTGGCGGCAAAAATACCCAGTAAAGTGCCAATCAATAAGCCGATAACTGCGCCAGTGAAAGCAATCATCAATGTCGGACCGATCCTTGTCTTGATCAGATCCCAGACCTTGGCAGTCGAAACATAGGAATAACCGAAATCGCCATGGAGCAGCTGTTTGGCATAGATCCAGAACTGCTCCAGTATCGGTTTATCCAGGCCGTATTTGGCCCGCAATGCCTGCATCATTTCCTGACTCGGATTGTCCTTTCCGGCTAAAAGCCTCGTCGGATCGCCCGGAGCCAGCCGAATGATGACAAAATTGAACAGTACTGAGAACAGTACTACGATCGTTCCGGAGAACAATCTTCTCAGAATAAACCTTCTCACTTGACTTACCTCTGCCTTTAATAGATACATTTTATACTATTGGTACAAATTTTTCCATCATTTCTTACATGTTTTTTTCTGAAAATATTTTCATAATGTATAATATGTATATAATTATAGTAAGAATAGTACGGAGGATAATGATTATGCTGATCAGAAACGGACGTATCCATGACGGAAAAGGCAAGATCTTTTCTGCTGACATACGTATCAAAGACGGAAAGATCGAAAAGATCGCCGAAAAACTCAAACAGAACAAAAACGAAGAAGTGATCGATGCCAAAGGGCTGGAAGTCTTCCCCGGATTCATACAGACCCTGTCTTCCTGGGGTATCAACGGATCCATGACGGAGATCCGTCCCTCCTCACAGGATAACGATGAACTCTCGGATCCGATCACACCGCAGCTCGACGTCAAATATGCCTTCAACGGCAGAGCAGCCACTGTTCAGCAGCTGGGTGCCTTCGGTCTGACGACCATCGGCGTCACTCCGACCGACAACAACCTCTTCGGCGGAACGATGGCGGTATTCGAAGTCGACGGTCTCAATCCCTTTGAGATGTGTCTGAAGGACCAGGTCGGCATGAAAGCCTCCGTCAGAAACAGTCTCAAGAACGCCTACGGCAGACGCAATGTGGCACCTCTATCCAAGATGTGGATCTTTGAACAGTTCGCCGAGCAGTTACGCAAGGCATCTGAATACAAAGTTGAAAAAGGCAAGGACAGAGACATGAAGATGGAAGCTTTACAGAAAGTGGTAAAGAAGAAACTGCCTCTCTTCGTCTCCGTCGATACCAAACAGGATGCCTTACATGTCCTGGAGATCCTCAAGCCATACAAGATCAAGCCTGTCATATGCAACGGCTTTGAGATCGGCAAGGACGATACCTGGCTGGTCGATAAGAAGATCCCGCTGGTCGTCAGATCCAATTCGATGACGGCAGACAAGACAGCCATGAAACTCGACCTGAAAGGCATCGCTGCCCTGGCGGAAAAAGGACTGACGGTAGCTTTATCAGGTGTTGACAGCAGCTGGCAGATCAGGGAAGATGTGCTGTGGCTTGGCATCTGCATGATGCGCATCATGAAAGATGAAACAAAGGTGCTGCCGATGATGACTTCCAATCCGGCAAAACTGCTCTCCGTCGACGATCTGACCGGATCGATCGAAGAAGGCAAACGTGCCGATATCGTCCTCTGGGACCAGAATCCTCTGGAATCCTATCAGGCAAAGATCATGAAGACCTTCATGGGCGGAAAAGTAATATATAAGGAAGGAGACGAACTGAGATGTATGTAATCAAGAACGGTACAGTCTACACGATGAAGGATGACAGGCCCATCAAAGCTGACATCCTGGTCAATGATGAAGGCAAGATCGAGAAGATCGCCCCCTCCATCAAAGCCGATAAAGCGGAACTCATCGATGCTTCCGGCAAAGTCGTCATCCCCGGTTTTGTGGATGCCCATTCCCATATCGGCGGTGTCTTTGAAGACGAACTGGACGACCTCAACGAATGTACGAACCCGGTCACGCCGGAAATGGATGCCTATTACGGAATCACCCCGGATGACGAACAGTTCAAGATCGCTGTGAAAAACGGCATCACGACTTCCTGCCTGATCCCCGGCAGCGGCAACGTCATCGGCGGCTGGGGCATCGTCTTAAAATCCGATAAAGGTACGATCGATGAAAGACTCCTGAAACATCCGGTCTGTCTCAAAGCTGCCACCGGCATCAACCCCAAAGGCGTCTATTCCAGAGCCCATCAGCTGCCGATGACCCGCATGGGCATCGCCTTCCTGTTAAGAGACTACTTCCGTAAAGTCAGAGAATATAAGGAAAAGAAAGAAAAAGCGAAGAAGGATCCCAAAAAGATGCCTCCTTATGATCTGGGACTGGAACACGGTATTCCCGTACTGGAAAAGAAGATCCCCTTAAAAGTCCATACCTATATGCATGACATGGTCACCGTCGTTGAGATCGCAAAGGAATTCGACATCAACGTTACCATCGACCATGCCCAGGGCGCATCCGATTACTATGATGTCTTAAAAGACAGGCACGTCAAAGGCGTCATCTTCGGACCGATCTCCTCAGGACTCTTCCCGGGAGAAGGCGGCAAGATCGACTTTGAGTGCTGTAAAGGTCTGGATGATCGGGGCATCACCGTCACCGTCATGACCGACGGACCGGTCACACCGGAAAACCTGCTGGTCACGGAAGTCGGTGAAGCCGTCAGAAAAGGCATGGATCCCGTCCGTGCACTGGCCATGATCACCCGCAACTCCGCAAAGATCCTGATGGTCGACGACAGAGTCGGAACGCTGGAAAAAGGAAAAGATGCCGATATCCTGATCTTTGATGCTCTGCCTTCGCTCGATGTCAGAGCCAACCTCTTACTGACGATGATCAACGGAAAGGTGGTATACAGGAAAGATGAAGTATGATTATCCCAAGTGCCGCAAGTCCGATCTGACAGAAGAACGCTTCGGCCATAAGCTTGAGGCACCCTATACCTGGCTCAGAGACACCAAAGATCCGGAAGTCAAAGACTTCACTGCCAGGGAAAACGCATTTACCGATTCCTATTTCGATCCTAAAGAGATCGAAGCCATGATCGCAAAACTGAAAGCGGAATATAATGAGGAACTTCCTTCAGGCATCCTGCCCTGGCATGACGGCTACATCGCCACCAGATCCCACGAAGGAAACTACACAGTCGTGGAACTGGACAAAGACCTCAATGTCGTAAAGACCCTGTTCAAGAGATACGATCTGCCTGAAAGGACTCCTTTCTCGGCAACGCCTTCGGAAACGGATGAAGATATTCTGGCCATCATGGCTCAGGTCGACGGTGCACCGCGTCCCGACAACATCATCTATGATTTCCGAAACAGCAGGATCCTCAAGATACTGCCTCTGACCTTCTCCGGTGTCTGGTCGAAAAAGAAGCTCGCCTTTTATTCGCCGACCACCATCTCCGAAGGAAACAGTTGCAAGACCATCATCCAGAAATGGGAAGAGGGAAATGATGAACTGAGCGATGTCTTCACCTATGAAGGCAATGCGATCTTCGGCAATACGCAGGTATCCGAAGACGGCAATACGATGATCTTCTCCTTCTCCGTCAACTACTCTCAGGACTACTACTATGTCTTTGATGAAGAAAGCGGCGAAGCATATCCGATCAATCCGGACAAGGTGATGATGCTGAGCTATGTCGATTCCTTCAAAGGAAGACACTACTTCATCTCCTTTGAAAACGATCCGCACGGCGAAGTGATCGCCATTCCCTATGGAAAAGACATCAGCTGCGCCGAAACGGTCTATCAGGAAAAAGAAGCCTACATCGAAGGCGGAACTTCCCTGAACGAGAAGATCTATCTGCTTTCCAGCAAGGATGCTGCCAGCAGAGTATACTGCCTGGATGATGGCAAGGAACTGGAACTTCCGGAAAAAGTCGCATCCTTGAGACCTTCCGGCAAGACAAGAAGCGGCAGGATCTTCGAATTCGACTGTTTCGTCAATCCGCCGAAACTGCTGGAATTTGACGGTGATGCTTTCAAAACGATATACGGAAAAGACGAAGATACATCCGATATCGCAGTCGAATTTCTGAAAGCACCTTCAAAAGAAGACAAAAAAGAGATCCCCTATTATCTGGTGAGATCCAAAGACGCAAAAAAAGATGCAGGCAACAGAACTTTGATCTACGGCTACGGCGGATACAATGTCAACATGCCGCCCTGGTCAACGGAAATGGTCTCCCAGACCAATATCGCCGCCTGGGTCAGGAACGGCGGCATCTATGTCCACTGTCTCTTGAGAGGCGGAAGCGAATACGGTACTTCCTGGCATGAGGAAGGCATGGGTCTGAAGAAAAAGAACTGCTACTACGACTTCATCGGCATCGCCGAGAAAGTGATCGCCGATGGCTGGACAAGACCGGAAAAGATCGCGATCAGCGGCTGCTCCAACGGCGGACTGCTGATGAGCACACTGGTCACCATGAGACCGGATCTCTGGGGCTGTGTCATCGATTCTGTCCCCCATACCGACATGATCCACTTTGCGGATGATGACAGAGGACCGATGTACATCACCGAGTACGGCGATCCCAATCATTCCGAAGAAGAATATCTGTATCTCTTAAGCTATTCTCCTGTCCACAATGTGAAGGACACTGAATATCCGGCGACCTACATCCAGACCGGAGAGTGTGACAACAACGTTCCTCCCTACCACGGCAAATCCTTTGCCGCAACGATGCAGGAACATAACAGAAGCGATAATCCGATCCTGTTAAGAGTATTGGAACTCGGATCCCATGACAGAGGTCAGGGGGAAGTCTTCTGGAAGACCATCGCCGAGATGCATGTGTTCATGGAAAAGAATCTCAAATAGAAAAAAAGACTGTCGTGAAGTGTACCCCAAATAGTGTACACAATTAAAAAGGACTCTGGATAAAGAAGAAGGACGTCAGTCCTTCTTCTTTCTGTTTCTGATCCTTTCGGTAGAATAGAACTCGATCCAGTCCTCCACTTGAGAAATGTAGTCG
>JAFTCJ010000014.1 GCA_017454765.1 Erysipelotrichaceae bacterium | reverse complement strand
TGGAAGGATTAGACCCGTTCACGGGTAAGAAGAGGTAACAGGACGCAAGTGGCAGGCTGTTCTGTGCGCGAATACGCGCCGCTGTCATCATCAGGCCCTCGTGGCCGAAAAAGAAGAACCACCGGCTAAGCCGGTGGGTTACTTTAATCACAGAAACAATGTCTCTAGAAGCTTTCTTTTTCAGACTGAAAATGCACTTTGTGACGTTGTCTGGAGATGATCATTCAAATGAATCTCTCTATTCGTTTTATCTGAAAGAATTCATGGGTAAAAATATACACACAGGCAGCACTTTCTTAACGTATAATTGTCTTATGACGTTATCGGAACTCAAGGATGCATTGGAAAAAAGAGGCATCATCCTGGATGAGCGTATGGCAGATCAGCTGGATCTCTATGCGGCTTATCTGAAGGAATACAACGAGAAGATCAACCTGACAGCCATTACGGAATATGAGGAAGTGCTGGACAAGCACTTCTATGATTCTCTGCTGGCAGCACAGAGGTCGCTGAAAGGAAGTCTGGCGGATGTGGGCAGCGGAGCGGGATTTCCGGGAGTGGTGCTCAAAATCGTATTTCCGGATCTGAAGGTCTTTCTGATCGAACCGATCCAGAAGCGATGTGTCTTCCTGAAGTCTCTGATCGAAAAGCTGGATCTGAAAGGCATCGAAGTCATCTGTGAAAGGGGTGAGGATCATTCCCTGAGCCATCGTGAAGCCTATGATTATGTCACGGCCAGGGCCGTCTCCAATCTGAACAGCCTGATCGAAGTCTGCGGCGCCATGGTGAAGAAGGAAGGATATTTCATCTGTATGCGCGGCAAGGATGGAAGGGCCGAGATCGATGCGGCCGAAAAGGCCATCGGGATCATGGGCTTCGCTGTCGAAAGCATCACCGATGAAGAACTGATGAACAAAGACCGGAGAGTCATCGCTTATTTCAGAAAAGTCAGAACGACTCCGTTAAAATATCCTAGGAAATATAATATAATTAAGAAGAACCCATTATGAAAAAAGAAATCGTTAAAATCAAACTGAATAAGATCATACCCAACAGAAATCAGCCCAGACTGGATTTTTATGATGAATCCATCAAAGGTCTGGCCGAATCCATCAGGCAGAACGGCCTGCTGCAGCCGGTAACGGTCCGCAAGAACGGCGACAAGTTCGAACTGATTGCCGGTGAAAGAAGATACCGGGCCTGCCTGCTCAACGGTGCCAGCGATATCGAAGCGATCATCATGGATTCGACGGATGATGAATCGGCGAACCTGGCTCTGGTCGAGAACCTGCAGAGGGAGGATCTCAATGCGATCGAACAGGCCATGGCGATGAGAAGGATCATGGCTTCCGAGAATCTGACGCAGAATCAGCTGGCGGAGAGACTTGGTTATCGTCAGTCGACTGTTGCCAATAAACTGAGACTGCTGAAACTGCCGGAATACATCAAGCAGGCGATCTCTCACGGAACGATCACTGAGAGACATGCGCGGGCCTTGCTGAATGTGCCGGAGGACAAGCTCGAGGAAGTCTATCTGACGATCACAAACAGGCAATACAACGTCTCCAAGACGGAAGAATATATCAGGGAACTCACCCAGAAGCATCACAGCAAGGGCGTTTCCAACAATCTGAAGATCGGTGTCAATACGATCAAGGAGGCATATGAACTCTGCCGCCGCTCAGGCATCGATGCGGATTTTCAGGTGAGCGAGTATGACGACAATGTCAAGATCGTCATCCGCATGAAGAAATAGGAGGGTCTTATGGCAAGAACGATAGCGATCGCAAATCAGAAGGGCGGCGTCGGCAAGACTACCACCAGCATCAATCTGGCTGCCGGACTGGCCTATCTGAACAAGAAAGTCCTTTTGGTGGATTTTGATCCCCAGGGCAATGCGACACAGGGTGTCGGTCACAGGGTCGGTCTCAGAGATCTGACCATCTATGATGCGATACTCAATGATACAAAGGTCGACGACTGTCTCAAATCACTGAGCAGACCGCCGATGGATCTGCTGCCGGCCAACATCAATCTGGCAGGTGCCGATCTGGAACTGGCGAAGATCGAGGAGAACAGGGAACAGCTTCTGAAAAAGGCACTGGCTCCGATCAAGGATGACTACGACTACATCATCGTCGACTGTCCGCCTTCACTGGGTCTTCTGAATACCAACGCTTTGACGGCAGCCGATTCGGTGCTGATCCCGGTGCAGAGCGAGTATTACGCCCTGGAAGGCATCACCCAGCTCTTGCAGACGATCCGTCTGGTGCAGAAGCTTTTCAATCCCAATCTGAAGATCGAGGGCGTCTTACTGACGATGTATGATGCCAGGACCAATCTGTCCGCGGAAGTGGGACAGGAGATCCGCAAGCATTTCAAGGAAAAGGCCTACAAGACCTACATCCCGCGCAACATCAAGCTTTCCGAAGCTCCCAGCATGGGACTTTCGATCTATGATTATGCGATCAATTCCGAAGGCGCCAAGGCTTATGTCGCTCTGACAAGAGAAGTGATCGCGGCGGAGGAGAACTATGGCGGCTAAGAGGAAACTGGGCAAGGGACTGGATGCGATATTCGGCGAGAATATCGATTCCTTCCTGGATGACATTGAAAAAGGTGCCGCTGAAGCAGCGGGCAATGTCCACAGCGAGCTGCCGATCTCACAGATCAGACCCAATCCTTATCAGCCCCGCAAGGAGTTTGATGAGAACGGTCTGAAGGAACTGGCCAATTCCATTAAGGAAAACGGCGTCTTCCAGCCGATCCTGGTCAGGAAGTCGTTGAGCGGCTATGAGCTGGTGGCAGGCGAAAGAAGATTAAGAGCTTCCAAACTGGCCGGAAAGAACGAGATCCCGGCGATCATCGTCGATTTCGATGACAGACAGATGATGGAGATCTCGCTGCTGGAGAACATTCAGCGTAAGGATCTCACACCGATCGAGGAAGCAGGCGCCTATAAGCAGCTGATCACAAAGCTGGGTTATACACAGGATGAGCTGGCAAAGAGATTAGGCAAGTCCAGGACCAATGTCGCAAACATGCTGAGGCTGCTGAGCCTGCCGGAGAAGATCCGGGACATGGTCAATACCGGCAAGCTGTCATACGGCCAGGCCCGTACACTATTGTCGCTGGATGATGAAGGAAAGATGCTGGCACTGGCAGAAAGGACGGTCAAAGACGGGCTGTCGGTCAGAGAGCTGGAAAAGCTCACCAGCAGGGACAAGTCAGGGAAAAAGAAACCTGCAGACAGACCGAAAAACAGTGATCCGTTTACGGAAGACATGGAGGACCGTCTGCGCAAAAAGTTCTCGACAAAAGTTGAAATCAGAAACAAAGCCATCAGTATCAGCTATACTGATACTGAGGACTTGAACAGGATATTGGATATCATGGGAGTCATTGAAGAATAGAAAGGAAATCATTATGGCTGAAAATGAAGAAAAAATCGTACTGACATTAGGGGAAGAAAAAGTTGAAGAGGAAACTCTCAGCGAAGAAGAAGTGAAAGAAGAAGTTGAGATCGCGAGTGTTCCGGTATCGGATGTCGTAGGCTATGCGAAGCTGGATGATTCCAGTCTCTCTGAAGAAGAGAAGAA
Organism: Erysipelotrichaceae bacterium; assembly: GCA_017454765.1. GTDB lineage: Bacteria > Bacillota_I > Bacilli_A > Erysipelotrichales > Erysipelotrichaceae > Colivicinus. Next base: position 13,652 of record JAFTCJ010000014.1, on the reverse strand, counting down.
GATGGTCAATGACTTTGCGCAGCAGATCGATATCATGGAGACCAACACGATCCTGCAGTACGGCGCAACTGCCCAGAGCAAGGTAGCGGATTTCTCCGACACTGCTTTAAAGAACGTACGTACCAAGGACATCGACACGGTCGGTGATACACTGCTGGAACTGGTCGCTGAACTGAGAAACTTCGATGTGGACGAGAAGAATGACAACTTCTTTGCGAAACTGTTCAAGAAGGGTGCCAATTCGATCAACGACGTCAAGTCAAAATATGACAGCGCCAACCAGAACGTCGACAAGATCGTCAAGATCCTGGAGAATCATCAGATCACGCTGATGAAGGATATTTCCCTGCTGGATCAGCTGTATGAAAAGAACCTCGTCAACTTCAAGGAGCTGACGATGTATATCCTGGCCGGCTACAAGAAGCTCGACGAGATCAAGAAGAACGATCTGCCGGCTGCTCTGAAGAAGGCTGAAGAATCCGGTCTTCCGGAAGATGCACAGGCTGCCAACGACCTGTCTGAAGCGATCACCCGTTTCGAGAAGAAGCTGCATGACCTGGAGCTGACCAGAATGGTCTCCATCCAGATGGCTCCGCAGATCCGTCTGGTCCAGAACAACGACACACTGATGACGGAGAAGATCCAGTCCACACTGGTCAACACCATTCCTCTGTGGAAGTCACAGATGCTGATCGCCCTGGGCATTGCTCATTCCAAGGAAGCAGTCAAGGCTCAGAACGAAGTATCCGAGATGACCAACAAGATGTTGAAGGAAAACGCCGAGAATCTGAAGATGGCTACGATCGAGACGGCAAAAGAGTCAGAGAGAGGCATCGTCGATATCGAGACGCTGACCGAGACCAACAAGAAGCTCATCGAGACACTGGAAGAAGTCAAGCGTATCCAGACCGAAGGCAGAGAGAAGAGACTGGCTGCTCAGACCGAGCTGCGCCGTATCGAGACTCAGCTTCAGCACGAGCTGACGGACGTCATCAACAAATAATCGATTCGTATTGTAACGGAATGAAACAGCGGGGAGTATCTCTCCGCTGTTTTTTTCATTGAATCTGTTCATCCGGATAGCTACAATACAGATAAAGGAATTCAAAAACGACAGAGTGGGGGTATCGTTATGAAATATGAATTTGATGAGATCATTGACCGCAAAAGGGATCCGTTTTCTTTTTCGTTCAAGTGGCAGTCGCCGGATTATATCCTGAACGATCTTGGTGTGAAGCAGGTCAGGGAGGATGTGATCTGCCTGGAAACGGCCGACATGGATTTCAAAACAGCACCGGAGATCATCGAAGATCTTAGGGCGCTGTGCGACCACGGGATCTTCGGCTATTCCCTGATCCCGGATACCTATCGGGAAGCAGTCTGCGGCTGGTATGCGCGCAGACAAAACTGGGTCTTTGACAAGGAAGACATCTATTATTATCCCGGCACTCACGAAGCCATTGCCCAGCTGGTGAAGCAATATACGAAACAGGGAGAAGGCGTCATCGTCCTTGTACCCTGTTACGGCTACCATGGCGATGTCGAAACCGCCGGCAGGAACTATGTGCAAGTCCAGCTGATCAATGACGGAAACGAGTATTTCACGATCGATTACGATGCTCTGGAGAAGGCCTGTCAGGATGAGAAGAACACGATGCTGATCATGTGCCATCCGCACAATCCGACCGGCAGAGTCTTTGATCATGAAGAACTGAGCAGAGTGGCGGATATCTGCCGCCGCAACAAGGTGCTGATCGTCTCCGATGAGGTCCATTCGGATATCCTGAGAAAGGGACAGGATTTTGAGCCGATGATGAAGGCCTGCGGTCCCAAAGACCTGATCGCCTGCACTGCCGTCAACAAGACATTCAATCTGGCCGGTCTGGCCATGACCAATGTGATCATTTCCGATCCGGATCTCAAACAGGAGGGCAGGGGTTTTTATTCGATGCCTTCACCTTTCGGTATCGAGGCCGTCATCTCTGCTTATAACAAAGGCGATGCCTGGGTGGATGCCCTCAATGACTATGTCGACAGCAATATCAGCGTCTGCATGGACTATATCGGAAAGAATCTGCCCAAAGCAAAAGTATGGAGACCGGAAGGCGGCTATTCCCTGAACATCGATTTTTCCGGCTACGGTCTTTCCGATGAGGAAGTCGTCGAAAGGATCTACGGCAGGGCCGGGGTCATCCTGAATTCGGGGCTCTTCTTTGACGACACAAGAGGAACGCAGGTCCACCGGGCCTGCCTGTCTTCCCCGAGAGCTCTGCTGCTGGAAGCGTTTGAACGGATCGCAAAGGAGTTTGCAGACTGATCATATGGAGATCGAGAAGGAAGTATTCAGACGTCATCATCCTTCAGTGAATAAGCTCAAAGCTTACGGTTTTGTGCTGTCTGAAGACAGATATCTCTATACTGAAGATTTTCTGGATGATGCCTTCAGGGCAGAGATATCAGTCTCTTCAGACGGCGAAGTGAAAGGGAGAGTCATCGAAAAGGAACTGGATGAAGAATACGTCAACATCTATTCCGATTCCTATTACGGTGATTTTGTCGGCAAGGTCAGGGAAGCTTATATTGAGATACTGGAAAAGATCCGGGATCGCTGTTTTGAGAAAGATCCTTATCTGCACAGGCAGACGGCAAGGATCGTCTCTTATATGAAAAAGGAATACGGCACCAGGCCGGAACATCTCTGGGAAAAGTATCCGGACTATGCGGTGTTCAGAAATCCCAATGGAAAATGGTACGGCATCATCATGAGCATCGACGGCGCAAAGATCGGCTTAGAAAAAAGGGAGACCGAGATCATCAATGTCAAATCCGATCCGAATACGATCGCTTCATTGCTGAATGAGAAAGGCTTTCATGAAGCTTATCACATGAATAAGGAAAACTGGATCAGCATCGAACTCAATGACAGCGTCGATGATGAGGTGCTGTTCTCCCTGATCGATTATTCCTATCACATGATCGAAGAAAGCGATGTCTGGATCGTTCCGGCGAATCCGAAATTCTACGATGTGATCTCTGCTTTTGAAAAAGAGGAATCCATCTTATGGAAACAGTCCAGCGACATCCATGTCGGTGATATCGTTTATCTTTATGTTGCGGCACCTTATTCCGCCATCCTTTATCAGTGCATGGCTGAGGAGACCGATATCCCTTATTCCTATCAGGACAGGAATCTGTCCATCAGCAGGCTGATGAGGATCAGACGCCTGAAGACATATCCTCAGGACCGTTTTCCTTTTTCCTATCTCAATTCACTGGGGATAAAGGCGATCAGAGGCCCCAGAAGGATCTCAAAGAGGATTTACGAAAAACTGAATTAAAAGAAAACGGCATCTCCTGATGCCGTTCATCATCTTTTCAGGAAGCAGCACACAGGATCCTTTCTGATTTGGGAAGACGATATTCTATAATATAGATAATGAAAACTGATCTGAGCAGACTGGATCACAGCCTTGTCATCTGTCCCGATTCTTACAGGAAACAGATATTGAAAAGGCTGTATGAGGAAAGAAAGATCTGCGATGTGAAATTCATGGACCGCAGCACATACTTCAGAAAGTATTATTTTGATTATGATTTCAAGGCGGTGAAGTTCTTAAGAGATGAATACGGTCTGAGTATCGCCAACGCGAAGGAGATCCTGGATCATCTGTATCCGATCGATCCCGGGAAAGAATATAAGAATGAAAAACTGAATCTGTTAAGGGAATACCGGAAGCGTCTGGATGAAGAAGATCTTCTGATCTATGATCCCTCTTTTCCTGATCTGCTGAAAGACAGGAACGTGATCGTCATGGGTTACGGAGACCTGCTTCCGGAGCAGAAAAGGATCATTGACGGTGAGATCGTTTCTTTTGAAGAAAAGGAAAAGAAATATACTGTTTCCGTTTTTGAACAGATCGAGGATGAAACAGCTCATCTGTATGACTCGATCTGCGATCTGCTGGATGAGGGTATCGATATCAACAGGATCCATGTGCTCAACGCATCGCCGGATTATGAATCCTACTTCCGGCGTTATAACACCTACTATCATTTTTCGATCGCTGTGGATGAAAAGGATACACTGATCTCCACAAAGGAGGCGGCGGATTTTCTTTCAAAGATCTCTGAGTGTTCGAAACAGGACCTTTATGAACAGCTCAGGGACAGAGATCCCGTCTGCGACAAGCTGATCGGCATCATCAATGCCTATCCGGAAGAAGACCTGAACGATGTCAGGGATTTCATCATCAGCGATCTGGAGAATACGAAGATCGGCAATGTGAATTACAGAAATATCGTCAGCTGTGAAGATCTCTTTGCGCCGTTTGCGGAAGATGACCATGTCTTCCTGATCGGTTTCAATGACAGCTTCCCGGCATTTGCGAAAGACAACGATTTCATTCCCGACAGCCTCTGTGAAGAATTGGGACTGAGCGACTGCCGGATGAAGAACGCGCTGATGAGGAAGAACGTGAGAGCCTATCTTTCCGGGATCTGCGATCTGAAGATCTCGTATTGCGAAAAGAGCCCGTTTTCCCGTTATGAGTTCTCCAATCTCTTCTTTCAGGATGAATATGAAAAGATCAAAGGCGAAACAGCCGTCACTTACAGCGACGGCCGCAACCGCAGCTATTATGCCTCACTGCTGGATCAGTTCTACCGCTACAACAGCGTGAATGAAGATCTGGCTGCCTTGTGCAGCACCTATGGGGATATCGGCTATCTGGAATATGACAACCGTTTCAACGGACTGAATCAGAAACAGCTGGAACAGATCCCGCCGATCAGACTTTCTTACTCGACGATGGATCGTTTCTGGCGCTGCAGTTTTGCCTATTATATCGAGAATATCCTGGGTCTCAACGAGTATGAGGATACTTTCTACACACTGATCGGTACTCTGTGTCATGAGGTGCTCAAGGATCTTTTCCGGGAACAGGATTTTGATTTTGAACGTTCCTGGAACAGGCAGCTGACAAAACTGTCCGAAAAGGATCCGATCCTGGAAAAACAGAAGGAGTCGTTCTTCGTCTCAAAGGTGAAAGAGGAACTGAAAGAGGATATCGCTGTCATCCTGAAACAGAAGTCCATGACCAAGCTTGACGATCAGATCTGCGAACAGGGTTTCATGATCGATGTGGATGATGGCCTTGTCTTCAAGGGTTATATCGACAAGGTCATGTATCACAAATCGGAAGATGAGGTCATCGCCGATGTGGTCGACTACAAGACGGGAAATTCCGCCAGGATCCAGAAGAAGCTGATGCCTTACGGTCTGTGTCTGCAGCTGCCTTCCTACATGTATCTGCTTTCCAAAAACAATCCGTTCAATAAACCGATCCGTTTCGGCGGTTTCTATCTCCAGCACCTGATCAATACCCAGCTCAATTTCGATGAGGAGAAGGACGCAGGACAGATCAAGGAAGAGTCCATGAAACTGGAGGGTTTCACCAGTGACGATCTGTCAAGACTGGAGTATACCGACAACAGTATCGAAGACGGAACTTCAAAGATCATCAGGGGACTGCGTCTCAAGAACGACGGATCTTTCTATGGGAATGCGCCGGTGCTCTCCGATGCGGATATGGAAGAGATGATCAGACTGACGGATGAGCTGATCAGAAAAGCGGGAGAAAGGATCAAAAAAGGCGATTTTGCGATCGATCCCAAGGAGATCGACGGAATCAATGAATCCTGCCGCTACTGTCCGTATTTTGCGCTGTGCTACATGCGCTACAGCGACCTGAAGGTGATATCGACGAAAGAGGTGGATGAAGATGCCTGAGAAGTGGACCGATTATCAGAAAGAAGCGATCGAACACTTCGGTCACAACATCCTTGTTTCCGCCGGAGCCGGCAGCGGCAAGACGGCCGTGCTCTCGCAGCGCGTCTATCAGCTGGTCGGAAAAAGAAAGATCGATGTGGATCGTCTGCTGGTACTGACCTTCACCAACAAGGCGGCGGCCGAGATGAAGACAAGGATCCGCGAGAAGATCCTCAAAGATGAGGAAGGCCTTTTCGACAGCGAAGAAAAGAGACTGGATCAGGTCAACCGGATCGATTCTTCCTATATCATGACCTTCGATGCCTATGCGCTGTTCCTGGTACGAAAGTATCATGAACTGTTGAATATCGACAAAGACATCGCGGTCATCGATCCCAATATCCTGATCAACGAAGAAGAGAAACTGCTTGATGAGATCATAGAGGAAGAATACCGGAACAAGGATGCCGCTTTCATGAGACTGATCGGCACTTTCTGCGTCAAGGACGATGATGCGATCAGGACTTTCATCAGGGAACTGAACCATAAACTGGAAACGATTTATGAACGGGAGAGCTTTGTTTCAGATTATCCGAAACTCTTCTATTCCAAGGAAGGGATCAAAGACTGTCTGAAACAGTATGTTGCCTATCTGAAAAGAAAGATCGCTTCGATCAGAAATCTGATAGAAGAATTTGCGTTCGGCGTAGAGGATGTGGATATCTACTTCAGCGGGTTGGATGATCTGTTCCGGGCGGATTCCTATGAACAGATCAGGGAAGCTGCAGTCAAGGCTGAGACGACAAAGAAAAGACTGCCGTCGGGCAGCGGCGTTTCGGAAATCCGAAAAGAGATCTCAGAGAAACTCAAGCAGCTGAAGAAACTCTGCCTCAGCGATGAACAGACGCTGATCGAAGAGACAGAGAGTACATTATCCTATGATCTCTGCCTGCTGGCGATCTCTGAAAAATTAAATGAAAGACTCTGCGCCTTCAAGAAAGAAAAGCGTCTTTATGATTTTGCGGATATCTTCCGCATGTCGATCGATCTGGTCAGCAGATACAGCTGGGTCTGTGAAGAGATCAGGGAAGGCTTTGCAGAGATCCTGATCGATGAGTATCAGGATACCAATGACCTGCAGGATGAATTCATCGCCCGCATCAGCGATCATAATGTCTATATGGTCGGCGACATCAAGCAGTCGATCTACCGCTTCCGCAATGCGAACCCGATACTCTTCCTGAAGAAATATCATAAATATCTGAACGGCGATGACGGCGAACTGATCGTCCTGCCGCACAATTTCCGTTCCCGCAAGGAAGTCATCGAAGATGTCAATGTGATCTTTGACAGACTGATGGATGATCAGATCGGCGGTGCCGATTATCGCAAGTCCCATCACATGGAAGCCGGCAGGGATCAGATCAGATATAATGATCAGAACAATTCACTGGAGATTCTCAATTACAGGAAGCCGGAAGAGGGCAGCAGTCTTTCTGTTTTCAGCAAGCAGGAGATCGAGGCTTTCATCATGGCGAAGGATATCCTGGAAAAAGCCGGATCGTTTGAGATCGAGGATGAAAATACGGTTCGCAAGGCGCAGTATAAGGATTTCTGTGTCATCGTCGATCGGGGCAACAACTTCGATCTGTACAAACAGGTCTTCACTTACTGCGGCATCCCCTGCATCATCGACCGGGAAGAGAAGATGGCTGATTCAGACCTGATCCATGCATTGAAAGCGGTCTTTTCGCTTCTGGAACATCTTTATGATGAGAACTACGATTATGATTTCCGTTTCGCCTTCCTGTCGCTGGCGAGAAGTTTCCTTGTGCGCATGCCTGACGAACAGATCTATGAGATCTTCCATAACGATACATTCTTAGAAAGTGAGCCGGTCCTTGAACTGCTGCTTTTGAAGGAGAAACTGCCGTATGAGTCGCTGACGGGACTGCTGAATGAGATCATCGGCATTTTCGATGTCTATGAGAAACTGTATCTGATCGGCGATGTGCACGAAAATCTGGTGAAGATCGATTATCTTTTTCAGCTCTGTCATACCCTGTCTGCTTCGGCCTACGACTATAGGGCTTTCAACCGCTATCTGGAACAGATCTTCGATGAAGGCGACAGGGACATCACTTACCGTATCGACCAGGAGGCTGAAGACGCGGTACGCATCATCAACATCCACAAGGCCAAGGGCCTGCAGTACAAGATCTGTTACTTCCCGGCACTGGATGTGGACTTCAACCAGAGCGACCTCAAAGACCGTTTCCTGTTTTCGAAAGAAGCGGGTATCGTGACGCCGGTCATGGTCGAAGGAAGAGGTCTGAAGCAGAGTATCCGCAAGACATTGTTCAATGAGGAATACCTGAAGGAAGACATCGGGGAGAAACTGAGACTGTTTTATGTCGGACTGACCCGGACCCAGGAAAAGATGATCATGGTGGCGTCTTTGGAAAATGATGACAGGGGTGAGAAGATCATCGATGATGAACAGCGTACCGCGATGAAAAATTTTGCGGGGATGCTGGAAAGCATCGGCGGCGATCTTGAACGGCACGGCTTCATCAGGGATGTCGATCTTTCCTTATACCCCTTAAGCAAGGATTACCGTTTTCTGAAGGAAAAGGAACTCTCAGAACTTGCGGGTCAGAGCAAGGAAAAGATCGCTGTTCCCGAAAGGGCAGTGATTCAGCCGGAAGCGGTCGAGTCATCCTCCTTCTCCAAGAAAGCCGCTCTCATCGATGCGGAAATGATCCGGAAGATGGACTTCGGAACAAAGCTCCATCAGTATCTGGAACTGCTGGATTTTTCCGATCCGGATTATTCAAAGATCGATCCGGCTCATGTTTCATTGATCAGGGCCTTCATGGACAGCGACCTGATGAGAGATGCAAAGCAAGGAAAGGCCTACAAGGAATATGAGTTTTTCTATGAAGACGACAATGAAATGAAGCACGGCTTCATCGACCTGCTGATGGAATATGAGGACCATTTCGACATCATCGACTACAAGACGAAGAATATCGATGATGAACACTACGATGAACAGCTGCGGGGCTACCGCACTTATATCGGATCGGTCAGCGATAAGCAGGTAAACTGTTATCTTTACAGTATAATGGATGGTGAATACAGGGAAGTGATCTAGATGATCTATATCATGTCGGACATACACGGTCAGTACGGCCGTTATAAACAGATGCTGGAAAAGATATCCTTCTGTGATGAGGATAAGCTTTATGTACTGGGCGATGCGATCGACAGGGGGCCGGGATCTCTGGAGACCCTGCTGGATATCATGGAGCGCAAGAACGTCGAAATGTTTCTGGGCAACCATGAGCACATGATGCTGACATACCTGGAAGGTTCGGACAGAGAAAGCTGGTTCTACGGCGTCAACGGCGGCAGGGCGACATACGAGAAGTTCAATACGTTCAGCAAGGAAAAACGCGAGCGTATCGTCAATTATCTCAAATATGAAACGACCATCAAGAAGGATCTGAATTACGAGAACGTGAGGTACATCCTTTCCCATACCGGCGCTGAAAGCGACGGCATCGATCTGTATACGAAGGATTATGCGGACAACCTGATGGCGATACAGGATTTTGTCTGGAACATGTCGGCCCGCAACACGATGAACATCGATGAACTGGAACCTGCCGACAAGGAGACGATCTTTATTTCCGGACATATCATCTCCAGGAGGATCACAGGCGAGGATGAGGTCTTCGTGCAGCGTTTTGAAAACAACTATTCCTGGATCGACATCGACTGCGGCTGTGCCATGGGAAGTCCCTACGGCTATCTGGCGACGCTGGCCGTCAATGACGAGGGGCAGATCGAAAATCTGTATTATGTGAAATAAAAAAAGGACACATATCCTTTTTTTGATGATCGGGTTCTCCTTCTGTTTTTCTGATTTTGTTCCGTAGAAGAATACGGATACAGATTATTATGACCTTATGGAAGACATGTCTGTGAAGGAAAAGAAACATTTCATCAGGGATCTTTTTGCGCTGGCCCTGCCGATGTCGGTACAGAACCTGATCAACAATGCGGTGACAATCGCCGATAATCTCATGATCGGTTCTTTGGGCGATGACTGCATTTCGGCTGTCAGTGTCTGCTGGACTTATTCCTGGCTGTACTCGGTCTTTTCCACGGCCTTTGCCAGCGGTGCCCTGCTGATGATCTCCAGGATGTGGGGCAAGGGAGATAAGAAGGGCGCCAAGCAGCTGATGTCGTTTTCTCTGTCTGTCTGTTTCTTACTGGGCCTGTTTCTTTTTGTGCTGACGGCTCTGTTTCCGGAAACGATCCTTCGCATCTATTCCAATGTGGAAAGCATGATACCCGTCGGTGTGAAATATCTGAAGATCATGAAGTATGCCTATCTGGTCTCAACGATCTCCTATGCGCTGATGATACTGCTCAGATCGATACGAAAGGTGGCCGTCTCCATGGCAACTTCGATCGGATCCTGTCTGATCAACATTTTCCTGAATTACGTGCTGATCTTCGGCCATTTCGGTTTTCCTCAACTGGGTATCGAAGGAGCGGCGATCGCTTCTCTGTCAGCCAGGATCTTCGAACTGGCAATCGTTCTGAGCTATCTGCTGGCGGTCGATCGGGATCTGCATTTCCGCATAAGCGATTTCGATCCGTTCATTGCAAAAAACACGATGCTGTCCCTGATCGAAGTGACGCTGCCGCTTTTAGTCATCGACTGTCTGGCTTCGCTGGTCTCGACGATGCAGACGATCATCACCGGCCATATCTCGAGATACTATATCAGTGCCAATTCGATCGTCCATACTTCCTATGAGACGATCTTCGTCTTCTGCTGGGGTTTTGCCCAGGCAGCCAATGTCATCATCGGCAACATCATCGGTGACGGCGATCATCAGAAAGCCTACCGCTACAGTTTCTATTTTGTCATCACCGGTCTGGTGATGGGGGTGATTACCAGTGTTTCCCTTCATTTCATCATGCCCTATGTGATGTCATATTATCATGTTGCGGATGAGACGATCCTTCTGGCAAAGCAGATGTCTTATTCGGCTTCGATCATCGTTCTGTTTTCCTGTTACTATACGATCGTCGGCGAAGGCGTGCTCAAGGCCGGAGGCAATACGAAACGTCTTCTGAAGATCGATCTGCTGTGCAGCTGGCTGTTTGCGATCCCCTTCGGTGCCCTGTGTGCCTTCGTATTCCATCTGCCGGCTTATGTGCTATACGTGATCTTAAGGTCCAACAATATCCTGAAGACGTTCTGGTCTTTGAAGAAACTGAAGGACCGGGACTGGATCGTTCAGTTTGAATAAAAGAAAACTCCGCAGTGATGCGGAGTTGTTTTATATGAAGGGATCGCTGATGAAATGCAGATCGAGATCTTTCAGCTCTTCCATGGCTTTATCGATATCGCCGGTCTTTAACAGATCTTCAGGCGCATGGGCGTCGATGCCGATCGTGACTCTGACGGGATATTCAGCGATGATCTTCCAGAAAAGCCTGTTGGGATAGGAATAGAATTCACCTTCTTCAAACATGTGTTTTCCCTTGAGGATGCCGCGGATATTTACCTCCAGCGGCGTATCTGTCAAAGCGCAGGTCTCGCCGATCATATGGGCGACTGTTTCGCAGGTCTTTGAGAAACAGGGCTGATGGCTCATGATGACATCGGGATGGCACAGATAGGTGTAGAATCCGGCACGCAGTCCTTCGCAGACTGTCTTTCCGTATTCCATGATCTCTTCTTCGCTGTTTTGTCTGAAATAGCTGGCACCGATACCGGAGGGATGTGCGAAGTGCTGTCCCAGCAGGAAGTAGTCAAAGCGTTTGGCCAGCTCTTTGCGTTCTTCATGGTTGAAGGGATAGTATTCGCTTTCCAGACCGATCTTGATCTCGATCTGATCTTTGTATTTCTCTTTTAAAGAGGAGATGCTTTGTACGTAGTCATCCAGCTGACTCCAGCGCATGTGACAGCCTTCATGATAGAAGTCTCTGTAAGGGGCATGGTCGGAAAAGCCGAGGATCTGATATCCGGCTTTGATGGCCGCCTGAACATATTCTTCGTCGCTCCCGCCGGCGTGTCCGCAGCGGCTGGTATGTGTGTGATAGTTGTAGGTAAACATATTCTTTTCTTCCTTCGATATTTAATCACGGATCTAAGAATGATGCAAGCAAAGTAAATATGAAATATGGTACTCTTAAGGTGAAGAACAAAGGAGAAATCATATGCCGTTTCGCAAAGACTTTTTATGGGGCGGTGCCACTGCCGCCAATCAGATCGAAGGTGCCTGGAACGAGGACGGAAGAGGCCCGGCTCTGACCGATGTCACGACCGGTGCCGATGTCGATCATCCGCGCATCATCACCTATATCGACAAGGACGGCAATCCCGGTACACACACCAGACTTGGGAAGCTTCCTGAAGGTGCCCATTATGCCTGCCTGGACGGATATTTCTATCCCAACCATGAGGCGATCGACTTCTATCACCGATACAAAGAGGACATCGCTTTATTTGCGGAGATGGGCTTCAAGACCTTCAGAATGTCGATCTCCTGGTCAAGGCTGTATCCGACAGGACTGGAAGAAGAACCCAATCAGAAAGGTATCGAATTCTATCGGAACGTCTTCACGGAACTGAAGAAATACAATATCGAACCGCTGGTCACGATCTGGCATTTCGATACGCCCTTATATCTGGAAGAAAAGATGGGCGACTGGAAGAACAGGGAACTGATCCCGCTCTTCGTGAAGTTTGCGAAGACCTGTTTCACGGAATTCAAGGGACTGGTACATTACTGGCTCACCTTCAATGAGATCAACAATACGGTCAACTTCCTGCCGGAAGACATCGATGATTCTTTCTATCAGGATGCCTACCAGCATCTGCACAACAAGTTCGTGGCTTCTGCCAGGGCCGTCAGGATCGGTCATGAGATCGATCCTGAGAATAAGATCGGCTGCATGATCTGCGGCATCACATATTACCCGCATACCGATGATCCCAAGGATATCCTGTTCAACCGGCACAAGTGGGAAAAGGGCATCTTCTACTGCGGCGATGTGCAATGTTTCGGCTATTATCCGACCTATGCCAAGAGGCTCTGGGATGAGCACAATGTGAAGCTCGACATCACGGAAGAGGACCTGAAGGATCTCAAGGAAGGAACCGTCGATATCTATACCTTCTCCTACTACATGTCACAGTCCGTGACGACCCACAAAGGTGAAGAGGTCACCAGGGGTAACATGTCTACCGGTACCAGGAATGAATACATCCAGTATTCCGACTGGGGCTGGGGCTTTGACCCGGACGGTCTGCAGTATTATCTGGAGATGATCTACAACAGATATGAAAGACCGCTGATCGTCACTGAAAACGGTCTGGGAGCATATGATACCGTGGAGGAAGACGGATCCATCCATGATGATTACCGTATCGATTACTTCAGGAAACATATTGCTTCCATGAAGAAAGCAGTTGAAAACGGTGTCGATCTCTTGGGTTATACGACCTGGGGTCCGATCGACCTGGTCGCTGCTTCAACAGGCGAGATGAGAAAACGTTACGGTTTCATTTATGTCGACAAACATGACGACGGGACCGGAACACTGGCCAGAAGCAGGAAGGATTCCTTCTACTGGTACAAGAAGGTCATTGCTTCTAACGGCGAAGATCTGGAATAAAGCAACGATAAGGTGCGGATAACGGAACCGCACCTTCTTGTCTACCGAAAACCCCCGGATAGTCCGGGGGTTCCCTATAGCTTCAGCGATGAACATAGTATTTATAAAACGTCCTCCTTACGATACACTTCTCTTGCAGCCTGCCAGTTGCACAAGAAGGAAAGTAAGGAGGACGTTT
>JAFTCJ010000013.1 GCA_017454765.1 Erysipelotrichaceae bacterium | reverse complement strand
CTCAACATTGCCGATCCTGTAAGGCTGACTAAAAACCTCATATTTGCTCATATTATGTTTTCTCCTTGTTAATTCAATAGTATCATATGATTCATTTCAGAGAATGCTCATTCAGGTAAAAAAAACAGGCAGATATGATTTCATATGTGCCTGTTTCGCTGTGTTGCTTTTTATTTAAGTCTGTCAAGAAATGCGTCGATCTCTTCTTCCTGCATGCCTGCTTTCAGAAGATAATCCCTGGCACAGACAGAAAGGTCGGTCTTCTTATAATCAACAGAATCGTCGTTTACGATGAAACGGATCATCGCATTGAGATTGCTTTCAAGGATCGTATCATATTTCACAGGATCCCTGACCTCATTGATCTTGTAGTAGTTGTCGTATGTCAGCATATAGTCGTCTCTGATCGACTCATAATCGGCACCGGCCAGTGCTTCCAGCAGCATGCAGACAAAACCGGTCCTGTCCTTTCCCTCCGTGCAATGGATCAGGTAGGGGCCTTCCCTTCTGGACATGGCGATGAAACCGTCAGCGATCTTGACCGCAAACTCGTCTGAAAGATAATTCATGTTCAGCCCCAGCGGATAGACATTGTCATCGTTGTATAAAGACAGGAAATAGTCACACGCAAAATCTTCGGCTGCGATATACTTTTCGATCTTGGCGCCGCTGTCAGCCAGATCCAGGATATAGCTGACTCCCGCTTCCCTGATCAGATCGTTGACATAAGTCGCACGGTTATGCTGATTGTCACAGGGCGACGCAGAACGGTATACGATGCCTTCGGCGATATTGCCCATGACGATGTTGCGGAAATTGGCGAACTGCTCATCGCTTTCAAATTCGTTCCTGTCATCGGAATAAGTGATGTCCCTGGCTTCCTGGATGTTTCTGTACTTTCCCTTTTCACGCAAAGTGACAGTTGCGGTGTCGTGCTCTTGAAGTCCGGCTTTCAGATAAAGACTGTTCTCCTTGTTCAGCTCGATCTTCAGCTGTGCCGTATCCCAGAGATCCTCACCGTAGTTGACGGCTGCCTTGATGTAGTCATAACCCGGATAGCCGATCAGCAGAGGCTGGCCGGCATCGACATAGTAGCCGTTGTAGTAAGGGATGTCTTTCAATTCATAGCCGTTGGAGAAAACGATATCCACACTGTCACCGAAGCTGAATCCGCACTTATTGAAGTCATCGATCGTCATCTTCAGATAGACGCCGCCGAATTCTTTCTCATGTTCCGTGCCCAGATCCTCAACAGTCAAAACTTCATCTGTCTCTTCAGGAACTTCTTCCTTTTTTGTACAGGCACAAAGGAATAAAGATATGATCATCAGTACAACAAATAATTTCTTTTTCATACCATTTAACGATAGCAGTTTTCCTTTTCCGCCTCAAGTGTTCCCGATCGGAAAAGGCAGCCGGGTTGAATTCATTCGTGCAAGTCTGTAAACTTGTATTAAAAGTGAATCTATGCCATTACAGATAAGCAGAAACGACATCAGAAACATCACTGCCGATGCGATCGTCGATCCGACCGATCACTTTTTGTCCGGTTCCGGATCAGCCGATCATATCATCCATCAGATGGCCGGAGAGCAGCTGGAAAAGGAACTTTCGCAGTACGGATATCTGGAAAGCGGAGAAGCTCTCATCACAGCTGCCTATCAGTGTGAAAACTGCAGCTACATCATCCACACCTGCGGACCTGTCTACATCGACGGAGATCACAACGAAGCCGAGATCCTGGCTTCCTGCTATGAACAGTGCCTGAAGATCGCCAAAGAAAATGGCCTCGGATCGATTGCCTTTCCGCTGATCGCTTCCGGAAACTTTTCTTTCCCCAAAGGACAGGCCTTAAAGATCGCGACTGACACGATCACTTCCTTCCTTTTAGATAACGAGATGGATGTCTCTCTTCTGGTCTACGACAAAGAATCCTTTGACAGCGCATCGAAACTGTATTCCGACATCAGGAACTATCTGGACAGATATCTTTATCCCCGTGAGCCCCGTTCTTCTGCAGTAGGATATCATTCCGGCAAAAAGAAGAAAGCTTCTTCCACAGAAGACAGAGAAATGTCACTTGTCGGATCCTTTGAAATGGCGGATGCGGAAAAAGCTTCTTATGATCAGATGCCCCAGCAGATGAATTCATACCGCTTTGAACCGGATGAATCCTTCTCTCAATGTCTGATCCGCATGATCGATGAAAGAGGTCTGAAAGATCCCGAAGTATACAAGAAAGCCAATATCGACCGCAAGCTCTTCAACCACATCATCAACGATAAATACTACCGGCCCAAGAAAGAGACCGCTGTCGCCCTGGCCATCGGCATGAAACTGAACATGAAAGACACAGCCACCCTGCTGGAAAGAGCCGGCTATGTTCTTTCCAAAGCCATCAAATTCGATCTGATCATCCGCTATTGCATCGAACATAAAATATACAATATCTTCGAGATCAATGAGATCCTCTTTGCGGAAGATCAGAAAACACTCGGCTGTTAAAATGTCGTTTCCCAAACGACCAAATACGATTCAGAAACTCCTATGATGTGACTGTAGAAATACAGTCACATTTTAAAGGAGGAAAAACGATGAAAAAGAATTTAACGGAACTTGTATTTATCCTGGACAGAAGCGGATCCATGAGCGGTTTGGAAAAAGATACGGTCGGAGGCTTCAACTCCCTAATCGAAAAACAGAAAAAAGAAGACGGTGAATGCCTGGTGTCGATGGTCCAGTTCAATACCGTCAGTGACGTCATCTATGACAGATGTCCGCTGGATCAGGTCAGAAAGATGGAAATGACAGACTATCAGCCATCCGGCTGCACGGCTCTGATCGATGCCATGGCCGATGCGATCAGACACATCAGAAGCGTACATAAGTACATCAGGGAAGAAGATGTTCCCGAACATACCCTCTTCGTGATCATGACGGACGGAGAAGAGAACGCATCGAAGAGATTCTCTTCCGATGAAGTAAAAAAGCTGGTATCCCAGCAGAAAGAGAAAGGCTGGGAATTCCTCTTTTTAGCAGCAAACATCGATGCGGTCGAAACAGCGAAACACTACGGGATCGCTGAAGACAGAGCTACCAATTACTGCTGCGATGAGAAAGGCATCGAAACAAATTACGAAGAACTCGATGCGGCAGTCAAGTGCTTCAGAGTCCAGGGCTGCATCAGTGCGGACTGGGATCGCAGGATCAGAAAAGACTACGAACAGAGAAAAGGAAAGAAATAAGATATATATCAGATAAACGGGTGGCATAAATTTATGCCACCCGTGTTATGATGTAGGAAAGAGGGAGATATAAAAATGGAAGGAAAGAAATACAGCATCCTGGCGATCCTTGAAGTACTGAAGAGATACTCCGATGAAGATCACATCCTGACAGTGAAGGAAATCAACAGCCATCTGAAAAACGAATATGATCTGGAACTTGAAAGAAGGACACTGTATTCCAATGTGGACCTGCTGAAACAGTTCGGATACGACATCTCTGATTTTGACGACAACGGAAAAGGCTACTATCTTGCGTCAAGACAGTTCGACAAAGGCGAGATCCTTCTTCTGTGCAATGCCATCCACGCCTCCCACTTCATTTCTTCCAGACAGTCCGATGACCTGATCAGAAAGCTTCTCGATACCCAGAGCAGGTATGAAGCGAAGGAATTCTCTGACAAAGTCTACATGCCCAACCCGCTCAAGACCGAAAACAGACAGCTGATCTATACGATCACCGCTGTATCGGAAGCCATACGGGACAGAAAGAAACTGAAATTCACCTATCTGAAATATGATCAGAACAAGAAGCTGGTCCCCAGAAGAAAAGATCCCTACATCGTGGAACCAAGATACATCGTCTATGCCGATTCCAGAGCCTACATGATCGTCACGTCACCGAATCATCCCGGTTTCATCCACTACCGTCTGGACAGAATGAAAGACTCTCTCATCCTGGATGAAGAAGCACCTGTCTTAAGAAGCGGCAGGGATGCCTATGAATATGCCCGCAACAAACTCTTCATGTATGCCGGAGAGACCGGCTATGTGAGCTTCTGCTGTGAGGAGTCCATCATGGATCAGATGATCGACATCTTCGGACCTTCGCTCAATCTCATGAACAGCGGCGATTCCCACTTCGTGATCCGCGTGAAGACATCCGACAACGGTGCCCTCTTCCTGGCACAGCAGTATCTGGATTCCATGGTCATCCTCGAACCGGAAGAACTGAAAGACCGCTTCAGAAAACAGCTGAAAAAGGCTTTGAACGATTACCGTTAAAGCCTTTTGTTTTTCCTGTAATATTCTTTTCACAGTACCGTTTTTACAAGTTCAAAAAGGATATTGACAAGATATTTTTACCGGGTTTAGAATGATTCTGTATTGGTAGTACGCGTACCTGATACCGACATTCCATGAAGCATATCGGGGTAATGGAACTTGGTTTTGAAACCCCTCATCGACGACATCTCTGACGATGTTGTTTTTATTTGTTTTGGAGGTATCCGTATGTGTAAATTCGTATTCGTGACCGGCGGCGTCGTATCAGGTCTAGGCAAAGGGATCACCGCTTCCTCACTCGGCAGACTGCTGAAAGCCAGAGGCCTGAAAGTCGCCTCCCAGAAACTCGATCCCTATATCAATGTCGACCCCGGGACCATGTCTCCCTACCAGCACGGCGAAGTCTATGTCACCGAAGACGGCGCAGAGACCGATCTGGATCTGGGCCACTATGAAAGATTCATCGACGAAGATCTCAACCGCTATTCCAACCTCACCACCGGCAAGGTCTACTGGAACGTACTGAATAAAGAAAGAAAAGGCGAATATCTGGGCAAGACCGTTCAGGTCATTCCCCACATCACCGACGAGATCAAACAGTTCATCTACTCTGCCGCAAAGAAAGACGATCCCGACGTGCTGATCTGCGAAGTCGGCGGCACGATCGGTGATATCGAATCCCAGCCCTTCATCGAAGCCATACGTCAGATCGGCCTGGAAAAAGGAAGTGAGAACGTCTGTTACATCCATGTGACGCTCATACCCTATCTGGAGTGTTCCAGCGAACACAAGTCCAAGCCGACCCAGCACTCCGTCAAGCAGCTGCAGGGCATGGGCATTCGTCCCGACATCATCGTGTTGCGCTGTTCCAAACCGCTGGAAGAGGACACCTTCGACAAGATCGCTCTGTTCTGCAATATCCCGAAAGAAAACGTCATCGAAAACCCGACCATCGATCTGCTTTATGAAGTGCCTCTGCTTCTGGAGAAGCAGCACTTTGCGGATATCGTTTTAAAGCAGTTTAAGATGAAGAGTTCTGCACCGGATCTGAGCGACTGGAAGAAGATGGTGCATAAAGCCAAACACCCGAAACATGAAGTCATGATCGGCATCGTCGGCAAATATGTCAAACTCCATGACGCCTATCTGTCCATCGTCGAAGCCCTCAAACATGCCGGCTACATCTGTTCCTCCAAGGTAGACATCCGCTGGATCGATTCGGAGACCGTCACAAAAAGAAACGTTGACAAAACGCTGTCCGGCTGTGACGGCATCATCATTCCCGGCGGCTTCGGCAACCGCGGTATCGAAGGTATGATCATAACGGCCGGCTATTGCCGTCAGAAAGATATTCCCTATCTGGGGATCTGTCTGGGCATGCAGGTGGCAGTCATCGAATTTGCCAGAAACGTCGCTCACATGAAAGACGCCAATTCAAGGGAATTCGATCCCGATTCAAAACACAAAGTCATCGATTTCCTGCCCGATCAGAGCGATGAGAGAGATAAAGGCGGCACACTGCGTCTGGGAGCATATCCATGCAGGCTGAAAAAAGGTACAATAATACAAAAGACCTACAGAAGTCTGTCGATCAGCGAACGTCACAGACACCGCTACGAGTTCAGCAATGAATTCCGGCAGTCCCTGTCAGAGGCGGGACTGGTCATCTCCGGTACCTCACCGGATGATCATATCGTTGAAACGGTCGAATACAGGGACCATCCTTATTTCATCGGTGTCCAGTTCCATCCGGAATTCAAATCAAGACCCGACCGTGTACATCCTCTCTTCAGAGGACTCATCAATGCATCTTTAGACAAGAAAGGAGAGAAACATGACTGATATCATCAAGACCTTCGGCAAGAAGGTATTCAACGACGAAGTGATGAAAGCCAGACTTTCCCAAGCTACTTACAGTGAACTGAACAAAACGATCAAGAAAGGCACCTATCTCAACAACGATATCGCGGAAGAGGTTGCCAGAGCCATGAAAGAGTGGGCGATCGAAAACGGTGCGACCCATTTCACGCACTGGTTCCATCCCTTAAGCGGAGCGACTGCCGAAAAACACGAGAGTTTTGTTTCGACAGCCGGCGGCGGCAAGATCATCCTTGATTTCTCGCCTAAAAATCTGGTCAGAGGCGAAGCGGATGCTTCATCTTTCCCTTCCGGAGGATTGAGAGATACCTTTGAAGCCAGAGGCTATACCGCCTGGGATCCGACTTCCTATGCCTTCATCAAGGATGATATCCTGTGCATCCCTACGGTTTTCTGCGCCTATAACGGTGAAGCCCTGGATCATAAGACACCTCTGTTAAGATCCATGGAAGCCCTCAATATGCAGGCCATGCGGATCCTGCATCTCTTCGGCAACGAAGACGTCGATCATGTCAAGGCGACAGCCGGTGCTGAACAGGAATACTTCCTGATAGACAAGAAATATTTCGATCAGAGGGAGGACCTGATACTGACAGGCAGGACCCTGTTCGGTGCGATGCCTCCCAAGGGACAGGAGATGAACGATCACTACTACGGTTCGATCAAGACAAGAGTCCAGGAATTCATGAAGGATCTCAACGAGGAACTCTGGTCCTTAGGCATCCAGGCCAAGACCGAACACAACGAGGTCGCTCCTTCCCAGCACGAACTCGCCAACAATTTCCTGACGGTCAATGTCTCCGCCGACCAGAACAACCTGACGATGGAGATCATGAAAAAGGTCGCCAGGAAACATAATCTGGAATGCCTGCTTCATGAAAAACCCTTTGATGAGATCAACGGTTCCGGCAAGCACAACAACTGGTCACTGAAGACCGACACCGGTGTCAATCTTCTGGATCCGGGCGATACACCGAAAGAAAACGCCCAGTTCCTGCTTTTCCTGACAGCTG
Organism: Erysipelotrichaceae bacterium; assembly: GCA_017454765.1. GTDB lineage: Bacteria > Bacillota_I > Bacilli_A > Erysipelotrichales > Erysipelotrichaceae > Colivicinus. Next base: position 23,316 of record JAFTCJ010000013.1, on the reverse strand, counting down.
TCATCAAGGCCGTCGATGAATACCAGGATCTGATCCGTATCTCGGTCTCTTCGGCAGGAAACGATCACCGTCTGGGCGGTCATGAAGCGCCGCCGGCCATCATCTCTGTATTTATAGGCGATGAGCTTGCGGGGATCCTGGATGCCATCGTCAACGAAACGCCGTTTGACAGCAAGCGCTCTTCCATTCAGATCGGTGTCCATACGATACCTTCTTTCCCGAAAGACAACACCGACAGAAACAGGACCTCTCCGTTTGCCTTCACCGGCAACAAGTTCGAATTCAGGATGCCCGGATCATCGGCCTCCATCGCCACACCGAACACGATCCTCAACGCCGTCGTAGCGCAAGCTCTGAAAGAGTTTGCGGATGTTCTGGAGAATGCGGAGGACCTGAATCAGGCGATCCATGACCTGATCATCAGAACGGTCAACGAACACAAGAGAATCATCTTCAACGGCAACGGCTATGACGAAGCCTGGATCGAAGAAGCCGAAAGAAGAGGTTTAAGCAATTACTCCTCGACTCCGAAAGCCATGATCCACTATCTGGACAAAAAGAACGTCGATGTTCTGATAGAAAACGGCGTGCTTACGGCAGCCGAACTGTATTCCAGATACGAGATCTACCTGGAAAAATACTACAAGACCATCAACATTGAAGCCCTGACGATGCTGGATATGCTGAAGAAGGATATCCTGCCGGCTGTCTCAAAGTTCGAAGCCGATCTGAAAGATTCCGTCAAATCAGATAAGGATCTGGGTCTCTTCTTTGAAGATTCTTATGAATATCAGACCCTGCTCAAAGTGAAAGAATACAAAAACAATCTTCTTGTAGATATCGGAAAGATGCAGGAACTTCTGGAAAAGAAACCCACAGAAGCACTGGAGCTGGCCTTTTTCTATCATGACAGGATCATTCCTTTAATGGAATCATTGAGAAAAAACAGCGACGAACTGGAAAAGATCACCGACCGTACATACTGGCCTTTCGTGACTTACAGGGAACTGCTATTTGGTGTAGACTAGGAAGAAAACAATATGGAATTATACAAATACAGTGACAGGATTTATTATTCTGCCTATGAAGAAGAAAGAGACCGTCCTGCCATCGGCTATATCAGAGGAGACAAATTCTCCGTTGCGGTCGATGCCGGACACAGTGAAGATCATCTCAATGAATTCTATGAGGCACTGAAAAAGGAAGGTCTTCCCCTTCCTCAGTTTACAGTCATCACCCACTGGCACTGGGACCATTCTTTTGCGATGCATTGCATCAACGGATTCTCTGTCGCCAACAGAAAGACGAACGAATATCTGAAAGACTTCATCGCCGCCAGATCGGAAGAAAATGACAGGATGTTCCTCAAGAGCGATCCCAGCGTTGAAAAAGAATACGCCGGCGGAAAGGAGATCATCGTCGTTCCTGCCGACATCGTATTTGAAGGATCGCTGAACATCGATTGCGGAGGTGTCACAGTCGTAGCCTTTGAAGCAGTCTCTCCCCATACCAGCGATGCGACACTGATCCACATACCGGAAGAGAAAGTCCTCTTCATCGGTGACAGCACTTCCGGCGAGTGGCCGACCTGGATCGCCGATCCTGTCCCACTCAGACAGCTGATGGATGTGATCGAAGGGATCGATGCCGCACACATCATCGGCGGACACTGGCCGATCGACAGCAAGGAAGAACTTCTGAACAGATTATCCGAAGAATTATAAAAAGGCATGTATGAAACATGCCTTTTCTGTACTTCTTTAATCAGAATTATTTAGTTACCTTCTGTCCTCTGACAACAGGCTGCGGATCAACGAATTCCAGACCCAGACCGTTGTCGTTGGTGATGATCAGCATCGTGGACATGTCATAAGTCTTGGACAGCTTTGTGACATCGACTTCAACGATCGGATCGCCGGCCTTGACTGCATCGCCCTGCTTCTTGTTTAAGAGGCGGAAGCCTTCGCCTTTGGCATTGACCGTATCGACACCGCAGTGTACCAGCAGTTCAACGCCGTTGTTCATGACGACGCCGTAAGCGTGTCCCGTCGGGAACAACACACCCAGAGTGCCGTTGGCCGGAGCGCACAGAACGACCTTGCCTTCGCCGTATTTGAAAGCGCAGGTCTTGCCCATCATCTGCTCGGCGAATACAGGATCGGGTACAGTTGCGATATCGATCAGTTCGCCGTCAGCCAGTGCAACGATCTCATCATCAGCCACTTCCAGCGCGGGAAGATTGATCTCTTCCTCTTTCTTTAAAAATTTGTCAAATAATCCCATTGTGTTTTCCTTTCTTGATCAGACAGAGGTCATTTTTCTATATTCATTTTACCCTGTTGAATAAAGGTTCGTAAAGAGAATCAGCCCTCATAGAAGGCGATACCGCTTCTTCCGCTTTCCTTAACCTGATATAAAGCTGCATCGGCATCCTTGAAGATGTCGCCCTGCGGATTCTCACGGTCGGAGAAAGCCACACCGACACTTAACGAGATCGGCGGCAGATCGTCTTTCGGATTCAGGAGGATATCGTTGGCCGTATCGATCTTGTTGGTGACGAGCTGCTTCATGGAAGAATTGGCTCTGGTCATGACGACCACGAACTCATCGCCGCCGAAACGGCAGATGATATCGACGCTACGGAAGGAATGCTTGAGCACTTCCGCAACTCTCTTTAAGACGCGGTCGCCCACGGCATGGCCGTAGGTATCATTGACCTGTTTGAACTTGTCGACATCCACGATCAGCAATGCCATGTGTTCGGTATCGACATTCTCGATCAGCAGGTCATAGGCGCCTCTGTTGAAGAGACCTGTCAGGGCATCGTGGGACGCTTCATGAGACAGCTTGTCCTGGGTCGAACGGTTCTGTTCCAGGATCGCGTTATAGGTACGGGCGACGAAGCGCAGTTCCTCTACGCCTGTCGGCGGGATCGATTTCTGTTCCTGCATCAGCGAGACCATCCTGGTCAGCGGTTTCCTGATCTGCAGGGAGATGATGGCGACGAAGCCGGCCACAATCAGCAGGAAGATGATGGTCAGTACCGTCAGGAAATTCACCAGTACAGATAGTCTTGTGGAAGCCTCTTCCAGTTCCTGAGAAGAGGAACGGATCAGAGACTGCGTACACAGTGACACGTTCTCTCTGATGCGGTCCTTATAATGCATGTAGTCGTTGTCGAAGACCAGGCGCTGCGCCTTTTCCTTCTGTTCCTGCTTGTTCAGAAGGAGATCTTCTTCACTCAGTTTTATTTCGGCGATCTCCTTGGGGACCTTGGACATATCATAGTCCCCCGCTTCCAGCATCAGCCGCATCGCTTCGTTTTCAACCAGGACCAGTTCGTTGGAAAGACCCAGGGCGCTGTTGAGACTGGACAGGGCTCCGCTTCTGTCTTCGCCGAGCAGTTCTTCCAGACTTGCTACGGCCTTGTCTCTTCTCTGAGCGACTTCGACTTCTTCAAAAAAGTCATTGAGGTACTGTATCTCGCCGGTAACGACGAAGCAGCGCACTCTGTCGGTCAGATAGTCCGATCCGGTTACCATATCGGAAGCTGCCAGCTGAGCCGCAATGTAGCGGTCGGATGCTTCCTTCATGCGTTTGTATCCCTGAGATACGGCGATGTTGGCCACAAACAGAGCCAGTGCCGCAAGTACGGCGATGACCGAGAAGAAGATGTTGGCAGTCCTCAGCTGCAGACCGGAATTGAGAGCCGGTCCTTCTTCCTTCAGTGCCATCTTTTCGATGCTGTTTTCTTCTTCGGCGATGCTTTCTCTGGCTGCATCGAGCTGTGCCGCCTTGATCTTCATCTCGATATCGGCTTCGTCTTCCTGTTCGCTGATCGCCTTATCCGCTTCTTTCCGCTGCAGGATAAAGGGTTCGAATTCAAAAGCCGGGACCGGTTTGGAGAAGAAGTAACCCTGTATGATGTCGCAGCCCATATTCTTCAGAGCATCCAGCTGTTCCTCGGTCTCTACGCCTTCGGCGATGACCGGAACATCCAGGAAATCCGCAATGTCGATGACGACTTCCATGACTCTGGTGTTGCCGCCTTCCTTGAAGGCGTTCCTGACAAACTGCATATCCAGCTTCAGAGCGTCGATCGGCAGATTGGAGATCATGTTCAGCGAGGAATAACCGCTGCCGAAATCATCCATCTCGATGCGGAAACCCAGCTTCCTCAGATTGGAGACCATCTCAATGATCTGTTCGGGCTCTTCGGCATAAGCTGTTTCCGTTACCTCCAGCAGCAGATCGGCAGTGCTCAGTCCGTTTTCTTTCACGATATTCACCAGGATATCCGGCAATGTCGGATCATACATGTCGATGCGTGAAACGTTGACTGAAACAGGTATCCTGTATTCATATTTCTCGTTCCATTCACTGATCTGTCTTGCGGTCTGGTTCCAAACATACTGATCCAGTTTTTCGATCAGACCGTTTTCTTCAAACAGAGGGATGAAGACGCCCGGGGAGATCATGCCCAGTTGCGGATGGATCCAGCGGACCAGTGCTTCGGCACTGGCGAGTACAGGAACATCCGGACGGACATCGAACTTGGGCTGATAGTAGACCTGGAACTGATTCTCGGCAATCGCCGTCTGGAATCCCTCGATCAGCTGTTCTGCATACAGTTCTCTTTCATGAAGATCCTTGTCATAGATACCGATCGTTTTTGTGAAACTGTTCTTTACCGTATCGCATGCCGACTTCGCATGGTCAAAACGCCGATCGATGTCCAGCTCCTTGTCGACATTGGAATAAACGCCCATACGTAAACGCACGCGGTTGTTTCCGGAATCATCATCCGCCAGACCGATGGAAGCCTTGTCCAGGATCTCCTTATAGTCATCACGATGCGGACAGTAGACCATAAAGGTATCGGCTTCTCTGCGGCAGACGATTCCGCCGGATTCGGAGACAGCTTCTCTCAATCGCTCACCGATCCGGCACAGGATGCTGTCGCCGTAATCACTGCCGAAACGTTCGTTGATCATATGGAAATGGTTGATGTCGACGATGATCGCATCCATATCCTGATCCTTATGGAACTGATCGTACTGCTGCGCATAGCGGTAGAAAAATTCCTTGTTGTACAAGCCGGTCAGCGCATCTCTTTCCGTTGAAGAAATGATGTCCCTGTCTTCCGAAAGCTCTATCGTCCTTAGGACTCTCGCCTGGATGACATCGGTTGCCGGATACGGTTTCGGGATGAAGTCGATGGCGCCCATCTGCAGGGACTCAACCTCTTTCTCCCCTTCGGATGTCACGACGATGACCGGGATGTGGCTCAGTTCACTGTCGGCTCTGACTTCCTGTAGAACTTCGATACCGGTCATTACCGGCATCAGGATATCCAGCAGCACCAGTGAAAGTGTGTCTTTGTTTTCACGGATCAGATCCAGCGCTTCCTGCCCGTCCTTGGCAAAAAGCAGCTCATAATCCGCCTTCAGGATCTGTCCCAGCAGTTCGCGGTTGATCAGTTCATCATCCGCGATCAGAATCTGACGCTTACCGTTGGCAGAATGGAATTTCACATGATTTTTCATTCTGTTTCTCCTCTCAATCTGTCATTAAAAAGATATCTCTTGCTGATACATTTATTATACCAATGAACAAGTCTTTTCACTGATCCCTTTCTTTTAAAACCCTTACCTCATTTCTTTTTTGACGGATTCTTTGTTTAAGTGAATGAATGATCATGAAGATAATATAATGATTATGATGGAACGGGCAAAGGAATTATTCTTCAAATACAGCGGAAACCGCTTCTACATGTCCCTCAACGGCGAGGAACATGAATATGACGGTTATCAGATATCGGAAGAAACCGAAGAAGAATGGCGGAAAGAATATCTGGATCGGTTCTCCGGTCAGAAGCCTCACGGAAAAGATGCTCTCAAAGCTTATGCAACGGCAGTAGACTTCTTAAAAAGCAGCAGAAGCGACAAAGGCTGGGAGGAATATCTTTATTATCCGCTTAGATCAGAATGGCTGGATGATGTGACGGTCCTTTTCATGCTGCCGATATCTTATGAACTGGCAGAGAAATGGATGAAAAAGAGAAAACTCTCAAAAGAAGACGTTAAAGATTACCTGAATGTTTTTGATGCCTTTGTTCAAAAAGCTCAGAAACGCTCAGAAAACAATACGCTGACCCGCGATAAAGATTATACCCTGCAGGAATTCTCAGATCCTGTATATCTTGCTTCTTATACAGAAGATCTGAAGCAGAGATGGAAGAAACTCATATAAAAAGACAATCGATTGATCCGATTGCCTTTTTGATTTGTTTCTTACAACCCTATCAGTGACAGCAGTAGGGTGATACTTCCGCAGGCCAGCATCACAAACAGCGGATTGGTCTTGAACTTCTTTAATACAAAGAAACTGACGACCACCATGAGCAGAGACAGGATATTGATGTCTTTGTAGGCCGCAAGTCCTTCAGGGAATACGGCTGACAGGAACATCTTGATCAGCACCGAGAAGATCAGTGCAACAGACATACACTTGAGCACTCTGATTGCCTCATTGATGACAGGGATCTCCTTGTATTTCTGATAGAGCCAAATCAGCGTCAGCGCAATGATCGCTCCGGGAACGACACAGGCCAATGTAGCAGCGATCGCGCCGGGTATGCCTGCCAGTTTCATACCGATGAAGGTGGAAGAATTGACGATGATGGGACCGGGTGTCAGTTCATCGATGGCGACCAGATCGGAAAACTCCGTGAATGTCATCCATTTGGTGTTGGTCACCATCTGCTCCTCGATCAGAGGAATGACCGCATAGGCACCGCCGAAGGCAAACAATCCGATCTTTAAGAAGTTGAGGAATATTTCAAGAACAGAGATCATAAACTTTCCTCCACTTTCTTTTTCGTCATCAGCGTCTTGATGATGGCGATGGCGATACAAAGTAACGCCAGATAGAAAATCGAGAACTTCGTCAGTCTGACATAAAGGAATGACAACAATACCATCACATAATAGAACGGTTTATTCATCTTCTGGACGCCTGAGAACAGGCCCAGGACAACATCCAGCAGCATCGCACAGACACCTGCCTGCATCCCGTCGATGAAGATACGGACATAAGCGTTGGTCGAAATGAAAGTATAGAAATACGTCACCACGACCATCATGATGAAAGGCGGAAGCACAACACCCAACACGGACGCCAGAGCGCCGATGATGCCACACGACTGATAGCCGATGATCGTCGCTGAGGAACAGGCGATCGGACCCGGACAGCTTTGCGCCAGGGCAATGAAATCTTCCATTTCTTCTTTCGTAAACCATCCGTACTTGTCGACAAAACGGTTCTTGATGACACCCAGCATCGCATAACCGGAATTGGCGGTCATGGAGATACTGAAAGTGTTGATAAACAGTAACCAGGCTTTTTTCAGCATAAGTCAATCTTCTTTCTTAATAACAGGCAATATTGGAATCCGTTCTCGATTCGCAGGCTCCGATATAGGTGCCGTTGTCCAAACGCAGGATCATCTGGCCTCTGCCGTAGGAATAATAGTTCTCCGACACTTCGATCGGATGACCTTTCTTCCTCAGCTCTTCGACGATCTCTCTGTCGAATCTGGGCTCAACGATAAAGTCTTTGCCGTGCGTCCACTGCCACCTCGGCGCATCCAGAGCCATCTGGGGATTGAGGTGGAAATCCAGCAGGTTCATGACGACCTGCACATGTCCCTGCGGCTGCATGTATCCGCCCATGACTCCGAAAGGTCCCACTGCCTTTCCTTCCCTGCTCAAGAAGCCGGGAATGATCGTGTGATAAGACCGCTTATTCGGTTTCAGGACATTGGCCTTCGTCTCGTCCAGAGAGAAGTCATAGCCGCGGTTCTGCATCGAGACACCATAGTCTTCGATCACGATACCGGAACCAAAATCCATGTAATTGCTCTGAATATACGATACCATATTTCCTTCATGATCGGCCGTGCACATATAAACGGTTCCGCAGCTGCTTGGATCAGCGCCTTCATAGACCTTTGCCTCCTCGGATATCATCGAAGCCCTATATTTTCCGTATTCATCCTTCAGATAACCGTGATAATCGACAATCATCTGTTCGGGGTCCGTGACACATGACAGGGCATCCGCAAAGGCGATCTTGATTGCTTCAAACTGCTTATGGAACGTATCGGCACTGTCTCTTTCTTTAAAATCAAAATTCTTCAGGATATTCAAAGCGATCAGCGCGACCAGGCCCTGGCCGTTGGGTGGGATCTCCCACACGTCATAGCCTCTGTAGTTCACACTGATCGGATCGACCCATTCAACATCGTAATTCCGGAAATCTTCCATGGTGAAAAAACCGCCGTCTCTTTCCGACTGCGCTACGATCTTTTCCGCGATCTCTCCCTCGTAGAAAGCCTTGGCTTCCGTTTCGGCGATCAGACGAAGGCTACGGGCATGATCGGGGAATCTGATGATCTCACCGAAAGAAGGAGCTTTCCCGTCTTTCGTGAATATCCTTTTCCACTCCCGGAATTCTTTTTTGTCTCCGTACTCTTCTCCTTCTCTTGTCACATACTTGTTCCAGAGAAACGAAAGGACCGGAGAAACAGTAAAACCGTTTTCGGCATAGCGGATCGCCGGAGCCAGGACCTCTTTCAGACTCAGATTTCCGAAACGTCCGACCAGGGAAGCCCAGGCCTTGGGTGCTCCCGGCACCATGACCGGGATCCATCCCCGTTTGGGCATGGCGTCATAACCCAGAGCCTTGACCTTCTCGATCGAGATGTTTCCCGGAGACCTGCCTGAGGCATTGAGTCCGTAGATTCTGTCTTTCATCCAGACGATCGCAAATGCATCGGAACCCAGGCCGTTACTGGTGGGTTCGACGACAGCCATGACGGCTGCCGTTGCTACAGCAGCGTCCACCGCGTTGCCTCCTTTTGCCAGGATCTCAAGTCCGGCATTAGAAGCAAGCGGTGAACTACTGCATACCATTCCGTTTGGAGCGCAGAGTGAATATCGACTGTTTGGATACGGTTGAAACAATGTATCAAAATTCATCATACTCAACTGCCTATCCGACTTTTTCCAGGGCCTCTTTCAGATTGTATGATGTTTGATCGGGCGTCAGCTGCGCCGTCAGTTTTTTTCTTTCTGCAAGATCCTTCCATACCGGAAGATCTTCTTCCGCAATCAGGATATAGGGAACTACAGTCTTTCCTTCCGGCTGCCTGACATTACCGGCATTGATGTTTTCAGGAAGTTCGATACCGGCATCAAGCAGAGCTACTAATTCTTTTGCGTCTTTAGAGACAATAAAGACTCTTTTTCTAGCCAGTTTCTCAGAAGACAGCAATTCAACTGCCTGGGCAACACTTACAACATCTGAAGTACATCCCACCGGTGTAGCCAGCTTGACCAGTTTGGACTGGATCGGATTAGCTGCCGTCACATCGTCGATCGCCATGATGTGATCGATGGAATACCTTTTTACCCAACCCATAACGACCTGTCCGTGGATCAGACGGTCGTCGATTCTTACCAATACAATCATAAGACCTCCTGTTTTATTAGATCACTCCAAGGAAGCCGAGGATAAATCCGACAACAACGATGATCAGCAGCACTTTCTGTGTGCTGAATCCCTTTCTCAGCAAAGCGAAAACGCCAAGTACTGAGAGTAACGGAAGCATCTTCGGCAGGATGCCATCCAGAGCAGACTGGATGCTGGTGGTGGATTCACCGATCGTGTAAGAGAGCTTAGTGGAAACACCCAGCCAGGTTGCCGTCAGACCGCCGACCACAAATAATCCGAGGATCGTTGCGGCTTCCATCCATACATTGAGCGAAGACATATCAGCCTTCTCTAAGAAGCTGTCAGCCATTTTATAGCCCTTATTGACTTCCCAGTAATGCAGACCGAAGTGTACGGCATTGATGATCAGAACAAAGAGAAGCGGAGCGAAACCGTAACCCTGAAGTGCCAGAGAAGCACAGATACCGGCTACGATCGGTCTGAAAGCACCCCAGAAGAATGAGTCACCGATACCGGCTAAAGGTCCCATAAGACCTGTCTTGATACCCTGGATATTCGCTTCGGAAACATCTTCACCGTTGGCTTTCTTCTCTTCCATCGCAGCTACGATACCGAAAATGACACCGCAAGTCCACGGATGAGAGTTGAAGTATGTCAGATGCCTCTGATAAGCTGCAATACGGTCTTCTTCCTTGTCATACAGTTTGTTGATGATAGGAATCATCGCGTACTCAAAACCCATTGCCTGCTGTCTCTCAAAAGAGAAAGCGGATTGAACGGCGTTGGATCTGATGAACAGATTTGTAATATCCTGTTTTGTTAACTTGTTAGCCATTTTACTCTACCTCCTTGCTGTGCTGGAACGCATACAAGATAGCGTAAGCCACTCCTATGAAGGCAATACCCATCGTACCGAATGCAGGCACATAAGCTGCCAGTGCAAAGCCGATGAAGAAATAAGGCATGAGTTTCTTTGTGCCCAGGTTGTTGAGCAGCAGACCGAAACCTAATGCCGTCAGCAGTTTGCCCATGCCGTTGATACCTGCCATGACATTGGCCGGAATGTTGGACATCAGGGCCGTCAGAGCTTCAGCACCGATCGACAGAGCCAGGAACGTCGGAACGAAATCAGCCAGGAAGTGCAGCAGGTTGCCCATCCACACAGCGAGGTTGATCCCTCTCCAGTTGCCTTTCTCGGCATAGCCGTCTGCCCAGTGTGCGAAGAATGAACAGAATGTCTTTGCCAGAGTTTCGAATGACGAACATGCTACGGCAGTCGCAACTGCAACAGCCGTACCGCCTTCGACACCTGTACCGGATACGATAGCGATAGCTGTACCGACAGTCGAACCGATCGCAACATTGGAAGGAACGGCACCGCCGATCGCCTGAGCACCCATGAAGATCAGTTCCAGAGTCGCACCAAGCTGCAGACCTGTTGCAAAGTCGCCCAGGATCAGTCCGGTCAGAGGACCTAATACGATCGGTCTTTCCAACTGCATATCACCGCAGGCTCTTCTGGTCAGATATGAGAGTCCGGTGATCAAACTGATCAAAAAGATCTGAAATGTGTTCATAAATTGATGAACCTCCTCCTTAAATAATAAACAAAAGAAGAAACATGCCCGTATCTATAATTCTTCTTCCTGTTTACACTATTATGGTAAAAAACCGCTCTCTTATTTGTCCATACATTTTATGGTACAAAAGCATTATTTTATATGTACATTTTGTACCAATCATACATTTGGCCTATTTTGTCCGGTATACATATGAGTGATACAATTTAAGCATGGAAAAACACGTGTCAAAAAGACAGATCATCGAAGACTATATCCTGAACGAGATCGGCAGCGGCAGGCTCAGGGCTGGCGATCAGATCCCGGCCGAACACGAACTCGTGGAACGCTTTGGCTTTGGCCGGCAGACAATCCACAACTGTCTGAGAGACCTGGCCATCAGAGGCATCATTGAAAGGACGCCCGGCAGGGGATCCTTCGTTTCCGGCAAGCCTGTCAACCGCAATATCAGCAACAAGAAGTCATTCACCGAAGACATGCGTTCCATCGGCATGAGACCGGGAAGCAGGCTTCTGGAATTCAAGCTCGCGGATGCCAGGGAATTCCCGTTCGCCATGAAACAGCTGGAACTGAACGAAAACGAAAAGATGTACTATATCGTCAGACTGCGGACCGGCGATGACATGCCCATTGCCCTGCAGTATTCCTATACACCGTATAAATATATCGGCGAGATTGACCTCAGTGCCCTGGAAGGCTCCTTTGACAGATACATCGAAAGCAAGGGGATCAAGACCACCGGCTTCATCACCAAGCTGAAAGCCATCGAAGGAAACGAGAAACAGCTCGATCTGCTGCAGGCCAAATCAAAAGCCTTGCTGAAGTCTGTATCGATACGCTATTTCAACGGTGACGTCCCGCTGCAATGTACGGAATCACTTTACCGCAGTGATCTGTTTGAATACACTTTCTCATCATTTTAAAAGGCAGTTTTCACTGCCTTGTTTTTCTCAGACTCGAAAGAGTCTTTTTATCTGAACTCCACTTCCAGGGAATAATCTTTCTGCACGCCCTTAATGATCGGCGTGTAGAGTTCCCAGACTGAAAGTTTCGCAAAACGATCAGCCATCTCTAAAACATTGTCATCATCCAGCTTCTGCTGCATCTTCTTTCTGGCTTCGCTCTGCACCTGGGCAGCCTGTTCCGCCGTCATCTTGATGTCACCGAAGGCCAGCAGGCCCTTGGTCGTATCGCCGAACTGGATCTGATCCTCAGGGATGTTGATCTCTTCCTGTTTCGCATGCGGGATCCTCAATGTGATCGTCTTTGTCTCATCATCAAAAAGGATGTCTCCTTTTTTCAACGAAGAAAGATCAACCGTATAGACGACAGTTCCGTTGTAGGTGATCAGCTGATTCTTGGTGAAGATGCCCCAGTTCAGCAAGCCTGTATCGGTGATCTGCGAGACATCGGAGATGTTCTGTTTGAAAACTTCCAGTTTCTTCAGCTTACTGGAATCACCCAGTATCGCCTCCTCAAAATCGGCAGCCGTGTAGCCGAAGATACCGTTGTTGTCGATCGTCGCATCGTGATCAGCCACGGAGTCATCGATATGAAAGATACCGTTGATCTTTTTATTCAGCAGTTCCACTTTGGGAATGATGAAGTAAGCCAGCAGTGCGATCGCGATCAGCACCGGCAGTATGGATAAGAGGCTCTGTTTGAAGCCGCCTTTCTTTACGCCCTTCTCCGCTGCTTTCTCGACTTTCTTCAGCAGTTCTTCTTCATTGATCGTATTTTTTGTTTCTTTGTTTTCTTCCATCAAAAACCTCCAAGGCGGGATAAATTATAACCCGCTACTTCCTTTATCCCTGGGTAAAGTTTTTACGGCCTGCCGTATAAATTAGACTGAGCCGAAACCGAATCATTTAACTCTTTCTGAAACAGATAAGAAAATAACGAAAGCAACAATAACAGTGAACACTTACTTCCGGATTTAAATGAGACGGTGCCGAAGGAAAATGATCATTCTGTCACATCAACTTCAAACTCTTCGGTCTGGTTGACTTTATCCAGTGCCAGCTGTATCTGCTGGACACACTTGAGATCTCTTTCGTAGACCTTCTCGACATCTTCCGTCTTATAGTTGAGATACTGGAATTCCGCAACATCTCTTCTGGAAGTCATGGAACCGGAAAGCCGCGTCTTGTTTTTGGCTCTTCTTAAACTGTCGAGTCTGGGCAGCTTGTTGTTGAGCTGAGCCATTTCGACCAGCGCCTGATCGATCGTGATACCCAAAGGCAGCACTGTCGTCGTATTGAAAACATTCAGCGCATGTTTCAGCGTCCTGATCTTGCAATCGAGTTCATCGATCTGCCTGTTATGATCACTGAAATCATAATCGGGGATGTCCGCCTTCTCGTCCTGTGCCTGAACATAGGTCGAATTGTTGGACTCCTGCTGCAGAAGAAAACTCTTCTTGTCCTCAAGTGTACGGATCAGTTTGTTTGCGCTCGCAGATGTATATTTCATAGTCATGACCTCCCTAATTTATTATAACTTTTTTACCTGCCTGACAGATACCAGGCGATCAGATAGTCCGTCACTTCACCATAGGACTTGATCCCGCTTTCCTCATCGAACGTCTTGAGATAAGTGTCGTTGATCTGATCGGAGACTTCCTTCAGAGGCGATTCATATTTCCGGTAAACAGCTGAGGTGTCCTGCCTGTCCAGTTTCAGCAGACTGATGCCTGTATCCTCGTCATATTTGTGAAACAGCTCCATGGCTTTCTGCTGATCATTCTGATATAAAGAAGAGAAACAGTAGGAGAAGGCGTTGTAGTAGCCGCTGTAGATGAAACGCTCATCATCGCTGTTCACGCAGGCCAGGTAAGCCGCAAAGTTGGCCTGTTCCTCCGCTGCCAGAGACAGACGGTGTCCGGCTTCATGAGCCATCGTAAACGGCAGGACGACTGTCGGCACGCTTCCGGGGACACCTGATTCTCCCGTGACCGGCATAAACATGCCGATGATGCCATTGTACATCAGATACTCTCCCACCAGGGAAAGCTTCTTGACTCTGTCATAGCTTCCGACAAAGATCGGATAAGTCTCGCCCAGTTTCCGGTAGGAATTGCCTGCCATCTCTCCGATCTCCTTTAGATCATAGGGCAGGACGTGGCCTTCGCTGTCCCGTTGTACCGTCAGCGCATACTCTCCCGCTTTCCGGAAATAATAATCACAGGTTTCATAGAGCTGATCGATACTGTATTCGTTCACTTCCAGGGAAAGCTCTTCGCTCAGTTTCGGGGCATAGTGGTTCAGCATCCATCCGCAAACGGCAACAAAGGCAAGGACAGACACAAGCAGGAAGACAGAACTGATCCACTTCAGTAAGAAGTGTTTTTTAATTGACATGATCAATGTGATGATCAAAATGATCACGATACATAAGGCCAGGATATCCCAGACTGCAAAAGAAAAACCGGCACTCAAGGAAGAAAGAAGAGCAATCCACTTCTTTGAATAATTCCGGTAAACCGGAAAGAAAAACGACGGGAAACGTCTGAACAGAAACATCGCTGCCCCGTCGATCGCAAATAAGAGTATTCCGAGCAAAATCTTTTTCACTGATTAGATTATAACGTTTTTAGTGATAAGTTGCGCTTTCCGCTCTCGGTCCCCAGTGTTTCAGGATCAGGTCGTGCCATTCTTCTTTGCTGACTGGTCCGCCGTAAGAGAGCAGTTCATAATCCACGTTATAGATATGATAGAAGGTTCCTGTACTTCGGTAGCCGTTTTTGAGATAGAAATCTCTGCGTTTCTTCTGCTGCTCATAATTCTTACTGTCCTGTTTCAACTCTTCGATATCCGCAACGATACGCTTTCCTTCATGTTCTTCAGCGATCTGTTTCAGGATCGCAGAACCATAGCCCTTGCCTCTTTCTTTATCCTTTACACAGACATAAGCCAGATAGACCAGATCCTCATCATGCATCAGATAATACATTCCGATCAGTTTTTCATTATCGCAGACGGCACACATGTCCCGGTCTTTCCCGATCGTCTTGAGCAGTATATCAAAAGGGACCCTTTCATCATCCGGAAAGGATCCGTTATACATCTTGTGGATCTGATTGATCTCTTGATAATTCCGATCTGTTTTTAATACATTCAACATCAATGTTCGAAATGCCGTTTCACATCCTTAAGCAGATCGATGATAGGCAGATGCTGGGGACAGACGCCTTCGCACTGACCGCATTCGATACAGTCGGATGCCTTGCCGAACTCCCTGTTCAGGTTGTGATAATTGGAGAAGTTGATGGTCCAGCCTTTATGTTCCAGATCCTCACGCATATCCTCGTTGTACAGGGAGAAATAATCCGGGATGCAGATATGCATCGGACAGCCCTCCGTACAGTAGCGGCAGCCCGTGCACGGTACGGCGATCTGCGAGTTGATGATCTCTGCCGCTTTAAAACACATTTCTTTTTCTTCTTCGCTCAACGGCTTAAAATCCTTCATGTAGGAAGTGTTATCATCCAGCTGTTCCAGAGACGACATGCCTGAAAGTACAACCATGACATTGTCCAGCGAAGCGACGAAACGGATCGCCCAGCTCGGAATCGACATACCGGGTTCCTTCTCTTTAAACAGATCTTCCGCCTCGGCAGGCACTCTTGCCAGGGTGCCGCCCTTGACCGGTTCCATGACGACAACGGGTTTGCCGTGTTTCACTGCCGTTTCATAACACTTTCCTGACTGTATCCATTCGCTTTCCCAGTCCAGATAATTGATCTGCAGCTGCACGAATTCCATCTGCGGATGATCGGTCAATATTCTGTCCAGAACTTCCGGCTTGTCATGGAAAGAAAAACCGCAGTGTCTGACCAGACCTTCTTCCTTCTTCTTTAAAAGCCAGTCGAAACATTCCAGTCTCTCGTACTTCTCCAGCATCGGACCTTCGATGCCATGGATCAGATAATAATCAAAATAAGCGACGCCGGTCTTCTCCAGCTGGGCGTTGAAGATCCTGTCTCTGTCTTCCAACGTCTCAATGAAACCCGCATGGAGCTTTGTCGCCAACGTAAAAGTCTCTCGCGGATGACGGCTTGTCAGAACTTCCCTGACAGCATTTTCGCTTTTAAAAGCGTTATACATCCACGCTGTATCAAAATAAGTAAATCCTCTTTCTATGAACAGGTCGACCATCTTCTTCAGCTGTTCGATATCAATACTGCCTGAATCGTTCGGGTCTGTCTGCGGCAGGCGCATCAGACCGAAGCCCAGTTTCTTTTCCGGTCTAAAGTTCACTTTCTTCCTCTTCTTTCGTTTCCTCTTCGGGAACTTCCTCCTTCACTTTCCTCGGTTTCTTCAGGGATTCCCTGAATTCCTCGATCCCCTCTCTCACTTCATCCGATACTTCCAGCAGCTGATCATACTTCGCCAAAGGCAGATCAACACTGCCTGAATACTGAAAGCTGACAGACAGTTTATCCTTGGCGATTCCCGTAATGATGCCGGAACTGCCCGTAGCTCTGCTTTTGATAGACATACCGATTACGTCCATACTGCCTCCGTTCTATAGATTATAAATACATACCTACACTTTTATTATACGTTTTTCTGTTTTTGTTTTTGATTCATTCATATCAAAAAACTCCACTTTCATGGAGTTTCTTCAGTCAGTGATATCGGTGATGATCTATCTCAGCTCCTGAGAATACGGAACATAAGTGCAGCGATTCAGAAGCATTGCTGTCTGTCTTTTTGTGAAATTATGACACTGAAACACGAACTCATAAAGATCGCCTTCATACAGATAGACACCTTTAAACGACTGGGGATCGAATTTCTTTCCCCGGCGGGAAGAACTATAGTCGTTAAATGAGGTAAAAGAATACTGTTTCCATTCATCATCACCGAAATATTCGTTCCAGGCATTCGATTCGATCGCGATGATCAGATATTCATTCTGATCCGCATCATTGACAGTGATCAGGAAGTCCTGGATGTTTCCAAACTCTTTCCCTTTATAGAACAAGGTGGGCACATCGGCATTGTTCTGGATATACATGTTGAGTTCATCGAAGTTTCCGCCTTTGTAGGGGATATAGACCGTCTTTTCATGCAGATAGGTGGAAAAGCCCTGCAAGAGCCCGGCGATCACTGCCAGAAGCAGAAGAATAGATAAGATCTGTATGATCTTCTTGTGCTTTCTCTGCTGAATGCCGGCTATCTTAACGACATCGCTCACAACGTTGTTTTTATCATCTTTCATGGCGTTTCTTTCCCCCTTCATCAGTTCCTCGATCGAAAGATCCAGAACCTCGCACAGGTCAGGAAGAACAGAGACATCCGGGAAGCCGTGTCCGTTCTCCCATTTGGATACAGCCGCCGCCGAAACAAAGACCTTTTCTGCCAGATCCTTCTGTTTCAAACCCTTTTCAGTACGTATTTCCTTGATCAGTTCGCCTGTCTTTACGCTGTCCATGTTTCTTCCTCCTTCTATCTGCACGATATCACAGTTGACCGATATTTCCTATCAACGCTTCGTCAATCATGATAAAGCGGTGTTCCACCGCAATGAAACACCGCTTTTTTTCAGCTTATTCCTTGATGGCTGTGCCGTCCAGGCCTGTCACATTGATGTTTTTGTTGACTTTGGCATCATAAGTATTGGCTTTCATGATCTCTTTCAGATCAACACCTGTCGCTTCAGACATCGTATCGAATACCTGTTTCATGATGACAGGCATGTTGCCTGAGACCTGTGACACGCCGCTTTCGCCGTTTCCGGAATCATAGATCGTTACCTTATCAATGGCGCTGATGGGCTTTGCGATCTGCGCAGCCAGTTCAGGCATGATCTTGATCATCATCTCAGCCATGGCGGCGCCGTTGTATTTCTGATAAGCTTCAGCCTTCTTTTCCATAGCTTCGGCTTCAGCGATACCTTTCTGTCTGATCGCTTCCGCTTCTGCCTTGCCTTTAGCCTCAATGGCTTCCGCCTCCATCTGTGCCAGATACTTCTTGGCTTCAGCTTCTTTTCTCAGTCTGATCAGATTGGCTTCTGCCTCCTGTTCGCTGGCATACCTGTTGGCATCGGCCTGTTTCTCAATGGAAGCTGTCAGTTCCTGTTCGCGGACTTCGACTTCCTTCTTTTTCAGTTCTGCCTGCCTTTCAGCTCTGGCGATCTGCGCATTGACGGTCGCGGTCTGAATGCTTTTTTCCTGTTCCTGTTTCTGGATCTCATAAGCCGCATCGGCCATGGCGATCTTTTTGTCGGATTCCAGTTTCAGCTCTGCCTGTCTGATCGCCAGCTCATTGTTTCGCTGAGCGATCTGGGTCTCCGCATCGACTCTGGCATCGTTCGCAGCCTTGTCAGCCTTGGCTTTGGCGATGGCGACATCTCTGTCGGCCTCGGCCTTGGCGATCTGCGCATCCTTCTTGATCTTGGAAGTATTGTCCATACCCAGATCATTGATCAGTCCGTTTTCATCGATGACGTTCTGGATGTTGCAGGAGAGGATCTCGATACCCAGTTTCTCCATATCCTTGCTGGCCTTTGCCATGACCTGATCGGAGAAGGAATCACGGTCGTTATTGATCGTCTTGAGATCCAGCGTACCGATGATCTCACGCATGTTGCCCTGCAGGGAATCCTGCAGTTCCAGAGCGATATCCTCAGGCTCTTTGTTTAAGAAGTTTCTTTCCGCCTTCAGCATCCCTTCCGGAGAAGTATCGACTCTGACTTTGGCGATCGCATCGACTTTGACATTGATGAAATCGTTTGTCGGGATATAAGTATCGGTCTTGATATCGACAGAGATCTGTCCCAGATGCAGATGATCGACTTTCTCTAAAAAAGGAAGCTTGAATCCGGCACGTCCGATCAGCACTTTCGGAGTCTTCTTCAGACCGGAAACGATGATCGCCACATCCGGGGATGCTTTCACATAGCCTGACAGGATAAAGATCAGAAATCCGATCAGCATCGCAGCAGGAATTACAAGATAAATAATGTTTTTCATGATTGTTTTTCCTCCTTTATCATTCCTTCCGCATGATCCTGTATATGAAAAGACTCATGCAGAATAAACCACATGAATCTTACTGTTTAAAGTGAGCCGGATCGGAATAGATCGTCCTGACGGCTTTTCTTCCGTAAAAGGATGTTACTCCCTCAATGTACCTTGATTATATCAGAGGTTCATATGACCGTCAAGTATTTTTGTGAATATTTTTATGATTCTCTTTCTTTTACGATATGCAGAAGTTCCTGTCCGCTGATATATCTTCTCAGATTCTCCTCTACCAGTTCATAGAACTGCCCTCTGGCGCTGGCCAGTTTATAGGAACCTGCCGCATGCGGTGTGATAATCAGATTGGGATAATCCCAGAGATCGCTTTCTTTTCCCAAAGGCTCTTTTTCAAAAACATCCAGGGCAAGGGCGGCAATGATCTTCTGATCCAGGACTTCCTTCAGTGTTTCCTCAGAGAAGAGATTTCCTCTTCCGGCGTTGATGAAGACCGTATCCGGTCTCATCATCCTGAACGTATCGGCCGTAAACAGATGATAATTCTCTTTATTGCCGGGCAGCACACAGGCGACCACATCGACATCGCCGATCGCCTGAGCCATGTCCTTATTTGAATAAAGTTCATCGACACAGTCCGGTTTTTCACCTATCGTCCTTTTGACACCGATGACATAGATCCCCAGTCCCTTGAGCAGTTTTGCAAGTTCGATGCCGATCGAACCGAAACCGACGATCGCCACTTTCAGTTTCGTCAGCTCCTTGATCGTTCCTTCATCTTTCCATAAATGGTCTCTCTGGTTGTCGCGGTAGAGATAAAACTTCCTGATCAGATTCATGATCATCGCAAAGATATGTTCTGCGACTTCCTTGGAATGAACACCCACTGCATTGGTCAGGATGACATCTTCCTTCAGGATGCCGGGTCTGATGTATTTTTCAACACCCACCGAAGCCGTCTGTATCCACTCCAGTTTTTCAAATTCCTTCAGTCTCGGTGCAGGAACATTACCGATAATGATATTGGCATCTTTGTCTTCTTCAAAGACAAATTCATACTGATCGGATATCGCTTCCAGTTCTTTTTTCTTCTCTCTTATAATATCTGCCTGTACGTATACTTTCTTCATCTTAGTTCTCCCAGACGATTGCCTGATAAGGCTTCAGGGTGATCTTTGAACCGTCTTTCTGAATGTCTTCATAGTTACTGATGAGGACTTCGGCGTCCGCAAATTCCTGAGGCATTTCATAGGTGACGTTCTTCTTTCTGAAATTGCCTAAGACAAACAGCTTCTTTCCCTCATATTCCCTGCTGTAGGCGATGACCTTTTTGTTTTCGTGATCATACTCTTTCGTTTCGCCGTAGATCGCTGTCTGATTCTCCTTCTTGATCTTCAGCAGTTTCTGATAATAACGGTAGATGGAACGGTCGGATGCCAGATCCTTCTTCACGTTGATGTCCTTATATTTTTTATTGACGCATTGCCAGGGTTTTTCTCCCTCATTGAAACCGCCGTTGATCGTATCGTCCCACTGCATCGGTGTACGGGCGTGATCTCTGGCACCGTACCTGATGAAAGAGAAAGCCAGTTTCTTAGGCATTCCGTAGCCGGACATCAGATCATAGACGAAGTGGGAGACCGGGTCTTTCATCTCGTCAATGTTCTTAAAGTCGGTGTTGGTCGTACCGATCTCTTCACCCATGTAGATGAAAGGAATACCGAAGCCCATGAAAGTGATCGTCGCCAGGAAGGTCGCTGCCTCATAGCGGTAATGCCTGCTGTCAAGCGAGAAACGGTTCAGGCTCCTTGGGTTGTCATGATTCTCAAGTACCAGTGTGTTCCAGCCTTCTTTGTAGTAAGTGATCTGCGGTTTCAGAAGACCGTCCTTGAACTGCAGGGCATCAAACGGTTTTCTGAAGAATTTCATACCGCCGATATTGTCGGAATCCAGATGCGCAAAATTGAAGATCGAATCAAGTTCATGATTGCTTCGTCTCACATACTCAAATGCATTCTCCGGGGAAGGATGATAGGATTCACCGACCGTATAGCTGTCATAAAGCGAAAGCGATCTTTCGTTGAGCTCCTTCAGGAATTCATGCATCCTGGGGCCGTCAATGAAATACTTCGCACCCTTCTGGAAATCCTTGCCGGTATCATCTTCAATCGGGTATACCTTCGAGAACATATTGAACACATCGAAACGGAAACCGTCCACACCCTTGTCCAGCCAGAAGTTCAGGATGGAGATGATCTCTTCCCTGACCTTGGGATTCTCCCAGTTGAGATCGGCCTGTTCCACGCAGAACAGATGCAGATAGAATTCATCAGTTTCTCCGATCCTCTCCCAGGCGCTGCCGGTAAAGGTGGATGCCCAGTTGGAAGGCGGAAGCAGCTTGCCGTTCTCATATCTGCCCTTGCGGATGATGTAGTAATCACGGTATGGAGAATCCGGATCCGATATCGCTTCCCTGAACCAGGGGTGTTCGATGGAGGTATGATTCAGGACCATGTCCATGATGACTCTCATGCCTTTTTCATGACACAGCCTCAGCAGTTCATCAAAATCCTCCATGGTGCCGAACTTCTCATCGATATCTTCATAATCGCTGATGTCATAGCCGTAGTCATAATCGGGTGAACGATATAACGGCGAAAACCAGATCGCATTGACTCCGAGATCCCTGATATAGTCGAGCTTTGAAATGATGCCGGGGATATCGCCCCAGCCGTCATTGTTGCTGTCTTTGAAACTGAAAGGATAGACCTGGTAAACGACCGCTTCCTTGTACCATTCTGTTTTCATGATGTGTTCCTCACTTTATATTTTCATTATAAGAAAAACCTCTTCATAATCTATAATGAAAGTAGAAAAAGGAGAAAAATCATGAGCAGATACGAAACCGATTATTCCAAGATGGAATTTGCGACCAGAGCCATCAAATTCGGAGAAGAACCAGATCCCGTAACCAGAGCTCTGAACACACCGATCTACGAGACATCGACCTACGGCTATGAGACTGCCGAACAGTACGATGAGATGCTGGCATTAGGTGCGCAATGGGCACCCGACATCTACATCTATTCCCGTACGACCAATCCGACGACCAATGCGCTGGAGAAGAAAGTTGCCTCTCTGGAAAACGCTGAGGACGCAGTCATCACTGCCTGCGGCATGGCAGCTATTTCCAATGCATTGCTGTCCTTCCTGGATGCCGGAGACCATGTCATCTGCTCGGATGATACTTTCATGTGCACCTCTTCCATGTTTGCGGACATCCTGCCGGCTAAAGGCATCGAGACCTGCCGCGTCGAAGTACTGGATGTTGAAAACGTCGAAAAGGCCATGAAGCCCAATACCAAAGTCGTTTACCTGGAAGCACTGTCCAATCCGCAGCTGAAACTTGCCGATCTGCCCAAGATCGCCGAGATCGCCCATAAGCATGGATGCAAGTTCATCGTCGATAACACCTTCCTTTCACCGGTCGTCATGAGACCGCTTGACTGGGGTGCCGATATCGTCGTTCATTCCGGAACCAAATACTATTCCGGACACGGCGATGCCCTTGTCGGTATTGTTGCCGGATCCAAGAAAGATATGGACAGAGTACGTTACTACTATGACAATCTGGGATCCCATATCTCTCCGTTCAACGCCTGGCTGGTGCTGCGTTCCATCCGCACGATGCCTTTAAGAGTCAGACAGCAGTCGGAAAACGCCATGGCCCTGGCAAAGTGGTTCGAGCAGAGACCTGAAGTCGACTTTGTCACTTATCCGGGACTGGAAAGCCATGGCCAGCATGAACTGGCAAAGAAGATCTTCTGGAACGGCATCTACGGCGGCATGCTGTGTGTCCACCTCAAGGGCGGTCATGAAGAGATGTGCAAGTTCGCCGATGCCACAAAGATCCCGCCGGTCGCAACAAGCCTCGGCGATGTCGTCACACTCATGTTCCCGAAGACGGCCTACAACAACCTGATCCGTCTGTCGGTCGGATGCGAAGACGTCAAGGATCTGATCGCCGACTTCGAACAGGCCTTCGAAGCGCTCAAATAAAAAAGACATAATGAAAACAGGACTTCCGTTTGGAAGTGAACTTGTCAACGGAAAGTAGACAGTTCTAAAAAGTCAGTCTGAAGCCCTGTGAGAGCGTATACTCCGCAGGGCTTTTGTAATTGAGCTTATACATAGGTCTTTCATGGTTGTAGTAATGTATGTAGTGATCTATGAATT
>JAFTCJ010000012.1 GCA_017454765.1 Erysipelotrichaceae bacterium | reverse complement strand
GACTAGATGCTTCGTGCATCTTTTCTTTTCCCCGGGCGGTGAAAAGCCCTATTAGGTGAAAACTGAAACACCCAATATACTGAAATCATAAGCCGGCAAAAAAGGAGGAATTTGCTTATGAAAATATTGCTTTGCTGCGGAGCTGGGATGTCCAGCGGATTTATCGCCAAAAAGGTTCGTCAGGCGGCCAAAAAGGACGGTGTCGCTGACTGCACCTGTAACGCACAGGCAGAAAGTACGATCGGACCTTCTCTTCCGACGGTCGATATCGTGTGTCTGGGCCCGCATCTCAAACCGAAGTTTGAACAGATCAAGAGCCAGTGTGACCAGTATGGTACAAAATGTATGGTGATCCCGGCAGACATCTATGCAACGATTGATGGTGAAGGACTCTACAAACTGATTAAAGAAGAATTAAACAAATAAAAGAAAAGGGGAAATTTAAAATGTCAGAAAAGAAACAAAACGGTTTTATGAACTGGATGATGACGAAGTTTGCTCCGGCAATGCAGAAAGTCATCGCCAATCCTTGGGTAGCCGCTATTGCCGATGCATGGACAAGAGCTCTGCCTATCATCCTGACGGGATCGTTGATCTTCTTCTATAATGTATTCCGTTCTTACATTCCTGTACTGCCTAACTTGGATCCGATCAAGGACTTCTCCTTCGGATTCCTGTCGCTGTTCCTGGTGTTTATTGTGCCTTTCAATCTGATGGAAAAGAAAGGTCTGCCCGAATATGCGGTTATCGCCGGTTTCCTTGGCATCACTGTATATTGTCTGGTATTGAATCCTGTTATTGATGAAAACTGGTTCCTGTATATCAATTACAGTTATTTCGGTCCTACCGGATCATTTGCCTGTCTGGTCATCGGTGAATTTGTAGCCTTTATCTTCTATCATTGGACAAAGCACCATTTCCTGGAAGACAGCGCCCTGCCTGACTTCGTAGTAGGCTGGATCAACAATATCGTTCCGATTGTTCTCGCTTTAGGTATCACGATGCTTGTAACTCAGACGTTACACATTGATGTAATCAGCATCCTCGACCATCTGTTCTCGCCGATCGCTGCATTGGGTGGAACTTACATCGGCTTCGTATTGCTGATCACGATCCCAACGATCTTATACTCTCTGGGTATCAGTTCCTGGGCGTTCGGTGCCGTTTCCAACCCGATTTACTTCGCAAACATCGCTGCAAACATCGCTGCTGTTGAAGCAGGACAGAAAGCCACGTTGGTTGCAACATCAGAGGCAACATTTACAGCTGCACTGATCACTTTAGGCGGCATGGGCTGTACTCTTCCGCTGGTAGTTATGGCTCTGCTCAGAGGCAAGTCCAAGAAGATGAAGACAATGGGCAAAGTCTGTATTGCTCCTTCCATCTTCAACATCAACGAACCGGTTGTTTACGGCTTCCCGATCACCTTCAACCCGACGCTCATGGTCCCGATGTGGCTGTGCTCTGTTGTCGGTGCAACGATCGAATACGCTGTTATGAAGCTTGGTCTGCTGAACATTCCTTCCAAGATGATTCAGGTCGGTCAGGTTCCGGCTCCGATTTCTACGGTTATGATCACCGAAGATATGCGCGGCATCCTTTGGTGGGCTGTGCTGTTTGTAGTATACTGGCTGATCTATGCTCCGTTCTTCAAGACCTATGACAGACAGTGTCTTGCTGAAGAAGAAGCTGCTGAAGAATAAAAGAAGAATATAGTATAATCATTACGGAGGAACAAAATCATGCAAGAAAACAATCCGCTTATTCAGGTATCGATGAACATTATACTGTTTGCCGGAGATGCCAGAAACAACGTCAGTCTTGCACTGGATTACGCAGAAAAAGGTGATTTTATCAATGCCCGCAAAGAGCTGGCTGACGCACAGGAAAACATCACCAAGGCACATCAGTCTCAGACAGAAGTCATTCAGAATGAAATGTCGGGCGTAGATTATGAGCCGTGTCTGCTGTTCTCTCACGCACAGGATACGCTGATGACGATCAACAGCGAAATACAGACTGCAAACCGTCTTGTAAACATGTATGAAATGATCATGGACAGGCGGACGGATCAAGACTGAACGTATCTGATAAGTTGTATCGAATGACCTGTCTTTTGAGACAGGTCATTCTTTTTAAAAGAAAGGAACAATATGAAAAACAAAAGATTTCCTGAAGGTTTTCTGTGGGGTGCTGCAACTTCTGCATATCAGGTAGAAGGAGCCGCCTATGAAGACGGCAAGAAAGCCTCACAGCAGGACGTTATCAACAAAGATTCATACAAAGTCTTCGGATTTGCGACCGCTGAGATCGCTTCCGATGAATATCATCATTACAAAGAAGATGTGGCACTGATGAAAGAGATGGGGTTCAGCTGCTACCGCTTTTCGATCGCCTGGTCCAGGGTCTTCCCTGACGGCGTCGGTGAAGTCAATGAAAAAGGAATCCAGTATTACAGAGACCTGATTCATGAACTGAAGGAAAACGGAATTGAACCGATCGTTACCCTGTATCACTATGACTGTCCCTGGGCCCTGGTTGAAAAATACGGAGGCTGGCTGAACAGGCAGATCGTAAAGGATTTTGAATATTATGCCCGTTATGTCATTAATGAATTCAAGGATGAAGTGAAATACTGGACGACGATCAACGAACAGTCCATCATCGTTCAATACTGGACACAGAAATGTTATATTCCTGAAGAACTTCAGGACGGCAGGCACGATCAGTTAAGATATCAGCTGAATCATTATATGAACCTGGCTCATGCGATCGCCTGCAATCTGGTCCATGAACTGGTACCCGGCGGACTGGTCGGTGCACCTCTCGGTTATTCCTGCATCTATCCGCTGACTTCAAAAGCAGAAGACTGCATGGCTGCTCAGAACGCTCAGGCTTTAAGGAACGATTACTATACCGACATTTATTTCAAAGGTGAGTACAACAAAGCGGCACAGATCTATCTGGAGAAACACGGTCTGGCACCGGTCATTGAAGAAGGAGATATGGAACTGATCGCTTCAGGCAAGTCTGATTTCCTGGCTCTCAACTATTACGCTTCTGAATGCGCCTGTGCGTGTCCGGATGACGGCACATACGAACTGCGTTATTCCGGCGTGAACCGTTCCGGAAAAAAAGGCGATATGTCCGGTTTTGAAACTCATCCCGGTTTCTATCAGATGTGCAAAAATCCCAACCTGGATACAACTGACTGGGACTGGGCGATCGACCCGACCGGCATGGAATATATGCTGAGGGATCTTTACAACCGTTATGGCAAACCGCTGATGATCACAGAGAACGGCCTGGGTGCTTATGATACTCTGACCGAAGACGGAAAGATCCATGATGACTATAGGATTGATTATCTGAAGAAACATATCGCTGCGATGCGCAAAGCGATCGAATACGGCGTCGAGATGATCGCCTACTGTCCGTGGTCGGCGCTGGACCTGCTTTCAACATCCAACGGAGTAAAGAAAAGATACGGTTTTATTTATGTCGACAGAACCGATGATGATCCCAAACAATGTGAAAGAATGAGAAAGGATTCTTTCTACTGGTATCAGAAAGTCATCTCCAGCAACGGCGAAGATCTGGGTGATTAACAACGAACAAAAGGAGATCGTTATGAAAAAAACCATTGAAAAGTATTTCGAAGCCTGGTTGAAAAAAGACGGGACCAAACTGGAACAGTTCTTTGCGGAAGATGCGATCTATACAGAATGTTATGGACCGCAATACCACGGCCTGAAACAGATCGTTCGCTGGTTTGATGACTGGAACAAGACCGGAACAGTGTTGGAGTGGTCGATCAAGAGAACGATAGAAGAAAGACAGACAGTAGTTGTTGAATGGTATTTCAAATGTGACTGCAACAACAAGGTGTCCGGCTTCGACGGCGTAACGATCGCCGATTTTGATGAAAACAAAAAGATCGTCAGACTGAGCGAATTCCGCTCCGACTGCGATCATATTTATCCATATGACTGAAAGAAAGGAGCATACAATGAAACAAGTACCGAAAGGATTCCCTGAAGATTTCTTATGGGGCGGCGCCATTGCGGCCTGTCAGGCAGAAGGCGCCTGGGATCTTGACGGAAGAGGACCGTCAACTTCTGATATTCACAAGTTTGACGATCACATGGACCAGGCCCACATCACTAAAGAGGGCGGAGACACGCTGGAAGGGATCGCCTTCGCATTAAATGATAAAGAAGGTTATTACCCGAAACGTCACGGCATCGATTTTTATCACACCTACAAAGAGGACCTGAAGTTCATGAAAGAAATGGGCTTCAAGGCCTTCAGGACCTCGATCTCCTGGTCAAGGATCTTCCCTCAGGGCGATGAAGCAGAGCCCAACGAAGCAGGTCTGAAATTCTATGACGATCTGATCGACGAGATCATCAGAGACGATATGGAACCGGTCATCACAATGTGTCATTATGATATCCCGCTAGGGCTGGTGACAAAATACGGCGGTTTTGCTGACAGAAAAGTCGTAGATTTCTTTGTAAAATATGCGACCCTGCTGCTGGAAAGATACAAGGGAAAAGTCAAATACTGGATCGTCTGCAACCAGGTTAATCTGCTGCCGACGGTCATGTTCGGATCTTTAGGCATCTATGACGATCAGGTACCGAAAGAAAAGATAGACGAAGTGATGTATCAGGCCGTCCACAATCAGTTTGTGGCCTGTGCAAAGGTCAAGCAGCTCGCTGCTTCAATCGACCCGGACGCGCTGCTTGGAACGATGGTCGCTGACGGTACAATGTATCCCGCTTCCTGCAAGCCGAAAGACATCATCGCCTGCATGAACAAGAACCGTTATCAGCAGTATTTCTTTGCGGACGTACAGCTCAGAGGCGAATATCCGGTATACATGCTGCACTACTTTGAAGAAAATAACATTCACGTCGAAGTCAGCGAAGAAGACGAAAAACTGCTGAAAGAGAATCCGATGGACTTCCTGGCAATGTCCTTCTATTCCACATCGATCGTTGATGCCGACAAGAACGGAACAAAGCCGTATGTTTCATCCCAGAATCCGAATCTGGAACCCACTCCTTGGGAATGGCGTGCCGATCCTCTGGGACTCTATAACGCATTATGTCAGCTTTCTGACAGGTACCATGTTCCGCTGATGATCGCTGAGAACGGTTTCGGTGCCTACGATACTGTTGAAGCCGACGGCAGCATTCATGACGAGTACCGTATCGATTACCTGAGAAAGCACATCGAACAGGTGAGAAACGCGATCAGAGACGGTGCCGAGGTCTTCTCTTACCTGAGCTGGGGTCCGATCGATATCGTATCCTCATCCAGCGCCCAGATGTCCAAGCGCTACGGCTATGTCTACGTCGATCTGGACGATCACGGCAAAGGCAGCGGCAGACGTCTGAAAAAAGATTCGTTTGATTGGTACAGAAAAGTCATCGCTTCCAACGGAGAAGAGTTATAAGTGAAAAAGTGTCAGGTCGAAAGGCCTGACACTTACAGATATAATAAAAGAAAAGAAAACAAGGAGATGATTATGGCTGACACAAACATGAAAGGCAATTACAAAGAGACAGAAACATATAAGAAAGCAGATTCGCAGACCAGGGCGAAGATCGAGCGTTACCGCAAGGAAAACAAAATCAGCGATGCGCAGATGTACCTGCTGCTGTTAAGAGAAGATTACCGTAACCTGCCGAAAGAAGAAAAGCAGAAAGGCAACAAAGCAGCAGAGCTTCTGGTGATCGGCGGTATCATCACCTTCCTAGTGATAACGGCTCAGCAGAAAACCCAGTATCTGCCGTATGCGTCTGTCTACATGATTGCTGTGACGGCCATATACTTTTCCGGTATCCTCAATCCGATTGCCCGTCAGCTCAGCAACGTCAACAAACTTCTGAAGAAATTCCCGGAAGCGCCTTCTGTGAAGAAGTACCTGGAAGGAGAAAAAGAAGAGGAATGATCGTATTTACCGACGTCGACGGGACCCTGTACGACTATGACTGGAACCTGCCGGAAAGCGCAGTCGAAGCGATACGGAAGATGAGGGCCAACGGCCACAAGGTTTTCATGGTCACCGGCCGTTCCAAAGCGGAAAACAAGCAGGAAGTCTGGGACATCGGTTTTGACGGAATGATCGGCGGCAACGGTTCCTATGTGGAAGTCGATAATAAAGTCGTTATGCATCAGCTGATCACACCCCAACAGTGTAAGCACATCGTCGACTGGCTCAACAGCAGAGACCTGGATTTCTACGAAGAATCCAACAACGGACTTTTTGCGTCAGATCATTTCGTGGAGAATTCCCTGGATACGATCCGTCAGTATGCCTACGGCAAAGGAAAGAGCAGGGAAGAAGTGGAAAAATTTGAAGTCAAAGATGCCCTGCACGGACTGGTCGAAAACGAAAATCTCTACCGGGACGATCTGAACAAGGTTTCCTTCATCTTACATTCCTATGATGATTATCTGGATGCGGTGAAAGAGTTCCCGGACATGCTGGTGGGTACCTGGGGAGGCGTCAATGATTATGCGCTCTTCGGCGACATCGGTGTCAAAGGCATCGACAAGGCCAGATCGATACAGGTCCTGCTGGATTATCTCGGCGCAAAAAGAGAGGATACCTTTGCGATTGGTGATGCCAAAGTGGATATCCCGATGCTGGAATACTGCAACATTGGTATCGCTGTGGGATCGGGATCGGACGACATCAAAGCTGTAGCCGATTATGTGACAGACGACGTCAGCAAAGACGGTTTCTATAAGGCGTTCAAACATTTCGGATTGTTCTGAAATCATTCCTTGTTTATGATAGAATGTTAGTGTCACGAAGAAAGGACGAGTAAAATACAAAGGATCTCAAAGAGAGCTTCCGGCGGTGGGATGGAAGCAGATACCGGTATTTGAATAAAAACCCGGAGTGAATCGTTCGCTGCGTTAAGGCTAATGAAGGGCATATATCTTGGATATATGAACTAAGGTGGTACCGCGTTAATGACGTCCTTAGAGATAGGGACGTTTTGTTTTGTTTAAAGGAGAAGGTAAATATGGAAAGAGAATTCAACGATCAGGAGCTGGTCAGAAGACAGAAAGCTGAAGAGCTCAGGGCCAAGGGCATCGATCCGTTCGGACAGGCATTTGTCAGAACAGCCAATTCAAAATCGATCAAGGAGCAGTTCGGCAGTTTGTCAAAAGAAGAGATCGAAGCGAAGAACGTCGAAGTGACGATCGCCGGCAGGATCATGTCCAAGAGAAGGATGGGCAAGATGTGTTTCATGCACATCCAGGACAAGGACGGACAGATACAGCTGGTCATCAACAAACAGAGCGTCGGCGATGAAGCTTACGAATTGGTCAAGGCATCCGATATCGGCGACATCATCGGTGTCAAAGGTCTTGTCTACAGGACCAACCCTTCCGAAGCCAATCCTCAGGGCGAGCTTTCCGTATACCTGAGCGAATATACGCATCTGACCAAAGCCTTAAGACCGCTTCCGGAAAAGTTCCACGGTCTGACAGATGTGGAAGAAAGATACAGAAGAAGATATGTCGACCTGATCATGAATGATGAGGCCAGAAGGATCGCCTTCTTAAGACCGGCCATCATCCGTGCCATTCAGAACAACCTGGATGCCCAGGGGCTGGTGGAAGTCGAAACACCGGTGCTCAACCCGATCCTGGGCGGAGCCAGTGCCAGACCCTTCATCACGCACCACAACGCATTGAACAAGGACTTCTATCTGCGCATCGCGACCGAACTTTATTTGAAGAGACTGATCGTCGGCGGCATGGAAGGCGTCTATGAGATCGGCAGACTGTTCCGTAACGAAGGCATGGACCTCAAGCACAATCCGGAATTCACAACGCTCGAAGCTTATGTCGCTTATTCCGATCTGGAAGGCATGATGAAACTGTGCGAGAACCTGATGGAAGACGTTGCCACAAAGGTACTGGGCACGACCGATGTCAAAGTCGGTGACAAAACAATCTCTTTAAAAGCACCGTTCAACAGAGTCGATATGACAGATTCCGTCAGCGCCAAGACCGGCAAGGACTTCAGAAAGATCTCTCTTGAAGAAGCAGAAGAAGTCTGTAAGCAGCTTAACGTCAATCTGGAGAAGCACGAACACGATCTCGGCCACATCATCAACAACCTGTTTGAAGCCCTGTGTGAAGAAGACATGATCGGACCGGTCTTCGTCTGCGGTCATCCGATCGAGATCTCGCCCCTGGCTAAGAAAGATCCGAAGGACCCGAGATTCACTTTGAGGTTCGAACTGTATATCAACGGCACCGAATATGCCAACGCCTTTACCGAACTCAACGACCCGATCGATCAGTATGAGAGATTCGAGAATCAGCTCAAGGCAAAGGAACTGGGCGATGTCGAAGCAAGCGATATGGACATGGATTATGTCGAAGCACTGGAATACGGCCTTCCTCCTACGGGCGGCATCGGTATCGGTATCGACCGTTTCGTGATGCTGCTGGCAGGAACGGATTCTATCCGTGAGGTTCTCTTATTCCCGACAATGAAGCCAAGAGAAGGAGAAAGAAGCACCATCAAAGTCGTTGAAGAAACGGAAGAAGTCGTCGATTTCTCCAAGGTCGAGATCGAACCTCTGTTTGAAGACTTCGTCGATTTTGATACTTTCTCCAAGTCTGATTTCAGAGTTGTGAAGGTCCTGGACTGCGTTGCAGTTCCTAAATCAAAAAAGCTCTTACAGTTCACTTTGGATGACGGAACAAGTGAAAAACGTACGATTTTAAGCGGTATTCACGAATTCTATGAACCGGAAGAGCTGATCGGCAAGACCTGCATCGCCATCGTCAACTTGCCGCCAAGGAACATGATGGGCATCGATTCCTGCGGCATGCTGATAAGTGCTGTACACACGGAAGAAGGACAGGAAAAACTGCATCTTCTGATGGTCGATCCGCACATTCCGGCAGGGGCAAAACTTTATTAAATGAGCGTCAAAAACAAAGGGTTGTGACAAACGTGACCCCCCGTTTGACTCCAAGATAACAACAAAGTGCAGAAAAAGCGCGCTATAAGTTATATAAAATATCGTTTTCATTTTTGTGCAAATTAAAGTATAATTCTAAAAAGTAAGGAGGGTTAACAGAATGGTTATTAAATGGACTAACAAATATAGCGGTGAAACCGGTTATGTAGCATCTATCTCCCGTAAAGAAGGACACTTCATTAATACATACAATCGCGAGGAAGCAAAAGAGTATTCATCAAAAACTGTTTCCAAGATGATTAATGATTTGATTTCTTTCGGCGAAGGCGAAGATAACGAATTCGAAGCTGTCGAGTAACTGAAAAAACAGTTCTCAAAACGCAGAAAATTTAAAAGAGGAGGCAATACGCCTCCTCTTTGTTTTTGACTGTCATAACAATTATTTGGTTTTTTAATATATGTATGGTCTTATCATGTTGGCCCAGACCTCATAGGCTGCATCAGAAAGATGAAGGCCGTCTTTCGTGTATACGTCTTTGATATAACCCGAATCATCCACCACTTGCGAATAAAGATCTACGTATATCGCACCTTTATTTTCTGCTATCTCCGCAATCGCCTCATTGAATGAAGCGATGATATCCGGAGCAGGATTATCGATTCCCGACTCGTTTTTACTAAGCGGCGTTATGCTCATGATATACAGCTGAAAATCCCACAGGCCGACGATGTCATCAATCAAAACCTTATAGTCTTCTATACATTCATCCAAGGTATCATTTCTTAAGGAATTGATGCCGATCATTAGAAATACGTGTTCAGGCATGATCGTCCATAAGGTTGCTACCCGGTAGTCTATAGCCTTGATGTTGTCAGAACACACACCAAGATTACAGATCGTCAGATCAGGAAACTCCTGAAAAAAGTTGCTTTTATATGTTATGCTGTCGCCCAGAAAGGCTACGTCGCAATCAACCCTCAGCTTGATCCAGACATCTGTCCCAGCCGGTGATATAGTGTACCTGATACGGCAACACGTTCGCGGGACTCTCTGATTCGCCGCTTTCATCAGGTTCGGGAACAGGTGTTGTTTCCGATTCGATCTGATTATTATCTTTCCTGATCGTTGCTGTCATCGATCCGATAAAAAAGCCGAGAACGATACACAGAATCAGGATAAAACCGAATTTTATCTGCTTGTTTTTGTTCATTTAGCGGGATTCCTCCTTTGTTATTATGAATTATATAACAAACACAGCGTTTTTCTTTCTTTTTAGTTGAAGGACGGCGTTGCTTTTACGTATTTGTTCTGAATATAAAAGAAGCTTATCTTGATCGAAAATTTAAAAACTGCCGGATGATATAATGATGAAGACAGATGCGTAAAAACATAAAAGATCATAATCAATCGAAAGAGCATTTTAAAAACACAGACAACAGATTTCTGCACAAACTGTTCCGGAAAGCTGAGATTTCCTATACCGTCTCGGATATCACGAAAGCGATCGGCCCGATGATCGGCACGATGTTTATCGGTAAATATATCGGAACAGACGGCCTGACTGTCATGGGATATGTTGCGCCGCTCATCATGCTGTTTGAACTCATCGGTACTGCCGTCAGCAGCGGTTCACGCAACAAGGTTTCCTCGCTGATCGGAGCAGGGGAACTGGAGGAAGCAGATCGGGCGTTTTCCGCTTCCGTCATCACAGGAGCGTGCCTGTCGTTATTTTCGGCGTTTCTGGTTTTTGTTTTCTGCAGCTTCGTTTCCCTGACGCTCGGCGCAAGAGATCCTCTGATCCATGAGGCGACGATGCAGTATATATACGGATATCTGATCGGCTTCCCGTTTTTTACGATGACAAGAATCCTGACGCCGTACCTGCAGATGGAAGGTCAGTACAGGCGCGTGAATGCAGTCTCTATACTGACTACGCTTATCGATATCATCGGAGATGTTTTTGTCATCTTTGTGCTGCACGGCGGAATGTTCGGGATCGGCCTGGTGACATCGCTGGGATATGTCGTTCCGTTCTTTGTTGATGCAGCTTTTTTCGCAGGCAGAAAGAACCGTTCTGCTTTCCGCTTCACCCTTAACGGCTTTTCTTTAAAGCGGTGCGCAGAGATCCTGCGTCTGGGTGCTCCGGCCGGCATTGTGAAAGGCAGCAATTCCCTGGGAGGCGTTGCGATCAACAACATGCTGACTTCCATGAATCAGATGTATCTTGTGGCGGCATACGGGGTCTTCTCACAGATCACCGTGTTTTTCCGCTCATCCTGGTATGCGCCCGCAGACACCCTGCATGCGTTTGCCGGTGTCTTTATCGGTGAGGAAGACAAGGATTCACTGAAGGAAATCCAGAAGACTTCCCTGTATCATGCGCTGATCTACACCGGCATCGTAACAGTCTTCCTGTTTTCTTCGGCAGACTATCTGGCGTCTGTCTTTCTGAAATCCGGCGATCCTCAAGGACTGAGACTCACTGCGGAATGTATCCGCGTGTCATGTCTGTCTCTTCCGTTTCATTCGATCGTTTATAACTTCAATAATTACCTCATGTCCGCAAAGAAACTTCGTTTCTGCAGTTTCTACAGTTTTCTGATCGAGTGCGGAACGTTTGTGCCGATCACTTTCCTGCTGCTCCGGATCATGGGGTATCATGGCGCATGGGCTTCCAAGCCTGCAAACATGCTGATACTCTCTCTGATCGCGATCCTGTACGTATCCCTGCAGGAAGGAAGAGCGTTCAGAGACAAGATGCTTCTGCTGCCGGAAAGTTTCGGTATTTCAAAAGAAGACGAACTTGCGATGACAGCCTCCTCCGCAGCCGATATCGAAGATCTCTCGCATCTGGCGGTCGCTTTTGCCCTGGATCACGGAGCAGACAAGAAACGGGCGCTGACATACGGTCTGATCACTGAAGAACTGTCAGCCGTACTGAAAGATCACGGTTTTGCGGACGGAAAGCCGCACAACATCAATGCCAGGCTGGTCGCAAAGGACGGGGATCTGATCGTCAGGGTCCGTGATGACTGCAAACCGTTCAATCTGACAGAGTATTATGAACTCATCAGAGATGAGCAGGATAAAGAAAAAGAGATCAGTCTGTCGATCATCATGAAGATGGCGAAAGACGTCAAATACACCGCCGCTTTCGGTGCAAACAATCTGATCATCCGTTTCTGAGACAGAAGATTACAATAACGTACAGGAAATAAAAAAAACATCTGCATGATATAATGATGTCGAAAACGCAGAAGAATGTTTGCCGGATATAACAAAAACAGCAAGCCATATCTTCTGCAAAGATCATTCAAAGGAGGATCGCATATGAAAAAACTGCTTGTCCTGATGCTTGCTCTGTTCCTGGTCTGCGGCTGCAGCAGCGCAAAGAGCGAAGAGGGACCGGACAACACCACTGAGATCGTCATTACTCCGACAGAAGGAGTTGAGGAAGAAGGTGCACTCAGGTCTGATTCGACTGTCCGTACACTGACTTTCGGCGGCAATCCGGAGCGTTCGGAAATTCCGGAGATCACCCGTGAAAACAACGATTTCCTTCAGATAATCGCATACATCGAAGAGATCCTTTACGGTGATATACCGGAGGGCGCCGATTATCCGGCTGTCAAATACCTGCCTGGTGAATGGGTCTACTGCATCTGTGCCTACGAATCAAATTTCGGTGACAATTTCTATGATTTGGGATATGCGGAATTTGAATATGAAAAAGACGGAGATATCATCACCGCTACGCTTCATCCGCGTCTTTACTGGGAAGGCGATGAACTTTATCCGGAAGATGACGGCGAAACAGACGGAGCGATCTTCAGCGGAACCAGAGTCGCCGAAAACCGTTACTATGCCCTGGAAGATTATTTCTCCGATATCCTCGCTGTCTACTGCTACTACAGATATGAAGGCATGGAGTATGTGCTGGCTGAATTCTGGGTATCGGAAGAAAGCTATGCGGACGTTTTGTTCTACAGAGGAGTTCAGCAATAAAACAGAAGCAGACTGATCTGATTATGATACGATAATGATAAAGAGGTGATTATATAAAAAGAATATTATTGTGTTGCGGAACAGGCATCGCCACTTCAACAGTCATCAACCACAAGATCGAAACAGAACTGATCAAAAGAGGCTATAAAGGCGAATTCACGATCGAACAGTGCAAGCTGGCGGAAGCACCGGCAAGATCGGTCAACTTCGACTTCTGCATCAGCACCGTGCCGAGCACCCTGAAGCTCGCGTGCCCGCTGATCGTCGCAACGAACCTGCTGCTCAACAGAAATGTTGATGAGATCTATGCCAAGATTGAAGAAGAATTAAAGAAGTAGACGGATTCAAAAAATCGAAAACAAAAAACGGGAGTCAGATATGACTCCCGTATTTATATATATTCTTATAAGGCGTGCATGAAGCACGCTTTTTATCTGATGCACCTTTCAATAAAAGCAGTTACTCTGTCGATAAGTTCTTCTGTCCAGAACTCGTTTCCGCCATGTCCCGCTCCTTCCAGAAGAATCAGCTCAGTATCCTTGCCGCATTCTTTCAGTCTGTTGTAGACGGTCACACTGCATTTGGCGTTGACGACGACATCTGCCGTTCCGTGGATATTCAATATCGGCGGGAGTTGAGTGTTTTCATCGATGTTGCATTCGGCGGAAAGCGCTCTGGCAAGTTCCGGATGTTCCAGAAGATTCTTTCCGCCCATGACCTGTCCCTCCGGACTGTCAGGCAGACAGTGATTGAGAGTGATGGGGTTGGAATCCGGGAACATCACCGTTGAAGAACCGTAATAGTTCACGATGCCCTTCACATCGGCGCTGACACCGGGGAAGAGATTGTCTTTTGTATCATCATCTTTAATGATCCCCGCAAACAGCGCGGTATGTCCGCCGGACGAGTCTCCGGCACCGATCATCTTGTCGGGCAGGACACAGTATTCTTCGGCGTGCGTTTTCATAAAGCGGATCGCGTTGCGCATGTCCTTTGCCTGGGCAGGGAAGGAAGCGATCCCCGAATGTCTGTATTCAACGACCGCAATGACATAGCCTCTGGCTGCCAGTTTGGAAAGATTGGGGATCTTGCCGTAGACATCCTGTTTGAACCAGGCCGAGCCCTGTGTGAAAACGATGCAGGGATACTTTCTGACATCGGGTGCCTTCATCATCTGTTTCATCGATTCGATCCTGTTTGTCGGGATCAGGATCTGAAGGTGAAGTTTTGTGCCGTTAATTTCCGCATACTTGACATCATGCAGATAAGTAACACCCGGCTCCAGTCCGGTGGTGGGAAGCCTCAGCGCTCCTTCCACTTGCTCTGAAAAGGGTTTGAAATCACGAAGATCGGGAAAATCGAAATCCATATGATACGTTCCTTTCTGTTCACTTTTATTTTATACTCAGAAACCCTCATATAGTATGATGATAATAAGAAAGAATATGAGGCACGAGATACTTCAAAAAGGATAACTGTCTTATGAAAAAATATGAACTGACCGTGGTCACTAACGACGGTGTAACTTATAAAATTCCTGCACGCAGCGATGAATCGATCCTGGTCGCCGTCGAACGCGCCGGGATCAAAGCGCCGTCAAAGTGCCGCAGCGGTGAATGCGACTGGTGCCGTTCAAAACTGGTATCGGGTGAAATCTACACACCGGAACCGACAGAACGAAGAAGGCAGTACGACAGAATCGCAGGATATATCCATCCCTGCTGCAGTTTTCCTTGTTCCGACTGCAGGATCGTGATCGGCTGTGAGGGAGAAACAAGAGAAGCATGATCAGAAAGATCATCAGATTTCTTTTTCGGATCAGCAAACTTCTGATCGCACTCTTTATTCTGGCACTGGTCATTTTCACGGCGCTCTTCATCATTGCGATGATCGAATATCAGGGCGTCGGAAATTAAGAAGGGGGGTATATATGACAAAATTTCATTTCGCAGGAAGATACAACGGGGATCCGGAAAGCCTGATCACCCACGAACACGAAGAAAACCACGTTCCTTTCAAAGAAGCGCAGGATATGAACAAACTGTCTCTGATCATGAACGGCATGGCGTTACTGATCGGAATCGTTGTGTTTGGGATCTATTGGCTTCTCAGCAATACGCTGTTCGATATTGTCGGGGCGATCCTTTCGATCGTCGTGATGATCCCGCACGAATTCCTGCACGGACTTTGTTTCAAGGGCGATGTCTACATGTATGAGAATCTGAAGAAGGGGATGTTGTTCGTAGTCGGGCCGGGAACCTTCTCCAAGGCAGAGTTCATCTTCATGTGTCTGCTTCCCAATATCGTCTTCGGTTTCATTCCTTACATCATCTTCCTGTTTGATCATTCGCAGACGATGCTGGGAACGCTGGGTGCTTTTTCAATCGCAGCCGGTGCCGGCGATTACTACAACGTCTGGAACGCGCTGACGCAGATGCCGAAGGGATCCAGGACCTACATGCACGGCATGAATTCCTTCTGGTATATGCCGCAATAGGTATTGAAAAAATCAACATTCAAAAAAGACACGGGTATCCGTGTCTTTTAATCCCATCTGTCGACGAGCTTGTCGACTTCTTTCAGGAATTTCTTCAGTTCGCTGTTTTTGGCGTTCTTTCGTTTTTCGATCAGACGGATCAGTTTCTGTCCCTTGTTCATCAGCTCATTGTAGTACTTGTTCTGAGAGTAGGTGTCCTGTTCCTTGTTTCTGTCTTCCTCGATCTTTTCCTGTTTTTCCGCTGCGCTTAAGACGCGTTCCGGTTTTTCCGTGGAGAGATAATCGCCTTTGATCAGATCATAGACAAATCCCGAATACGGTGCGGATGCTTTCAGTCTGTATTCTTCCCTGAGCAATTCCGTGAACGAAGTACAGACTTCATCATCGCCGTGTACGACGAATATCTTCTGCGGTTTCTCTGGATTGTCTGTCAGCCAGGAGATCAGCCCTTTCTGGTCGGCGTGGGCACTGACGTCCTGCAGCTGTATGATATCGGCCGATACATGGATGTCTTCCTGGAAGATCCTGACGTCTTTTTCACCGTCAGCCAGTTTTCTGCCCAGTGTTCCTTCGGCCTGATATCCCGCGAGGGCGATCGTACATTCCGGTCTCCAGAGGTTGTGTTTCAGATGGTGCTTGATGCGTCCGTCGGTGCACATGCCCGATGCGGAGATGATGACCGAAGGCTTTGTTGACTCATTGATCTTTTTTGATTCGTCTGCACTGACCGTTGTCCTCAAGTTGGAGAAGATCAGCGGATGATCGCCGCTGCGGATGATCTTCATCGCTTCCTCATCGTAGTATCCGAATACGTTGTCTTCAAAGATCTGTGTCGCTTCATCGGCCATCGGGCTGTCTACATAGACATCGAAGTCTTCATAGGAGATCATTTTCTTTTCAATGATCTCTCTGATGAAGTAGAGGATCTCCTGTGTCCTGCCGACCGCAAAGGCCGGGATGACAACGTTTCCTCCTCTTTTGAAAGTCATCTCCATGATGTCGGCGAGCTGTTTCAGAGGATTGTCCGCCCTGGCATGGAGCCTGTCTCCGTAAGTGCTTTCGATGATGACATAATCCGTCGTTTCTCTCGGCGAGGGATCGTTGACGATCGGCATGCCTGTGTTGCCTAAGTCGCCGGTAAAGGCCAGGGTCTTTTCCTGACCTTTTTCTTTTAAAGTCAGATAGATGATCGCGCTTCCCAGAATATGTCCGCCGTCTTCATATCTGGCGCTGACGCCTTCCACGGGAGTGAAGGTCTCGCCGTATTCAATGGTGCGGAAGTGCTGCATCGTGTTTTCGGCATCCGCAACCTCATATAAAGGCTTGACCTGTTTCTTTCCGCTTCTTTTTGCTTTGCGGCTGGACCATTCCGCTTCGGATTCCTGGATGTGGGCCGAATCTTTCAGCATGACATCGCACAGCTGCGCGGTCGCTTCCGTACACCATATGATCCCGTCGAACCCGTCTTTATACAGTTTGGGCAGCAGGCCCGAATGATCGATATGGGCATGGGAAAGCAGGACGGCATCGATCTTGGAAGCAGGGACCGGAAGTTTTTCATTCACATAGACATCTTTTCCCTGTTCCATGCCGCAGTCCAGCATGATGTATTTTCCGTTTACTTCAATGACGTGACAGCTTCCCGTCACTTCATGATCTGCACCGATAAAATAGAGTTTCATAGATTTACCTCTTTATCTAAATTATACAAAACAGGAAACGATGATGTTTCCCAAGATTGACAAAACAGGAAAAAGTATATCTGTCAGTCCTCTTGTGGTACTCTAAATATAAGAATCAGACTGACATATCGATCATAAAGGGGAACAGGCTATGGCTCACGATGTATTCATCAGTTATTCACACAAGGACGGAAATGTTGCACAGGCGATCTGTGCGAAACTGGAAGAACAGAAGATACGCTGCTGGTATGCGCCGCGCAACATCCAGGCCGGAGAGGAATGGGCTTCATCCATCATGAATGCCTTAAAGGCGACAAAGATCATGGTCCTGGTATTCACCGACTATTCCAATGCGTCCGTACAGGTCAAAAGAGAAGTCGACAACGCTATCAACAACGGCGTCACCGTCATTCCTTTCAAACTGACAAAAAACGATCCTTCCGGAGGCATGGAGTATTATCTTTCCACACTGCACTGGCTCGATGCCATGAACAAGCCGATGGAGGATGCGATCGACGACCTCTACATCATGATCAGGAATATCCTGGACGGCAAAAAGATCGGCGGTGAGGAAGACTGGCACAAAAACAAGAAAGGCAAGTTCGTCCTGACAAGACAGGCAGTCATCAAGATCCTGATCTCTCTGCCGATCCTGCTTCTGGGCATCCTGTTCGTCTATATCTTCTTTGACAATCCGGCATTCAACAACACGGTCCCTGTTGCCGTGGGCGGTTTCGGTCTGGCCGGGATCATAGCCAGCATCTACCTGATCGCCAGTGTCTTTGTCAGAAACAAAGGAAAGAAATACTGGTTCTCCTGTTTTGTCATCTGTTCGCTGCTGATCATCCTGTCTATCGTCAGGGCCATTATGCTGGAAATGAATTCCCCGGCCGACATGTCGATCGTGGCAAAGAGCCAGGAAGAATCGATGAATATGGCGAATTTTGCCACGGCCGTCTACGATGAGAAAGGTACGGTCTATTATGCGGACTATGTGGGCAACGAGAAAGGTGTCTACAAGTCTTCCCTGAAAGATTTCTATGAAGGGAAGGAAGGGACCTGTCTGGTCTCCGGAAGCGACGCCGACTATCTGACGCTGTCAGGCGATGGAAAACTGGTCTTCAGGGAATACGGCGACAAAGCCCGCAAACTCTGTGTCTATGATCTTGCGACAGGAAAGATGAAGGTCTTGAGAAGAACGGATACCGGAAAGTATTATGCGAACAAAGACTGGATCCTGTATATGAAATACAGCGGGACCGCCAGTTCCTACATGATCACGACCGACGGCAGTTATGAGACGGGTTTTGTCGATGAAGAGATCGACTTCCTCTATGTTTACAAAGGAGTTCCTTATTTCCTCAATGTCAACGGCGAACTGAGCGCTCAGAGCTTCAGCAACCGTTCCCTGATATCACCCTATGTCCAGAATCTGTTCATCATCTACGACGACGTGATCTATTACTGCGGCCTCAACGGATCAGGCATTTATAAAGCAAGTCTGGATGATACTTCAGCGGAAACAAAGATCTCGAACA
Organism: Erysipelotrichaceae bacterium; assembly: GCA_017454765.1. Taxonomy (GTDB): domain Bacteria; phylum Bacillota_I; class Bacilli_A; order Erysipelotrichales; family Erysipelotrichaceae; genus Colivicinus. The sequence continues at coordinate 29,568 of JAFTCJ010000012.1, read as the reverse complement.
GCGCAGCCATCGGCATGGTCGTTCATGACGGGTACCTATACTTCATCAACTACGATCAGAACTGTTCGCTGTACAGAATATCTCTAAGCACCGGCGAAGAGGAGCTCTTTGACAGGAGGTCCTTCAGTTCCGTCAACATCATCGTCGACTGTCTCTATCTGTATGAGGTGGACAAAGGATATGTCAGGCTCATGCTGAAATAATGTTTATTGAAAGAAACGTTTGTTGTATATTTTTATAGGAAATAAAAAAAATAACGGAGGTATTTGTTATGAAAATAAGAAAATATCTGCTGCCGATACTGATCGCGCTGTGCCTTGTGCTGAGCGGGTGCGAAGAAGGAAACAAGCCCGCAGCCGGAGTCGACAGCGAGAAAGCCATGGAGAATTTCCTGAACAAGCTGGATGAAGGAAATTATGTCATGGAAGCAAAGGATTATCTCAAGACCACGGTATCTTCCAAAGACCAGGTCGTCTTTGAATATGCTGAGGACATGTACACTGACTTTGCGGTCATGAGTCTGAACAGCGAAGTCTTCCAGGGAGTTCTGGACGGCGATAAAGTCGATGAGATCAGATTCGTCTGTGACGGACAGGCCATCGACGCCGCAAAGAAGAAACTGCCCAATGCCTGGATCGATCTTTCAGGCGGAAACATCTGGAACCTCTTCTACAATATCCAGGAAGAACCGCTGAAATTCGTTTCCTATGACGATTCTCTCAAGCAGAACGTCCTGGCGCTTGTCGGATACGGCGAGAACCTTCTGCGTCTGATGCATGAAGTATATCTGGAACTGGACAGCGAAGATCCTTCCATTGCTCACATCCAGGCAGAGATGGATGAAGACATGGTCGCCCGCATCTCTCCAGATGATGTCGATATTCAGATCACCTTCGGCAGTGCCCAAAGCAATCCGGCTGCCGATGCCTGGCTGAACAATCCATCCTATCCCGAGGCAAGAGACGGCTGGAACGAAACGGATGAGTTCATCTTCAATTCCGTCTTCCTTCCTGGTTACGGATTAGAAGCAATTCCGTTCCCGACATCTTCAAGCTATGCGCTCACCGTTGATGAAGAAAACTTCGTCATGGATGATGAAGTATACATTCGCGATTCCCACGCAAGCAAGCAGGACATCGCGGACTATGCCGCAAAACTGATCGCAGAAGGATTCAGTGAGGTCAAGGAAACCGCCGAAGACGGAAGCGAGAAGACTTACTACCGCAAGCTCTTGAGAGAAGCCTACAAGTGCTACTCATCTATCTGTCTGGAATACAACGACGGCATGGATCTGACCGCAAAGAAATATTATGACTGTCCGGCCTATGATAACCTTGATGACATCAACAAGGTGATCAAGGCAGCCGCTTATCCGGAACTGGAAGATTCCGAAAACTTCACTTCTTATCTGGCAAAAGACAAGGCAAACGAGATGACGGAATCCTGGCTCTGTTTCTTCAGCTATGATCTCGGTCTTTATGTCGATATCGACTATAAGGACTATGAGGAGACGCTCAATTATCTCAAGGCTTATGAAGAAACGCTGGCAGGCGAAGGATTCACACCGGTCAAGGCCGAAGATGAGGAAGAAGCGGATTACTATGCATCGCCCAACGGTTTCTGCAGCTTCCGCTACAACTTCGCCGAAGACGGAAAAGTCTCTCTCCTGTTCAAGTCAGAGAAATATATCTCTCCAAGCGAGGCGGAAAAGATGATCGCCGATGCCGGTTTCCCGAAAGTCGGACTGAGCGAGCCGATCACCTGCCGTGATCTGAGAGAATTCAGAAAGATCCGCTACGGAACGGATATGAAAGCCTATATCACCGTCTCTCAGGAATATGAAAGCGCAGAAAAAGCGGAAGCGTTCCTGAGCGATCTTGAAGCTGCTTTGAACAAAGACGGATTTGACAGAGAGAATCCGGATGTCGTCGGATCCCTCAAACAGATCGTGATATACAACGAAGCAAAAGACATGTATGTGGGAATTGATTACTTCCCCGAACAGGCACAGGTCAACCTGGATTTTGTTGCAGAATAAGACAGATCCCCTGAAAAAGGGGATTTGTTTTGAATAACGGTCGTGTTAAAATAAACCTGCATCGGAGGACAGTGTGCCGTAGCACAGGGGATCGCAGGCCGAGAGCCTGCAGGCCGCCTGTCGGATAAGATGTCGGGTGAGCCCGGAAGAATATGTTTTCTTGCCGGGCTTTTGTTTTCCGGCAGACAGGAGGTAAGCATATGAAGAAAACAGAAGTGAAACTGATCCCCCTGCAGGATGATGACAGGGAGCAGTTTATCAAAGACAATCAATGGGCTTTCAAATACGGAGCCATTGAAGAATTCGGAATGAGAGACGACCATTTTGAGGAAGACGATCAGATCATATCCAGAAAAACGATCGAAGAATCCGTCGATCACGGAGATGCGTATCGGATCATATCTGAAGGAAAGAAAGCAGGAGGTGTCATCGTTTCCGTTGATGGCGACAGAGGCGAGCTGGAGATCCTGTTTGTGGATCCCGATGTTCACAGCAAAGGGATCGGCTACGGCGCCTGGTGTGAGATCGAAAAGATGTATCCTGAGGTCAGGGTCTGGGAAACGATAACGCCGTACTTTGAAACAAGGAACATTCATTTCTATGTCAACCGCTGCGGATTCCACATCGTTGAATTCTTCAACTCCCATCATCCCGACCCCCATGATCCGGACATGCCGGAAGAAGAAACAGACGGTCAGTTCCCTGACGGAATGTTCCGCTTTGAGAAAGTCATGAAGTAAGAAAAAACGATCTGTTTTGAGAACAGATCGTTTTAAATTCTTTACCAGTCAGAGTCCCAGTCGGTATCGCTTGAATCCCAATCGGATCCTCCGGAGTCCCAGTCCGATCCCGAATCCCAGTCATAATCGGAGTCGCTGCTCCAGTCGGATGAGCTGGAAGAGGAACCGCTCGACCAGTCTTCATAGTAATAGGAATCCTTGAAATCGGAATAGAATTCATCTCCCTCGTAGGAATCGGAAAGATAAGTGCTGTCCGGATAATACTCTGCAAAATCATCATAACTGTCATAGTAATACCAGTCATCATCTGTATAATAATAGACATCGCTTCCCTGGCAATAGTAATAGGTATCGTTATAGGTATAGTAGCCGTCATGCCTGTGCCCGGAACGGAAGGCAAAGAGGAAGAAAGATCCGACAAGTGTCAGAATGATCGCAATAGAGACCAGAGCAAACAGTATCGGCTTGCCTCTGAAGAAGAAATGGTGCAGTCCCAGCAGAAGCAGGACCGGTCCGACCGTGAACAGTACGACAACAGCAAAGAGCCCAAAGGCCCAGGAGGGCATGATGAACGCCAGAAAGGCAGTAGCGGCCGCAATCACTCCGGCAACCGTCAGAGCGCCTGTGTTTCCGGATGAAGATCTTCCCGTATTTCCGCTGTGACGGGAAAGATTGCGGCTTTTCTGATTGAGGATCTCTGATTTGAGTTTGAGATAGATCTCATTTACCGCATAAGCTTCATCGGTCCCTCTGTAACGGACGGCACGGCTGCCGTCAGCCTTGTTTTTATAGACGACAAAATTATTTCCGTCCTGATAGATACCGAAAGCTTTCGCTTCCTTGATGTCTTTGCCGATAAAAAAGCGGGTGACGCTCTCCGGAGGCAGTTTTCTGGCCATGTACCAGGACTTCAGTTCTTCGATGGTCTGCGGTGTATCGGACACGACGCGTTTATAGTAGGCATTCACTGCACCGCAGTTGGGACATTTTTCCTCAGTGTCGTCAATGAAGGCGCCGCAGAATTCACATTTTACCCGGGGCATAGATCCTCCTTTCTTCGAATGATCGAATCAACAATACTATTATAGTTTTCTTTTGTCTTATAATACAGATAAGATGACAGAGACAAAGATAAGGATATACAGCGGACTGGATACCATCGGCGGTGTCGTCATGGAAATACGCTATGAAAACTGCCGGGCATTCTTTGAAGCAGGCATGGCTTATGACCCCGCTTTTGACATGTTTGACGGCAAGGTCTCAAGAAGAGACAACATCGTTGCCGATGATCTGTGGCTCAATCAGATCCCGCTGATCGACGGCATTTACCGGAAGAAAGATATCGAAAAACGTTACCCGGATCTGAAACCTGCCGAAGGATATGACATCGATGATCAGGCTTTTTTCGTGAGCCACCTGCATCTGGATCACATGGCCATGATCAACAGGATCTCGCCTGAAGTGAAGATCTATATGACAAGACCGGCCCAGATCCTGGAAAAGGCGCTGGAAGATGTCTCTCAGGGCGTTGACGGGGAGCCAAGGGAATACTCCGATATGAAAGAAGAGACTCTCGTCGGCAAGATCAGGGTGAAAAGGTTCATCCTCAACGATGATTCCTATCAGGATCTTTCTTTCTACATTGAAACGCCCGATCTGAAGATCCACTTTACAGGAGATGTGTTTGTCTACGGAAAATACAGAGACAATATCCTTAAAGAAATAGAATTCCTGAAGGAGAAAAAACCGGATCTTCTCTTCTGTGAAGGCACAAGATTCTTTTCGAATGCCGAGTATAAGGAACAGATCGTTCCGAGTCTTTCAGAAAAGCCGGGGCACCTGACAAAGAATCAGCTGGATGAAAGGATCGTTCAGACGATGAAGGACTATGACGGTCTGATCGTCTTCAACTACTATGAGCGGGAGATGAGCGATGTGAAAGACTTTGAAAACTTCGCAAAGACGGCGGACAGACAGATCGTCTATGAACCGGAAAGCGCTCATCTGGTGAACGTCTTCTATCAGAAGAAAGTGAACGTGATGATGCCGGATACTTACGAGAAAAAGCCTGAATACCTTGATGAGATTTTAGAATTCAACAACGTTATAGAAAAGAAGCAGATCCTGGAATATCCGAAACAGTATCTGGTCCAGAACACCTATCCGAACATGCTGGAACTGTTTGATTATCGGAACATCCGTACACTGTATCTGCATCACAGCGGTATCCCTCTGGGCGATTTTGATCCGAAGCTGAAAAACCTGATAAAGGTCATTGAAGCCTGCGGTTTTGATTACCGCAAGACATACCAGTGGGAGGATGGGTATTTCTCTCCGCATGCGGAGAATTATCAGATCCTGGCTTACATTGAAGCGGTGGGTGCTTCTCTGACGGTTCCTCTTCATACCTCGAACCGCAAGGGCATGATTTCACAGATGACGACCCCGTATTTCTACGCTGAGAAAAACATCACTTACCGGTACAACAAGGAAAAGAATACTCTGGAGGCCGATGATGAATAAGACAAAAGTTGTTTTCTATCGCGGTACCAGAGGAATGGGTATCGTGATCTCTGTTTCCTATGAAAAAGACAGAGTGATCTTTGACTTCGGTGCACCGTTTACCCCGCTGGCGGAAGTCTATGACGGAACGGTTCTGCACCGTCAGACAAATGCCGTGAAAGACGCGCTGCTTCTGGGAAGGATACCGATGGTCCCTTATGTGTTTTCAAAAGAAGATCTGCAGGATATCCCTCTGGAAGCATACGGCGAAAGCGATCTGAATACCGCTGTTCTGATCTGTCATCTGCATCTGGATCACATGAGCGAGATCGATAAAGTCGATCCGCACATCCCGGTCTATATCCATGAAGACGGCCTGAAACTGCTGCAAGCACTGGATGAATGTGAAGGAAAAAAAGAACGCCGCTCCTACAGCGGTTTCAGATATCACGAAGAGATCAGGGTCGGTCAGATCTCCGTAATGCCTTATTTTTCCGATCATCCCTGTCCCGGATCCTCATCTTTCCTGATCCGTACACCGGATTCGCTGATCTGTTACAGCGGCGATATCCGCTGTCACGGCGTCCGTCATGAGGAGGCCTTTGCGGAAACGGAAGCGATCGGAAAAGAGAAGGTCGATCTTCTGATCATCGATTCCACAACGACGTCTCCTTCCGAGTTTATCTATGATGAGGAAACGATCAGGGAACTTTACCGCACACCTTCAAAACAGTGTCTGAAGGGATGCATCAGCGAGGAAGGCATCTATGAAGCGATCACCGATACATTGAAAGGTTCAGATGCTTTAGGCATCATCAACTGTTATCCGAGAGATACCGGAATGATGAAGGAACTGATCAGACACGCTGAAATGATCGGCAGAAAAATGATTTTTGAACCTTCCTATGCCTATATCCTGTATCAGGTAACGGGTGTCAAAGCGGCAGTCTACGAAGACTCAAACGACAGGTATATTTTAAACGGCGGAAAACTGAAGGATTTTGAAACGGTCAGCTGTGACACGATCAGGGAAAATCCCGGTCATTATATTCTGCAGAACAGTTACAGAAACATTCTCGATCTGACTGACTACGACGGGATCGAAGGTCATTATTTCCATCTCTTCGGTGAACCGCTGGTAAAAGGGCAGAAGGAATATCAGATCATGGAGAATATGGTCAATAAACTGGAATGGACTTTCCACACTTATACCAATCTCTATTCCTTCTCGCACTGCTATCCCAACCACCTGCAGTACGTGATCTCTCAGATCGATCCGAAAAGCATCGTTGCGGTCCATTCCAAAAAACCGGAACTGCTGGAACCGATCACAGGAAAGCAATATTATCCCGAAGAAGGAAAAGAATATGTCCTGGAAAACGGAGAGCTGGTCGAAGTCTGATAAAATTGAAACAGGAGAAGTATCATGGGTTTGAATGAAGAAACAAAACTGGTACCGGGTGTAGGCCGCATGCCTTATCCGGCATACCGCGGAAAGGATCCGTATATTTTTGTCAGCTATGCCCACAAAGATTCTGATAAAGTCTTTGCGGAAATCAGAAAATTCAACGAAGCCGGATTCAATGTCTGGTACGATGAAGGGATCGCTCCGGGAAACGAGTGGACAGATGAGATCGCGGACGCGCTGGCAGAGTGTGCTGTTTTTGTGGTCATGATCACTCCGTTTTCCGCAGAAAGAGAAAACGTCATGAACGAGATCAATTTTGCGCTGGATGAAGGCAAGCCCTTTTTAGCCATCCATCTGGAAGAAACAGAACTCAGGCGCGGTCTGAAACTGCGTACCGGAAGCAAACAGGCCATCCTCAAATACAATATGACAGAAGAAGAATATGAGTATAAATACATAGAGGCGTTTACGAGATTCGGCCTGAAGCGCAGCGAAAAAAACAGCGAAACTGCTGTGAAATCCTCTGAGCAAGTAAGCATCAGACAGCTGGATGATCTGGCAAAGAGTTTTCTTGGAACGGATAAGGTCGTAAGCCGGAAAGAGGCAGCAGAAACAGGAGAAGAGTTTTATGATGATTCTCCGGAGGATGCAAAGAAAAGAGCCAACGGCGACTTAGTGCGTATCGGCGGGTTTGACATCGAGCACGGTGTTCTGCGGGGATACTTCGGCTCAGACAAGGATATCACCGTACCGAATGCCGCAAGGATCATCGTTCCCGGCTCGTTTGACAGGTGCCGCTTATTCGTTGAGTCTGTTGATCTCAACAATGCAGGAAAAATGATTGCCGGGCTGTTTGGAACATTCAGTAACTGTCCCAATCTGAAAACCGTTAAAATCCCGGAAACCGTGAAAGAAGTAACCCCGGATATGTTTCATAATTGCCCCAACCTGACAGTGTATGTCCGCAGGAGTCAGGTCTCTTCGGATTTTGAAGCGCGTTTTACAGGCAGGAATGTCGTTTATCTGGATGAATGAACGGGGAATCTTTAAAACCGGTACAACAGCAAAGACACCTGAAAGGTGTTTTTGTTTACGGCCTGATGTGCTTTGCGAAGAAAGCACATTCTTCATCATTGCATCTGTCCGCCTCATCTGAGCGGCAGTCGAGATGAAAAACGTGACCGATATCTTTCCTTCCCTTTTCTCCGTAGATGTGATATTCACATTCCACATTCAATAATCTCAGTTTCAGATAAAGGGGAAGCGACATGAATTTCAGAAAGTCTTCATGTGCCGTCATGACGAAAGACGGCGGAAAGTTATTTGTCATGTTTGAAACGACCTTGTACTGCTTCAGATAAGACTTGTAGTCTTCCGGCAGGTAGTCGGTCGTCATGAAAGTCTCGCTCGGTTTGAAGATCCTGTTGACAAACAGATAATAGACACCGCAGTTGAGACCGCAGGCATTGAATTTCAGATCGTCCGGAACATTCAGGTCGAAGAGTTTCCGGTATCTGTGATTGGTCAGGATCGTCAGACACTGATGCGCCAGCTGGGCACCGGCAGAATCTCCCACCAGGAAGAGATTATCATAATCGATAAAATGATCTTTGTGGTTTTCTTTTACCCATTCAAAGACTTTGAAACAGTCTTCCAGTGCTGCCGGGTATCTGTGTTCCGGTGCCAGACGGTAGGTGAAGTTGACCACAGAGAAACCTCTCTGACAAAGACGCATGCAGTAATGCTGGTAAAGTTCCTTGTCCCCGTAGGTCCAGCCGCCGCCGTGTATCGAGATGATACACGGTATTTTATGATCCGTTCCTTTGGGAACATAGACATCGAGGACGTTCTCCTCATAAGGGCCGTAACTGATATCAAGAAACCTGGTGACGTCATCAGGTATTTTCAATCCCTCATCTCTGATCGTGTCGTTTGCCTTGCATTCGGCACGCCACTGTTCAACGCGTTCGATCGACATTTCTTACTCTCCTACTTTGTTCAGATCCTGACCGTTGGTCTCTCTGACATTTTTCATCAGCATGATCATTGCCAGAAGGACAAAGGGCAGCGTTGTGATCAGTGACAGAAGTCCGACGTTTTCAGATCCGGCAAAGTTGATGCCTAAGACCATCACGACGATCCCTATCAGCATGCCGATGCCCGAGATCATGCCGTTTGCCCCGTAGACGGAAGCCCTTAACTGAGTCGGTGTGCTTTCCCCTGCCATGACCAGTATCATCGTATCCGATACCGACCACAGACCGCCGATGAAGACACCGTATCCCAAGGCAATGATCAATCCTCCCCAGCCGAATCTCGATCCCAGAACAAACACCAGCAATCCTGAAGCTGCCAGAGCGGAAAGAAGGACGCTCGCTTTCTTTCTGCCGAGTCTGTCGGAGAAGAAACCGGAAAAGAACGTGACGAAAGCGTTGACGAAGGGATAGACGATCATGAAGAGATTGATGTCGCTTTCTTTCAAGGCCCCGCCGGAAACAGCGGCTGCCGTAATGGTCGTGTAATAGCTGGTAATACCTGTTGCCAGACAGAAGACAAAACCGGCAAAACAGATGGAACGCATCTGTCTGTTTCTGAAGATGTATCGGAAAGCCGGAAGGACACCGCCCTTGTCTTCCTTCTTCTGTTCCTTTTCTTCTTTTTCTGTTTTCCGATTGAGGAAGACAGGTGTTTCTTTCACGAAAGGAATACAGCCGAGTCCCACAGCGATCCCTAACAGCGCCGGAACGATAAATACATAGCGCCAGGAAGAGAAGACTTCCGGGTCATAGAAATACTTGCGGCAGACACCGATCAGGGAAACGCCGGCCAGGGCGATCGCTTTCGTGATCGAACACAGCTTGGCCCTGTGATTCTCCGGAGCCGTCTCCATGATATACATCACCTGCATGTCGTTGGTCTGAACAAAGGTCACAATCATGACGCCCAGCACATAAACGTAATAGTTCGGCGCCAGAAAACAGACCAGCAGGCCCAGACCCATGACGGCGGTGTTGATGATCAGAAACAGACGTCTGCCGAAGCGGTCGGCAAGCGCTTTGTAGAACGGTGTCAGAAACATGAAGCAGTAGCCGGGGATCGACAAGACGGTCGCTGTGGAAACGGCTTTGGCATATTCGGGAGCCAGAATGTTTCCGCCCGGTACCTTGAACAGATCGATCAGTACATACGGCTGCATGGAGCTGTTCATCGCCGATGCAATCTCGTCAACGATGTAGATGACAGTCAGGACGACGATCAGTCCCGCAAAGTAATTTTTTGAATTATCGATTTTTTTCATGTTATATATACCTTCTGTATTTCAAAAGAACCGACATGATCATCGGTTCCCTTCTTCTTCCTGAATCGCCTCATCATAGGCTTTTTCGTTTTCCATGATCTGGGAAGAAACGATGTCGTTCCGTTTCTTCGGTTTGTCGTTTTCGGGGAAGGATCCCGACAGCTGCAGCGCTGTTTTGGCTGCGACCAGCCCGACCAGTTCATAGAGGATACTGGAGGTCATGATGACAGTGTTCAGCGCCAGTCCGGAACTTCCGCCGATGATGCGGGCACCCAGCGCTGCCAGACCGATGGCCACACCGGCCTGCGGGAACAGTGCCAGTCCCAGATAGCGGCTGACGGTCCCGGATTTGCCTGTGGCTTTGCACCCCAGCCAGGTTCCGATATACTTGCCGATGATGCGGGTGATGAAATATAAGACACCGATCACAAACAGCGAATAAGTTCCGACGGTATTGCTGTTGTCAAACAGCGCATCCAGATTGAAATTGATGCCGGAGCGCACGAAGAAGAGAAGCAGGATCGGCGGCGAGAAATAATTCAGCTGCTTGAAGAGTCTTGTATCACCGGTCAGATTGATGTAGACCGTAGACATCACCATGCAGCCTAAGAGCGGCGAAATATCAAAGATCGTACAGATGCCGCAGTAGCCGAAGATGATCGCCAGCGAAACGATCAGACGGTTGTCATGGGAACGTTTTTCCTGAATGAAATCTTTTAACAGAAGACCGAACAGCGCACCGCCGATGACGGCAACGATATTCTCAATGATCGGTCTGATGATACTCATGAATTCAACATTGCCTGATCCGGAACAGGATTCGCAGACCGCCACTGCCGCCGAATAAGCAAGCAGCGCCAGGACATCGTCCAGGGCAACGACCTGCAGCAGTGTCTCCACAAAATCACCGGAAGCGCCTGTCTGCCGTATCGTCATCATCGTCGAAGCCGGAGCGGTCGCAGTAGCCAGTGCTGAAAGCACCAGTGAAAACGGCAGATCCAGATGCAGGATGAAACGCGACAGGACAAAGACCAGGACAAAAGCGGCCAGCGCTTCGCAGACCGTGATGATCAGCGCTTTCTTTCCGCTTTTCTTCAGTGTTTCGATACGGAAAAATTCACCTGTTGAAAATGCGATGAAAGATAAGGCGATATCCGGCAGGAAACTGCTGCCTTCCACAAAAGACAAGGGTATGATGTTCAGGGCGTAGGGACCCAGCAGGATGCCGGTCACGATATAGGCCGTGACATTAGGCAGAGATAAGAGTTTGGTGATCCTGGTCATCAGAAAACCGCACATCAGAATAACGGATATACAGATGATGGCTCTGGACCCGGATGTCAGTGTATCAAAACGGATCATATTCTATATTCATTTTATAAAAGAAAAACCGCCCTGTTAAGAGCGGTTTCAGAGAATACTGTTTATTTAATTCTCCAGTGCGACACCGGAAATGCCGTCTTCCTTTGCGCAGGTCTTGCAGAGTCTGACTCTGTTGGCTGCGATCGCCTGTTCAACGGTACCGTAAGTCAGTGTTTCGGAACGGTTGAGGTGCGGGCAGTCGTCGTGTGTATGATAGACCTTGCCGAACGTTGACCAGTATACTGTTTCGGAACCTAAGACATCCATTGCGGCTTCTTTCTGCTCGATGGATACCGGGTTCCAGTCGTAAGATGCGACACCGCCGATCAGCAGACAGATGACAGCTGCGACGGTTGCGATGGTCTTGGTCTTCTTGTCAGCATCCTTGTTGGTCAGAACCAGGACGATGAACGGGAAGAAGCAGATCGCGCAGGCGATCAGGCCCATGTTGTTCCATAACCAGAACTTGAGCTGATTCTCTTCAGATACCGGATCGATGTGATTGGCTTTCTTCCAGAACTGAGCACCGACGATGACGGCGATCAGATCAAGTACCAGGAAGCCGATCAGCTGGTACATCTGAGGCATGAATTTGAGATCGAACTTGCCCAGGAATACCATGAGGGCAGCAACTTCAAGTGCCAGAGCCAGGACCCAGAGCAGAACTGCACCGATACGCAGACCCTTTGCATTGCCTACCGGTTTTGCTTCCTTGATTCTGACAGGCTGTTCGCTTTTTTCGCGCTTCAGATTTTCTTCTGCTTCAGGAGAAGCAGCGACATATTTTTTCTTTTTCTTTTCTGCCATAATGTAAAACTCCTTAAATATATAAATCTATTATAGACTTTTTATTCTTTGAAGAAAACAGGTACATATGCAGGTTTGTTCCAGAGCCGTTATTTCACCGGCCGTGCCGCCCGCAAGGATCTGTGTCAGCTCTTCCTACGCTGCCATCACTACCTTACTGGCATTGAAAAACCTTGTCTTGAGTCGTGTCGCATTCATAATATTGTTTACCTCTGCAATTTATTTGTACTACCGATCAGATTCTGATTTCATGGGAAAAAGAAAACGGCAGACCGCTGATGATGCTTAAGGTTTCTGCCGTGCTTGTTTTCCTGTCAAACAGGGGATAAATTCTTGATTCTAACTATAATACAAAACTTTCTTTTTTTGCAAGAATTCTGTTGAATTGTCTTTGAGAATCTGTTAATCTGTTTCCAATGGGTTTGAATTCCGGAGGGAATAAAGACCATGCAGAAGGTATCTGTGATCCTCCGGAAGGGGGATCTTTTTCTTTAAGATCAGGCCCATTGAAAGAGGGGTAAATATATGTCTGACAAGAATCAAAAAACCGGTTACCTGCCTGATGAAACACCTTCCTTCGGGAAGCTGATGCTTTATGCACTGCAGCAGGTCATCGTCATGTTCCCTGCTACAATCACGGTTGCTCTGATCACAGGGTTTCAGGTCTCAACGACGATTTTCGCGTCCGGACTTGCGACCCTGTGTTTTATTCTGATCACGAAGCGCAGGATCCCGCTGTATTACGGATCATCGTTCGCTTATCTGTCTGCCGTCAGTGCCATGGCTCTGGCTGAAGGTTCTGCCGAGCAGATCGCCTCCTGGCAGGCAAGCGGCATCCTTCCGCCGGAACTGATCTCCAAAGCTCAGTTCGGTATCATCATGTCCGGTTTCGTATCGATCGCAGCCGGCCTGATCGTCAAGAAGTTCGGTGCGGAAAAAGTTGAGAAATTCCTCCCGGCTTCCATTACCGGTTCGGTCTCGATGGTCATCGGTCTGACCCTGGCAGGAAACGCCATGGCCGACTTCCTAGGTATCGGCAATTCCGTCAACGGACTGGATGTCACTCAGGGCTCTGCTGTTGCGACGGCCTGGCTGATCGTCGGACTGGTCACTTTCCTGTCCACCTGCATCTATGCCAGATATCTGAAAGGCCTGATGTCACAGCTCCCCTTATTATTGGGTGTCCTTACCGGATGCGTCCTGGCAGCTGTGTTCAACTTCGCCGGCGGCGTCAATCTCTTCCGCTCGGTACCGGCTGAAGCACTGGCGGCTTCATCCTTCAGACTGGGTGATGGATCCTTCTTTGCCTTGCCGGCATTCACCTTCCCGAAGTTCTCATGGCAGGCGCTGATCGGTATCATGCCGATCGCGATCGCCACGATCCCCGAATCGACGGCCCACATGTACCAGCTTGACATCTATGTCAATGACGTCGCCAGGGAAAAAGGAAAAGGCAGATACGACCTGGTCGGGCTGCTGGGTGAGAACCTGATCGGTGACGGTCTGTGCGACATGGTCTCCGGTTTTGTCGGCGGACCTGCCGGAACCAACTACGGCGAAAACATTTCCCTGATGGCCATTACCAGAGTCTTCTCAGTACCGGTGCTGTTCGTCGCTTCGATCATCGCGATGGTCGTCTCCTGCTTCACACCGCTGATCCAGATCATCTACGGCATTCCTCTGGCTGTCATCGGCGGCATTGAAGTATACTGCTTCGGTGCGATCGCAGCCCAGGGTATTGCGATCCTGATCGACAAAGGCGTCTCGATGTTCGATTCCAAAAACATCGCCGTCATCGCCCTGGTATGCATCATCGGCTTAGGCGGACAGTACGCTTTCGGCGGCACGATCCCCTTCTTCTCAATGAACATTCCCTGTGTTGCCGGTGCGGCGATCGCAGGCATCATCCTGAATCTGATCCTGACATTAGGAGACAGAGCACAAGGATAAAAAAAGATATATAATATATTAAAATTCAATACTTTAGTGAGAGCTAAAGTATTGTTGTATTTAAAGGAGAAAATCATGGCAAAACTGATCAGTGAAGTATCTCATACCTTTAATGAATATCTGCTGATACCGGGACATACCACCAAGAAGTGCACGCCGGACAATGTGTCGCTCAAGACGCCGCTCGTCCGTTATAAGAAAGGCGAAAAATCCGACCTTATGATGAACATCCCGATGGTATCGGCGATCATGCAGTCAGTATCCGGAAATCAGCTGGCCGTTGCCCTGGCGGCCGAGGGAGGCGTTGCCTTCATTTTCGGTGCCCAGAGCATTGAGTCACAGGCGGAGATGGTCAGAAAGGCCAAATCCTATAAAGCCGGTTTCGTACCGAGTGATTCCAACATCCGTCCCGATGCGACACTCAAAGATGTGCTGGATCTCAAGGAAAGGACATCCCACTCCACGATCGCCGTTACCGAAGACGGTACGGGAAGCGGAAAACTCCTGGGCCTGGTCACATCAAGAGACTACCGCATCTCCAGAACGCCGATGGATGCCAAGGTCGAAACATTCATGACACCGAAAAACAAACTGATCACCGCAACAGACGATGTCACTCTCTCTGAAGCAAACGACATCATCTGGGATCACAAGCTGAATACCTTGCCGATCGTAGACAAGAAAGGCAACCTGAGATCACTGGTCTTCAGAAAGGACTATGAATCACACAAGGATCATCCGGATGAACTGCTGGATGATGACAAGAGATATATCGTCGGAGCCGGCATCAACTCCAGAGACTACAAGGACAGAGTTCCGGCACTGGTCAAAGCAGGCGTCGATGTGCTGTGCATCGATTCTTCCGAAGGATTCTCCGACTGGCAGGCGGAGACCCTGGACTGGATCAGAAAGAAATACAAAGGAAAGGTCAGATGCGGAGCCGGCAATGTCGTCGATGCGGAAGGCTTCAACTTCCTGGCGGATGCCGGAGCGGACTTCGTCAAAGTCGGTATCGGCGGCGGCAGTATCTGCATCACCAGAGAGACGAAAGGCATCGGCAGAGGCCAGGCATCAGCCATCATGGAAGTATGCAAGGCCAGAGATGCCTACTACAAGAAGACCGGTGTCTACGTTCCCGTATGTTCCGACGGCGGTGTCGTCTACGACCATCACATCACACTGGCGCTTGCCATGGGTGCCGACTTCGTGATGCTGGGAAGATATTTCGCAAGATTCGATGAATCACCGACCAACAAGGTCATGATCAACGGAACCTACTATA
This sequence comes from Erysipelotrichaceae bacterium, assembly GCA_017454765.1. Taxonomy (GTDB): domain Bacteria; phylum Bacillota_I; class Bacilli_A; order Erysipelotrichales; family Erysipelotrichaceae; genus Colivicinus. The sequence continues at coordinate 14,181 of JAFTCJ010000012.1, read as the reverse complement.
AAGAATACTGGGGCGAAGGTTCGGCCAGAGCCCGCAACTGGCAGAGATACGACATGGGCGGTGCCTCCAAGCTCTCCTTTGAGGAAGGCGTCGATTCCTATGTGCCATATGCCGGAAGCCTGAAGGAAAACGTCAGACTGACAACTTATAAGATCAAATCGACCATGTGCAACTGCGGAGCCGTCACGATCCCCGAATTCCAAAAGAAAGCGAAGCTCACTCTGGTATCATCCACTTCGATCGTCGAAGGCGGCGCACACGATGTCTTACTGAAAAACAGCAGCGGAGGTAAAGCAAATGGATAAAAGACCTGCAAGTTTAAAACGCATCACAACAAAGAAAGCAGCGGACAGATTCATCGACCAGCAGATCGAAGCGATCAGAAAACAGGTCGGTGATGAAAAAGTGCTGCTGGCATTATCCGGCGGTGTCGACTCATCGGTCGTCGCGGCCCTTCTGATCAGAGCCATCGGCAAGAACCTGGTCTGTGTACATGTCAATCACGGACTGCTGAGGAAAGGCGAATCGGAACAGGTCATCGAAGTGTTTGAAAAGAACCTCGGTGCCAACCTGAAATATGTCGATGCTTCAAACAAGTTCCTCAAGGAACTCAAAGGCGTATCCGATCCGGAACAGAAGAGAAAGATCATCGGCAGAGTCTTCATCGAAGTTTTCACAAAAGAAGCAAAGAAGATCAAAAACGTGAAATATCTTGCGCAGGGGACCATCTACCCCGACATCCTGGAATCAAAAGGTGTCAAAGCCCATCACAATGTCGGCGGCATGCCTAAGGAATTCGACTTTGAACTGGTCGAACCGGTCAAATACCTCTACAAGGACGAGGTCAGAGTCGTCGGTGAAGCGTTAGGTCTGCCCAAGACGATGGTCTACAGGCAGCCGTTCCCGGGTCCGGGACTGGGCGTCAGATGCGTCGGCGCCATCACGAAAGACAGACTCAATGCCTTGAGGGAAGCAGACGCCATCGTCAGGGAAGAGATCGGCAAGCTCAAAGACAGACCCTGGCAGTACTTCTGTGTCATTCCCGATCTGAAGTCCACCGGCATCAAGGACGGCAAGCGTTACATGGGCTGGGCAGCTGTCATCAGAGCTATCAACACCAGAGACGCTGTTACCGCAAAATCCTACGAGATCCCATACAAGACCTTATACAGGATCAGAGACAGGATCATCAAGGAAGTACCGGGCATCAACAGAGTGCTCTGGGATTTCTCCGATAAACCGGTCAGTACAATCGAGTGGGAATAGACGAAAACAATCAAAAAAGCCTTTAAATAAAGGCTTTTTTAGTTTTCGTGCTCCCAATATGCTCCCCTTATAACAGCCTTGTCTATTATTTGTCGTATTCTCAAAGCAGACATAGTTAAGTGAACTGATCCTCTTTAACAGATATGATGAATTCGTGGAAAATTCGTGGAAAAATCTATCAAATAATATACATTCAAATACCAGATATACCTTCAAATTCATAAATATTCAGTCAAAAACATAATATACATGATGTATCAATGTATTAGTGTCCACCATTTCACAGAGAAACGCCGGAAGGCGTTTTTTCTTATATTCCCCAAGATAAACCATGGAAACGATGGTACAATGGGAATGGTATAGGGAGGGTCATTGATGGATAACGCAATACGCCTTGATTCGATCGTCAAGATCTATCCGGGTGTCAAAGCTCTGGACGGCGTATCCTTCTCCATAGAGAAAGGACACGTACATTCCCTCGTAGGAGAAAACGGTGCCGGAAAATCCACACTGATCAAGGTGATCAGCGGTGCCGTCGTTCCGGACAGCGGAACGATCTATGTAGATGAAAAATCATATTCACGCATGAACCCGGCATTGTCCGGAGAACTCGGGATCGGTGTCATATATCAGGAATACAATCTCGTGCCTTCGCTTTCTGTTCTGGAGAATGTCTTTTTGGGTTACCGGGTCGGAGGAAAGTTCTTCCCGGATACGAAAAAGATGAGGGAAAGATTGAACGAAGTCATGGACAGGCTGGATATCCGGCTCGATCCGGATGCGATGGTATCGACTCTGTCGGTAGCGGAACAGCAGTTCGTCGAGATCACCAAATCCCTGGTACGAAACGTGAAAGTCCTCATCATGGATGAACCGAGCGCGACATTGTCCAATAAAGACGTCGATAAACTCTTTGATGTCATCACCCATCTGAAGGAAGAAGGAGTCACGGTCATCTATATCTCGCACCGGATGGAAGAGATCTTCCGGATCTCCGATGACGTGACGGTCATGAGAGACGGAAAACACATCTTTACCGGTCCGATCAGTGAGGTCGATACGCACTCCCTGATCACGATGATGGTCGGACGGGAAATCAGCGAGACCTATCCGGAACGTCATTCCCCGATCGGAGAAGCGGTCCTGGAAGTGGAACACCTGTATGGAAACGGTGACCGGGATATTTCCTTTGTCCTGCATAAAGGAGAGATACTCGGTCTGGCCGGACTGGTCGGAGCGGGACGTACCGAACTCGCCAAAGTACTCTACGGAGCTGTGCCGAAAGAAAAAGGCATCATCCGGGTCAAGGGAAAGGAAGTCACCTTCCGCAATCCGGAAGACGCGGTCGCCTGCGGGATCGGACTGATCCCGGAAGACCGCAAGGGAGAAGGAGCCTTCCTCAATTACTCCATCCTCTGGAACAGCGTCATCATGGCTCTGAAGAAGGATGCCAGAGGGATCTTCGTGGATGATAAGAAGATGGAAAAGAAAGCGGAGGAACTCTCGAAGACCTTCCAGATCAAAGCTCCGTCGCTGGAACAGCTGGTGCGGAACCTCTCCGGAGGAAACCAGCAGAAGACCGTACTGGCGAAGACCTTCGCCGCGGATACCGACATCCTGATCTTCGATGAACCGACCAGGGGCATCGATATCGGAGTCAAGCACGATATCTACAAACTCATGAACGAGATCGCCGAACGCGGCGTTTCGATCATCATGATCTCTTCGGAAATGGAGGAACTGATCGGCATGTCCGACCGGATCCTGGTCCTGCATGAAGGAGACATGATGGGCGAAGTGCCGAAGGAGCGTTTCGATTCCCGCTATATACTGAAACTCGCATCCGGGATAAAGGAGGAATGACATGAAAAACATGAACATACAGAAGATCGTCCGGAACAATATGCCATGGTTGATACTCCTGGCTGTATCCATCATCTTTTCCTTCATCTCTCCGAACTTCTTCTCGATAGCCAACGTCATCAACATCCTCAACCAGAACGCCTACATCATCACCTGTGCCATCGGGATCACTCTGGTCATGATGGCCGGACAGATCGACTTATCGGTCGGATATCAGATGTCTCTGATCGGGGTCACGATGGGACTTCTGGTCCAGAAACTGGGCATGCCTACCCCGTGGCTGATCCTGATCGCCATTGCGGAAGGGATCATCCTCTCGGAGATCAACACCTTCCTCGCCTTGAAGCTGAAGATCACCCTGCTGATGGTGACCGTCGGAACGATGACGGTATACAACGGCATCTCCTTCACGATTTCGGAATCCAAGAACCTCAGCGGATTCGATGCCATGTTCAAGTTCATCGCCAAAGGCTACGTCGGCCCGATCCCGTTCGCGGTCCTGATCACCTTCCTCTTCGTCGTCATCATGTCGATCTTCTTGAATAAGACCTACTACGGCAGATATATCTACGCCCTGGGCGGTAATGAAGAAGCCGCGAGACTCTCCGGAATCAACGTCACGAAGACGAAACTCATGATCGGTTTTTTCGAAGGACTCTTCGTCGCGCTGGGCACGATCATGCTGATATCGAGAGTCGGTACCGCCCACTCCGGTACGGGGCCGGGAACGGAATTCACGGTCATTACCGGGATCCTCTTAGGAGGAGTCTCGATCCGAGGCGGTGAAGGAAAACTCTCCGGTGTCGTCGCCGGGATCCTGATCATGGCCATCCTGGCCAACGGGATGCAGCTTGCCGGCTGGGGAACCTATGTCCAGTTCATCGCCAAGGGCATCATCATGTTGGCGGCGATCGGCTTCGACGTCTATCAGATGACTCACCGCAAGATCGTTGTCGACAAGACGACGGAAGAAAAGAATTAAACAGAGACCCTGTTTAAGATAAAAAGAAAGGATAGAAAATGAAAAAGTTATTTCTCTTACTCATCAGCACGCTGATGGTCCTGTCTCTCGCTGCCTGCGGATCCGGCGAAAAGCCTGCCGACAATCCGGAACCGGAACCGGTCGTTGAAGTCGATCCGAAGGAAATCGACAACAACCCGCACGGCAAGACCGAAGGCCGTTATCTCGCCATCTCCATGCCGACGCTCGCTGCTCCGTTCTACGTACAGCTCTGCGATCTGATCGAAGATCAGGCAAAAGCAGCCGGAATGCAGGTCACTTGTGAATCCGCAGACGGTAACATCTCTACGCAGATCACGCAGCTGGAAAACTTCAAGACCATGGGCGTTACCGACCTGATCGTCTGCCCGGTCGATGAAGAAGCCGTCAAGGAAACGCTGGTCGCTTTGAGAAAAGACGGCATGAACATCCACTCCTTCGCCTTCGAATTCGGCAGAGACTGCTCTTACTATGATTCCTGCACTTCCGCCAACCAGAAGGCCATTGGTGAACAGAACGTCGCGAACGCCAACGACTGGATCGCCAAGACGTTCCCGGATGCAGCGGACAAGTCCGTCAAGACCGTCATCGTCTCTCTTCCGAACAATGAAGCCAACATCGCCAGAGCGGAAGGTCTCCGTACCATCGCCGACAACCCGAAGGTAGATCTCCTCGCGGAATATGAAATGACAGCCGAAGATATGTCTCAGGCTCAGAACTTCGTCGACCAGATGATGATCGAACACCCGGATGTCCAGGTCGTCATCTGCCACTTCGCTTCCATCGCCATGGCTGTCGATGAACAGCTCCAGGCATACCGCAATCAGCTCGATGTCGAACACTTCGCCGTATTCTCCTGTGACTACGATGACACGCTGGCTTCCAAGATGGTCTCTTCCCTCCAGAATGAGTCCTTCATCCGTGCTACCGGTACCTACAACCCGGAACTCAACCTGATCTTTGAAGTCACCATGGGTCAGCACGACAGTGAACTGACTGCTGAGAAGATCTTCTTCTTCCCGGTCGTCTCCTTCACTGCAGAAGACGTCGCTGCCGCTCAGTAATCCATCAAGCCCATCGGAAGATGGGCTTTTTCTTTGGTAAAATAGAGACAGAGGAGGAAGACATATCATGTATCATCAGATCAAAGTCGAAGAGACAAGACCGGAAGTCCTGGTCTATAACGATATCTATTATTCCAACCGCAGATCGAGATGGGGAAGAGATTACCATCCGTTACGGATGCATATCGAAATCCCGATGTTTTTCCATCATGAGAACCCGAAGACTCCGGTACTGATCTGGCTCGAAGGAGGAGGATGGAGGAACGTCTCTCCGGCACTGCGCCTTGGCGAACTGAGCGCCTATGTCTATCAGGGATTCGCAGTAGCGAGTGTGGAATACTCCGTCGATGCCAACAATATCTGGCCGGCTCCGATGGAAGACATCCGGGAGGCGATCGCCTACCTGAAAGCCCATCACGAAGAGTTCAATATCGATCCGGACCGCATCGCCATCGCGGGAGATTCCGCCGGTGGACAGCTCGCGGCGATCGCCGCAATGACCGAAGGCACAAAAGCAGCGGTCTGCTACTACACTCCGGGAGATTTCCCGAACATGAAGGAAGGCGCGGACTTCTTCTCGCTGGAAGACCTCCTGGTCGGGAAACACATCTGGGATGACGAGAAACTGGTAAAGGAAGTCGATCCGAGGACCTATGTCACCAAGGACGCTCCGCCGTTCCTGTTCTTCCAGGGAGACAATGACGCACTGGTCGATCCGTCTTCCAGCAGATGCCTCTATGACCTGCTGGTGGAAAACGGCTCCGATTCCGATTACTATCTCGTAGAGGGCGCTATGCACTGTGATACCCTCTTTACTCAGGAAGCCATTCAGAACATCGTGCTCGATTTCCTGAAGAAGCACGTATAAAGCCATGACACGCATTCAGATCGATTTCTATTCCAATTCCCTCTATGAGAACACGCAGGCCTATGTGATCCTTCCGAACTCGCAGAAGGACTTCCTGGCCAACGGGGTCCGGAGAAACGAAGAAGGAAAGCTCAAAGTCCTGTGGCTTCTCCACGGGATGGGAGATGACCACACTTCCTGGATCCGCAACACCAACCTGGAACGTTATGCGCTTGCCAGAGGGATCGCTGTCGTCTGTCCGTCCGTACCGGCACAGAGTTTCTATTCGGATATGGTCAACGGACCGAAGTGCTTCCGTTACATTTCCGAAGAACTTCCTGCTTTCATGAGAGAGACCTTCCCGCAGTTGTCTGATAAGAAGGAAGACAACTACATCATGGGTCAGTCCATGGGCGGTTACGGTTCCCTCAAAGTCGGGCTGTCGTTCCCGGAACGCTATCAGGCCATCGGTGTTCTGTCCTCCGGGAATCTCATTGAAATGGAACTCCCTCCGCAGACGGAGGAAGAGAACTTCCTGACGCCGATCTACGGTGTCGGAAAGAATGCCTTCGGGACAAAGACGATGAAAGACGCTCTCGGGACAAAACACGACATCCTCCATCTTCTGGAAGAAGCTCTCAGAGAAGGAAAAGAGATCCCGGATATCCGCATGGTCTGCGGGACAGAGGATTTCATCAAGGGCGTCTCTGATACGACAGCGGACTTCATGAAGAAGAAAGCGGAAGAACACGGGTTTGCCTTCACGTACGAGACCGGTCCGGGAGAACACAACTGGGACTTCTGGGACCGCCGGCTTCCGGTCCTGCTGGATGAGATGGGATTGACCTCGCTGCTGTAACACATAAAAGTAACCCACCGGCTAAGCCGGAGGGTTACTTTTTTTTGCAGGTAGTCAGAAATAACAATGTATGGAATAATAAGGGTACAGCAAAAGGAGAGTATATGAAAAAGTTTTTCAGTGATAAACCGGTCCTGTTTGGACTGGCGGTCTTTGCCTTGGGTATGGTACTGGCAGCGATCTTCATGTTACCGGGCACCGTCTTATATCTGCCGCAGGATTTTTCTGTTTCGATCGGCCGGCTTCTGGCGTCAGCCGTCATCTGGTTCATCTTCCGGCGTTATTTTAAAGATATCCACCCTTTCAGCGGCTTGCTGATGGGGATGCCGCTGCTGCTGTTTGCAGCCTGGAACCTGGGACATAACCTGAGTAATGGCATGTCTATGACCCTGGATTATTTCAGTGCTTTCGTCAATGCACTGGCTCCGGCGGTTTTTGAAGAGTTCATCTTCCGGGTGATCGAGATCGGCAAGCTCAGGGAGTGCAGCAAGACACAGATGTATGCCCTGCTTGCTTCATCACTGCTGTTTTCTTTGATCCACATCACCAATATCATCAGCGGACAAATTGCGGCAACGCTGATCCAGCTGCTCTATTCTTTTTCCATCGGTATGATCCTGGGTGCGGTCTATCTGAAGACCAACGATCTGTGTTCGATCATCCTATACCACTTTCTGATCGACCTGTCTTCGCAGATCTTTACCGAGACGCCGCAGACGACTTCGATCTTGTTCCTGGTCCTGATCGGCGTACTGGTCATCATGGGTCCGCTCTATGGGATCTGGCTCATCAGCAAAGACAAGCAGTAAGCACTTGAAGCATTATCATAGGATAGTGCTTTTTTAATATTTCTTCTTTTCCAGTTCTTCAAAATCATAGGGCATATCCAAAGGACTGTCACTGCTGACATATAATCCGATATTCACTAGGATTTTTTTGTACTTATATATTGGAGGATATAATTCTTTAACGTTATCCCAATATTCAGGATTAACTATTTTCTCAAAAAATACTTTTCTATTTGGAGATTCAGACACAGATTTTTCAACAAAAGAATTATTCTTTTTATTGATCCATAGACAATTCGACCAGATAATCATCTGATCGTCATGTTGATGTTAGTACGATTGAGTGGAAACGAAAAACCAATAAAAATCCTGGAGTCATATCCAGGATTTTTATTCAAGATTACTGGCATGTTTCAATCAGGATGAATCAGCGTGAAAGAGTATAATCGTGGTCGATCAGGCTGACAAGATGATCCCCGATCCTTTCGGCATCGTTGTAGAACTTCAGATAATCGGTTCCGGAAGTTCCTGAGAATTCGTTGTTGTTAAGCCTTGTGATATAGATCCTGGTCATATGCCGTGAAAGGGAATCGATACTTGTTTTCGTATCTCTGATCTCTTTTGACGGTTTTCTTTTACCGCTCTTATAGGCATTCAGCACGAGCAGATAGAGATTATTTATGAGTCTTCTCATGGCTTCGATCTCGGAGAGAAGCACCTGGGAGAAAGGAGAGTTGCCGTCAGAGAGATCGTGGGCGTATTCAACGATCTTTGCTGCATAATCTCCGATCCGTTCCAGATCGGAAACGGCTCTGTAAGTAGTGGAAAGATAATTCTGGCTCTTCTTGCTGACCTTTCCGGACTGAGCGACCTTCAGGATCAGATCAATGAGGTTTTTATTCAGGAAGTCCAGTTCTTTTTCATTCTTGATGAAATCTTCTTCCCTTTCAAAGTTCAGCGTTTTGATCATGTCGATAGAGATGTTGAAATTCTGAATCGCAATTTTAGACATGTTTTCTATTTCCTGTTTGATCTGATCGACCGCAACCGCAGGTGTACTGATCATGTTTTCATTCACATAGTAGAAACGCTCGGTATCGTTTGTCACAGGTTCGTCTTTAATCAGACTTTTCGTAAGTGCTACGAGTTTCTCGGCAAAAGGAAGCACGATCAGAACGGAAGCGATATTGAATATGGTGTGAAACATCGCCAGCTGGGTATGAGGCGCGTCAGGGAATGCATTTGAAAGCATTGACCCGTATGTTGTTTTGCCGTTTGAAACAAGCGATAGAACGATATCGCTCAGATAGACCAGGACGACTCCTCCGATATTGAAGATGAGCTGGATCAGCGATGTCCTTTTGGCGTTGACGCTTTCGGAATTCGCTGCTGCCAGCATGCCGGTCAGACATGTACCGATGTTGGCGCCGAGCGTGAGATAGATGCCCTGAGAGATGTTGATGAGTCCGGCCGCGACCATGGTGATGGAGATCGAAGTGACGGCAGAAGAACTCTGTATGAGAGCGGTCAGGAAAGCGCCGATCAGGATCAGAAAGAATGAAGACCTCAATGTCGCGATAAAATCCTTGAGCTGAGGATATTGAGCAAAACCGGACATTGCCCCCGACATCGTGCTGATTCCCGCAAACAGAAGTCCGAGTCCGGTAAGGATCTTGCCGATGAGTTTTGTCTTGTCGCGTTTGGCAAACATCGTAATAAATACACCGAGACCTGCCAGAGCAGAAAAGACAACGCTGAGGCTGATCTCGCTGCCGCCGAACATTCCTAAAGCGACCAGCTGGCCGGTAAGGGTCGTTCCTATCTCGGCACCGAAAATGATCGTTGCCGCCTGAAGCAGGGATATGATCTTGGCATTGACAAAACCGATCGCCATGACGGTGGCCGCGCTTGATGACTGGATCAGTATTGTTGCTGCTGCGCCGATCAGGACTCCTATGATCTTGTTATTGGAGACTCTGGCCAGCAGTTTTTTCAGTCTGTCGGAACTGGCTGCTTCCAGATTGCTTGACATGATATCGCATCCCGTAAGGAAGATGCCGATTCCCGCAAGCAGATGAAGCAGGCCGATAAAGATGTTGGTGTTTTCCATCATAATAACTATATAACAGCCGGGCAAAAGAAGAAAACGGTTTATTGATATTTCGTTTTATACAGAAATGCAGAAATCATCAGAACGTATGGAACCCCCTCTAACAAAAATCGGGAACAATATAAGGTATAATATAGACATATAGATACATACAGATAATCAGAAAACAGAAGGAATCAGAAAGCTCTGCGATTTTCTGTACACAGGAGTCACATCGATAATGAAAAAGATAATAACAGCATCTCTGATACTGCTTATGATGGTCGGCTGCTCATCTTCTAAGGCCGGAAGCGACATCGACAGCAGGCCGTCAGATGAAACAAGCCAGACAGTTGACAAGTACGATGTCAACAGCACAGACAGTATCATTGAACCGCTTCCGGATATCATTTCGGATGCTTCGGACCAGGTTGTTTTTGATGATGAAACAGGAAACAGCACAGAAGGCAATACAGCAGGAACAGGCAGCGGCACCCAGACTTATACTGAGACCGTCGATCCTTCGCTGTTTGATGTCAGCAAACTGAACTATGAAGATTTTGATGAATTCTACGGTCAGGTCATGTATGAAGGTTTACCGGAAGGCAGGACAAATGAGCCTCTGGGAAATGCCAACGGTATCTGGAAATACAATCTTAAGATCCGTTATGACTCTGCCGACGGTTATCTCTATGATGAACTCGGATACGCAGAAATGTCTGTTCACAACACTGATGATCCGCCGGTAAAGATCGTTCTTCATCCAAGACTTTTTTCTGACGGGATGGAGATCAGTGAGCTGACAGATGAAGATGTGGGATATGAGCCGTTCGGCGGCGGATTTGATGAAAACAACGAGATCAAGCTCATAGGCAACAACTGTGTCCTGTATCTTAAGAACTTCTATGCCTATGAAGGAAGAGAATATCTGCTGGCTGATTTGTGGATATCGGAAGAAGAAACAGCGACTTTCATGATGATCAGAGGACAGGAGTGATATTATGGCAAAATACTGTGAAAAGTGCGGAGCACCGCTGAATCCCGGCAGCAAGTTCTGTCCGGAATGCGGTGCAAAAATCGTCGAAGTGAAAAAGAACGATATCAAGATCACGCAGAACGACAAGGGCGGTCTGACCTTTGATGTACCTGAAGGTTCGACCGTTGAGATCTCCGACAGCAAAGCGGAGAAGAAGAAAAAGGCAAAAGCAAAGAAAGAAGCACAGCCGAAAAAGACCGAGGTCAAAACAGAAAAGCCTGAAAAACCCAAGAAAAAAGGCGGCGGTTTTGTGAAATTCGTGATCCTTTTGCTGGTCGCTGCGATCGGTTTTACCGGCTTTGTGAAACCGGGCTTTTTCCTGAAAGGCAGAAGACCGGGAGGCGGCTATGATCAGCAGCAGCCGACAACCGGCGGGAATACCGTGGTTAATGTCGAACTGCCGGAATACAGCGGCAATTCCAAGGCTTTTGAAAAGCAGGTATGGGACGGTGTCGTCATCAGAGCGGAAAAGAACGCATTTAATAAGGACACAGATGTCAAAATGGCACCGCTTGATGAAATACCGGCACAGTACGATGAAATCCTGAAGGAGCTTGAAGACGAATGGATGATCCCGATCAGTATCTGGGAAGTAGATGCGGGACTTGCGGATGATGAGGTCATCCCCGGTGTTTTTGAGGTGGAAGTCGATCTGGACACCCTGGATATCGATCCGGCTTTTTATCCCTGCATAAGTGTCGGAAGGATCGGCGATGACGGAAGTTTCTATGAATATGAAACGACCATCAAAGACAACAAGCTGATCTATCACAGCCGCCAGAACTCGGCGACGGTTTTCCTGATCGGCGGTGCAGTCGTTGTTCTGGGCGGCGCTGCAGTTATGGACTACTTTAACGAAAGCAAGTATTTCTACAGCCGCAGGGATTATCTGAAGAGATATGTGGAGATAAAGAAATATCAGACCGATTACGGATCATATGAGCTGCAGTGGATCACAAGCGATATCGACCGTGAATTGGGAGACAAGGTCAACCGGATGCATGAAATCGAGGAAGACTGCAAGGAACAGGCAGATGAATACGAAAAGACACTGGAAAGCACCAAGAAGCTCGACCGGAACAAACAGAAGCTCTCATATTACAAATATCTGCTTGAAACAAACGAAGAGTATCTGAAGCTCAAGGAAGAAGTCGAGATACCGCAGGTCATCCGGGATACCAAAAAATACATCGACACAGCCTATAAATATCTGGGCAGTGTCGCCAGGGTGCGTATGCCCAGCGGAAAAGTTATTTTCCTGGCCCGGACCGACTCCAATACGGCGGAAAACAGAGACAAGCTCGGACTGGCTGAAAAGCTGAATTATTCCACGGTCGTCTCGCTGTGGCCTCTGAAGGCTCTGACCGATCAGGTAAACAGAGACAACTATCTGCTGACCATTACCCACGAACTGTTCCACGTCTGTCAGGAAAGATACCGTTTCTCACCGCCGGTCGCCGACAAGTTTACCGACGATCCCCGCTACGACGAGATGGTGACGATGGTGCTGGAAAGGGATGCGAAACGCTACTATCAGGACAACGATATCATCACGACCGATCCGCCTCTGACGGATAAGGTCCGCTGGGATACGCTGCGTCTGCCGATCGACAACGAGCCTGACAGCAAGGGCACATCGGACGGTAAAAATCTCAAGATGATAGAAGGCTACCAGCTGGGTGATTTCGTGATGTATCTGCAGGAAGAATATAAGGAACGCACCGTGACCCCGCACCAGCTGATGAAGGCCAGAAGCTATCTCAAAAAACCGGGAGTATCCGCTCCGCTGATGGAAGCTTTCGGAATCGATAATGAAACCGAATTCGATCTCTTCTTCCGCAAATGGCTGCTGGCACGCCGCCGCGAACTTACGGAAAACTGTGTGCAGCTTTTCAATCAGACAGATTATTATCCAAAGGATTGGATAAAGCTCAAACCGGGAGATGTTTATCATTTGTCTCTGGATAAAGACGGAAGCTATTTCCTGTCGCTGCGCGGTTTCAAGAAAAAAGAAGCAGGCGAACTGAAAGGAATCCTGGTTTTTGATGATGATTTCAGAAAGAACCATCCTTCCGTCAATCTGGTTCCGCTGGTTCCGGATTATATACCGACTGAAAGAGGCGCTTACTTCGGCAACATCTCCTATCTGGTAATAGGCGAAATATACGGCAAGATCGAGGCCGGCGAAAACATGAACGTCGGATACAACTTGTATACGTTTGAAAAAACAAGTGCACCTACTCTGGATCAGAGCGATGATGCCCTGATCATCAATCTTCCGAAGATGAAGACTTACGGTGCTGCCAAAGACAGAGTCATCGACGGTTATGTGCTGAAGATCCAGGCCGGAGATAAGGTCATTGTTGATGACGAGATTGACAAGGAAGGATTTGAACAGAGCCTGAGTTATGCAAAAAAAGAACTGTTAAAGGATGACAGCAGGCTCGATCTGAGCGTCACGCTGTGTGAATTCGTCAGGTCCAAGGACGGAAAGAGGTGTCTGGGAGTCGAATCCGATCCGGTAAGCATATCGATCGGTGAAGACAGTTCCGCAAAAGACAGATTCTATGACAATCTTTATCTTTATGTAGACAGTACCTGCCGTTTTGACGGCGACAGTTTCAATTACTATATAGAGAATGAGAATCTCACGGTAGGCGCCTGGCCGAAAGGAAGTTCAGTCAGAATCAGCGGAAACAAGGTTGAAGTAATCTTTGCAGCTGTAGATACTTCGGTCAGCGGCAGCGATCCGGAAGAAGACATCACATCCATGGTTGCGCGTTTCACCAGACCGGCGATCACTTTCACCGGAGAATTCGAGTCGGATTACGGAGAGGATCACCTATACTATCGCATGACCGGCGTGTCTCCGGGAACTTTTACCGGATCACAGACCGAAGACGGAACAGCGAGAGAGAGTTCATACTCCAACGGAGAAACGACCTACAAATACTTCAAGTACGGTACACAACATACTGTGACCTTCTCTAATTACAGCTCCGGCGGCATGATCGACGTGTACTTCAGAAACGGTGATATTTCTTCAGTGGAGATCCAACTGCCGGGCAAGTATGCGACTTTTGACAGATACACCAGGGAAGGAGAGGATCCGTACGAAAGAAGCAATGAAGTAGAAGGCTCATATAAATTTGAACTGTTAAGATGAAGTCTGTGAAAATGTAATCAGACAGAAATGAAAAGGCAAAATCCCGGAATCAGATTCCGGGATTTTTGTCTACCGAAAACCCCCGGATAGTCCGGGGGTTCCCTATAGCTTCAGCGATGAACATAGTATTTATAAAACGTCCTCCTTACGATACACTTCTCTTGCAGCCTGCCAGTTGCACAAGAAGGAAAGTAAGGAGGACG
>JAFTCJ010000011.1 GCA_017454765.1 Erysipelotrichaceae bacterium | reverse complement strand
CTATTCAGCTCAGAAATACTTCAACGGCGTACTGCCATACGGCGAGGTAAGTGAAGAATATAAGAAACAGGCTGAAAGGACGATCCTCAACTATGAGAATCACATGTACCGTTTTGAGCTGCATCAGATCATCAATGATCTGGATTCCTATATCCGCAATGCGTCCAAGTTCTGGTCCAAGAATTCCACGAACGAGGAGAACATAAAACAGACGCTGATTGATGCCTTCTACATGGTCAGAGTAGCGACAGTCTTATCGCATCCGATCGTTCCGCTTGGAACTGAGAAGACCTGCGATTATCTCAATGTCGATCCGGTGAAGTTTTTCTCCTGGGACAATATCTTCAAGGATATCTATGAACTGGTGGATGATAAAGAAAATCATCAGCTCAAGACATTGAAAGAAAAAGAAGACTTCTATGTCAAACATCCGAGTCAGTTCAAAACTGCATAAATTCATCTTCTATTTCTTACAATTGACCTGGGGTATTCCACAGAATATCTTGGGTTTTTTAGTTTATCTTTATGTCAGAATAAAACATCCCAGAGCTTTGCGTTTCCGTTTCAGGGAAGCTTTTGTCATCCACTGGAAACTGAAGTCATCGATGTCTCTGGGAATGTTTATCTTTATGGGTGTTGAGGATCCGCATATCCTGGTCCATGAATACGGTCATTCGATCCAGTCCTGTATCCTGGGGCCTTTCTATCTGCTGGTCATCGGCATACCGTCTTTCCTGTGGGCCAATATCCCGTCAATGAGACGTTTACGCCGTAACCGACATCTGCATTATTCTTCTTTCTATCCGGAGAAGTGGGCCAATCATCTGGGTCGAAAAGTCACACATCAGGATCCGCTGGATTTCTGAGCAGCCACCTGATCCCTTTGGCGACCCTGAGATCAGGATCTTTGAAGTGATCACCTTCATTGATCTCATATATCGTTTCGATCCGTTCACTGAGCAGTTGCGATATCATTTCCGTCTTATCCGCAACTGTCGCCATGAGCGGATTTTTTGTTTTGTTTTCCTTATCGCCTAAAGAGAAATAGATCTTCTTTATCCTGTCACTTATTTTATGAGTCCTGATATATTCATCAAGATCGGGATACCACAGTGATCCGGAGACGGAGGCGATCCCGTCAAACAGATCGCAGTTGAAGGCACTGTATAAAGCGAATAGTCCGGCCAATGAATAACCGGCAAGATAGACTGATGAGATCTTTTCATCGGTTTGTTCAAGGATGAAGGGAACGATATCTTCTTTCAGTTTCTTTAAATGATCATCAGCTTTCCCGGCAAAGGACTGCTTGCCGAAAACAGGCGGAGCAGGCCAGGGTGAAAGATCACGGTTCCAGTCTTCGATGGCGATATGGGCGAGGATAAAATCGTGACAGCCCAGTTTCTGACATCTTGCGAAGATGGCTTTTCCCTCATCTTTCATGCCGTTACAGATGACTAATGATTTTACTTCACCGTCTCCTTGAGAATATATCTCGATCTCTCTGTCAGCACATCTCATTTTCTTTCTTCCTGTTTCCTGATGATCTCCTTGTAGTATTCGACAGCCAGAGGCAAAGTGTTGATATCGATATTTTCATCGATGCCGTGCATGCGGGAGAGCTGATCTTTGGAAGTGTTGATCGGTTCAAAGCGGACACAGGCGTCGACCTTGCCGTCATAGAAACGGGAATCGGTACCGCCGGTCACGACATAAGGAATGATCTCGACGCCCGGGAAGACTTTGTTGATGGCCTCCTTGACCATCCTGTATTGCGGACCATTGAGATCGAGCGAGCTGCTCGGATCGGAACAGTTGATCTCTTCGACGATCAGGTCGTATTTTGCCGCGATCTTTCTGACGATCTCGAGGCTGGCTTCCTTGCCTTCAAAAGGAATGAAGCGCAGGTTGGCGGTGACATAGGCTTCCTGCGGGATGACGTTGTAGCCGTTGGAGCCTTTCTGCATCGTGAAGCACATCGTCGTCTGCAACATCGCTGCCGCCTGCGAGGAGATCGCCGGCATGACTTTCTTTAAGATCGGTCTGAACAGCCAGAGATTGTGCAGGATGACTTTGAGCGGGAAGTTTGAGCAGTATTGAGCCATCGTTTCCATGAGCGCATCGACCGCCGGAGTGAATTCCACTCTGAACGGTGATTTCTTTTCGATCTCGGCTTCGAATTTCGCAAGCCTGGCGATCGGGGTATTCTTGCCAGGTGTGGAGGAATGTCCGCCGTTGCCTTTGGCGATGATCTTGATATCACCATAGCCTTTTTCAAAGATACCGACGGCGGCGAAATTGCCTTTGACCCCAACAAAAGGATCTTCGGTGATCGCTCCGCCTTCGTCACACAGCATGAACGGTCTGATCTTGTGTTTGACGAACCACTCGGCGATCTTGGGAGCACCGTCTCCGCCGACCTCTTCCGTACAGCTTGAGGCCAGGTATACATCGCAAGCCGGCTTATAGCCTTCGCTGATCAGTTCTTCCAGAGCCTGATAGAAGGAGAATACGCCGCACTTGACATCGAAACTGCCCCGGCCGTAGATCTTATCGTCAATGATGGTGCCGGAGAAAGGAGGATAGGTCCATTCACCTTCCGCAGCTACGACATCCAGATGGGAGGTCAGAACGATAGGCTGTAAAGAGCGGTCTTTTCCTTTCCAGTGCATGATGAGGTTTCCGTCAAGATCTATCTTTTTACAGGTCTTGAAGACATTCGGGAAAAGTTTTTCCATGACTTTATGGAGCTTGCGGAACTTTTCCGGATCAGGATGATCGCTTACCGATACTGTGTTTACTCTGACCATCTTCTGCAGTTTCTTGGCGTAGGCCAGAGATAGTTTCATGTCATCGGAACCGTGATAGACAGATGTTTTCTGTTTCAGGAACAGGGTCCTGATAACGGCGATCAGTAAAAGAAAAATGACCGCAATGATGATCAGACATAAAATCGTTAAGATTGTTTTCATAGCTGTGTCCTCTTGGCAAAATTATAGCGCTTAATCAAAACAAAAACAGCGTTACGCTGTCTTGTCTTGTATGTATTCCTGTAATATTTTGATCGATGAGCTCGTACCGATCCTTTCGGCTCCGGCTTCAAGCATGGCCTTGCAGGTGTTCCAGTCTCTGATCCCGCCGGCTGCTTTTACTTTTACTTCTTCACCGACCGTCTCTTTCATAAGTCTTACATCTTCAACAGTAGCGCCGCCTGTACCGAAACCGGTCGAGGTCTTGATGAAATCAGGTCTGACATCTTTAGCGATCAGAGCCACTTCTTTTATTTCTTCCTTTTCGAGATAGCAGTTTTCGAAGATCACTTTGATCAGGACG
>JAFTCJ010000010.1 GCA_017454765.1 Erysipelotrichaceae bacterium | reverse complement strand
TTGTTCCGACGGTTATGCCCAGGGCTGGCATGAAAGAAACGGCGGCAATCTTTCCTACAGAATGAGGGATGAAGAAGTCGAGGAAATCAGAGATCTGTTAGATGAAAACGCCGAATGGAGAGAGATCGGAACAGAAGTACCCGATCTGAAGAACGAATATTTCATGATGACCGGTTCCGGCAAGTATTTCCGCAATGTGGAACTGGATTTTGAAGACAATGTCGCCATCATCAGAGTCAGTGAAGACGGAAGCAGATACAAGATCGTCTATGGTCTTGTGAACGGCGGAAGACCGACTTCCGAGCTTCCTACCCATCTGATGAACCTGGAAGTCCTCAAACAGAGAGACCCGGAAATGAGAGTGGTCTACCATTGCCATCCGGCGAATACGATCGCTCTGACATTCCTGCTGCCGTGCAACGATGAGATCTTCACCAGAGAGATCTGGGAAATGATGACGGAATGTCCGATTATCTTCCCGAAAGGCATCGGTACAGTGGAGTGGATGGTCCCCGGCGGCAGAGAGATCGCAGTCAAGACCTGCGAGATCATGAAGACGAAGGATGTCGCTGTCTGGTTCCATCACGGCATGTTTGTGTGCGGTCATACATTTGACGAGGCCTTCGGTCTGATGCACGCAGTGGAAAAGGCTGCTGAGATCCTGATCAAGGTCATGTCCGTCACCGACAAGAAACTGCAGACGATTACACCGGAAGGTTTCAGGGAGATCGAACCCGCTTTCGGCATCAAACTGGAAGAATCCTGCCTCTATGAAAAAGCAGACGGCAGAATCGGAAAGAAATGATGAAACACTATCTGGCCATCGACATCGGTGCTTCTTCCGGACGGCATATCATCGGCTGGCTTGAAGATGATGAGATCAAGACAGAAGAAGTCTATCGTTTTCATAACGGTGTCAAGGAAGAGAACTCTCATCTCGTATGGGATATCGATCATCTGCTGGCGGAAGTGAAAAACGGAATCGCCGAAGCAAAGAAGAGATATGAGATCGAATCTCTGTCGATCGATACCTGGGGCGTCGATTATGTCCTGATGAAGGGCGATGAGGAAGTCTATCCTGTCTATGCCTACAGGGATGCCAGAACGGAACAGGTAATCGATGAAGTTCATTCACTGATGCCGTTTGAGGAACTCTATGAACATACCGGCTGTCAGTTCCAGCCGTTCAATACGGTATATCAGCTTTATGATGACAAGAAACAGGGAAGACTGGAAGGCGTCAGCGATTTCCTGATGATTCCGGAGTATCTGCTGTATAAGCTGACGGGAGTCAAGAAGAAGGAATTCACCAATGCCACGACTACCGGCATGATCGACCATGAGACGCTGGATTTTGATCAAACAGTCATTGAAAGACTGGGCCTGCCGAAACATCTGTTTGGTAAATTGCATCAGCCGAAAGAAGTCCTTGGCGAATATGAAGGGATCAGAGTCGTTTTATGTGCGACCCATGACACCGGAAGCGCTGTGGAAGGCATTCCCATGGAAGGCAATGAACTCTATATCTCCTCAGGAACCTGGTCATTACTGGGCGTGAAGACAGAGAAACCTATTACTGATTCCGGCAGCATGAAGGCCAACTATTCCAATGAAGGCGGCGTTGGCTACAACCGTTATCAAAAAAACATCATGGGCATGTGGATCGTCAATGAACTGCAAAGACAGCTGTGTCCGGATGAGAAGATCTCTGATATCGTCCTGAAGGCACAGGAAAGCAGCTACGATGAAGTACTGGATGCCAATCATGAAACACTGCTGGCACCACACGATATGGCTGCTGCCTTTGATGCGCTGCTTACAGTCAAACCGGAGAACAGATATGATTATTTCCGCTGTGCCTTCAAATCACTTGCGTTGTCTTACAGACAGGCGATCGAAGAACTGGAACATAATACCGGCAAGTCTTATTCGAAACTGTATATCGTCGGCGGAGGCGCCAAGAATCAGTTTCTGAATGAGCTGACGGAAAAGGCTACAGGCAAGAAAGTCATCGCACTGCCGATCGAGGCGACTGCTCTGGGCAATCTGAAGATCCAGATGATGGACTGATTTAAGTATCTGAACGATTCAGAAAGGTCTGATCTGAAAAATCAGGTCTTTTTTTATTGTGATATTCCTGAAAATCAGACATATCTGCAAAAAGAATCATGAAAATGTTAAAATAATGCCATAGTTAACATTTACCGATACTGACGGAACAGTATCGCTGTAAAGGAGGCCGACTATGAAAAAACTGTTAAAATTTCTGGCATTGGTCTTAATCCTGGCAGCTCTGGTCTGCGGTGTTCTTGCTTATCTCAATTACCGGGAAAGGACATTTCTGGACAATTATCCGTATGAACCGGATACACCGGCTCCGGATCCCCATGACGGTACATTCGTATCGGAACACGGAACGATGGTGTTCAACGGCGACGGAGAGAGCGTCACGATTGCGTTTGATTCCAAGCTGGCTGAACTGACCGGTCTTCCTGAAGGGGAAACGGAAGCGACCTATGTCTTCCTGTCAGGCGATCTGCCTCCTCATGGCAGTATCGATGTCCGTTACGATATCGCTCATGAACTGCAGATCAATGCGGGAGATACTTCCGTGGTGATCGATCTGGGCGATGCCGCCGAAGACGGCTCAACAGCCACTGTCGGCGTCGGCACCGTGACGGAAGAAAGGATACCGTTATTATTCAGGATTGACGGCAAGTCAGTCACTGTCGCATTTGAAAAGGAGTAGTACAATGAACAAAAAAATCATTCTGTTTGTCTTGCTGGTTTTAATGCTTCTGGCAGGCTGCAGTTCCTCTGCGGCTTCTGAAAAAGAAGCGGGCGATGTCAGGGAGATGACGGTCATTGACCCGGAAGAAAAAGCGGATGCATTCAGCCGCAGTATCGATTCAGCACCGTTAAGCGAAGAAAATGATGCTGATGTCGTTTATGAAAGCATTGCCCGTGATTATTCTCAATACAGCGAACTGAGTTTTGAGGATTTCGATTTCTACGGCGATGTCATGTATAACGGCGTTCCGGAAGATGCCTATTTCCCAACGCTGAGCTATGGAACCGGTGAATGGAAATATGACCTGATCTTCGTCTATGATTCCTCTGTAGACGGTTACTATTTTGAAGAGATCGGCTATGCGGATCTGGAACTGGATTATGACAAGGAAACTGTCATCATCACTTTGCATCCAAGACTTGCCAACGACGGTTTTGAAGTCTGGGAAGAGAGTGATGAAGAGATCGGATACGAGCCTTTTGAAGGCGGTTTTGATGAGAACGATGAATTGCTGATGTACGGCAATTATGCTGTCCTGAATCCTCATTTCTACTATGCCTGGGAAGGAAGAGAATACTTCATCGGAACTCTCTGGGTATCGGAAGAGGATTCCGGCGTATTCCTGATGACAAGAGGCCAGGATTAAAAAGTTAAAAGAGTCAGATCAATGAATACAGGCTTTTACCGGATTCAGGATCTGACTTTTTTTGTTGTATAATCAAAGTGTTTTGGAGCGAAGATATATGAAAAAGAATATTTACAGAATCCTCACTGTTCTGATCGCGGCATGTCTGGTATTTGTTTCTTACAGTGCCGGAAGGGCAAGAGGAAATAACGAACTGTTGCAGAAGCAGGAAGAGCTGCAGATACTGATGAACGAAAAAGAACAGCTGCATCTGCTCAACCGCAGCAGTGTCGAAAACATGGTCACGCAGGACGGAATCATTTATGTCATCGGACATAAGAGCCCGGATTCCGATACGGTATGCTCTGCCATCGCCTATGCCCGCCTTCTGAATCTGCTCGGGCATGAAGCAAAGCCGGTCATTACCGCACAGCCCAACAATGAAACGGCTTTTGTATTAAAGGAAGCGGGAGTCGATATTCCTGAGATCCTTTATGATGCTTCAGGTGAGAATATCTTCCTGGTCGATCACAGTGAATATGCCCAGGCCGTGGAAGGTCTCACAGACGCCCATATCGTCGGTATTCTTGATCATCACGGCATCGGTACTGTGAATACCGGTAATCAGGTCGTCTATGAAGGAAGGCCCATCGGTTCCACGGCAACCATCGTCTGGCTGGATTATCTCAACTACGGTCTTGAGATCGATGAAAAGACGGCTTTTCTGATCTTCAGTGCTGTGCTGTCCGATACAGACAATCTGACCGGTTCCACGACAACGGAAGCAGACAGGGAAGCTGTCAGAATGTTATCTGAAGCGGCAGGGATCGAGGATGTCGATGCTTTCTATGCGAAAATGCATTCTGAGAAGCTTTCTTATAAAGGCATGAGCGATGAAGAGATCCTGTTCCATGACTATAAGGAGTATGAGGCATCCGGTGTGAAATTCGGCATCGGTCTTCTCGATGCGATTGATGAAGAAACAGCTTCGGGGTTGGCAAAGAGGATGAAAGAAACATTGCCGGAAGGGTTCAGGACCAGAGATGTCGATCTGATGTATGCTTCCGTAGGTATCAGGGAAAACGGAGAAAAGATCGACTATATCGTTCCGGCAAATGAGCTTTCCGAGACGATATTCAGAAATGCCTTCCCGAATTATGATGAATATGACGGTACGGCTTATATCTTCAGAAAAGGTCTGGGAAGAAAGACGCTCTTCGTTCCTGGCCTGACGGATTATCTCGCTGCCCATCCGCATGAATAAAAAAAGTTGTCCGATTATCGGATCCGGCTGTTTTGACATCGTTTTTTTCGTGAGATATAGTTGAATTACAGAAACGGTCTGTACTTTACAGGAACTGCCATGAAGGTAATCAAGAACATCAACAACAATATCGCACACTGTATTGATTCCAAGGGAAGGGAAGTCATTGCTTTCGGCAAGGGCATTGGTTTTTATAAGGCTGATGAAGAGATCCCTTTAAACAGGATCAACCGTACTTTTTACAATATCAAAGATACCGATTTCGGTCTGATCAGACAGATCCCGACGGTAGTGGTCAATACAGCGATACAGATCATCGATGAGGTATCGGACAGACTGAATGTCTATTATCCTTCCTCCAAAGCAATCTCGCTGGCTGACCATCTGCAGTTTGCGATCGAAAGGAAGGATCAGAACATCTATCTGCAGGGTCCTCTGATCCAGGATATCAGGATGCTGTACCCGGAAGAATTCGCATTGGCTGAAAAGTCGCTGAAAACCGTGGAAGAAATGACGGGCGTCAGGCTGCCCAGACCAGAAGCGGCGACACTGGCGATGCACTTCATCAATGACCGCATTCAGCCGGATGATCCTTCAGAGAATCCGACAGAAGAGGCGATCGAAAGATGCACGGAAATGATCGAAGAGGAATTCGATCTTCAGATCGACCGTGAGAGCTTCAATTACAGCCGGTTCGTCACCCATCTGGATTATCTTCTCAGAAGACTGGACAAGAACGAACAGACCGAAAGCCGCAATATCGAGATCTACAATCAGCTCAAAGACAGCTATCCGCAGTCTTTTGAGTGTGCAAACAAGATCTCCGAATATGTGAAACAGCTCAGCGGCATTGATCCCAATGATGAGGAGATCATGTATCTGGTCGTTCATATCAACCGTCTGATTTCCAGAATTTGACAGCGCTTTCATTTTTCTATACTATTAGATATAGAAGTTAAGGTTTGTTACTCGAAACTCTTCGGGGCTTATCCTTGAAAACATGAAAT
Source organism: Erysipelotrichaceae bacterium (assembly GCA_017454765.1). Lineage (GTDB taxonomy): Bacteria > Bacillota_I > Bacilli_A > Erysipelotrichales > Erysipelotrichaceae > Colivicinus. Next base: position 17,923 of record JAFTCJ010000010.1, on the reverse strand, counting down.
GATTTTGTGTTTTTTTGGGATTGTTCTGAAGAGTTTTATTTTTTGATAAGGAGTCACCGTGATTCAGTTAGGCGTTTCGTTATATCCTGAACAGGAAACACCCGAACAGATCGATCATTATCTGAAGCTGGCGAAACAGTATGGTTTTTCCAAGGTTTTCACCAGCCTGTTTTCCGTGGAAGGCACTAAGGAAGACATCATAAAGTACTTCAGGGATCTTTCCGATGCGGCTCACCGATACGGGATGGAAGTCTACGGCGACTGCAACGCCCGTTTCTTCATGCAGATGGAAGCAAGCCCCGATGATCTGTCGGTCTTCAGGGAAATGGGACTGGATGTGCTCAGGCTCGATCTGATGTTCAATGATGAAAGAGACGTAGCGATTGTCAACAATGATCAGGGTCTGGGCGTACAGCTCAATGCCAGCCTGGTCCCGGCTGTTAAGCATATCATCGAAATGGGCGGAGATAAAAGCAGGATCATCGGTTCCTACAACTTCTATCCTTTGCGGAACACCGGTGCCGGAAGTGAAGATGTCTATCAGACAAATGAATACTTCAGAAGCGAAGGGATGAAAACACAGATCTTCATTTCTTCCAATGCAAAAGGTGCCCACGGGCCCTGGCCGGTATCTGACGGACTGCCGACAGTCGAGATGGACAGGGATCTGCCGATCGGACTTCAGCTGAGACACATGGTGGCATTAAAGGCAGATGAAGTGATCATCGGCAATGCCTTCGCCAATGAAGAGGAGCTCAAGGAAGTCGCCGATACGATGAAACAGATCTACGTGTACGGCGAAGACAGACCCTTCTATTTTCCGGGCATCAGGGATCAGATCCCGATCGGGGATATCGAACGTGTTCCATTGACGATCGAACTTGCTGAAGGCATATCAGACAATGAAAAAGATCTCCTGTTCGGTTTTGTGAAGCACAACGTCAGTGAATACACGCATACGATCATTCGTTCCAGATGGGGCAGGTTTGATTTCAAATTCACACCGATCGTGCCCAGGGAATGTGACAAGGAGTATTTCGAACCAGGTGATGTGGTCATACTCAATGACAACGTGGAACGCTACAAAGGCGAAGTTCATATCGCTGTGAAGCCCATCAGGAACAACAGGACACTGAATTATGCCGGAAGGATCGCTCCGGAAGAGATGTTCCTGCTGGAATATCTGAAGTATAACGTGAATTTCGGTTTCATAGAGAAACGATAAAACAGGTTTTAATATCCTTTTAGGGGGTATCAAAATAAAAACATAATTACTGTATAGAAAGGAAAGAATTATGGCAAAAACTCAAAAAGACTTTGGAGCACTTGCTGCTTCCATCGTCGAACTGATCGGCGGCAAGGACAATATTGCCCATGCTGCACACTGTCTCACCAGACTGCGCATCACGCCGAAAGACACCAGCCTTGTCAAGCTCGATGAGCTCAAGAAACTGGGTATCGTCGGTGCACAGATGATCGGTGATCAGGTTCAGGTCATTATCGGTAACGACATCGAAGAAGTATACGATGCCTTTGTCAAGAACACCGGTGTTGAAAGAGAAGCTCTGATCAACGAGAATCTGGATCCGGAGCTGACAAAGAAGAAGGGCTTCAAGGAGATCTTGGGTTCCATCTTCCCGGCTATCGTTTCCTGTGTGTTCCCGATCCTGCCGGCTCTGTTGGCCTGCGGTATGCTGCAGGCAATCGTCATGGTGCTGGTCAACTTCAAGCTGGTTCCGGCTGACTCTCCGACGATCGCTACACTGACCTGGGTCTACAATGTGGCCTTCTGGTTCCTGCCTGTCTTCGTAGGCTATGCGGCTGCGAAGAGATTCGGCGTCAAGACTGCCATGGGTATCCTGATGGGTGCTATCCTCATCCATCCGACATTCCTCGAGGCTGTCAAAGCTGGTGCCGGTTATACTGTTCCGAATCCTGGCGGACCTCCGACAGTCGTTCCTGGCACAGGCAATGCCGGTTATCTGTTCGGCATTCCGATTTATCCGGGCGACTACACATCCACGATCATTCCGGTCATCGTCTGTGTATTCGTTCAGAGCTATGTTGAGAAGTTCTTGAACAAGATCATTCCGAAGAACATCCGTTTCGTTTTCGTTCCGACGCTTGAGATCCTGATCATGGTTCCGCTGGCACTGCTGGTTCTGGCTCCGATCAGCCACAGACTCTCATCTGCATTTGCAGGTCTGCTGATCACACTCTTCCACATTCCTGGTGCCGGACCGGTCCTGATCTGTCTGTTTGCGGCATTATATCCGTTCATCGTCATTACCGGTATGCACTTCAACCTGATGGCTGTTGCGATGGCTATGGGTCAGCAGCTGGGCAAGAACCCGCTGACTTCTGTCGCCGGATTCCTATTCCAGTACACACAGGCTGCTGCATGTCTGGCTGTTGCCCTCAAGGCAAAGAACGCAGAACGCAGATCACTGGCTCTGTCATGTGCATTCTCTGATGCTGTTCCGGGTATTTCTGAACCCGGTATGTACGGTATCACGTTCAAGTATAAGAAATCACTGTATGCCGCAATGATCGGTTCAGCAGTAGGCGGTCTGATCGCTGCATTGCTGAATGTCGGTTCTTATGCAGGCGGTCCTCCCAACCTCTTCACATGGGCAATGTTCATCAACCCGGCTCCTGTACCCGATCCGCTGGCAGATCTCAAGCGTATCATCATCTGCGTCGTGATCGGTGCTGTCGTCACCTTTGTCGCCACTATGTTGCTGTACAAGGATGAAGAAGCCGATCAGATCGATGCTCAGGGCTGAATAAGTAATGTCGAAATTTCCTGAAAACTTCTTATGGGGCGGCGCAACTTCCGCCGCCCAGATAGAAGGCGGAAGATGTGAAGACGGCAAGGGTCTTTCCCACCTGGATTATGTTTATTTCCGCGGTGCGAAGGTCCCCTGCAACTTCATGCTGAAAAAAGATCTGGAGAGGGCAAGAGCGGAAGAAGCCACTATGAATTTCCCCAACAGGAGAGGAATCGATTTCTTCCATCGTTACAAGGAAGATATCGCTCTTCTGGCGGAAATGGGTTTCAAATCTTTCCGTATGTCGATCTCCTGGACCAGACTCTTCCCGACAGGCAAAGAAGATGAGCCTGAAAAGGAAGGCGTTGAATTCTATCACAATGTCTTCAGAGAACTTCATAAATACGGCATCGAACCTCTGGTGACGATGATCCACTACGAACTGCCGATCGGTTTTGTCGACGAGTTCGACGGTTGGGAATCACCTGAAATCATCCCGTACTGCATGAAGTATCTGAAGTTCCTGATCGATGAGTACAAGGATGAAGTCAGATACTGGCTGACGTTCAATGAGATCAACATGGTCTGTGCCGTACCGTATCTGGGCGGCGGTATCATCCTGGATAAAGATGAGGGGTTCGTGATTCCCAGGAGTTTCCGTCCCTTTGCGCCGCTGCCGCCGGAGATGGCCGGCAGATGGGAGAATTCCTCTCATCAGGCGCTGCATCATCAGTTCATCGCCAGTGCGATGATCGTGAAATATGCGCACGAAACGGCACCGAATTGTCTGATCGGCAACATGTTCAATCTCCATCACATGTATCCGGAAACACCTGCACCGCAGGATGCATTCAGGGTGCATGAGGAGAAAGAATTCAATATGTTCTTCTGCGATGTCATGGCCAGGGGCTATTATCCGGCATGGATCCTGTCATACTACAGGAAAAACAACATCAATATCAAATGGTATGACAATTATGAACAGATACTGTCTGAAGGAAAGGTCGATTTCATCTCTTTAAGCTACTATCTGTCATCGATCGTCACTGCCGATCCGGCAAGACAGGAAAGGATCGGATCCTTCATCAGGACACTGCACAATCCGTATCTGGAAACGAGTGATTTCGGATGGCAGATCGATCCGACGGCTCTGCGCATCTCACTCAATGAACTCAGAGACAGATTCAATCTGCCGATCTACATCGTAGAAAACGGACTGGGTGCCTTTGAGGAACTGGGTGAAGACATGACAGTCCACGATGATTACCGTATTTCCTATCTGCGCAGCCATATCGAAGCGATCGCTGCTGCCATTGAAGACGGTGTGGATGTCATGGGTTATACGCCCTGGGGCTGTATCGACCTGGTATCCTGTTCGCTGGTATCGATGTCCAAGAGATACGGCTTCGTTTATGTGGATGCGGATGATGAAGGAAACGGTACCTATGACCGTTACCGCAAGGATTCCTTTTTCTGGTACAAGAAAGTCATCGCTTCTAACGGCGAAGATCTGGATTAGCACTGATTGAAAACAAAAAAGGCAGGCTTTGAAAGCCTGCCTTTTGTTATTATTGTGTGTTCTGAGTGATCCCTGCGTTTTTTTATACGATCTTTAAAAGCAGAGGCGTAAGAGACCACAGTGCCAGATAGGCGGCGATGAAACTGATGATCTCCGATCTTAGCAGCATCGGCCAGAAAGAGATTCTTGCGCCGTGGGCGGTTGCCTGTCTGAAGGCGATACAGACCATGACAAAGGTCATCAGCGGTGACATCAGCAGATCTGATATCAGGGTCTCGACCAGTCTGTATTTCAGGGTCCCCGGTTTCTGTTTCAGTTTTTCAGTCAGGGAAGAAGTGACCTTTCTGATCGGGATGATCTTCGTGATGATCGTGCTGATACAGAAACTGATGAGAAAACTGATCAGGAAAGAGGGGACAGTGAAAGCACCCGAGCTCAGCGTGCCTACAAGCGAGAGCAGAAAACTGACAGACAATCCCATTAAAAGTCCCATTCTGTTTTCGATCTGATTCATTGTTTTTCTCCTTCTGAGAAGGTGATGAATGCACCGATCAGGTTGGCATCGTTATGAAACTGACAGGGAACGATTTGTGTATGGATCTTAAAACCGATGCGGCCGGTAAATGATCTCTGTTTCACTTCTTCAAACTTTTCCCTGATCTTGTCGATCAGGATCGGCTGTCTGCTGATACCGCCGCCGATCGCGACTTTTTCGAGATCGAGAAGACAGCTGAGATTGAGAATCTGTACAGCGATGTTTGTGCACAGTTCATCCAGCGCCCTCTGTGCAGTTTCATCATCCTCCAGTCTGCGGAAGAATTCTTTTCCGTCGATCTCTTCCACATCTTCTGATAATTCATGATATCTCTTCAGAAGGAATGTCGTTGAGCATCTGTTGCCCAGGATATTTCCATAGTCATCATAGTGATCTGCTTCCGTATTGATGAAGCTGAATTCGCCGGCCGTGAAGTGGATCCCTCTGACCAGTTCATTGTTGATGATGAGTCCGCCGCCGACACCGGTCCCGATCAGAAAGACGGCTGCATTGCTGCAGTCTCTGATGGCTCCGTATCTGTGTTCGGCTAAAGCGGCAGCCTTGCCGTCATTTTCCAGTACGACTGTGCATCCGCATGTTTCTTCCAGAAGCTTTGCGACTTCCTTGTCGTGTCTGTATTTCATGGCACCGCAATTGAAGATATACCCGTTTTTCACATCGACCGGTCCGGGAAGGGACATGGCAACGCCTTGAACTGTGTCTTTGCATTGAAGATAGATATCGCTGATTTGTTTTTCGAAACTTTCAAAACTCTCTGACGGAGTGGGTACGGATCCTTTTTCCGACAGGTTCAGTGCATCTTCCGCAACAGCGTATTTGATTTGCGTTCCTCCGACATCGAAAACCAGTAATTTCATTTTGTTTCCTTTCTTCTGATGAGAGATAAAGCTGACTCTTTTCTTAATGTATATAATAATATAATTTTCCTGGAGATATGTAATCATGGATGAAACAGGTTCACAGAAATTATAGCGTTTATCCAGTATTGTTGGGTTTTTCATTAGTGTTCTTTTTCTGATCTTCACTGTACTGATTTTAGCAGTATGGGCATTTCTACGTATGAAGGCAATTCCATTGCCGATGCGATCAGAAAGGATCTGTCTCAGATCATTTTCGGTTCGGTCATGATGCTGGTAAACACGATACTGCTCTTTGTGCAGTTGCATTCCCTGAAGGTGCTGTCAAAGAATGCCTCAAGGCATAACACGGCACTGACGGTGGCACTGGTCGTCATTGCTTACGAGATCGTGAATTTCATCACCAATCCGGGCAAGGTGCTCCCAAGGACATGGATGCTCTCATACTTTCCATTGCGGTCAATACGGTGATCCTGTCGGGATCTGCTGATTATGATTTTGTGAAGAACCTGTGTTTAAAAAGGAAGGGAAGATTGTTACAATGATGACATAAGTGAAGAATATAAAAGAGATATCATAGGGGGTGTGTATGGAAACGATCAGAAGCTTTCAGGTGAACCACGATATTCTGGAAAAGGGGATGTATCTGTCAAGGATCGACAGAAACTGCATCACCTATGACATCCGTATGAAGAAGCCCAATGAAGGCGATTATCTTTCCACCGGCGGCATGCATTCGATCGAACATCTGTTTGCGACTTATGCCAGAAACAGCCGTTTCTCCGATTCGGTCATCTATGTCGGACCCATGGGCTGCCGGACCGGTTTCTATCTGATCGTATATGATGATCTCTCCGAAAATAATGTGATACAGCTGGTGAAGGAATCCATGGCTTTTATCCGTGATTTTGAAGGGGAAATGCCCGGAGGAAAGCGGAAGGAATGCGGCAATTATCTCGATCATGATGTAAGTGAAGCCAAAGCAGTGGCTGAGGATATGCTTAAGGTATTGGATAATTATTCAGAAAAGGATCTGATGTACAGGGAGGAAGAATGATGAATGCACCGTTCAGATTTGACTATGTAGGCAGTTTTCTGCGTCCAAGGCAACTCAAACAGGCAAGAGAAGACTGCGAAGCCGGAAAGATCTCTCACGAGGAACTGAAAGAGGTTGAAGACAGGCATATTGTTGAACTGATCGGAAAACTGAAGGAACTGGGCTATCCGGTGATCACGGACGGCGAATTCCGCCGTTCCTGGTGGCATATGGATTTCTTCTGGGGTCTCAACGGCATCGAGAAAAGAAACACGAAAGCCGGTCTGCGTTTTCATGATGAGGTGACAAAGGCGGAGACAGCCGTCATCTACGACAGAATCAGCGGGACCGATCATCCTTTCATTGATCATTACCGCTTCGTGAAACAGTTCGAAGATGATAATACTGTCGCCAAACAGACGATACCGGCACCGGCCCAGCTGCTGGTACAGTTGAGATTACCGGAATACATGGAACAGAACAGATCCGTCTATCCGGATGACGAGGAACTGAAAAACGACATTGTGAAGGCTTATCACCAGGTCATCAGGGATCTTTATGATGCCGGCTGCCGGAACCTGCAGTTTGATGACTGCACCTGGACATTGTATGCCGATCGGAAGATGTGGCCTGTTTTCGGTATCAACGAGGAAAAGCTGAAAAGGATCGCTCAAGAGGAGATCGATCTCAACAACCGTGCCCTTGCTGCCAAGCCGGAAGGCATGGTGATCAATACCCATGTCTGCCGGGGCAACTTCCAGAGCACTTATGCCAGTGAGGGAGCCTATGATCCGATCGCACCGTATCTGTTTGCCCTGGAAGATGTCGACGCTTTCTATCTGGAATATGACGATGCTAGAAGCGGCGGTTTTGAACCGCTGAGATTTGTGCCGGAGAATAAAAAGGTGGTGCTTGGTCTGATCACTTCCAAAAGAGGAGAACTGGAAGACAAAGACAGGATCATTGAACGGATCCATGAAGCAGCTGAATTCGTTCCTCTGGAGAATCTGTGCCTTTCACCGCAGTGCGGCTTTGCTTCTACGGAAGAGGGGAATAAGCTGACTGAGGAGCAGCAGTGGAAGAAACTGAAACTGATCAAAGAAATTGCCGAAGAGGTCTGGAAATAGAAATAAGAAATGCTGGAAGATTATCACGTACATTGCGATTTCTCCGATGACAGCGAAGAGCCGATGGAGAATCAGATCGAAAAAGCTGTACAGTTGGATCTCGATGAGATCTGTTTTACCGACCACGTGGATTACGGCATCAAGCGGGATCAGGATGATCCGTTGGGAATAGAGACCAAGCAGGCATTCTATATGGGCGAGACCATCACCTGCGTTTTAAGTAACGTCAACTATCCGGAATACTTCCGAAAGCTGAAACAGATGAAACAGCTTTATCAGGACAGGATCACCATCAGAAAGGGTCTGGAATTCGGTGTACAGACGATCACCGTCGATCAGTATGAGAGACTGTTCGACAGATATGAAGATGAACTGGATTTTGTGCTGCTGTCGATGCATCAGGTCGACAATCTGGAATTCTGGGCTCAGGATTTCCAGAGGGGCAAGACCCGGAAGGAAGCATATGATGCTTATTACAGAGAGATCTATGAAGTACAGAAGATGTTCAGACACTATTCTGTCCTGGCTCATCTCGATCTTCTGTCCAGATATGATGAAGAAGGAGATTATCCCTTTGAGAACGTGAAGGAGATGGTGGCAGAGATCCTGAAACAGGCCATTGCCGATGACAAGGGGATCGAGATCAACACCGCTTCCTGGCAATACGGTCTGAAGGATACCCAGCCTGCCAGAGAGATCCTGAGGCTTTACAAGGATCTCGGAGGAAGGATCATCACCAGCGGCAGTGATGCTCATACCGCGAAATATGTCGGTGCGCATATCAAAGACGCCATGGATATACTGAAAAACGAGATCGGTTTTTCACAGATCTGTACCTTTGATCATATGAGACCGGTGTTTCATGAATTATAAATGAAGGATGACAAGACTTCCAAAATAGGGCAGAATTTCACACTGACTTCTCTGCTGAGATTCGCTCTGCCCGGATTACTGACCAGCATGTCGTCACGTCTGTTTGAAACGCTTGACGATGCGCTTTTTGTTTCGCGTTTTGTCGGACAGAATGCACTGGCGGGCATAAAGATCCTGATGCCGGTCGACGGTCTGATCCTGGCTCTGACGCATATCTTCGGACTTGGCGCCTGCACCTTTGCGGCAACAGAGATGGGCAGAGGAAACAAGGAAGAGGCGAAGCGGATCTTTACGAAGATGATCATTCTGGCGATCGGTTTTGGCTGCAGCATAGCTGCACTGATGATTGCATTTGATGATCAGATCCTGTCTTTTCTTGGTGCCGGCAGAGACATCATTCAGTATACGGAAGTCTATGTGGCCATCACTTTTGTGACGATGCCGTTCAAACTGGCATCCATGTGTTTCGGAGCGTTCTATTCGGCTGCTGGCAAGCCTTCGATGGGCCTGTTCAATTCCATCCTTTCCGGTGTGATCAATGTCATCACTGACTATATCACCATCGTCGTATTAGGCATGGGTGTCGCCGGCGCAGCGATCGCGACGAGCCTTGGTTTTATCGCCAATTTCATCGTCGGTATCATTTTCTATCTCAACAGAAACAACGATATCTGTTTTGTGAGACCGGAAAGAGGTTACTGGAAAACGTTGTTTGAATCAGCGCATTATTCGCTCTCCCAGGTCACCAACTCCCTGACCATGTCCATGACAGCATTTGTGATCAACAGGACCATCCTTTATTATCTCGGTTCTGACGGTATTGCCGCCAGGTCGATCGTCAATGATATCCGGATGATCCTCAATTCGGCTTTTGTCGGTTTTGCGACAACCGTGGGGCCGATTATGGCCTACAATTACGGCGCCGGAAGAGTAAAGATGCTCAAGAAGATCCTGTATCACAATCTGAAGATCTGGTTTTTCGGCTGCACCGGCCTGATCATCATCGGTCAGTGTCTGAAAGGACCTCTGGTCTCCCTGTTCATGAACCCGAAGACATTTACGCAGTCTTTCTATGACATGACTTATTTCGGGCTGACCGTTGAACTGTTTGCGCCGATCTTTACAGCAGCCTCAATCATAGCGAACCGCATGTTTGTTGCGTTGAGGGCGCAGAAGACAGCGACATTCCTTTCCCTGTTAAGAAATGTCGTCTTCCGTCTGAGTACGATACTGATTCTTCCGAAAATCTTCGGCGGAAACATTATCTGGTTCTGTTTCCCGGTCGCGGAGGCACTGGCCTTTGTCTGTTATGCGGCGGCGATCATTGCAAATGCCGATAATTACGGCTATGGCAGAAGCGGGATCGCTTATCTGATCGATGCCCGGGATGAAGAGGAGCCTGAATAGATCGTATAGATGTTCTGATTCAAATGAAGATGATAGTATTAAAGAAATAAAGCCAGGAGATTATCCGGATTGACCATGATCTTGAAAAGAATCACCGATATCATCGGAGAAATTAAACTATTTCTGAAGAATGTATGGCTTCTTCTCTCGTTTGATCCTGTTGACAAGCCTGTCTTTTCTTTTTTGTGCGGTGTTTTTTCACTGATCATCTGCAATTTGGCAAAAAGCGGATTATCCAGGCTTCTGATCATTGCCAGAGGGATCAGATATATCGATAAAGGCAATATGGTTTCGGTGTGTACCTCCGCTGATACATTTCTTCTTGCGCTGTTGTTTCTGATCATCATGACCTTCTGTGCGTTGTTTGAGATAGGAGGTCTTCTGCATTCTTTTTCAATGGCGCAAATCGGACGAAAGAGCGATATCTGGAGCATGATGCTGGTTGGACTCAGGACCTGCTTCAAGACACTGCATCCCTGCAACTGGCCGGTGATCTTGTTTGTGATGATTATGTTTCCTCTGACGGGTCTGATCACACTGAGCAATGCGGCTTACAAGCTGAAGATTCCTTCTTTTGTGGAACTGGGTATAGCCGCCAGACCGTTGTTTTCGATATCTTTCACTATCTTTTATGCCTTTCTGATAATTGCTGAGATTGCAGTGCTGTTTTCCATAAACATCTACGTATTGCGGAAGAAGGACTTCGTTGAGAGCTGCATCGGCAGCTGGAAACTCGGAAAGAAGCGTCTGCTGAATACGGTTGTCTGCATGCTGGTCCTTTCGCTGATTACAAATGCAGTCATCAGTCTTTCTGTTAGATTGTTATTTCATACCGGAACAGCCGCCGATGCCATAAAGCAGATCATCAGGGCGATACTTGTTCCTTCTGTCAATAATGCGGGCATTACGGCACTGTTTTACCGTTATTTTGAAGAAGACAGATCACTTACCGATCTCAGCCGCCATGTGTTCCAGACAGCAGAGCCTACCATATCTGAGAAGATCATTATGACAGTAACAGCCGTGCTGTTGCTTTCAGGAAGCCTGTTTTATCATGCACGGCAGTATGCTTTTCTTGCAGAACCTGTAAGGATGCCTCTGGTCTGCGCACACAGAGGAGATAATGTGCACGCTCCCGATAACAGCTATGAAGCTTTTGAACAGGCGGTCTCGGAAGACCTGCCGTGGATCGAACTTGATGTGCAGCTGACGGCAGACAATGTGGTCGTTGCCGAACACGATCAGACACTTCAGCGCCGCTTCGGGATCAATCAGGCTGTCTGTGATATGACTTATGACGAGATCATGTGCTACAAGGTGATCGGCAATTCCGATGAAAGATTTCAGAATGTCCGCATGACGACTCTGGAGGATGTTTTGCTGCTGGCAAAGAAAAATGATGTTCTGGTGCAGATAGAAACGAAACCTTCCAAAAAGAAGAGCGGTCTGGAGGAAGAGGTGCTCAGGATCGTTGAAAAAACCAATATGCATGACAATGTGATGATCATCTCTCTGGATTCTGACTCGATCAGAAGGATCAAGGAACTTGATCCTGAAATCGTGACTGCGCATGCCGTGATGATGACATGGAAGGACTATGCGGATGTGGAAGATGCAGACAATCTTTCGGCAGAGATCGGAACGGTGACGCCTTTGCTGGTCAGGCAATTGCATGATGCGGGAATGAAAGTGTTCTGCTGGACAGCAGACGATCCCTCCGATATCCAGTATCTTGTGAGCTGCGGAGTGGATGTGATAGGCACGGATGATCCTGTCATGGTCAATGAGAAACTGAATGAAGCCGACTGTTCCGGTGGCATCAGGAGATGTTTCTGTCTGATGATGCATGTACTTGCCGATATGGAAAGATAGATGAAACGAGGGGGATTGATTATGAAAAATGAGAGAAAACAGATGAATCATACACAGGCCGTGGTTCTGTTCATGGTACTGACAGTGACGCTTCATGTTCTGGGATTCAAGGTCAACGGTTCGATCAGGGGATCGGATCTTGTCTCGGCATATCTTGATTACGGCAGCAAGATTCTCGGACTGATCCTTGTTTTGGAAATGCTGCTGTTTTCGCGTTTTATGCCGATGAAGTTCAGAAAGAACGCTTTGTCGTTGAATGGAAAAAATGACATGATGTCGCTTCTGTTAAATGGAATTATCGCGCTTGCGATCGTTGCCGGCCTGTTTGGCTTCAGATTGTACATGAATGCAAAGAATCCCATCTACTGCGAGATCCCGTTTTTCGGATTATATCTGAACGTACATACGCGCTGGTTGTATCCTTTCGGCATCGTATTCCAGGAGTTTTTCATCAAATCGTTTACCCAGGAGAACATCTCTTCCATGCTTCGTGATACAGACAAAGATGGAAAAGAAGGGGAGAAAAAGCTGCGGCCTTTACTGACGGCGCTGATCACCGCCATGTTTTTCTTTGTACTGCACTTGCAGTATCCGCTTTATTACATGTGCGGCGCTTTTCTGCTGTGCTTTGTCACAGGTCTGCTGTATGAAAAAGACAGGAATGTCTGGGGAGCTGTCATGATCCACTTTGCCGTTGGCTTCATGCCCAGATGCCTGGGGATTCTGCAGATCATTGAAGACTATCCGGTAAAATGATAAAAACATGGAAAAAGGCCATTTGCATAAAGATCAATTAAAGAAAAAACAGGAAAACCATTTTCCGATCAGTCTTCTTGAGACCGGCCAGAATGCATTTCCCGAGATCATCTCTCAGATCCGTTCAGCAAGGCAGGAGATCCTGCTCCATATGTTTATCTGGCGAGAAGACAGGATAGGCACTGGGATAGCTCAAGAGCTGCTCAAAGCGGCAGACAGAGGCGTTTCGATCGTGATCGAAAAGGACCGCTATGGACTTCTGCTGGAGTATGCGGAAGAATCCCAGCGCTCTTTCTGTCACAGTCCTAATCTTTGGGAGCGGATTGAGATCAGAACGCTCTGTCTGCTTTACAACAGGGATCTTTTCACAAAACCTCTTCAGTCAGATCAAAGCGCATTATACAGAAAACTGAAAGAACACCCGAATGTCATCATGAAAGACAGCAGGAAGACAGAAGATCATTCCAAGTACTATATTTTTGATTCTCAGGTCATGATACTCGGAGGGATCAACATCGAGGATAAGGAATACGATATCGACCGTAAGGGCAGGGCTTATCATGACTACATGGTCAGGATCGGCGATGCAGAGATTATTTCACAGTTTCTGGAGAAAAGAGAATCTCCGCGGAAGAAAAGTGATTTATTCAGAATAAACACGAATCAGCCGGTCAGATGTTTTGAACTGAAGGAGAGTTTCCTTGAACTGATCGATGAAGCAGAGTCTCAGATTACTATCATGATGGCGTATTTTGCCCCGGAGAAGGAAATCATGTCAGCTGTATTTCAGGCTTTGGATAGAGGTGTATCCGTAAGGATCATGATCCCCAGGAGCGCGAATTATCACAATGATACAAATGGGTATACTGTTTCAAAACTGCTCAGATATCAGCATGATAAAACAAAAGGAAAACTGTCTGTTTTCATGACGGGTTATATGCTGCATACAAAACTTATCATGAATGAGAAACGTATCATGACGGGATCCTGCAATATCAATCGGAAGTCTTTTGACAGACTTGGTGAATTATGTATTGTTACAGACAACGATGACAGTCTTTTTGCCTGCCAGGTCCGAGCGAGTGTGCAGGAATTGTTTGATAATTCTGTGCAGATAAATGGCAGCAGCAACATCAGCTATAACCATCTTCTGGCCGCTGCAGAGCTGCTTATCATGCGATGAACCAGTAGTTCTGGATGTCTTCCAGGATCGTATAATGAATATGAAAATGAATGATAAAACAGGAGAGAAACATGCTGATAAAAAATGCCTTGATTGAAAATTCGCAAATTCCTCAGGATCTGCGTATCGAAGACGGAGTATTCAAAGAGATAGGGAATCTGTCGCCGGAAGAGAATGAAGATGTTCTTGATTTAGATGGCAGACTGTTTCTTCCGCCGTTCATTGAATCACATGTACATCTGGATACCTGTCTGACTGCCGGTGATCCTGTCTGGAATATGTCGGGTACTTTGTTTGAAGGTATTGAATGCTGGAGCAAACGTAAGGAAAAACTAAGCAGAGAAGATATCCGGGAAAGAGTAAAGAAAGCCGTAGCGATGTATGCGAAGAACGGCATTCAGTTTATCCGTACGCATGTCGATACTACCGATCCGGAACTTACGGCAATGAAAACTCTGATCGAACTCCGTGAAGAACTGAAAGATGTCATGGAGATACAGATCGTAGCTTTCCCGCAGGAAGGCATTCTGTCTTATCCTAACGGCAAACAGCTGATGATCGATGCAATCGATATGGGAGCGGATGCCGTAGGTGCAATCCCGCACTTTGAGTTCACCAGGGAGTATTCGGTTGAATCTCTTGATTTCGCCCTGAAACTGGCGGCAGAGAAAGGCAAACTCGTGGATGTGCACTGTGACGAGATTGATGACGAGGCTTCCAGAGGTCTTGAAACCGTAGCGGCACGGGCTCTGGAACTGGGGCTGTACGATAAGGTGACGGCGTCTCATACGACAGCCATGCATTCTTATAACAATGCTTATGTCTTAAGACTCATGCGTCTTTTGAAGATGAGCAGAATCAATTTTGTTGCCAATCCGCTGGTCAATACACATCTCCAGGGAAGGGCAGATATCTACCCGAAAAGAAGAGGAATCACGAGAGTTAAGGAACTGCTGGCAGAAGGAATCAACGTATCTTTTGGCCACGATGATATCTATGATCCGTGGTATCCGATGGGCAACGGCAGCCTCCGAGATGTTGTATTCGTCGGACTTCATGTATGTCAGATGATGGGATATGAAGAAATCCTGAATTCCTACAGACTTATTACCTACAACGCGGCCAAGACCCTGCATGTAAGCGATCGTTACGGTATTGAAACAGGCAGACCGGCAAGTTTCATCGTTCTGGATGAAAAGGACTATTATGAGGCTTTGATCAAGGATTCGGCCGTTCTTTATTCCTACAAAAACGGAAGAAAGATTGCCGAGAATTCGGCTTCACAAGGAAAACTGTACATTTAATTACAGAATGACGAATAAATGGAAGTTTTGCGAGTTACATTGGCATCTTCTTTCCGTGGCAGGCTAGAAAACCATGGACTTTCAGTCTGCTCAATTCGTGTTCTTGTAATATTTCAGAAAACAGAGAAAGGAGTTTCCAATGATAACAGACTCATTTGATGACAGATCACCGGCCAAGATCAATGTAAAAAAGAATGAAAATGCCGTTCAGGTAGATGCAGTCATATTTACTTTTTCTGAAGAGATCGAAAAGTATGTGATCGCTCACTATGACTGCGAAAAAGTCGGAGAATATGCGATGGCCTGCGGGTCTACTTCGGTATATCTGCTGAAACACCATGGCAGAAGATTCGGTTTCTACAGGACCTGGGTTGGTGCTCCGGCCTGTGTGGGACCGATCGAGGAATTACTGACTGTTCTGGATGCTGACAAGATCATTCATTTTGGCGGAGCGGGCTGTCTTGACAAAGAAATCGTCAGAGGCAAAGTCATGATCCCGACGGAAGCCTACAGAGATGAAGGAACGTCCTATCACTATGCGCCGGCATCGGATTATATCAGGATAAAGAATCATGACATCGTAAAGGCATTTATGGAAGAGAATCATATCCCGTATGTTTTAGGGAAAACCTGGACGACGGATGCCTTCTATAGGGAAACAGCCAATAACTTCGAAAAGCACAAAGCAGACGGCTGTATCTCCGTGGAGATGGAAGGGTCTGCTGTGCAGGCTGTATGCGATTTCCGCGGACTGGATGTATATATGTTTTTCACAAGCGGAGACCTGCTGGATGCACCGGAATGGACCGACAGAAAAGAAAAGGGGCAGATCGAACACACCCAGCATGATCCGGGACATTTCGACATCGCACTTGGACTTGCAGAATATGTGGTGAATCTGTAGCGGCAGATTCCTGTTTTTTTGGATGAATCTCTTATTCACAAATCAGAGCACATCTGACTCTGGGGCATGACAGTCAGGATCATTGTCCTGAAAGAAGAAAAAGAAAACAGCACATATGTGTAAGAATTAGATATAGAATAGTAATGTTAGGAGGATAAATACATGAAAAAAACGGCAGGTTTTCTGAAATTCTTTACTACAGTTGCTCTGGTGTTTGAAATAGCATCAGCCGTACTGCTGGGGGTCGTTGTAGTCGCGCTGCTGATGGCAGGAAGCTTTTCCGCTCTTGCGGAAAAGGGTGGCATTATTACCGTAAGCGGCGGCACCATGACACCGGAAGAAATGGATGCTCTGAAACCGATCGTGCTGGCTGCGCTTGGACTTTCGCTGGCAGCTCTGATCATGACAATCATCGGCACGCAGAAGACAAGAACGGCACTGGGAGAATGCAAGGAGGAGAGACCTTTCTCCGAGAAATGCGTCAAGGCTCTTAAAACATCTGCACGCATGGATATTATCGGTGGCATCTTTGGCATCGTTACTGCGATTGCTCTGTCCCTGATGGCATCTTCGGTCACGGTCAACGGCGCTTCCGTCGGCAAGACATCTTCGAATATGAGCCTGACATGGCTGTTCTACGCGGTGCTGAAGTATCTGCTTTACCACATCGCCAGCTACGGACATTCCCTGGAAACGGATCCGGAACGTCAGTAGATTGGGGAACATCGTTCCTGTATAAAACCTGATCCTGCGGGATCAGGTTTTCTATGGCTAACAGATAGATACGGAAAAACGCAGACCCGGATTTTCGTGTTCCGTTATATATCCTGCTCTTTGTGAGTAAATATATTGTTGCTGAAAGGCTTGACGGATCTAAAAACCTGTTTTATTAACAGAACGAAATTAAAAGCCCGTAAACCGGGCTTAAATTACTTTGGCTGCGGATGAAGGAGGTTTCCTTTGAAACACACACCATGCGTGACCTTGTGATGACTTATTTGATCTATTCTTCAAAACCTTTATTTTAAAGGTTTTTCTTTTAGTTTCGTATCTTTAGTTTGTTTGACTTTGTCATCGGATATTGGACTTTATCTTACTTTATGAAGACCGATCTTGCTGAAATCTTGCCTTTTTTGAGTCATGCCAGTGATCATTTACTGGAATAATAATGTAACAGAAACAAGCCATATTTAGTTAATCTATCAGATTTATCAATTTATTCAGTTAACACTTACTACTTTTGGTCCTCGATTCACTTTAATCAATAAAGCATTTAGAAATACGAGATGTTGCTTTATTCATAAAAGAGAAAAGCAGCGGGATCAACTAATAACATTACATCTATTCTGCAATTACCGTCTGAAATTCACCTATCTAAAAGAAAGGGTTTTTAATTATGGGAAAAATCATAAGTTGTAACAATCAGAAGGGAGGCAGCGGCAAGACGGCCACTTCTGTAAACATTGCAAAAGGTCTTGCAGATGAAGGGTTCAAAACGCTTCTCGTGGATCTGGATCTTCAGGGGAATACTTCCAGCAAATTCAGAGAAGATTTTGAAGAGATTGACGGAATTGTAGAGGCGATTCAGGGAAAGGCCGATATAGAAAAAGTAATATATGGTACTGACTTTGAAAATCTTTATATCATGCCATCCAAACTGGAATGGCTGGACTGTCTTGAGGAGATGGCAAGGGAAGACTATCTGATGGAGGAACAGGAGAAGACCAATACTTCCGTCATGAGAATCAGAAAGCTGCT
>JAFTCJ010000009.1 GCA_017454765.1 Erysipelotrichaceae bacterium | reverse complement strand
TGATGCAGAATTTCCTGGCTATCCTTCTTTTTCCCCAGCCATCCAGTTTCCATAATCTGTAGATCTCTAATTTGTCTTCATACGTTAGTTTCATAAGAAAAACCCCTCCATTAGGTTGTCCTAATTTTGGGGTTCAGTTCACTAAGCCGGTGGGTTACTTTTTTATTGTTCAGGAGATACAGAAAGACTTGATGTAAGCGCTTTATCGGGTGATATAATATGTTATGGAGGTATCTTTATGATTAAACACTTAAGAATTGATAACAGACTGATTCACGGACAGGTCGCTGTAACCTGGATGAATTCAATCGGTGCGGACAAGATCATCGTCTGCAATGATAAAGTAGCTGCTGACCCGATCCAGAAGATGGCTTTGCCGATGGCTGCCAGAGGCAATACTGTTTATGTATTCTCAGTAGATGAGACCATCAAGTATGCGCAGGAGCATCCGGATGAGACGATGTTCATCATCGCCAAGTTCCCGTCAGATGCACTGGCTATCATGGAATCCGGTCTGGAAGTTCAGGAAGTCAACGTAGGCAACGCTGCTCCGATCCAGGGCACGACTTACAAGATGGTCACGAAGTCCATCGCCGTCACTGAAGAGGATGCGAAGTGCTACCGCAAGATCGCCGAAATGAGAGGCGGTGTGCTGACCAGCAGACTGACGACAATGAACGAGACGGAGAACTTCCTCGAACTGCTCTCCAAGAACGGTCTGTAAAAGATAAGGATTATGTAAAGGCAGCCGCTTGGCTGCCTTTTTAAACAAGTATGGAAAAAAGATATATACCTGTAGAAGAATGCAAGAGCAAAGGAAACTTCGTGAAGGCGATCTGCTTCAAGCCAAAGAAAGCACCGATCGTCTGTCTTTTCATCGGTGTCCTGCTCATGTTCCCCAACAACATGATGGTACGTCTTCTGGGCGTCTTCTTCATCCTGATGGCACTGGCCGTCATGAAACTGGTGAAGGATTTCAAGGTGATGGACATCTTTGACAAAGGTATCATTGTCTACGGTGACAGAGAAGCAAAGACAGCCTGTTTCGTTTCCTTTGATGAGATCGAAAGCTGGCTGGTCAGCCATGACAGCGGACATGATACCGTCGATCTCAAGCTGAAAGACGGAAGCAGGATCATCAAGGATACTTTTGAGGCCGACGGGGCATACAAGGCTCTGTATTCCCTGATCAGGGAAAAGGACGAGAAATACATCAAGGCAGTGAAGGACAGACAGAAACCGCTGTCGATCCCCGATGCCTTGAACAACATCAGAAACATATTTTTCAAGAAGGAGAAATGAGATGGCGGAAAAGCTGTTCAAGAACACGAGAAAACAGGTGAATGAGGCTCTGGCTGCAAAATACACGGTCAAAAAAGGCGATACCTTAAGCAAGATCGCCAGGGAACTGGGCACCACAGTCGAGATCCTGGCCAAAAGCAACAGGATCGCCGATCCCGATCAGATCAAAGAAGGTCAGATCCTGCTGATACCGAAGAAGAAGGAAGAAAAGAAAGCCGAGAAAAAGGCTTTCACCAAAGCAGAATAAAAGCGGGACAAGGTCCCGCTTTTAAATTGTCTGAAGGATCTCAATGATCTTTTCTTTTGTCTCCCTGGTCAGTGTATCGGTGAACATCTCATAAGTGATATATTCAAAATCGATCGGCAGGACATAAGGCCCATAGCCGTTGGAGTAGCTCACCAGCATCTCCTTATCCAGATCGATGTAACTCATGTAATGAGAGAAGATCTCGTTGGGGAAGAAAATGATTTTGACCGATCCCAGATCCAGGGATACGATCAGGGCTTCTTCGATCAGCTTTCCGAAGATCATGTTGGCGGTTTTTTCAAGCTTTGCCCGCTCGATCTGTCCCAGTCGGATCGTTTCCATTTCTCTTTCCGAAAGATCGCTTCTGATCCTGGAAAGATCGATGGGTCTGAATTCGTGATCGTACTTGATAGGAACTTCTTTATAGCCGAGTGTCAGAGCTTTCTTTTCCGGGTTTTCATTCATCAGTGAAAGGATATCGTCATAGAGGCGGTCTCCCAGTTTCATCAGGGCATCATAGTCCTGGCCGTCCCTGACAAAGCGGGAGGAGATATCGCCGGCTGCTCCCTGAAAGAAGGTGAAATCGCAGTCCGGATCGTTTTCTTCCAGCTTATGCAGGACATAGCCCGGATATTCAGCTGAGAAATAAGGAACATTTGCCTGCAGGATTGTGGGGTGGCAGTTGTAATAAATGATATTGAAGAAGTTTTTCTCTTCCTCATAGAAGCGGATCAGACAGAGATTTTCCAGTCCTGTCTCATATCCTGAGATACGGGATTTGCCGACAGCCGTTGTGTGTAGCCTCTGATAGGTCGTCGTGACGTCATGGACTTCCCGGTATTCCATCTTCACCGTCTCCTGACATAAAAGATCAAAGAGATACTTCACATATTCGGGATCCCTGACACTGTTGGCATAGTGTGTATGGGTCGCTGAGGTGATGACCCTGATCCTTTCGTCCTGGTAATATTCCTGCAGTTTTTCTTCCAGCTGATTTCTGTGTTCCAGATCAAAAGCCAGCAGGTCAAAGGAGTAGTGGATGATCCAGATCTTGTCATTCTGGAAAGCAGACACTCTGGCATAGAGCGGATCATGAAACTCTGAGAGTTTTTCGATCTGACAGGAATGTCCGCACTGGGTCGTGGGGAACGGGGAATTGATATTGATCTTGGTGAATGAATATTTCATATGTTTCCTTTCATCTGGCATCATATTCTTCTTCGTATGAAACGGGATAATTCTCAATGATTCTGTGATAGCAGGGACAGTCTCTGTGATGGTCATTGACCATGCCGCAGGCCTGCAGGTGGGCGTAGACGGTGATCGATCCCAGATACTTGAAGCCCATTTCTCTTAACTCTTTTGAGATCTGATCTGATAAGCGGTCTGCAGCCGGGATGCAGCCGTCATTGTGTCCGGGATAAAGGATGGTTTTATGATTGCTGTGTTTCCACAGCCACTTTGAAAAGGATCCGTATTGTTTTCTTAACTCGATGAAGCATAATGCATTATGGATGATCGCTTCGATCTTTCTTCGGGAGCGGATCATGCCCTCTGTATTCAGGATCCTTTCGATATCGTCTTCGTCATACTGGGCGATCTTGCCATAATCAAAACCGTCAAAGCAGTTTCGGAAGATCTCCCGTTTTTCCAGCATAAGCTTCCAGCTTAAGCCGCACTGCATGACTTCCATCATGAGATATTCAAACTGCTTGCGGTCATCATGGACGGGGATGCCCCATTCATTGTCATGATAATCGGTCATTTTCGGTGTGATCAGACACCATTCACATGAGTTCATAAGAGTCCGTAATGTACAAAGGCGTTGTAGACGCCGTCTTCATCGATATCGTCCGTGACATAGTCGGCATGTTCCTTGAGCTCCCGCATGGAATTGCCCATGGCGATGCCGAGTGCGCAGTATTCGATCATTGAAATATCATTGTGACCGTCGCCGATGGCCATGGTCTGGGATCGGTCGATCTGATAGCGTTTCAGGATCTCATCGATGCCGTTGATCTTGGAGATTCCTTTAGGGACGATATCGACAGCTCCTTCGTGCCACCAGGTGATTTCGGCGAGGTCTTCAAAATCGCGGAGTCTTTCTTTCTCTGCTTCACTGGAAAAGAAGGCCGAAGCCATGTAGATGTCCTCACCTTCATATTCCTTGATCCGGGGAATACCGGAAGAGACGGCATTCTGAACATCCAGTACCTTCTGATTCACCATGTTGAGATAGATGTCGTCAATGGTGATCATATACATCGGGATGCTTTTTTCATTGAACAGGGAAAGGATCCTGTCTTTCAGGATTCCTTCGATCTTTCTGTCGTGAACGATCTTTCCGTTCTCATCGAGAATGACCTGTCCGTTTGACAGGATCCAGGCATCCAGAGGGAGGTCGCTCAGATCAAAAGCAGGCATTTCGGCGACAGCTCTGCCGGTACACAGAAAAACGCGGATGCCGTTGTTTCTGAGGGTCCTGACGGATTCGATCGTGCTTAACGGAATGGAATCTGTCACGTGAGAGAAGACGGTTCCGTCAAAATCCAGAAATATCGCTCTGATGTCGTTCATACAGGTTTATTATACCTCATGGCTAATACAGCCGTTGTATAATAGAGTCATGAAAAAGATCAATATCGGTATCATCGGTTCCGGTTTCATCGTTCCTGTTTTTATTTCGGTCTCCAAGATGTATAAGGATTATCATCTGCGGGCGATCTGGGGCAGGCACGAGGAGAAACTGCTGAATTTCAAGGAGGAAGTGGACTATTATACGACGGATCTGGAAAGGATATTGAGTGACGATCAGATCGATGTCATCTATGTGGCACTTCCCAATTCCCTTCATTACACCTATGCGATGAAGGCGCTGAAGCATCATAAACATGTCATTCTCGAAAAGCCGTTTACGGTTTCCTACAAAGCAGCGAAGAAGCTGACGGATTATGCAAAGAAGCACGGGTTGATCCTGTTTGAGGCGATCGTGACCGCCCATAACCCGTATTATCACAAGGCAGTAAAGGCTGTTGAGGAGTTGGGCGAGATCAGGATGGTCACTGCCAATTTCTCGCAATATTCCAGAAGGTATGACAAATTCAGAAACGGCATCATCCTGCCGGCATTTGACAGAAAGCTGGCCGGAGGAGCCCTGCTGGATCTCAATGTCTACAACATCCATTTCGTGACCGGGATCTTCGGCATGCCCAAGAAGGTGAGCTATCATGCCAACATCGAAAAGGGCGTCGATACTTCCGGCACGCTCATTATGGACTACGGTACTTTTAAAGCTTCCTGCATCGCCTCCAAGGACTGCAAGGCAGAGTGCTACGGTCTGGTGGAAGGAGACAAAGGCTTCTTAAGAAACAACACGACCTGTTCCCGCTGTGCCGATTTCACTGTCCGTTTCAATGACGGAAAGGAAAGAAATTTCGGCCAGGATGAAAAAGGGGAATTCGACAGCTGGAAATATGAGATGAAGGAATTCATCCGTCTTTACCGGAAGAACGACCTGGAAAAGGCTTATGAATACAACAGACAGACAATGATCGTCGTCAAGGTACTGGATGAAGCGATCAGATCTGCAGGACTGGATTACAGGGAGGAAGATTTATGATCAGGGTAGGTATCATCGGTTCCGGTTTCATCGTTCCGATCTTCATCGAGACGACAAAGCTGGTGAAGGGATTCAGATATGTCGGGATCGCTTCCCCGCAGGAGGAACAGCTCAAGGCTTTAAAGGAGAAATACGGGATCGGCTATTATTCTCTGAACAACGACGATGTGCTTTCAGATCCCGATATCGATGTGATCTATATCGGTGTTCCTAACGGCTTGCATTATGAGATCGCAAAGAAGGCTCTGGAAAACAACAAGCATGTCATCCTGGAGAAGCCCTTTGTGCCATACTATTCGCAAGCGAAGAAACTGATCGATCTGGCGAAGAAGAAAAACCGGATCATCTTCGATGCGGTGACGATGCTGCATATGCCCAACTATGAGAAGATGAAAACACTGCTTCCCGAACTGGGCGATATCAAGATGATCGATATCAATTTCTCGCAATACTCTTCCCGATACGACAAGTTCAAAAAGGGCATCATCCTGCCGGCGTTCGATCGTAAACTGGCGGGCGGTGCTTTAATGGATCTGGGCATCTACAATATCAATTTCGTGACAGGTCTGTTTGGCGAACCGAAGAAGGTGAACTACTATCCCAACATGCTGAAGGGTGTCGATACTTCGGGCGTGCTGGTATTGGACTACAAGACCTTCAAGGTCAATGCGGTCTGTGCCAAGGACTGCCGGGCTCCGTTATTGACCTGCATCCAGGGAGATAAAGGATGTCTCAGAAGCGAGGATGCATCCAGTGTCATTGCAAAGTTCTCTCACATCTTCAATGACGGAAAGAAAAAAGAATATGCACTGAACAAGCATCCGGAAATCCCGCATTATCATGAGTATATGGTCTTCAAAAAGCTGTTCAGTGAGATGGATCTCAAGAAGGCTCAGGAGCTCAATGAACAGACGCTTTTAAGCGTCAAAGTGCTGGAAAAGGCTTTGAAGAGCGCGGATATCTCATTCAAGTAAGACAGAGGAGGCGATGCCTCCTTTTCTTTTTCGGATTTATGTGAAAATCATGTGAAATTACTCTTAACAGGACTGTGATAGCGTGTTATAATGTAAACGCTTGCAAAGAAGCAGGCTATTTAGAAAAGAGGATTTTAACAAATGAAGAAACTGCTTATGATCATGCTGGCAGCGTTGCTGGCACTGACCCTTGTCGGCTGCGGCAAAAAAGAAGAAGCTCCCGCTGACAACCAGTCAGAAGTTCAGAAGATCATTGCCGAAGCTCAGGGAATGACTCTGGAAGAACTCGCTCAGAAGGCAATCGAAGAATCCAACGGCAAGACTTTCTACGGTGTAGGTAACTCCTCACGCGGCAAGAGCGCTCTTCCGTTATTCATCGAATACCTCCAGAGCATTGATTCAAGCTACAAACTTGACTTTGAATGGCAGCAGCCGAAGAACAACAAGATCTTCGATCAGCTGACTGCTGATGGATTAAAAGAAGTCGGTACATTCGCCATGACTCTGATCCAGGATGGTAACCAGATTGAATCCAAGATGGTCCAGACCGGTGTTCTTGACACATTCGTACCGAAAGAGTGGGCTGAAGCAAACGGAACGACTCCTGAAGAGTATTCCGGCTATCTGCCTTTACAGACTCTGAACAAGATCTTCGAATTCAACTGCGTCAACCCGGACAAGACATATGACAACTGCTGGGATTTCGTTGCTGAAGGCGAACACGGTCTGTTCATGGACATTGATTCCGAGATCGTCGGAAAGAACTTCTTATACATGCTGACGAAGGATGAGTATGCTGCTTACCTGAAGGATGCTTTCGACAAGCTTCCGGCTGCTGAGCAGGCTTACTTCCAGCCGACAATTGATGAAATGGCTAAGGATGCTGAGGAATTAGGTTTAGGCGAAAACGGCAAATATGCCCTTGCCTGGATCAAACTGTGGGTCAACAGCTACAACGCTGTAACCGATGACGGCCCGATCTGCAACACGCTGGTCGACGCTTCCGCAGTTGACAAGTTCGGTCTGCTGGTTTATTCAAAGGTTCGTTCCGTTGAAGAGACTGACACCGTTTCCGTCAACAACATCAAGGTCGCTGCATATCAGCCGGGTTACGAAGGAATCGGCGGCTATGCATACTGCCACTATCTGTTCGTCACTGACAACTCACCGCTGCCTTGGACTGCATGTGCATTCATCGCTTATATGACAGAGACTGTCGACGGTTTCTCTGCCTGGGGCAAGGACTTAGGCGGTTACTCTTCCAACCCGGAAGTTGCTAAGGGCACCGAAGAGAAATATCACCACTCAGAAGGCTTATCCGCAAAAGTTGCCTGCGAGACAACAATGGATAAGGGCTATGACTGGTGGGTCAACGACGGCAAACTCGTCGTAGAAGATCCTGTATACTGTGCTTCTGTTGCATTCACGGTCGGTTCATGGATCGAGATGCTCGACAAGTATACACCGGAATAAGCTAAGATCAAGATCTAAACTTTTTACGGAAAACAGATAACGATAAGTGCCTTTGTGGTATATCTGCAAAGGCACTTTCTGACAAAAGAGGTAATTTATGTCAAAATCAATGAAAATCAGACTTAACAGCATAAAGACTTATCTCAGCAAACCGCAGAATATCATTCTGATCCTGACGGGTATTCTGGTCACCTTTACGACCATTGCTCCGATCGTCGCGATCATCAAGGATACGATCTCGATCCATCCGGGCACCATCGACCAGTATCTTTCAGGGAAGGCCAGCGGTTTCACCCTGGTCAACTATACGGACCTGTTCACCAGCAGACTGGCCAAGACCAATCTGTGGACGCCGTTAATGAATACGACGATCCTGGCGATCGGTTCCTGCACCTTTGCCATTTTGTTCGGCGGCATCTTCGCCTACCTGATCACCAGGACCAACATGGCATTCAAGAAATATCTGAGTTCGATCTTTATCTTCCCGTACATCATGCCGCAGTGGACACTGGCTGTCGTATGGCAGAACCTGTTCAACTCCAACCAGGTGACGGGTACATCCAACGGTCTGCTGGCATCGCTGTTCAACATCAGGATGCCGGCCTGGTGGTGTGTGGGACTCTTCCCCTGCATCATCGTTCTGGGCATGCACTATGCGCCGTTTGCCTACATCCTGATCGGCGGCATCTTCAAGAACATGGATGCCAACCTGGAAGAGGCAGCGACGATCCTGGATACGCCGCGCTGGAAGATCTTTACCAGAGTCACCATCCCGATGGTCAAGCCGGCCATCCTGTCGACGATCCTGCTGGTCGCCGGATCGACGATCGGTTCTTATCCGGTACCGCACTATCTGGGTCTGACGACACTGGCCACCAAGTACGTGTCGATGAACGACAAGTACACGGGCGAGGCTTCCATCATCGCCATCATCATGATGCTCTTCGGTGTGGCGATCATGTATCTCAATCAGAGATCCTTACATTCCAGAAAGTCTTATACGACTGTCACCGGCAAATCCGGACACATTTCGAAAGTCGATCTGGGAAAAACCGGAAGATTTGTGATCGCGTTCGTATTCGTGATCATCACATTCTTCACTTCGATCTTCCCGATCATCTCCTTCGCGTTTGAGACGTTCCTGCCCAACCCGGGCGATTATTCCTTCCTGTATACAGGCAATACGAATAACCTGACGACCAAGTGGTGGGTGACGAATGAAAACGTCACGGAGAACGGCATGTACGGTCAGATGGGTATCTTCCACAACAAGACCATCTGGCACGCATTCTTCGGCACGATCCTGGTATCTGTCATCTGCTGTCTGACGGCCGGTGTCATCGGTACGCTGATCGGTTATGCTGTATCCAAGGACAGAAGAGGCAAGCTGGCAGGCTACGTCAACTCGATGGCGTTCCTTCCTTACCTGATGCCTTCCGTTGCGGTAGGCGCCGCCTACTTCATCCTGTTCTCATCAGGAAAGATCAATCTGTTCAATACATATCTGGCACTTGTGATCGTCGGTACGGTCAAATATATCCCGTTTGCTTCAAGAAGCTCTCTGAACTCGATGCTTCAGCTGTCAAACGAGATCGAGGAATCGGCGATCATCCAGGACGTTCCGTGGATCAAGCGTATGACCAGGATCATCATTCCGATCCAGAAGTCATCGATCGTATCGGGCTTCCTGCTTCCGTTTATGACCTGTTTGAGAGAACTGTCTCTGTTCATGCTGCTGTGTGTTCAGGGCTTCATCCTGTCCACGACACTGGACTACTTCGATGAGATGGGTCTCTATGCTTTCTCAAGCGGTATCAACCTGATCCTGATCGTGACGATCCTGGTCAGCAACTATGCCGTAAACAAGATCACAGGCGCAAGCCTTGATGAAGGAATTGGAGGATAAAATAAAATGCCAAAAATCGTATTGGAACATGTTACGAAACGTTATGATAAATTCTATGCCGTCGAGGATCTGAACCTGGTCATCGATGACAACGCCTTTGTTACACTGCTTGGTCCTTCAGGCTGCGGCAAGACGACGACTCTGAGAATGATCGCCGGTCTGGAAACACCGACCAGCGGCAAGATCACGATCGGTGACCGTGTGGTCTATGATTCGGAAGAGGGCATCAACATCCCGGCCAACAAACGTAAGGTCGGATTCCTGTTCCAGAACTATGCTCTGTGGCCGAATATGACTGTCTATGACAACATCTGCTTCGGTCTTTCCAATGTCAAGGAAGCACTGCCTGTCATCAGTTTCGAAGGCAGGACCTCAGCACAGCTGCTCAAGGCTTTACAGAGACCGGGCGATGTCGCCAAACTGGTCAACGAGTGCTTCGACAAGAAGGGCAAGCTCGATGAGAAGAAGGCCATCGTCAAACTGATCGACGCCTATGAGATCTCACAGTACAGCGCCAAGAAGCTGCTGGATTACGGTCTGCATAAGGCTTCTGATCCAAAGGCAGAGGCAGCAAAGCATATCGATGAGCTCAACAAGGTCATCGACAAGGCTAAGGCCGATGCAGCAGCCAAGGGTTACACGCTCAGCGATGACTTCACAGCCATGAAAGACGGTGAAGTCGTCAGGGAAGTCAGAAAGCTCACGAAGGAAGAGATGGATCTCTCTGTCCGCCGTGTCGCCAGGATCGCCAACATCGGCATGTTCATGGAAAGATATCCGGCTGAGCTTTCCGGCGGTCAGCAGCAGCGTGTCGCCATCGCCAGAACACTGGCACCGGAACCGACCGTCCTGTTCATGGATGAGCCGCTTTCCAACCTGGATGCCAAGCTGCGTCTGGAAATGAGATCAGAGCTGCAGAGACTGCATCTGGATACCGGTTCGACTTTCGTCTATGTCACGCACGACCAGATGGAAGCCATGACACTGGCGACCAGGATCTGTCTGATCGACAACGGCTATCTGCAGCAGTATGATGCACCGCTGGATGTCTACAACAAGCCGAACAATCTGTTCGTTGCCGATTTCGTCGGTAACCCGGCCATCAACTTCATCGATGCCCACGGCAAGCAGAAGGACGGTGTCTTCGAGCTCGACGTCTTTGACGGCCAGAAGCTGAAATTCGTCCCGAATGAGCCGCTGGATATCAAGAAGTGGCATGCGGATCTTGCAGCCAGAAAGGAAGCGGAGGCAGAAGAACATGCGAAAAAGGCTTCCCAGAAGGGCTATGTCGAAAGAAGCAACAAGGAGACCAGTTTCAAGTATCACATTGCGATGATCGATGAGCCGGAAGACTATGGCGATGAACAGATCTATACCGACGAGGATTTCGTCATCGGTATCCGTCCGGAATTCGTTGAGATCTCCGAGAACGGCAAGTTCAAGGGAGAGATCTACTCTTCAATGCCGACCGGTATGGAAACGACCGTCCGTGTCGCCATCGGCAATTACCTGCTGACAGGTGTCATGTTCGGCGGTGTCGTCTACAAACTGGGCGACAAGGTCAATGTCGGATTCAAGGGCAACAACGCCATCCTGTTTGACAGGAAGTCAGGCGAGATCATCACTCTCGGTTCCTTAAAGGCTGAGTAATCATCTGATGAAAGCAAAGAAAGCTCCGGAATGTTTCCGGAGCTTTTTATGTGATCTGGATCACATTATTGATGAAGCAGAAAAAAGATATTCTTAACGAATATCTCTAGTAGTTGTTTCTGATTTTGATGATCAGGGATATGATCACGATGATCATGCCGATGAAGGAAGCTCCTGCCAGGGCATAGGACCCGTAGAGATCGATCCCGGTCCTTTGTTCAAGCACCGCATAGATCGGCATCAGGATCGTTAAGGCAGCTAAGAGGAAGATCAGGATGCCCAGTCTGGCTTTGGAGTAGCCTCTGGCCAGATAGAGGAAGACGCTTTCTTTCTTGACTTTCTTCCAGTTGGTCGCTTCCGGCAGTTTGTAGAAGAAGGCAAAGCGGTAGGCAAGGAAAGCGATCAGATACAGTCCGAGAAAGATGAAGAACGTCGTCACATAAGTCAGGTTGAACATCGACATCGCCAGGACAGCGATCACGATGCTTAACGGCAGCATGGCTGTATACAGCGTATAGGTCCTGACATCGGACGAGGTCAGGATATAGCCTTTGCGGCTGATGATATCATAAAAAATCGTTCCGCGTTTCGGATCCTGGAAAATGGAGAATCCGGAGAGATCACTGGCTTTGATGATTCTTCTGTTTGCCATGTTTCATTACCTCTTTTACTCTTTCATTATACACATTTTTCCTGTGCTATCATTAAAGTAAGGGAGATAGGAAAAATGATCATACAGAGCAAAAGAGTATATATCGCATCTACACTGATGCCGGCACAGGTCGAGATCGAAGAAGGAAAGATCAAGGCCGTATATCCTTACGGGGAGAAAGAAGTCGATGAAGATTACGGAGATCTCAGGATCGTTCCGGGTTTTTATGATATCCATACCCACGGCTATCACGGCTATGATACGACGGCCGGAGGCAAGGACGGTCTGAAGGCCTGGCTGAAGGATCTGCCTCTGGAAGGCGTCTGCGGCATCTGTCCGACAACGCTGACACAGGGCCATGACACCCTGAAAAAGGCTGTCGCCGAAGTGGCGGAAGTCAAAAGAGAGAATCCGGAAGGTGCTCAGATCCTGG
This sequence comes from Erysipelotrichaceae bacterium, assembly GCA_017454765.1. Taxonomy (GTDB): domain Bacteria; phylum Bacillota_I; class Bacilli_A; order Erysipelotrichales; family Erysipelotrichaceae; genus Colivicinus. The sequence goes on along the minus strand of JAFTCJ010000009.1, from coordinate 75,121 downwards.
GTATTCATTTTGAAGGACCTTATCTGGATGTCAAATACAAGGGTGCCCAGCCGGAAGAGTATATCGTCAAGGGAACAGTCGAGGAATTCAGGGAATATCAGGACGCCTGTGACAATCTGATCAAGGTCATCACGATGGCTCCGGAACATGATGAAAATTTTGAACTGACAAAATACTGTGCCGAAACAGGTGTCTGCGTTTCCATCGGTCATACCGATACCGATTATGATACGGCCGTACTGGCGATCGCCAACGGTGCCAAGGGTTTCACCCATACTTATAACGGCATGACAGCTCTGGGCCACAGGGCAAACGGAGCAGTCGGTGCGGCGTTCCGCTGCCATGACACGTATGCGGAATGTATCTGCGACGGCAACCATTCCACTTATGCGGCTCTCAATATCTTCTTCAGGGAGAAGCAGGGCTACGGCATCATGATCACCGACTCGCTCATGTGCAAGGGCTATGAAGTCGGTTCCGTCTTTGATTTCGGCGGACAGGATGTCGAGATTTATCCGGACGGTTCGGCTCATATCACCACCGGAAAGAAGCAGCTTGCGGGCTCGACCCTGAAGGTCAATGAAGGACTGAAGATCCTGGTGGAAAAGGCTCTGGTTCCTTTCGAGATCGCTCTTGATGCGGCATCGATCAACCCGATGCGTTATCTGAATATGGATGATCACAAAGGCAGGATCAAGGCCGGTTTCGATGCGGATATCGTCGTCCTCAATGATGACTATTCCGTGAAACAGACCTTCTGTCTGGGCAAGAAGCAGCTATGAGAAAAGGCTTGCTGATATTAACCGCCGTTTCGATACTGATAGGAGGACTCATGTTTTCTGCCTGTAAAAAGAAAGAAATAACTCTGGATGATCTGAAAAAAAGAGAACCGAAATATGAAGGCTTAAGCGGAGTCAGCTATTATCACGGCGGCGGTATGGAGGGTTCCACCCATCACATCGAGCTGAAGACAGAGAAAGACGGAAGGATCACTCTGACTTATCAGGATGCCGAAGATCCGGGCATGTATGACCGCTACCGTGTCTATGAAGTCGACAATGAGAAGATCTTTGAAGAACTCGATCAGATGGTGAGGGAATACAACATGTCTCTCTGGGAGGAGTTCCCCGAATCGGAGTATGAAGTACTGGATGCACCGGGTACCAGTCTGTCGCTTTATTTCGCACCGCAGAACGGAAAGAAATACGGGGAGAGCGTCCACATCGATTATGATAAGGAGATCCCCAGGGAAGGCTATGATGTGCTTAACGCCTTCATGTCCAAGGTCAGTGCCTGCAGAAAGAAAGAAAATCTGCTGGAGACCTGGCTGGAAAACTACGGCGAAGAGAAGATATACAGCGGCAGGGACATCGAAAACAGCGACGAGGAGATCGATGAACTGCTCAAAGGTTACTGGCATGATGAGAACTATGAGACCAAGCTGTACTATTACCGTGACGAAGAGCCGATGCTGGTGAACTTCAACGGTGTTGAGAAAAGGTATTATCAGTTGAAGGAAACCGTCCATGAAGTCCTTGATGACAATGACTGTTCCTGGTATCGGGTCTATGTCAACAAGGAAGATGAGAATGATCTGATCTATCTGACGATGGATTCCTATCAGCTGTATGTGAAGGATGCTTCCGGATACAGCCTGCTGATCGAACAGTACTGAAGAGGATCATATATGAATGAAGCAGAGGGTATAAACTCTGCTTTTTCTTACGGTCAGATGTTTTCGCTGTTGTCCCTGTGTTATGATTGAGTAGAAAACAGAGATCGGGAAATCGTATGTATCATGAAATAAAACAAATCGGCAGGATCATCAGGACAGTACTTGTACTGTGTCTTCTTTTACTGCCGTTTGCGGATATCGCAGCGGAAGAAAATGTTTTTACGGCCAGACCGAAGGACAGCGGTTTTCTGCATGTACAGGGGACGAAGATCGTCGATGAAAAAGGTTATACCGTCGTCTTGAGAGGGATATCGGCACACGGTCTGACATGGTATCCGGAATATATCAATACAAAGCTGTTCAGTCAGCTTTCGAAAGAATGGAACTGCAATCTGATCAGACTGCCGATGTATTCGAAGATCTATGTGGAGGAAGACAGGAAGACTTCTCTGTCCGTTCTGGAAAAAGGTATCGAAGCGGCGATCGAAAACGACATGTATGTCCTGGTCGACTGGCATATCCTGGAGGACTGTGATCCCAATATCTATCTGAAAGAGGCGGAGGAATTCTTCGACTATATCTCCCGGAAATACGCCGATGTGCCCAACATCCTCTATGAGATCTGCAATGAGCCTAACGGCGATACGACCTGGAGCGAGATCGGCGTCTATGCGGATGTCATCATCAAAACGATACGCAAGAACAATGACAAAGCACTGATCATCGTCGGGACTCCGGAATATGATCAGGATCTGGAAAGTGTCATCGTCGAACCTCTTGACTTTGAAAACGTCATGTATTCGCTGCATTTTTATGCAGCCAGTCATTATGACGGTCTTCAGAAGAAGCTGCAGAAAGCCTTGGATCATGAGATCCCGGTCTTTATCAGCGAATGCGGCGTGTCGGAAGCGGATGGCAACGGCCGTCTGGATTTCGACAATGCCGGAACCTGGTTTGAACTGCTTGATGAAAATCAGATCAGTTATGCGGTATGGAGCCTTTCCAACAAGGCAGAGACTTCGGCAATGATCAAAGCCGGCAGTCTCCACTGCGAACATCTTGAGGATGATGATCTGACTTATGCCGGTGCTTATGTGAAGCAGCTGGTAATGGGAGTCAGACCTTCTTTGATCGAATATCCCAAGGATATCGACTGGAACAGTTACAAAGGTTCTTCTTCTCTTTTTTCGACATTGGGCGGAAGAGGCCTGAAGGCAGTCAGCCGTTACTGGAGCTTTACGGTTCTGTCACTGCTGCTGGCGATCCTTTTCTTCGTTTCGGGAATCGGCCTGCTCAACAGCAGAAAGAAGGGTTTCTGTTCCTACGATGATATCGTCAGGACCGGGAACAGTACAGAAAAAAAGCAGCTTCTGAAGCTGGCTGTGATCTTTGTCAGCATCACCGTAACGATCGATTATTTCATCTGGAGGATCCTCTATTCGATCCCTAAGAATAATATCTTCGGTATCATCGCCAATCTCATCCTTCTGTTTTTCGAAGTGACCGGTTTTATTGAAACGCTCATCCATTATGCCGGCATGCTCAGCAGAAGAAAACATGAACTGCCCAGGATCGCCGATGAGGAATATCCCGATGTCGACATCTTCATCGCCACCTACAATGAGGACGAGGAACTGTTAAGAAGGACGATCAACGGCTGTACACATCTGAAATATCCCGATTTTTCCAAGGTCCATATCTGGGTCTGTGACGATAACAGAAGGCCTTCCATGAAAAAACTTGCGAAGAAGATGGGTGTGGGTTATTTCGACAGGGAGAACAACGAGGGTGCCAAGGCCGGCAATCTCAACAGGGCGATGGAAAGGACAAGTTCTCCGTATGTCGTGACACTGGATGCGGACATGATCGTGAGAAGCGATTTCCTGCTCAAGACGATCCCTTACTTCGTCAATTTCGAGAAATACAATATCGGAAAGAAAGAAGAGGATCAGGTCCACATGGGTCTGCTGCAGACACCGCAGTGTTTCTATGATCCGGATGTCTTCCAGCATGCCTTGTATTCCGAATATAATGCGCCGAATGAACAGGATTTCTTCTACCGCAGCATCGAGGTCGCAAAGACAGCGAGCAATTCCGTCATTTACGGCGGTTCCAACACGGTTCTCTCCAGAAGGGCTTTGGAAGATATCGGCGGTTTCTATACCGGATCGATCACCGAGGATTTCGCGACCGGCATGCTGATAGAGGCAGCAGGCTATGTATCGCTCGGATTGAAAGAACCTCTGGCTTCCGGAAGGACGCCTAATACCTTCAGGGAGCATGTCCAGCAAAGGACCCGCTGGGGCAGAGGCGTCATCGTCACGGCGAAGAAACTGAAGCTTTTCTCACAGAAGGGTCTTTCCCTGATGCAGAAGATCAGCTACTGGTCTTCAGTGTTCTACTGGTATTCACCGATCAAGAACTTCGTCTACATCACTGCACCACTGCTGTTTGCGATACTGAATCTGCCGGTCTTCGACTGCAACTGGCTGGAGCTTGCCGTGTACTGGCTGCCGATGTTCCTGCTGCAGGATATCGCTCTGCGCCTGATCTCGGGCAATGAGATCTCCGGCAAATGGAGCGGCATCTATGAGACTTCTGTCATGCCTTCGCTGCTGATCCCGATCCTGAAGGAAACAGTCGGTATCAGTCTGTCGAAATTCAAGGTGACGGACAAGTCGGCAAAACAGGGTGTGAGAAAAACCGACTGGCAGCATATGGCTCCTTTCCTCGTGCTGCTGGGGCTGTCGTTCATCGGCCTGATACGTGTGCTTTACCTTCTGTTTTCCAGAAAGATGTACGGTCTGATCACGATCGTCTTCTGGCTGGTCAGAAACAGTTATTTCCTGCTGATGGCGATCTTCTTAATTGACGGCAGGGACCAGAACAGCGATGTCGTCAGAGTAAAAGACGGCGAGCCGGTCACTGTTTCCAGGAAAAAAGGAAGAAACGGTATCGAAACCTATGAGGGCATCACGACACTGATGAGTGAACACCACGTGGAGGTCTTCCTGGATGAATGTCAGCAGCTGAAGATCGGAGATTCTGTTTCCGTATGCATCGATGATCTCAGATACAGGGCAGAGATGAAAGGCGTGATCACGGATGTTACAAGATCACGTTACGGTTCTTCCGATGTCTACAGGATCGAGATCCTTGATTTTGGAAAGGATGAAGAGGAATACTTTCAGATCCTCTATGACCGCATCCCGACGCTTCCACAATCATTAAACAGAGATTTCGGTGTATTGTTCCATCTGTGGAGAAATATCGCCGTACGCCTGTCACAGAACATCAGATAAGGTAAAACTCCCGCGTATTACGGGAGTTTTTTCTGAAATAGTGAAGAAATAGTGAAAAAATAGTGAAGTTTTTTTGTTTTATATTATTTCAGGCAGAAAACCCGTAAGTCTTCAGCTTACGGGATGAATGCCATCGGATTTTATCCTTGGTTTTCAATGTATCTTCTGATTGTTTCCGGATTTGCTTCTCCAATCGAACTTACGAAGTATCCGTCAGACCAGAAGGTCTTTTCTTTCCAAAAATGCTTCAATAAATAAGTAGGGAAGATAGTCCACAGTTTGACAGTACTTTCCTGTTTTAATCTTCTTACGATCATTGATACAGAAAGCCTCGGAGGATAAGATACCAATAAGTGTATATGATCCTTGTCTGTTTCCATGACATCGATATTAAAATCACTTTTTGATTCTATATTCCTGAATATCTTTTTTAGCGATTCATCGATTCTTGAATTAGAAAGAAGCTTCTTTCTGTATTTGCAGACAAAAATCAGATGGATCTTAATCATATATAAAAATATTGCATGTAACATGATATAATGACAATATATTAGAATTTATTTCAATCAATAGAAAGGAGGTTCATAAAAGGTTTGTATCTCACAGTAAAACAGCAGCCTAAGCTGAGTAAACATGAATATGATACTCTTCTTAAACTATGCCGTTATGCCAAGAATCTTTACAATGAAGGGCTCTACAATATAAGACAATATTACTTTAGTGAAGGTGAATATCTGAATTATCAAAAGAACTATCATCTGTTAAAAGTATCTGAAAACTACAAGATGCTTAACAGCAATATGGCGCAGCAGATCTTAAAGGAAGTTGATGGAGCTTTTAAAGCTTTCTTTGGTTTAATCAGGCTGACTGAAAACGGAAGATATTCCTATAGGAATATAAAATTGCCTCAGTATTTAAGGAAAGATGGCTATTTTACGTTAGTAATTGGTTTTGTCAGATTAAACGGCAATAAGCTCCTTGTGCCATTTTCCAATTCTTTCAGAAAGACACATAAGAAGATAGAAATCACGATACCGCCGATACTTCTTGATAAGAATGTAAAGGAGATCAGGATCATTCCCAAAAGCGATGGACGGTTCTTTGAACTACAGTATGCCTATGAAGCATGTAGTGATATCAAAGAAGGGTTAGACCTTAGCAGAGCATTATCCATCGATGTAGGAATAAACAATCTTGCGACATGCGTCACAAATGATGGACGATCATTCATCCTGGATGGAAGAAGACTCAAGAGCATCAACCAATGGTACAACAGGAACAATTCCAGATTGCAAAGCATCAAAGACAGGCAGCACATTCCTGCCAAGACAAAGAGACAGGCTACTTTAGAAAGAAACAGAAGCAATCAGATCAACGATTACATAAGCAAATGTGCCAGGCACATCATCAATTACTGCTTGGAGAACAAGATCGGCAATATCGTCATTGGTTATAATTCTGCATTACAGAAAGGAAGCAATTTATCTAAAAGAAATAATCAGAACTTCGTGAATATTCCTTTTGGAAAGCTTAAAGACAAGCTCACTTATCTTTCTCAGTATTATGGCATCAATCTGATAAAGCAGGAAGAATCATATACTTCCAAAGCATCCTTCTTTGACGAAGATGAGATCCCTGTATTAAACGATGACAATCCAAAGGAATATGTCTTCTCCGGAACAAGAATCAAAAGAGGTCTGTATCAGACCTCAGATGGAACACTTATCAACGCCGATGTGAATGGTGCATTGAATATTTTAAAGAAAAGTAGCGTTGTGAGCTTAGAAGCTCTATACAGTAGAGGCGCCGTGGACACGCCGTTAAGAATAAGGATAGCTTGACTGTATTTTGGCAGTTAAGTGGATAAAACTTAAATATCAGACTTCTTAAGAAGCCCATAAGTCTTTAGCTTATGGGAGGTTCACTCTTACTGCGGATATCAGACCAATAAGAAAAGGTATGGATCGATCAAATCCGGATCGTGATCACATACCTTTTTGTTTTGTTTCAGTTATTTGTTTCTTCTGTTTCTGATGAATCTGTAGAGACGGTAAGCACCGTATCCCAGTGCTGCAAGCATCAGGATCGTCCAGATGTTGTAGGTGATGTCGATGACGAAATCACCGATGCCGCCGATGAAGTCTTTCCAGCCGTTGACGAAGGAACGTCCGAGTCTGGCAAAGAAGTTTGTCGATACCGGCGTGTAGACCTTGGTCTCTGTGATGTTGAGATAGAGCGTCGAGTAGGCCACCAGCAGATCATAGTTCTTGATCTGGGATTCGTAGTATTCGATCTGGTAGCGGATGTCGGAAAGCCTTGATTCGACAGACATCAGATCTTCGATGCTTTCGGCCTTGTCATAGAATTCCAGGACCTTGGCTTCCTGTGCTTTCAGAGAAGTGAGTCTGGCTTCGATGTCCGTGTAGGAATCGGTGATGTCCTTGGTCTCCTCGGAATAGTAGGTGCTGTTTCCGGAAGATTTGATCTCTTCTAAAAATTCAGCGTACTTTTCAGCCGGGATGCGGATCGCTGCTTCATAGTAACGGCTGGAATTGCGGGTATTGACAGAGGATCTCTGGAAATAGCCTCCGTACTTCTTGACAGCTGCGCTCAGTGTATCCAGGACGCTGTCGAGATCCTGTGTCTCCATGTTCATGTTGGCAGTCAGAATCAGCTTCTTGTTCTGTCTGATATCCGTTTCTTCCGACTTGGCCTGCGTATTGGGAGAAGGTGCAGGAGCTTCCGATGGTTCGGAGGCATAGGCTTCTTCTTCCATATAGTCGGCTTCATAGGCTGCGCCGTCGTAGTAGCTGGAAGACGGTGCTGCATAATAGCTTCCGCCTCCGGAATCGTAGCTGTAGTAGGATGATTCGGCTGCCGAATCTTTTTTGGAATAGCTGTGGAACAGCACCGGGAAGATGTTGATCACCAGCAGCAGCGCACAGGCAGCTGCGGCGATCTTGCCGAAGGTCCCCCAGTTCAGATTGAAATGAAATTTCTTTTTTGTTTTATCGTGGGCTTCTTCCACGTATCTGTCGTCGATCATGCCGATGGCGTCGACCAGTTTGTCTGCTTTTTTCATACGATTACTCCTTCCTTGATCAGATAGTCTTTGAGCTTGTCTCTTGTCCGCTTCAGCATCATCTTGGTCTTGCTTTGAGAGAAATGGAAGCGGGACGAGATGTCTTCGATGGAATCGAAGTACCAGTAGCGGCAGACAAAGACTTTTCTCTGTGTCTCATTGATTGTTGCCAGAAATTCGTCAATGGTTTCCGCCAGCATCTGTTCATCCAGTGTTTCCCTGATCGACCTGTCATCTGCGATGCATTCTTCCAGTTCATCATAGGAAACTGTGACTTCGCCGCCGCCGCGTTTTTCTGCCGTCTGGGATCTCCATTTGTTGAGTGAGATCCTGCGGCAGATCTTGCCGATGAAAGTCGAGAGGTTCAACGGATGATGGGGCGGAATGGCATTCCATGTCGCCAGATAGGTGTCATTGACGGCCTCTTCACTGTCCTGCTGGTTGTGAAGAATGGAACGGGAGATGGAAAAACAGTAGTTGCCGTATTTGTCGGATGTTTCGGCAATGGCCTGTTCGTCTCTGTTCCAGTAGAGTTCTACGATCTTGTTGTCATCCATGTCTTTTCTCCTTTCATCTATCAACTGGCGCTTGCTTCATTTTGCGTCACACTTTTTTCGACTGATCTCAGATAATCAAGATAAAGATATTCACCGCTGAAGATATAGGCCACTTTGGCATGTCCTTCCCTGATCAGCTTGGCCTGCAGCAGTTCGCCGTCCACCCACACCCAGGCCAAAAGTCTTTCATACTTGTCGTATTCTTCAGAGACCGGGTCCATTTCTAAGACGATCTTGGAAGCTTTTTCCAGGGTGACATCACAGAAGTGTTTGGCTTCATCATAGCCTTCCTCACCGATCTCGGGTGTATCTACAGCCAGGAAGCGGCAGATGACTTTTTCGCCGGTGTCGATGTAAAAGACCGCCGTATCTCCGTCATGGATATACTGATAGACGGCGTTGTATTTTTTGGTGAAAGGCGCAGGCGAGACCTCGTATTCCGGTTTCATGAAGACACCGTAGAGGACTCCCGCAATGATGATCGCAGCGATGACGATCGCGATCATCCGTTTGGTCTTTCGCTTGATGTGAAGTTTCTTTTTCTTTTTGGCCATAATCAGATCTCAGCGATCTTTTTTAACATGATCTGCAGCTGTTTCTCATCCAGTCCCAGATATCCGCCGGGATATTGTTTCTTGGAGGTCATGTGGATCTGTCCGCTTCCGGCAGTCGTGATGACGTCTTTGATGTTTTCGATGCGCACACCGCCTCCCGGCAGAAACTGCAGTCTGTCGCCGTATTTGCGGTTCAGATCGGAAATGATCTCGCAGCCTTTCAGGATGTCGGGGTAGACAGCCTTACCGGAAGTCAGGATGCGGTCGACACCGCAGGTGATGAGCTGTTCACATGCCTTGTCCAGATCATCGATCTCGTCAAAAGCTTTGTGAAAGACGGCTTCTTTGCGATAGGAACGGATCAGATCGCACATCCGCTTTGTCTTATCAATATCGACTGTCTTGTCTTCGTGCAAGAAGCCGAAGACGATGCCGTCGGCATTGTTTTGTAAGAAGTTCTCCGCATCCTTGCGCATGATCTCAAACTCATTTTCCGTATAATGAAAATCTCCGCCTCTGGATCTGACCATGCAGCAGATCTTTTTATCGATGTTTTCTTTGAGATATTTCAGTGTTTCCAAAGAAGGAGAAAGCCCGCCCAGTTCCAGGGCAGAATTGAGTTCGATGCGGTCGATCGGGTATTCAGAGGCTGTAACAGCATCGTCAGGATTGCCGATACAGATCTCGATTGTGATGTTGTTGATCATGATTCTATTATAGCTTATGTTAAGATGTAGTTATGATTAAGGGTGCTTTATTTGACATAGACGATACACTGTTCTCGCATGAGATCAACGCGGTCCCCAGGGCGACCATAAAGGCTCTGGACAAGCTCAGGGAGAAGGGCATCAGGATCGGTGTCTGTACCAGCCGCATCGCGGCGGAGATGGCCGATATTCCCGATGAACTCTGGAAGCGCATCGACTGCAAGATCGTAGGTACCGGCGCGACGACGATCGTTGAGGGAGAGTATATCAAGAGTTACACGATCGATCCGGATGATGCGAAGAAGTATACTGATTATTTTAAGGAACACAATATCTCCTATCACTATACCGACATCAACGGCGATGTTTATTACTGGGGCGATCTCGATCAGGTCAACAACGGCAGATGGCTCAGTTATGCGATGGGGAATGTGAAGTTCAAGGAATATGAGGACGAACAGATCACCAATCTGTTCTACTATCATGCCAAGGATGAGGAATGCGATTTCATTCAGAACATCAATCCCGGAGCCCTGATCTCCAGATGGGGGAATTCAGGCAATATCTGTGCACCACTGATCGACAAGAGTTTCGGTCTGCTGAAGTTCTGCCAGGTCTTCTCTTTTACGACCGATGAGATCGCGGCTGCCGGTGACGGCATCAACGATGATGTGATGCTGGAGATGGCTGGTATCGGCATCGCTGTCGATGATGCGGTGGAAAATACAAAGGGAAAGGCAGACTATGTCTGCCGGAAGTCGATCGAGGACGGCGGGCTTTATGACGCCTTTGTGGATCTGGGTATCATCGAAGAGGATCGTTATGAGATGGATCTGTTCTGCTTTGATAACGATTCGACACTCTATGATCACAAATTCGGCGGGATCCATGAAAAGACATATAAAGCGCTTGAAGAGCTGAAACGAAGCGGTAAAAAGCTGGTGCTGAATACTTCAAGATCGTATGAAGAGACATACAATATTCCCAAAAGACTGCTGGATCTGATGGATGCGGTCATTCTGATCAACGGTGCCTATATCATTGAGAAGGGTGAGACCAGGATCACTTATCTGCCGGATGAGGATGTGCAGAAATATGTCGCTTTCTTTGCGGAACACGACATTCCTTACCGCTATTGCGTCGACAGCGGCAAGGGCTATCTGAGCAGGGAAGATGAACATAAAGAGATCTTCCAGAGGCTTTACGGTGTCACACCGGAGATCAAGCCCTATGAAGGAGAAAGAGTCCTGCAGTTTCTGTATTATGCGGTCGGCGATCTGCGGGAAGAGGTCATTGAACTGGCTTCTGATAAAGAGAATACCCGTCTCTGGTTTGCCGGGGAAATATCTCCTTCCGGCAAGAGCAAGGGCAAGGCGATGCTGGAAACGGCAGAAAGACTAGGCGTATCTGCAGATCGGATCTGTGCTTTCGGCGACGGCGGCAATGATATCGACATGATGGAGAAAGCAGGTCTTTCGATCGCCATGGGCAACGGCAGCAATGAATGCCGTCTGGCCGCAGATTATGTGACGGATGATATCTGCGATGAGGGTGTATATAACGCATTGAAACATTTCGGTTTCATAAAGGGATGATTATGGAAAGCTATTTTATCGAGCTGACGGATGTCGGCAAATCAAGAGTCTCTAAAGAAGAGATCGACTGCAGTGATCTGAAGGAAAATGAGGCGATCATCAAGACGGAGTATTCGATGATCTCTGCCGGAACGGAACTCTCCAGAGCGTTCGCGCTGAAAAAGGGTTTTTCCTATCCGGTGAGACCCGGCTACTGCATGGTCGGCAGGATCCTTGAAAAAGGGGAAGCGATCAGAGCCGATATCGGCGATCTGGTCTTTTTCAATGCTCCGCATGCCTCTCTGGTCAGATGGAACACATCAGACAAAGTCCAGAGCAGACAGATCTTCAAACTGAAAGAAGGGATCGATCCTGTTGAAGCCAGCGCGATCAATCTGATGCTGGTAGCGATGCAGGGCGTCAATCTCAGCGATGTGAAACTTGGCTATACGGTCGGTGTCTTCGGACTGGGCAATATAGGTATCCTGACGGCTTTGATGTATCAGAAACTTGGCTGCAGGGTCATCGGTTTCGATGTGGTCAAAGGAAGATGTGAGCTGGCGAAGTCCATGGGTCTGAAATACACCTGCAGCGAGAATTATGAAGAAATGATCAGGGAAGTCAGTGAAGGAAAGGATCTGGATATCGCTGTCGATGTCACCGGTCTTTCGCAGGTGATCGCTGACTGTATCAGCTACACCAGAAGATACGGTCAGGTGATTTTACTGGGATCACCCAGACAGTCTTATGAAAGTGACCTGATGCCGGTGTTCTCAAAGATCCACATGAAGAACCTGAGAGTACTGGGCGGCTTCAATCAGACGATACCGGTCTATGAAACGGACGGATCCTATGACTGTCTGGAAAGAAATTTCAATATTTCCTGTGATCTGATCATAAATAAAGATATCAATATCTCCAAGCTCATCACAAAAGTGATCGATCCAAAGGATTGTGAACAGGCTTACTATGATCTGATGTACTACAAGGAAGACAACAACTGCATCGTCTTCGACTGGAGGAACTACTAAATGGAGCTTTGGGATCTTTATACCAAGGACAGGGACAGGACCAATCAGACGATAATCCGGGGTACGAAATTGCCGGAAGGTCTTTATCATGTCGTTGTCCATCTGTGTCTGTTCAATTCAAAGGGAGAGATGCTGATACAACAGCGTCAGCCGTTCAAGGAAGGCTGGCCTAATATGTGGGACATCACCGTCGGGGGCAGTGCCGTATCCGGAGACAGCTCCTGGAAAGCCGTGGAGCGGGAAACTAAAGAGGAACTTGGTCTGGAGCTTGATTTTTCGGATCTGAGACCGGCACTGACAGTATCTTTCCACGACGGTTTTGACGATATGTATGTTTATACAAAGGACATCGATCTGAATGATCTGAAGCTGCAGGAAGAAGAAGTCCAGGCTGTGAAATGGGCAGACAAAGATGAGATACTTAAAATGCTGGAAGAAGGAGTCTTTATTCCCTATCATAAAGCACTGATCGAACTGCTGTTTTATCTGAAGGATCATGAAGGTGCCCATACCGGGAAAGACAGTACAGCAGCCAGATAATTATAGTATCTGAGTGCAGAAACATTTATAATTGAAAACAGAATAACGAGGTTCAGCTATGGAACGTAATGAGAGATTTGTAAAAGCGACTTACGAGATCATGGAGCAGCTGCTCAATGTCGATGATCTCGATGATGCCTTATCGGGAAGCCTGCAGAGGATCGTAAAGACACTGGATTCGGAAGCGGGTGCGATCTGGTATCTGGATGAAAAGAGCGACCGTCTTCATTCAGTATTTCATATCGGTCCGGCTGATATATCCAATTACAGCATTGAAAACGGCATCGGTATCGAAGGTGTCGTGACCAAGACCGGAAAGTCGATCATGATCACGGATCCGGCGAACGATCCGCGTTTTGAACCGACCGTCTTTGACGGCCAGGGTCTCAAGACCACCAGCATGATCTGCGTTCCGCTGAATAACGGGCATGACACGATCGGCTGTGTGCAGATCATCAACAAGAAAAACGGCAGCCTCTACGATGAAGAGGAGCTTGAACTATGCGAACATATGGCGGCACTGGCTGCCATTACGATAGAAGAAAAAGGACTGATCGTCGATTTCGGCGAGGAGAAGGATGTTCTCTGCGAGCTGATCGATGTCGTCAAGGATTATCCGTCCGGTGACGGTGTCTTAAGAGTCCTGAAGGGCATCAATCTGAAAGTCTATGAGGGCGAGTTTGTCGTGGTTCTGGGTGAATCGGGCTGCGGCAAATCGACGATGATGAACATCATCGGCGGCATGGATTACCTGACTGACGGAAAACTGCTGATCGAAGGCCGGGATTTCTCCAAACCCGACGATGAAGAACTGACGCGTTTCCGCAGGGAATACCTCGGTTTCATTTTCCAGTCCTATAACCTGATGCCCAATCTGACGGCTCTGGAAAACGTCCAGTTTATTGCTGAGATCGTCAACGATCCCATCGAAGCGAAACAGGCCATCGCCAAAGTCGGACTCAGCGACAGAGAAAACAACTATCCGGCTCAGCTTTCCGGCGGACAGCAGCAGCGTGTTTCCATCGCCAGAGCCATCGTCAAGAATCCCAGACTGATCCTGGCTGATGAGCCTACGGCGGCTCTGGATCTCAATACCAGTATCGAAGTCCTTTCTGTCATCAGGGACATCGTCAGAAACAACAACACGACTGTCATGATGGTCACGCACAATGCCGAGATAGGCAAACTGGCGGACCGCATCGTCAGAGTCCAGAACGGACGTATCGCCAGCATCAAGCGCAATCTGCATCCGCTGGCTCCGGAGGAACTCTCCTGGTAATCATATGAAAGCGACTCAGATCAAGGACACCGTCAGGAACATCTCCAAGCAGTTTGTTTCCTGGCTTTCGATCATCGTCATTGCCTGTCTTGCGGTCACGGCTTTTTTGGGTATCCGTTTTTCAGCGGATTCTTTAAGACACAATGTAAACGACTCTTATAAAGAAACAAACTTCCGCGATATCGAGATCCTGGCTTCGCTGCTTTTAAGTGAAGATGACATCAAGGCGCTTCAGGAACGCGAGATCGTCGAAGATGTGGCAGGTGTCCGCAAATACAACACCAGCCTGAAACATAACAAGATCTCCAGGGACGTCATCGTCATTTCCCTGAATGATCATATCAACAGGCCGCTCTTACTGGAAGGAAGCTATCCGAAGAACGTCGGTGAATGCATGCTGGAATCGGAAACTGCCGATGAGCTGGGACTGAAAGTCGGAGACCGCATCAATTTTTCGGAAACAGATTATCTTGATCAGCAGGAATTCATCATCAGCGGTATCGCCACTCATCCGGACCATGTTTCCAACTATGACTCCGCTCCGGAGACCAGGTATGTCATGGTGCTGATGGATGCTTTTTCAGATGAGGCCTATAACGACTGTTACAGTTCGGCGATCCTCACGCTGAAGAAGGATGACGATGTTTACCGTTACGGAAAAGATTACAAGAAACTGTACACTTCGGCACAGGATGAACTTGATGACTTCGGTGAAGGAAGAGCGAAGGTCCGCTATGAGCAGATCAGGGATGAGTATCAGAAAGAGATCGACAGCAACCGCGAAAAACTGGAAGACGGCAAGAAGGATCTTGATCAGGCAAAGAAAGACTTGGACGAAGCCGATGAAGAGATCAGATCCAATGAAAAGAAGCTGGCTTCTTCCTGGAAGGAGATCTCTGACGGACAGGCTCAGCTTGATGAAGCCAAGGAGGCTCTGGATGGGGCAATATACAAGCTCGGTAAGGCTGAAGAAGAACTCAATTATGGTGATAAACAGTTGAGGACCGCTAAACAGGAGCTGGCAGATGAGTATGAGCTGTTGTTGGCAAGTCGTGCCTATTTATTCATGTATCTGGTGGACGATCCCTTATCAAGAACGCCGTCACAAAACACCGATTACGATATCGATGATTCGAATCTGACTTTGACACATTTTGAACTTGCTGAAAATTATTATGTAGATATGACTTCGGATGAGACAGCAGCGAAGATCCCTGCATCCAGTTTTATTACCGGAGATGATGTGGTCGCAATGGCCAGGGAATGGGAAGAAGGCCATAAAAAGTACCTGGCTGGAAAACAGCAGCTCTCCATGGGATGGGCGGAATATCATAGTGCCTATTCCCAATATTTGCTTGGCTTGGAAGAGTACGAAAACGGTAAGGTTGAACTTCAAAACGCAAAAAATAAATATAACAACAGCAAGGCAAAACTGAACGATGCCAAAAAGGAATATGAAGAAAAGTATCAGGAATACCTCGATGGCGTACAAGAGTATGAAGATGCAAAGAAAGAGCTCGAGGATGCCGAAAAGAAGATCGATGAACTGGCTGATAACCGCTGGCTGACACTCAATGTCAACGGCAGTGTTTCCTATATTTTCACCAAGAATCTCTCGGGCAACTTTGCGAGTATTTCTTCGACATTCTCGCTGCTCTTTGTCTTTGTAGGAGCTCTGGTCATTTATGCGACTGTCGGCAAGTCGATCGACGAACAACGCAAACTCGTGGGTACGACCAAGGCTCTCGGTTTCTTCAACAGCGAGATCTTCCACAAGTATCTGACGTTCGGCTGTTCGGCTACGATGGCCGGCTGTCTTTTAGGCGTTGCGATTGCTTATTTCGCGGTCGAAACGGCCATGCTGAGGCAGGAGATGTCTTATTACGTCATCGGCGGAGGCAAGCCGCTGTTTGAGATCGTTCCGACGCTCATCGTTCTTGTACTGGCGCTGCTTCTGTCTTCGGCAGCCGTCTTCCTGGCCTGCAACCGCATGATCAAATCTCCGGCAAGGGTCCTGATGCAGGATGCTGCACCGGAAGGAAGAAAGAAGAGCGGAAACGGCAGCAGCAGTCTTTCCTTATATTCGCGTCTGATCATCAGAAACATGCTGAGTGACTCCAAGAGAGTCCTTGTGACGATCGTTTCGGTCGCCGGATCCTGCGCTCTGATCCTGATCGGCCTGACGATCTCGCACTCCATGTCGTCAGGAATCGATATCCAGTTTGATGAAGTTTACCGTTACAACTATCTGGTGGATTACGATATCGAAGAAAACAGTGAAATAGAAAAACAGATCGAGGAACTGCTCGATCGAAACGATGCGGAATATATCAGGGTCGCCATGAACAAGAAGATGTTCATGAGTAATGATCAGCTCGATACAGTCGATATCCTGTGCGGAGATCTGGAACAGATTCAGGAATTCACACTGTGCAATGATCCGGAAACGAAAGAAGAGATGAAGATGGACAGCCATGCTCCGGGTGTTTATGTGCCTTTGAAGATGGATGAGATCGCTGGATATTCCAAAGACGGTTATATCACGATCTTCAGCGGCAACACGGAACCCTTCGATGTGAAGGTCAATGACATTTTCATGCTGTATACGGCACGCTTCCTGATCATGTCCGATGAAGCCTACAGAGAGGTCTTCGATGATGCTCCCAACTATAACGTATATCAGATCAGGATCGATGAGAAAAAAGCGGAAGAGATCAGATCACAGATGGAGAGTCTGGAAGGAGTCGACAAATATTATCACTCATTTGACCGCAAATATATGCTTGACAGCTTCGTTGCCACTTCCCGTCTGAGCGTCATCCTGCTGACGGTGATGGCTTTTATCATGGCATATTTCATCCTGCTCAATCTGGTGAATCTCTTCGTCAACCAGAAGAAGAGGGAACTGACGATCATGCGTATCAACGGCTTTACGGTCAGAGAGGTCAAGAATTATGTCGGCAGAGAGATGGTCATGACGACACTGATCGGTATCATCATCGGCCTGCTGGCCGGATCATATATCGCCTACCGCATCATCCTGCTGCTGGAGATGATCAACTGCTTCGACCGCCGTGTCTATTTCCTCGGCTGGCTGTTCGCCGCTGCAATCACCGGTCTGTTCTCGGCGCTGATCTCTGCCCAGGCTTTGCGCAAGGTAAAGCATCTGAAACTGACGGATATCTGATCAGCTGTGATAGTGTTCAATGGGTTGCCACTCATAGTTCCTGCGGAAGAAGCAGGAGACGAGGACCGGTG
This sequence comes from Erysipelotrichaceae bacterium, assembly GCA_017454765.1. GTDB lineage: Bacteria > Bacillota_I > Bacilli_A > Erysipelotrichales > Erysipelotrichaceae > Colivicinus. The sequence continues at coordinate 57,562 of JAFTCJ010000009.1, read as the reverse complement.
CCCAGCTCAGCATGAAGAAAGCATAGAAAAGGATGCCCCTGATATTCTGAACAATGGAATCATGATTCATGATCAGGGCAATGACAGAAAGTACGACGCCGGTCATCCAGAAAAGAAAAAGGGAAAAGCTCAGATAGAGCGGATAGGAAATCAGATCTGAAAGGAAGATATGATTGCCGAAAGCGGCTATGACCAGACACAGAACAGCAAAAGTCATCATACCTGTATAGGCAAAGAGAAGACAGCTCACGGATCCTTTGAAAGCCTGTCTGATCAGCGTTCCTTCATACCGTTTCAGACATTGCAGGATGCCGTACGACCAGCGGGTCCTCTGGATCAGCGAGGTCTTCAGGTCATCGGTAAAATCGTCATAAGAGATCGCAGTTTCACAATATGCGATCTTTTTGTTTTTCAAAGCACAGAGTATGGAATATTCATAGTCTTCGACGATCGTGCGGCATTCAAAGGATACATCGTCAATGAATGGCTTCAGGATACACCAGCCGGAACCGTTGATGGAAGCGGAAAGTCCTCTTTCGCTGTGCGGTCTGTTGAAGAAAGCGTTCTGCATCGCGTAGTAGATCTGATAGGAGGAGGAGATGAAGGAATGATCTTTCTGAAGCCCGCTCCGTTTGCCCTGAATGATCTGTTCGCCGTTGCAGAGGGCTTTGTTCATTTCTGAGAAGAAATCCCGATCAGCGATGTTGTCGGCATCAAAGACGGCGTAAACATCGATCTGATCCTGATCGAAGAGTGTTTCAAACGCATATTCCAGTGCCTTGCCCTTGCTGTTGACAGATGCGGGACAGTTCAGGATTTGTGCACCGTGATCAGAAGCGATCTTTTCGGTATCGTCGCTGCAGTTGTTGATCAGGACATAGACATCGATCAGTTCTTTCGGATAGTTCTGCTGTTCAAGGGAATCCAGAAGAAAGCCGATCACATTGGCTTCGTTCCTGGCGCAGATCAGCACAGCAAAATGATGCTGTTTCTCTGTCTTTTCTTTTTTCTCATCTTCCGGCAATCTGATGCATGCCAAAAGGGCTGAACCTAAGGCGTAGATCAGCAGGAAGAGATTGATCATGATCAGGAGGATTTTCAGTATCATATTTATTCCAATCAGGATTCATCCAGCAGTTCTCTGAGTTTTTCAAGAGGACGGTTGGATACCTTTTCAATGTGGATCATGTTCTTCTGCATGTTGTGATAGCGGGCCAGGAATTCCCGGCTGGAAAGACGGAAGGCATCGCTGGAGAAGATAGAAAGCTGTTCCAGGGCATCGGAGGTGACGACGATGATGCGATACCGGTCTTTCAGTTCTTTCGCCTTGGCTTCGATATACATATCGGCGGTCTGTCCTTTTTTCGTGTAGACCAGGGAGATATTGTCTCTCTGGGATACCGTTGCCTGAGAGGCATCCTGCAGATAAGCGTCGAAGATCAGGACGCAGTACGCCGAAACATAGCCGGCAAAGTCGCAGACCAGGTTGATGACCTTTTCTCTGGCTGTCAGCAGATCATCCAGCGGGATGTTGTCCATCTCATGCATGACATTGTAGCCGTCGACCAGATATAAGAGTTCCTTGGCAGGAACGGATTCTTTCCTGGTCTCTTTTTCTTTCTCGCTCTGTCTTTCGATGAAACGCGGTTTTTCTTTGTATAAGGAATTCCAGACGCGCTTGAGCTCCGCTTCGCCGATCCTGCGGGAAGGCTGTTTCTCCGGCGGTTTGTAGTCGGGGAAGTAATCCCTGAAATTAAGATGCATATTCTCTTCGACTTCCTCAGGCGGGATATAGACGCCGGCGCCGTTTCTGGTGAAGACCGATCCAGCCGGTTTGGCAGCGTCGCTTCGATAATCATAGCCGATGCGCCCAATCACTTCTTCCTCATTGCGGCAGCGGTCGTAGACCTCTCCTTCGATTGAATGAGAGAAATCATCCTTGAAGCGGTTTCTGAGGGAGATGATGAGGTCGTTGAAACTGTGTTTGGCGATCTTGGCCATGATCATCTCTTCTTCCAAATCAAAGACATACTGCAGGGATGAAAGCTCTGAAATGATGCCGTTGAGTGTTTTCTGATCGCCGCTGAAACTGACCACATAGTAGGGTTCCAGCAGGATGGAATGTGCTTTGGATAAAGCCTGACGGATCGCTCTGTTCAAGGACTGGATGAGGTCTCCGCCTTCGGTATGTTTGAGATGGGTACGGACATCGACGATCTCGATCTCGATCTGATCGAGAGGTGAATCGGTGAGAAGTCCGCAGGGACGGTAGGTCTTGAGATAATCCAGAAGGACAGAGAATTCCTTTTTTCCTTTGACTTTGTAGCTGTCTGACGGTCTGAGGGAAACAAGCACTTCGCCATAGTGGCGTAAGGGTTCATAGTGGCCGATGCCCCAGACTTCATCTTCGATGCTTTCGCGGTAGGAGATCAGCCGTTTTGAAAAAACGATATCCAGATCAAAACGCTCTTTGATCAGCTTGCGGATGAAATCTTTCTGCAGTTCACCGGTCAGATCGGCAGAGACGTGATCGCTCAATGTAAGATTGAGTTCCGGGAATTCCTGATTCAAAGCAGAGATCTTTCTGTAGAGTTCGTTTGCATTGAGATCGGAAAGGATGCGGTAGCTCAGGGTGTTGAGCTCGCCGTTATCCTGCACAAACAGGGAAGGAAGCCAGGTACCGGGCTTGAGATCCTGCAGGCCTTTGACGGCACAGAGGTCGTTTCCTTTGACTTCCCTGACTGCTTCGCTTCTGTTTCCGTTGAACAGGACGATCTCGTTGATCTTGTGATCGGCGATGACGTCTTTGTTTCTGAGTGTTCCGGAAAAGATCTTCAGATGGGCATATTCATCGTTTTTATAAAGATAGGCTTTGAAGCGGGAAGAAGGTTCCGGAACTTCAACGTAGCGGCAGATGTAGTCTAACAGTTCATCAACGCCTTCTTCGTGTAAAGCCGATCCGAAAAACAGGGGATAGATGCTTGCTTCTTTCAGGTCAGAGATGATATACGATTCATCCACTTCATTGTGAGACAGGTATTTTTCTAAGAGTTCTTCATGATTTAAAGCGACTGCTTCCGCTGTTTCCGTATAGGGTACGATTGAAGGATCCAGCTGCTTTCTGACTGCGGCAAGCAGTTCATCTTTACTCTGATGAGCGATGTCCATCTTGTTTAAAAAGATACAGACCGGGATATGCAGACTCCTGAGGTGGGAAAAACGTCTGATCGTGTCAGAGGGGATATTCGATGAGGCATCGATGATCAGGATCGCCAGATCCAGGATCTGGTAGGTGCGGTTGACTTCGCCGATGAAATCCAGATGACCGGGCGTATCGACATAGATGAAATCCTTGTTTCCATAGGAAAAGCGGGCTTCCTTGGAGTAGACGGTGATGCCTTTTTCTCTTTCATAGTGATGAAAATCAAGGAAGGAATCCTCATGATCGACCCTTCCTGTTTCCTTGATGACACCGCATTTGTGCAGGATGGCTTCCGATAGAGTCGTCTTTCCCCCATCCACATGGGCATAGACACCGATCACGATGCGGCTCATATGTCAGATACCTCTTCATTCATCACGGACTGTTTCATATGTCTATTATATAACGTTGTTTTCTGTCAGGGTTTCCTACCGAAATTGAAAAGGAAAACAGGTTATAATAAGGGCGTGAGGAGTATATATCATGAAAGCCTGGGAAAGCTATTTTGAGCAGATCGATCATATCATTGAAAAAGTCAGGACAACGCAGGCCGGCAATATCATGAAGGCGGCTGAGATCCTGGCGGATACGACTGAAAAGGGCGGCATCATTTACGGTTTCGGTACCGGTCATTCCCATCTGGTCTGTGATGATGCCTTCTGGCGGGCGGCAACGCCGGCCAACTACTGTGCCCTGCTGGAGCCTTCGGCTTCGGGCAATCAGGAGATCACCAAGTCTTACTATGTTGAAAATACCTACGGGATCGGAAAGATGATCGTCGATTATCATCGCATCACGCCCAACGACTGCATGATCATCATCTCCAATTCCGGCAACAATATCGCTCCGGTGGATGCGGCTTTAAGAGCGAAAGAAAAGGGCATCCCCGTCATTGCGATCACGGCGGTGGAATATTCGGATTATCTCAAAACGAAACACAAAGACGGCGTCAAGCTCAAGGATGTCGCCGATGTCGTGCTGGACAACTGTTCCCTGATCGGTGATGCGGCTGTCGATATCGAAGGTTTTGAGATGAAGGTGGGTTCGACTTCGACGATCCCCAATGTATACCTGCAGAATGCGATCCTGACGCAGATGGTCGAGATATTGGTGGAAAGAGGATTCAAACCGGACGTCTACTATAACGGCCATCTGGCTTTCATGGATGAAAACTGTGCCGACCATAATGACAGGCTCGTTGATAAATATTTCTACAGGATAAGGAACCTCTGATGGCAAAAAACAAGGCAGTCTCCTTAACGGAAGGCAATATCCGCAAACTGATCTTTTCTTTCTCCTGGCCGGTATTCGTATCGATGATCTTTTCGGAACTTTACAATGTCACCAATTCGATGATCGTCGGCAACTATGTTTCCCTGACGGCCTTGAGTGCGGTCAGTGCCTGTACCTGGATCTGCAACGTCTTCAATTATTCGTTCTACGGTCTGGGCATGGGAGCCGGTATCCTGGTCGCGGGTTATTACGGCGCAAAGGACCATGACAATCTCAAGAAATCACTGGATTCTTCACTGGTCTTTTCCGTTGTCGGCGGCAGTATCCTGACAGTGATCGCCGAGCTGGCTCTGCCTTTCCTGCTGAAGGTCATCAACATCGGTCCGGATATCTATGCGGATGCCTTTGCGTATATGAGAGTCTATATCCTGGGTTCGGTGGCAGTGCTGACATCCCAGATGTGTTTCTTTATTTTGCGCAGTTTCGGCGATACGAAACATCAGCTGTATTATTCGATCATTTCATCAATCGTCAATATTCTGCTGGGCATGCTTTTTGTCAGAGTGCTGAACCTCAACGTCATCGGTACGGCTTTGGCGACACTGATCTCCCAGGTCGTCATGGATGTGCTGGCACTGAGACTGATGCTGAATTATGAGGGCGTGGATTTCGATATCCGTCACTTGGATTTTTCATTCCGGGTGATCGGCGAGATCTGCGAACTGGGCATACCGGCCGGCATCCAGAACATGCTGATCGCATTTTCCTCAATGCTGGTGCAGTCCTATGTCAACCGCTTCCCCAATGAGGTCATTGCCGGGATCGGTGTCGGTGAAAAGACCGTCAGCTGGTGTCAGCTTGTTTCAGTCGCGGTCTCTTCGGCGACGATGTCACTGGTCGCCCAGAACATGGGCGCCGGCAGGAATGACAGGGCCAAGGAAGCGATCCGGGAATCGGCACTCATTTCCGGTATCGGCACGATCATCATGATCGTGATCATCTATACCGCTGCCCCTTTCCTGGTATCGCGTTTCAACAGTGATCCGGAGGTCCTGCATTACGGCACTTCCATGATAAGATGGGCAGTCGGTGCGATGTTTTTCATCAACCTGTCCCATATCTACAACGGCGCCTGCCGAGGTGCGGGCAACGTCAAAATACCGATGATCATCGCGATCACCGGCCAGGTCATCTGCAAGTATCTCTTTGTTTCGTTGGGATTGCAGATCTTCTATGATGTGCACATCCTGTATCTGGCCACGGCCTTCGGCTATCTGATGGCCGGGACCATGGCGACTTTGTATTTTTATTGTTCCAAGTGGAGCAGGCAGAACGGCTTAAGATGAAAAGATCCCGGGTCTTAGACCCGGGATTCTTTTATAAGTTTGCTTTGAGGATCGCCTTGAGATCGGCAATGCCGTCATGTCCTGACTTGAGCAGATCTTCCATTTCGGGATCACCCGCTTCTCTGGTGGCCAGGATCTGTAAGATCATTGCCAGATTGACGCCGGTGATGACCTGCAGCTTGTCGCTTTCCATGTCTTCCGCTGCGATGCGGGCCATGCAGTTGCATGGTGATCCAAACAGCATATCGCAGAATACAACGACACCGTCGCCGGTGTCAACTTCGGCAATGGCGGCTTTCAGTACATCGACGAATTCATCGGGATTGTCTTCAGCTGACAGGCAGCAGGCTTTGATCTGCGGCTGTTCGCCGAAAAAGAGTTTTGATGTTTCAAGAATGCCCTGGGCCATAGGTCCGTGGCTGGTGATTACGATACCTTTCATGATATTTCCCCCATATCTGCTTCCAGTATACCGCAAAATGAGACGGAATGTGTATGGGCGAGATCATAAAGGTTTATAATGAAGCTGTAGAAAGTGAGAAATATCATATGGACATCATGAAGCAGTATTTCGATCTTGTGAAGATGAAAGTCGATGAGGCTTATGACTTGCAGAAGGATAAGATCGAAAGGATAGCGGAAATGTTTGGACGGTGCATGGAAAACGGAGGCGTCGTTCAGCTTTTCGGTGTGAATCACGGCGAGGAATTCGTCAATGAACTCAATTACCGGGCCGGCGGTATCGCACCGTTCCACGGTCTGAAACTGAAGGAACTGATCCTCAAGGAGATGATCAGACAGGAAGATATCGATTCCGGTAAGATCTATGAGGATGTGAGCGTTGCCGACAGATTTGAAGAGATCTATGAACTGGACGACAGGGACATGTACTGTCTGGTCAGTTTCTACGGCAATGAGCCTCTCTTGCTGGAGATCGCAAAAAGAGTTAAGGAAAGAGGCCAGAAACTGGTCGGTGTCGTCAATAAAAAGTCTTATGATGCACATGACGGAAGACTGTTACAGTATTGCGATGAATGGCTGGATATGTGTGCGGAAGAACCGGATACTGCGCTGTGTCTGGAAGGGGTGAAGGTCGGACAGCTGTCTTCAACGGTCTCCAACTGCATCGCCCAGATGCTGACATCGGAGATCTATGCCTGGTTTGAAAAACAGGGAAAAAGAGCGCCGGTACTCTTATCGGCAAACATCAAGGGAGCGGATGTGCATAACGATTCCCTGACCGATCCCTATGGAAGGAGGATCCGCTGATGATAGACGCATTACGTTTCAAGGAAGAACTCTTTGTCCTGCTGGATCAGTTATACGATTCGCAGAAAGAAAATATCGAAGCGGCAGCCCAGGCTTTTAAGGAGTGCATTGAAAAAGACGGTGTCGTCCATGTCTTCGGTTCGGGACACTCCGTAGGTCTTGGTATCGACATCAAGAACAGAGTCGGAGCCCTGGTGCCGATCCACATCATGGAGATGTCTGATTTCGTGACCAGAGGCAATATCTCCGTTGAGGAATTCATGGACCGCAAGAATATCTTCGAACGCAAGCCGGGTGTCGCCAAACAGCTTTATGATCTTTATGACATCAGGCCGCAGGATATCTTCATCGTCATTTCCAATTCCGGCATCAACGGCATCGTCATCGATATCGCCGATCTGGCAAAGAAAAATGGCCATAAGGTCATCATCATCACTTCGATGAAGCATACACTGGCGGAAGAGCCCAGACATCCTTCCGGAAAGAAGCTTTATGAATTCGGTGACATCGTCATCGACAACTGCGGACCGCACGGTGACGCCTTGATTCAGACAGACGGCGTAGAGAAGGTCAGTTCCGTTTCCTCCATCTGCAACAACTGTGTTGCCCAGTCCATGGCAGCCAGGACGGTGGAACTGCTCAAGGAAGACAGATTCGAGCTTCCGGTATTGAACGGTGACAAGGCGCATGATGATGCATTAAAGAAGAAATATGAGGGGAGAGCTTGATTATGATTTATGAATACGGAAACAAGATCAGCGAACTGCTGAAAACTGCTGAAGAAAAGAATAAAGATGTCATCAGGGAACTGGCGGAAAAGATGGCCGAAAACATCGAAAACGACAGACTGATCCATACCTTCGGTACCGGCCATTCCCACATGCTGGGGATCGAACTGTTTGCCAGAGCCGGCGGATTGGGCAATGTCGATGCGATGCTGGATCCGGATGTGCTGACTTCTTTCGGTGCCCAGAGATCGGGTGCCATGGAAAAGGTCTGCGGCGTATCCGATGTCATCTATGATTCCTACAACATTGAGAAGGGCGACATGATGATCATCACTTCCAATTCCGGCAGGAACGCGATGCCGATCGAGATGGCGATGCGCTGCCAGAAGGAAGGTGTATACGTTGTAGCTTTGACCAATGTCGAGCAGTCAAAGAACACGACTTCCAGACATCCTTCCGGGAAGAGACTCTTTGAATGCGCTGACTGCATCATCGATACCTGTGTTCCTTCGGGAGATGCTTCTCTGAATATCGACGGGATCGAGACCGGTCCGGCTTCTTCGATCATCTCGATGTTTCTGATCAATACGGTGGTATCGGAAGCGATCCGCATCGTCACAAGTCACGGCAAGAGGCCTTATGTCTTCCAGTCCCAGAATGTGGACGGTTTTGACAACAATGCGATCTACGAACATTTCAAGGGAAGGATCAAACATTTCTAAAATACGGTACAGACAGAAACGGAGCGATCCGTTTCTTTTTATGAGTCGTCTTTTGAAGAGGAGGGCACCGCTTGTGGTAGAGTATAAGTAGAACATGAAAAAAGAGAATAAGAGAAACACATATATCCTGCTGGTAGCAGGCCTGTGCTGTGCGATCGCTGCCGGCATCGGCGTCGCCAGCAATACTGCCGGTGTTTTCCTGACGCCTATGGCAGAAGAGCTCGGTGCCAACAGAGCGACGGTATCTTCAACCGTCTCTTTGACCAATGTCATGTATGCGATCGGCGGTCTTTTTACAGTAAAAGTACTTAAAGAAAACAATCTCAAGAAGATCATTCTCATCTCGCTGATCGCTGTGGTCTCTTCAACGGTCCTGATCTCTTTATCGGCCCATCTATGGCAGCTTTATCTGTTTCAGGCGGTCAAAGGTTTCTTTACGGGTCTGTTGGGAACAGTCTATGTGACGCTGATCATCAACCGCTGGTTTTTCAAAGATTCCGCTCTGATCGTGAGCATCGTCATGGGCTGCAGCGGAGTCGCCGGTGCTCTGACATCGCCGTTATTGTCTGCACTGATCGAGACCCACAGCTGGCGTTTTTCGATGATGGTGTCGGCGGCTGTATTGGCCGTTTTATATGGGATCATGCTGCTATGTCCGGCGGCATTAAGGCCGGAGACTTTGAATATGGAAGCTTATGGAGCAGGGGTTCAGGAAGAGGCCGGGATTCAGGAAAGGCAATGGATCGAACTTGATTTCGTCAACTCCGTTCTGCCGGTCGTCTACGCGGGATTAGGGGGTCTCATCCTTGCGATCGTTCAGCATCTTCCTTCATTGGCACAGACCCGCGGTTTCTCTGCGTCTCTGGGAGCAACGATGCTGTCGATGGCGATGCTGACAAATACGGCAGGCAAGATCGTTGCCGGCAGACTGATCGACAGGATCGGCATCAGGCCGTCGGTGACACTGATCTCCTGTGTCGTTGTGGCCGGGATCCTGCTGATCCTGTTCAGTCATGTTCCGATTCTGATGATCATCGCTTCACTGATGATCGGCATGTCTTATTCGATCACGACAGTCGGCGTGGCCATGATGGTCAAAGAGGCTGTCGGTATGGACAATTATACAAAGGTCTATCCTTCGGCAACGATGGCGACGACAGTCGCTTATGCGATAGGTGCGACCATGGTCGGTGTCATTTATGACCTGACATCATCCTATGCACCGGCTTTATATGCGATGCTTCTGGAACTGCTGCTGATGTTTGTCATTTCGGAAATAATAGGGAGGAAGAAACAATGAAAAAAGAAGTCAGGGGACATCTGAAGTTTATGCCGCAGCCGGTATTGATGATCGGCACTTATGATGAAAACGGCATCCCGAATCTGATGAATGCTGCCTGGGGAGGGCAGTATGATTATGACATGATCTTTATTGCGCTGGCGGAACACAAGACGACGGACAATATCCGTCTGAAGAAGGAGTTTACCGTCGCTTTTGCGACGAAGGATACGCTGACTGCTTCCGATTATTTCGGAATCGAAAGCGGAAAGAAAGTCAATAAGATTGAAAAGGCCGGCTTCCATGCCAGGAAGAGCGAAAAGATCGACGCACCGGTATTTGATGAATATCCTGTGACTCTGGAATGCCGTCTGGTCGAGGAAAACGATTACGGCATCATCGCCGATGTGATCGGCACCGTAGCAGATGAGAGTGTTTTGAATGAAGAGGGGCAGATCGATCTGGATAAAGCCGGTCTGATCAGTTTCGATCCCACCAGCAATTCCTACCGTGTGATCGGAGAAAAGGCCGGAGCTGCTTTTTCTGCCGGACTGACGATCAAGAATAAATAGGATCTCCTTGTTTATGGATTCTCTGAAGAAAGCGGACATCGAACGGCTTTTAGGCTGGTATCGTAATAATAAAAGGGATCTTCCCTGGCGGGATACCGGGGATATTTATGATGTCTGGCTTTCGGAGATCATGCTGCAGCAGACCAGGGTCGAAGCAGTAAAAGCGTATTTCAAGCGCTTCAAGAAAGAAGTTCCGGATATCAGATCTTTATCTGAAACAGATGACGATGCACTGTTACGTTTATGGGAAGGACTGGGTTATTATTCCCGGGCCAGGAATCTCAGGAAATGTGCTGTCAAGCTGGTCGAAGAATATGGTGGAGCATTTCCCAAGGATGAGAAAGAGTTGATGAAACTGCCCGGCATCGGTCCCTATACGGCGGGAGCCATCCTGTCGATCGGATACGGCATCCCCCATGCGGCCGTGGACGGCAACGTCATGAGAGTCATGGCCAGATATTTCGGGATCAGCGAAGACATCCGCAGTCAGGATGTTAAAGATAAGATCGTCACTCTGATCAATGATTTCTATCGGGATCATCCGCTCAGCGATTCTGAATCTGTCAGAGATCTGAGTCAGGCTTTTATGGAACTGGGAGCGATCGTCTGTGTGCCCAACGGTGCTCCGGATTGCGAGGCATGTCCCTGGAAGGAAAACTGTATCTGTCATCGGGACGGTTCTTATGAGACGATCCCATACCGGAGCAGTTTGAGGGAAAGAAAGATCGTAAAGAAGACGCTGCTGATCCTGAGGGATCATGACCGCTTCCTCTTACATAAAAGAGATTCAAAAGGCCTGCTGGCAGGGATGTATGAATTCCTGTCTTTCGATGAATGGCTGGATCGGGATGAAGCCGTTTCTTACGCAAAGAAGCTGGGTCTGGATGTTCTTCGTATTACAAGGATAGAGGACAGCAGGCACATCTTCACCCATCTGGAATGGCACATGCGTGCCTATGAGATGATAATCTCTGAGTGGCAGGAAACGCTGCCTGAAGACTGTATCCTCGCAAACAGGGAGGAACTGGAGAATATCGCCATCCCTTCGGCATTCAGGACATATATCGACCGCTATGCGCTGCGGGAAAGGAAGGAAGAATGAAACTGGCAATTTTCGGCTGCGGAAGGATCGCAAACCGGATCGCAAAATCGTGTCTGCTGGTAAAGGAGATCGACCTTGTCGGTTTCGGTTCCAAAGACATTGACAAGGCAAAAGAATACTGTGAGAAATACGGCTGCCGGGAATACGGTGATTATGATCATTTCCTGAACAGCGGCATCGATGCGGTTTATATTGCGGTCTACAATCCCGGCCATTATGATCTGATCAGAAAATGTCTGGAACATAAAAAGAACGTCATCTGTGAAAAGCCGATGTTGTTTTCTCTGAAAGAGAACGAGGAGATGTTTGCCCTTGCAAAAGTGAATGATGTTCTGCTGATGGAGGCTCTGAAATCGGTCTTCCTGCCTTTGAATATCAGAATTAAGGAAATGATGGAAAATAAGGTACTGGGAGAGACAAAGGAGATCTATACGGCATTCATGCGTAACGGTTCCCATGGGGAAGATCACTGGATCAATGATCCCAAGTGCGGCGGTGCCCTGAGCGATCTGGGTTCTTATTGCATTGGCACGATGAATTTTCTGACCGGGATTGAACCGGTACTTGTCTCCTGCGAAAGCGACCGCACAGAAGAAAAAGCGGATTCGACCGCTTATGTGACGGTTAACTATGACGGCATCATCGGAAAGGCTTCCGTATCCAACAGACTGGACGGAGATACGACTTTGATCGTTACCGGAGAAAGAGGATTTATCCGTGCCGACAATTACTGGAAGAGCGGTGATGCATACTATGAGCTGGACGGAGTCCGTCATGAGATCCATGAGGAACTCATTTCGGATTTCTATTATGAACTGAAGCATTTCGCGGATCTGACGGATCAGGGAAAGAAAGAATCTGATGTCATGAACAAGGAAGCGAGCGATCGGATATTAAAGATCACACAGCAGAGATAAAATAGAATTGGAAAGAAGGATTAATTATGATCATTCAAAGCAAGTGTGTTTATTATGAGGAGAAACTGCAGCCAAAGCAGATCGAGATCCAGAGGGATACGATCACCGGTGTCTATCCCTATGGGATGTTCAAGGCCGATGTGGATTATGATGATCTGATCGTGATGCCGGGTCTGTGCGATGTGCACAACCACGGCTACGGCGGAGGTGAATCGAGCAACGCCACAAAGAAGTGGCTGAAGAAGTGGACGGAGTATCTGCCTTGTGAAGGTGTCACATCCACGCTGGCTTCGATCTCCTGTTATCCGAAGAACTTATTATTGAAATCCCTGAAGAATATCGGTGAATTCATCGATCATGACAATAAGAAGGGAACACATATCCTGGGTGTCTATGAGGAAGGTCCTTTCATCTGTTCGGGAAAGGAAAGAGGTGCCCAGAATCTGGATTATCAGATCATTCCCAGTAAAAAGGTTGTCGACGAGTTCAATGATGCCTGTAACGGCCATCTGATCTATGTGATGGTCGCTCCGGAGATGTTACAGGGCGATTACAGCGTGATCGATTACTGTGTGAAGAAGGGAATGAAGGTCGCTCTGGGTCATACCGGTGCTTCGTTTGAGGTATGCAGGGAAGCGATTGAGCACGGAGCCGTCTCCTTTACGCATACCTACAACGGTATGAAGGGTCTGCATCACCGCGAACCGGGCGTCGTCGGGGCAGCGATGTATTTTGATCAGTGCTATACGGAACTGATCTGTGACGGCATCCATGTCAACAAGCATGCCGCAAACATCCTGGCCAGGACCAAGGGCAAGGACAGGCTCATCCTGATCACCGATGCCGTCAACATCAAGGGACTCAAGCCGGGTGTCTATGAGATCGAGGAAAAAGGAAGGACAACGACCGTGACGGAAGACGGTGTCGCCTATATTACCGGTACCAATACGCTTGCGGGATCCTGCCATAAACTGAATCATATCCTGGATTTTGCGATCCATGATGCAGGCATCGATTTTGTAACAGCGATGAATGCAGCTACGATCAATCCGATGCGTATGCTGGGGATCAATGACAGAGGTCTGATCAGGGAAGGATACAAAGCGGATATCGCTGTCTTTGATGACAGTTTCAACAACAAGGCAACTTATATCGACGGAAAGCTTTATGAGGTGAAGTAGATGGTAATGTTAGATAATCTGGCAACAGAAAGCAGGAACGAACTGACAAAGGATCTTGATCTTCTCAGTACAAGACAGATCCTTGAGATCATGAACAGCGAGGATAAGAAAGTCATCGAAGCCGTGAAGGATTCGCTCGATGAGATCGAGATACTGGTGAGTGAATGCATCAGAACGTATAAGGACGACGGCAGGATCGTTTATCTTGGTGCCGGGACATCCGGGAGACTGGGTCTGATGGATGCGGTGGAAGTCGTTCCGACATTCAACAGCGACCGTTTTGTAGGCATCATCGCCGGCGGAAGCGAAGCCTATGTCAGAGCTGCGGAAGGTGCCGAGGATTCCAAGGAGCTGGCGGTGGAAGACCTGAAGAAGATCGGTCTCAACGAACATGATCTGGTCATCGGTATCGCTGCCTCGGGCAGGACGCCTTATGTCATCGGCGGTCTGGATTACGCAAGATCGCTCGGGGCCAAGACAGGCTGTCTGTGCTGCAACTTCAACACCGAGATCGCCCAGCACTGTGATTATCCGATCGAACTGAGTGCCGGTCCGGAAATCATCACCGGATCCACAAGACTTAAATCCGGGACCTGCCAGAAACTGGTCCTGAACATGATCTCGACGGCGACGATGGTCGGTGTCGGCAAGGTCTATGGGAATCTCATGGTCGATGTCAGAGCGACTAATAAGAAGCTGGAGGAAAGATGCCGCCGGGTCGTCATGGAAATCACGGGCTGTGACCATGACAGGGCTGATGAAGTGCTGAAGGAAACAGACAATGACTGCACGCTTGCGATCATCATGATCCTGATGAACCTTTCCAAAGAGGAGGCACAGGAAAAACTGGAGGCAGCCGACGGAAATATCAGAGAAGCTCTGAAATAGTATCATTACACAAAAAAGGGAACGAAAGTTCCTTTTCTGATATAAATGTTGTGCAAGTGTCACGAACGGATTTCAATTGTTTTGATATAGGTTATAATAGAAACATATTATTCAATCGATTTGCAAGGGAAGATATTATGCTGGATATATTTGAAACTGAGATCCCCCGTCTGACAGGGGATGAAAAAAGAAACGTTTATGTCTATGTGCCGGATTACGAGGGAGAATTCCCTGTTCTGTATATGTTCGACGGCCAGAATCTCTTTGACGATGAGGAAGCAAGTTTCGGAAAGAGCTGGGGTCTGCTGAGGTATCTGGAAGAAAGCGAGACACCGCTGATCGTCGTGGGTGTTGAATGTAACCATCACGACGAGAAGGAAAGATGCGGCGGCAGGCTGTCCGAGTATTCACCGTTTGATTTCGGCGATCCGGATTTCGGCTATATCAAGGGCCGGGGCAGAAAGACGATGAACTGGATCGTGAAAGAGCTCAAGCCTTACATCGATGACAATTATCCGACTTTGCCGCAAAGACAGTATACCTTCATCGCCGGCAGTTCCATGGGTGGGCTGATGACGTTATATGCGATATGCTGCTACGGCAAGTATTTTTCAAGAGGTGCCGCCTTGTCTCCGTCAGTCGGTTTCGCGCCGGACAAGGTCATAACGATGATCGAAAAGACCAGATTCAGAAGGGGAACAGTACTGTACATGGATTACGGAGAAAGGGAGATCGGCTATCTCAATACCAGGAAGATCTATGCGGATGTGACTGCCGCTCTGATACACAAGAAGGTCATGCTGGAAAGCAGGATCATCCCGGACGGCGAACACAATGAGGCCAGCTGGGAGAGACAGATACCGTTCTTCATGGATGCGTTGTTCTACAACTTGTAAGGGGATATGATATATGGAAACCAATTATTTTGAATTTTACAGCAGCAATCTGAACCGGACCATGCCGATCAAGGTCTATGGTTCTTTCGGCAAGCCGATCTTATTCATTCCCTGCCAGGACGGAAGGTTCTTCGACTTTGAGAATTTCCACATGAGCGATGTTTTTGCACCGTGGATTGAGAACGGCGAGTGCATCGTCTTCTCGATCGATACGATCGATATCGAGACCTGGAGCGACCGCAACGGCGATCCTTATCACAGGATCAGACATCATGAGGAATGGGTCAACTACATCACCAGGGAAGTGGTCCCGTTCATCAGGGGTTTCGTCAATGACCGCAACGGCTGGGACGGCTATCCGGGCATCATGACCTTCGGCTGTTCGATGGGCGCGACTCATGCGCTGAATCTCTATCTGCGTTTCCCGGATCTGTTTGACAGGTGTCTGGCATTGAGCGGCATCTATCATGCCTCCTATTTCCTGGGCGACTACATGGATGATGTGGTCTATCAGAATTCCATCACCGATTATATGAGAGGCATGCCGAATGATCATCCGTTCATCGAGCGTTACAACAACAACAAGGCTGTCGTCTGTGTAGGCATGGGTGCCTGGGAAGAGCCCTGGAGCACGCAATACCTGGATCAGCGTTTCCATGAACTGGGCATCAATATCTGGGTCGATTACTGGGGCAGCGATGTGAATCACGACTGGCCGTGGTGGTATAAGCAGGTTCCTTATTTCCTGCCTTATCTGTTAGGAGATTAACTATGACGAACTTTATTTACCTATCACCGAACTTTCCGGCAAATCACTGGAACTTCTGCAACAAGCTGAAGGAAAACGGGATCAACGTCTTAGGCATCGGAGACTGTCCATATGACAATCTGACCGATGAACTCAAGGGCTCGCTCAACGAGTATTACAAGGTCTCTTCTTTAGAGAATTATGATGAGGTCTACAGGGCAGTGGCTTTCTTCTGCTTCAAATACGGCAAGGTCGATTATATCGAGACCAACAATGAATACTGGCTGGAAAGGGATGCGAGACTCAGAACGGACTTTAACGTCAATACCGGTTTCCACAGCGAAGATATGGACATCGTCAAGTTCAAATCCAGGATGAAGGAGAACTACATCAAGGCCGGTGTCCCTGTTGCCAGATATCACATGGTGGATGACTATGAGGGCTGTCTGAAGTTTATCGAAGAAGTCGGTTATCCGCTGGTCGCGAAACCGGACAACGGTGTCGGCGCCAACGATACACACAAGATCAAGAATGAGGACGATCTCAAGAAGTTCTTTGAGACCAAACTGGATGTGCAGTACATCATGGAAGAATACATCTTCGGTGAAGTCGAGACTTATGACTCAGTCATCAATTCCAAAGGTGAACCGATCTTTGAAAACGGCAACGTCACGGTCGCCAACCTGATGGAGACGGTTTCCGAGAATAAGAACTCCTGTTTCTATGAAAGAAGCAGACTGCCTGAGGACCTGCTGGATGCGGGAAGAAGGACCGTCAAGGCCTTCGGAGTCAGGAGCAGATTCGTCCATATGGAATTCTTCCGTCTGGACCGTGATCAGCACATCGGCAAGAAGGGCGACATCGTAGCCCTGGAAGTCAACATGCGTCCTCCCGGAGGCATCGCTCCGACGATGATGAATTACTGCAACGGTACGGATGCCTATGAGATCTGGGCGGATATGATCGCCTATGATCAGACAGACAGAGGAAGATCAAGAGACGGTGTCTGCTGCTTCGCTTCCAGAAGAGACGGTCTGGTCTTCGAGCTGACGCCGGAACAGATCAGAGAGAAGTACGGCGATCATCTCAAGGAAGAGGGAAGAGTCGAAGAGGCGCTTTCCGGAGCCATGGCAAACTACATGTTCCTGGGTCTGTTTGATACGGAACAGGAAGCAAGAGATTTTGCGAAAGACGTACTGAAATAAGAATCAAGATCCTGCGGGATCTTTTCTTTATGAACAATAAAAAAGCGGCAGGATGCTGCTTGAATAGATGTCAGAAGATCTCAGTCATTGATGACAGGTTCCCAGTAATAACCTGTCTTTGCGATATTGTTGTAAAAGCGGTTGGCTTCAAATGCCAGTTCTTCGTAGATGTCGATCCCGTGAGGGAAGCCGCCGTAGATCACGAGCTTGCAGTTGGGGAGGTTTTCCATCGTTCTGACCATCAGATCGTTCCGGCTGATGGGATCATCTCCTCCGCCCAGGATCAGTACGGGTGTTTGGATCGTTCTGAGTACTGCTTTCAGATTCTCTTCATTTTCCAGATAGGCAAGAGGACGTCCGTAATGGATGTTTCTGACTTCATCTGTTTCATAGTATTTCTTGTATTCATCAGATTGAAACACTCTTTCCATTTCTTCTTTGGCCAATTTCCGTCTTTCCAACAGGGAAGGATCATCTGTCTGCGAGCCGCTTTCTTTCAAAACGATCAGTCCTTTTTCGACCATTTCCTTGAAGGACATCTTTCCTTCATCCAGACTGTGAGGTCCCGGTACGACAGCAAAGAAACAGATCACTCTTTCAGGATAGTTTTTGACGACGCTCCAGCCGCAGCCGGCACCGTGGGAAGCGCCGGAGTAGACGAATCTGTCAATTCCCATTTTGTCTGCGAAATGCACCACATCATCCGCAAAACGGTCATACCAGTAATCGCCGTAATCTTCCTTGAGATGGGTGCTTCTGCCGAATCCTCTGTTTGTCAGCAGGAAGACATGAAAACCGTACCTGACCAGTTCTTTCTCCAGAGAGTGCTGTGCATGGCTTTGCTGGGAACAGATCAGATATCTGTCTCCGCTTCCATATTCCTCATAATAAATCTCAATTCCCTTTTCCACTTCCATTAACGGCATAAACAGGCCTCCCATCTTTATGTATAAGTTATATTATTCTGTTTTAACCACACTTTTTAACCACATTTATGATATAAAGTTGGGGATAAAATTGCTATCCCTAACATAATAAAAATGCTCAGAAAACCTTATTTAATCGTATTTCTGAGCATTCTTATATACAATGGTGGAGCTTGCCGGGATCGAACCGGTGACCTCATGATTGCGAACCATGCGCTCTGCCAGCTGAGCTAAAACCCCATCTCCAGAATCATTATAATACAAATGATCCCGGATAGGTATTATTTTACAGGAATGTGTACATATCTCCGGCCTGTACGAAGCTGGCCGGAATATCTGCTTTGATAGCATCATGGATCCATTTTTCCATGTATTTCATGCCTGGTTCTTCCAGATTGAAATGGCCCGGTGCCAGGATGGCTTTGTTGTAACCGAGTTCTGCCGAGTCTTTGACGTATTCGGTCAGAGTGAAGTCGATCAGTTCCAGCGGCAGAAGGAGGTTGATGTCTTCCTTGTCGACTTTCCTGATCAGGGAATTGGAATCCCCGCCTTCCATGACGTGTCCGCAGACCATGATCTTGGTGACCTGCGCATCCATGTTGCCGATGCATTTGAGACCGGTGAGATTCCATTTCTCCCTGATGAGCTTTGCGACCTGTCTCGGTGTAGTGGGTTCACATTCCAGATAAACGGCCCCGGAGATGTCAGCGTTGTTGATGATCGCATCATCCCAGCCGGTCTCTTTCGCCAGGCCGTAGAAAATGCCGTCGATGTAGCCGTCTTTGTAGGGAATGCCGGAATGGATGTAGTCATGGAAGCGCCACACGGTGATGCCGTAGTCATCCATCAGTTTCTTTTTGGCAAGATAAGTCTTGTTCTGAGACTCTTCCAGCCATTCACGGTGATCGCCGTGGTTCCATAAGAGCGCTTCATGGGCAATGATCAGATTGGCTCCCAGTTCATGGGCTTTTTCAATGACCTTGACAGAGGCATAGATCGTGGTGACGATGCCGGTACATTCCCTGTCGGTCTCACCGTAAAGGACCTTGTCCCTGGTCGTCGCATCATCGATCTTCATTCCCATCCAGGAACCCTGGCAGTAATCTTTGATATTCTGTATGACTTCGCTGATTAACATCTTTTTCTCCTCTAATATCTGTATTGATGATCGCCTATGGTGTAGGTCTGATCGGTCTCTTCGTCTTTGTAGGCTTTTCTGATCTCGATGAGATTGAGCACATCATAGCCATTCGTCTTTAAGAAATTCAGCATCGTATCGTTGTTGGGATGGACATACTGATACAGGGTGTCATTCCCGTATTCTTTTGCGACGGATTCCGCCTTGTCCAATAACATTCTGCCGACACCTTTTCTTCTGTATTCGGGTTTCACATAGATCGATTCGAGCCAGACGACATCGTCTTCGACGCGGCAGACACAATAGCCGATGTAGCGGCCGTTGTCGGATACCGCATAGACGGGATAATTCTTTGAGAGGTAGTACTGTATCTCTTCGACCGCATCATCGACATCCACCAGGATGTTGCTGGAACGGAATTTGTGCAGCGTCTTGCGGAAGTCAACGACCAGATAGGCCAGGGAATAGGCATTGTCCTTGTCGATGGTGATGAAGCGGTAATTGTGTTTGCTGTCGGCTTTGGGCAAGGCCGTTTCTTTCACCGTGTTATCCGAAACAAACGGTGCATTTTCCAGATACTCGATGCCGTAGTATTCACACCAGTCGACGGCAATGTTTTCATGGGCATTTTCCAGATAATCCAGCCATTTGTCACTCATGGCGAAGCGTTCCAGCGTGGAGCGGAATCTTCTGAAAGCACTTGCACCTTTGATGGCTTCAGAGAGCCAGCCCTGGGCTTCCTCGTCATCCAGATCTTCGATGAAATTCTTCATCGTGCCGTAGTCGTCGATCTGTTTGTGACTGGGCAGAGGGATCAGCTGCTTTTCTTTGATGGAATCATCCTCGTCTTTCTCAATGATCCTTTCTTCGGGTATGTAGTAGTAGAACTGTGTGTCAATCGTGGTCTTGTCGATCGCTTCGATCACTTCATCCAGTTTGATCTGCATAATATCACCTCATCCTTTCTGCGATGTATCTTCTTAATTCGTCGTGATTGTTGTGAAACAGGAAGGCGTCCATATTCACTTTCTTTGCGCCTTCCACATTGGCGGGGACATCATCGATGAAGAGACATTCTTCCGCCTTCAGTCCGTATCTGTCCAAGAGGATCTCGAAGATCTTCGGATCGGGTTTGATGCATTTCTCAAAGGCGGAAATGACGATGCCGTCGAAGTATTCGCTTCCCGGAACTCTGTGCCAGTAGGCGGCCGCATCTTTCCAGGCGTTGGAGAGCAGATACAGATGAAAGCCTTTTTCTTTCATCTCTTTCACGAGATCGGCACTTCCTTCGATCGGATCGAGCCTGTCGTGCCAGTGCCAGATGATCTCTTCTGCTATTCTGTGAAGATGTTCGGGGAGCACTTTGGTCGTCTCTTCATAGAGTTCCTGTTCATCGATCAGACCGATATCGTGATTCTTCCAGTTTTCCGTAAACAGAAGCTTCTCGAGCAGCAGTTTCTGATCTTCTTTATCATCGGTGTATCTGCTGACCAGTTCTTCCGGAATGAACCAGATCAGGACATTGCCCAGATCAAATATCAGATTCTTCAGCATATCAGCGGTTGATGGACTGTCCCATCTGATGATAGGTATGTCTGACACCGCGGATGGCGATGGAGTAGGCCATGATGTTTTCCGGAAGGGCCATGCCGACATATCCGGAATCACCGATGTGGTGGATGTCGGCTCCTGCTGCCTTTGCCATGAGAGCGATCCTTCTGATCGTATCGGTATCGGCTCCTTCCTGCGAAGTACCGATTGAAGTCATGGCAAGTTTTCCTTTTTCATGGATATAGGAGATCAGTTCATGAATATTGCTTTCACTGATGCCCGGTACAGTACCGGGAGCCGGAAGCAGAATGATGTCGGCACCGGCATCGATGAACTCTTCGACATCTTCCTTCGTTACAATCTTCTCTCCGGATTCCTCCAGGATCCCGGAGGCATGCATCTTGCCGGTGATCAGGATGATCTCATCCCTGAGTTCATTTCTGATCTCTCTGATCGCTGAAACGATGGCTGTGTTGGAGACGCTGTTGCCGGGGTTGCCGGTGATGACTAATATGTCGACGCCCATCTCTTTGGCTTTGCGGGCGTTCTCGGCGCTTGCCATCCTGCCTTTGGTCATCCTCCAGAGTGCTTCATCACCCGGCTTGTTTTCCGTGGGTTCCAGGTTGATGCCGATGATCCTGCCGGTGAGTTCCTTCAGTTTGCGGATCGTGTCTTTTTCCCTGCATTCGGGAAGCCCCTGGATCAGAGGATTGTCGACATCGAAGATATTGAGTATCAGGATGTCGGCAGACATCGAAGCGACGACTTCGGCATTGGTGATGTCATTTAGTAAGGGTGCAGTGGAACACACACATTCTCCGGCCATGATCCTTCCTTCGCTCAGGGCGATCGCCTTGAGCAGTTCTTTGGAAGAGAGGCTTTCGATCTGTGAATGGGTCATGCTTAAGAGTCTTTTACTCATATTGTTGTTTCCTTTTCACTTTTATTATATAGCAGAGATGATTTTTGTTCCCTGAAGCAAGTATAATGGAGTTGTGAAGACGATCCTGTATGCAATATCAGACAAAGAGGAACTGATCAGCCTTCTGAAGGAAGGAAAGATCCTCGCTTTTCCTACGGATACCGTATTCGGTCTGGGATGCATCGCAGATGAAACAGCGGTCGATTCGGTTTATGAGGCCAAGGGCAGGAGTTTTGACAAGGCTCTGCCGATGATGTGTGATTCTCTGGAGATGGTGAAAAAGTATGCCGTTGTCGGCAAGCGGGCAGAGAAGATCATCAGACGGTTCACGCCGGGACCCTTGACGATCGTGCTGAAGAAAAAGAAAACAGTCAGTGATCTGATCACCAAGGGAAAGGATACCATTGCGATCAGGATACCGGATGATGCGTTCGTCCTGAACCTGATCAGGGAAATGAAACAGCCGCTGATGGTGACCAGTGCCAATATATCGGGAAACGGTTCTCTCCTGAAGTGGGAGGATGTGCTTTCTTCCATGAAGGGAAAGATTGACGGTATCGTCTGTGAGGATGCGAAAGGAAGCGTTGCTTCCAGTATCATCGATGTCAGCGGAAGATGTATAAAGATGCTGAGGGAAGGACCTCTCAGCCTGAGTGAGATCAAGGAGGCTTTAAAGTGAAGAAAAACCCCATCTATGTCGTAGGTCATAAGAATCCGGATACGGATGCGATCGTTTCGGCGATCGCCTATGCCCAGTTCAAGAGAGAACAGGGCATCAACGCCGTCGCCGGCAGAGTCGGTTCCGTGAGTTCGGAAACAGAGTATCTGCTGGAAAAGTTCGGCTATGAAGATCCGCAGCGTTTATATACGGCCAAATCCACTCTGAAGGAGATTGAGATGGATAAGGCTTCCCTGGCCAACAAGGAAATGACGATGAAGGAGGCTCTGGACAAGGTCCTGAAACTGAAAAACAGAGGTCTGATCGTTGTCGACAAGAAGAAACACCTGGAGGGCATCGTCACTCTTGACGATCTCACCTACATGTGGACCAAGACCGATGCCCAGCTGGCTTCCATCATCCGCACGATCGAGATAGATGATATCGTCAAGATCTTGAAGGGAACCCTGGTCTTAAGAGGCAATCATCAGCTTTCCGGCAAGATGCATATGTTCCCGTCACTGAAGTCCAATGTCGAGGATGACTCGATCGTATTGCTGAGAAACGAAGATGACAAGATGCAGTATTGCCTGGAGCTCGGTGCGACGATGCTGGTGGTATGTACTTCTTCACCGATCGCCAGACATATCATCTCCATGGCAAGGGATGCCGAGGCAACAATTGTAACGACAGAACTGACACCGTTATCAATCACGCGTCTGATCTACCAGACACCAACAATCGAACATATCATGATCCCGAAAGAGAGGATCGACTATTTCAACATCAACGACACGATCGATGAGGCTTCCAAGAAGATCGCCAAGTCCCGTCACCGTTCTTACCCGGTACTGGATAATGAAGGCAAAGTCGTCGGTGCCGTTTCCCGTTACCATCTGTTCAACTATCAGAAGAAGCAGCTGATCCTGGTGGATCACAACGAAAAGAAACAGGCCATCGATGACGTCGATGAAGGTCTTGTGACCGAGATCGTGGATCATCACCGTTTCGGCGGTTTTGAGTCGGAGAATCCGATCTCCATCACGACCATGCCGGTAGGTGCCACGGCGACGATCATCGCCAACAAATTCTTTGATGAAAAGCTGGAACTCAGTTCCAATCTGGCAGGACTCTTGCTGGGCGCCATCGTTTCCGATACGATGAATTTCAAATCACCGACGACGACCCCAATCGATACCAGGACAGCCAAGAGGCTGGAGGAGATCTCCGGCGAGAAGGCGGAAAATCTTTCCAGAGGCCTGATCGAGCATAGTGAATCATTGCTCAACAAGAGGCATATTGAGATTGTTTACAACGATTTCAAGGAGTTCAATATCGAAGGCAATAAGGTCGGACTGTCACAGGCTGTCTGCAAATCCAAGGATGAGTATGATGCCCTGAAGGGCGATTTGAGCAGATATCTGGAAGATTCCTGCAAGTCCGGCGGATACGACCTGATGGCCATCATGCTGACCAACCCCAACGGTTCCGGTTCCTATGTACTTTCTGCCGGTGCCAGAAGAAGGGTAGTCAGGGAGACCTTTACACCGGACAAGGACGGATTCGTCGACGGTCTGGTATCCAGAAAGAAACAGCTGCTGCCCGGACTGATCAATGCATTGGGAGCCAAGTGATGTTCCTTCTGCTGAAACATGCCCATCTGGTCATCGACGGCAACCGTGAGTTTCTGGATGGTGCACTGCTGATCGAAGATGATGTCATCAGGGAAGTCTATCCCCAGAGTGACAGGATAAAAGAGATATCAGAGGACTGGAAACAGATCGATCTGGAAGGATCTTTGATCATGCCCGGTTTCTTCGACACACATACCCACGGCATCGACCGGATGGCTTTTGACAGCTGCTCACTGGAAGATATGGATCAGATCTCTGAAGAATTCTCAAGAGACGGAACGACAAGTTTCCTGGCTTCATTGACCTATGATCTGTCACCGGAAGAATGTGAGAAGCAGATCAGGCTGCTGGATTCTTATAAAGGCGGCGCGGTCCGCTATCAGGGCATTCATCTTGAGGGTCCCTACCTCAATCCCAAGCATCTGGGCATGGGCGATCCAAAGAAGTTTCTGAAGCCCGATATCGAAACGGTGAAGCGTTTCCTGGCTGCATCTGACAAGATCAGACAGATGACAGTGGCTTATGAACTGGACGGCGTCAGGGAAATAGGAGCTTTACTGAAACAGCACGGTGTGAAAGTGATGTGCGGTCATTCGGATGCCGTCTATGAGGATCTGGATGAAAATGTCGACGGTTTCACACATCTGTTCAATGCGATGCGGAGCCTGCATCATAGGGACATCACACTGGTCAACTGCGCCTTCATGAACCGCTGGTATTGCGAACTGATCGCCGACGGCAATCATGTCGATAGAAATGTTCTGAAGCTCGTTCTGAACAATATCGACAGGGACAAGATCATCCTGATCTCCGATTCCTCGATCGCCAGGAACCTGCCGAACGGCGAATATGAATTTATCTCCAAGAAATGTACGAAGAAGGGGACGAAGTTCATCTCCTTTGACGGTCATTATGCCGGCAGTGTCGTCTCGATCAATGACGAGATGAAGGTGTTGAAGGAACTGGGTGCCAAGTATTGCGATCTCTTATTGTATTCCAGTCTCAATGCCTTCCGTTTCTACGGCCTGTCCGACCGATACGGAACACTGGAAAAAGGCAAGTATGCGGATATCGTCATCATGGATGATGATCTCAATGTGAAGAATGTCTATGTGAAAGGAAGATTCGTCTATGTTTGATTTTTATCTGCGGGCGGGTATTTATTTCTTCTGTTTCCTGATCGTTCTGTTTGGCATGAGCGCCCTTGATTTCAACCGTTTCATCCGCCAGGGAAAGATCGCTCAGGCGCAGATACTGTATTTCATCGTCAGCTGTGCCCTGGCTTATCTTATGGGAAATTTCCTGATGTCGTTGATTTATTATTTCTACAGGGGTTAAATATGAACAAGAAAAGTCTTCTCTTACTGCTGGTGATCGGCTTCCTGCTTTTATCAAGCAGGCCTTTGAATGCGGATGTCGGTCCCAAACCATCGGTCACGATCACTGTTGAAAATGCCCCGGACAAGTCATATTATCTGGCTTTACTGTCGAAGGAGGAAAGATACGGTCCCTGGATGAAGATCGACCCGGACAATCTTGATCTGTCAGGCAAGGATGAAAAGGAGATTGAAGCCTATACGTTCTTTGCGACTTACAAAGATGAAGACGGATACAATTTCCTTGGCAACATGTCGGGGGACATGCAGGGAAACAATGAGTACAAATGGACTTACTATCCGCCGGAGGAATTCAAGGTTGCGATCTACTGTCCGGACGACGGTACGTTCAGGCTGAGTAAAAGCATTGAGCGGGAAGCATTTAACAGCTATTTTACCGTTGATTACAGTGCGGATGACCTGAATATCGCAGAGGATTCACAATTCCTCCTACAGTTCCTTTATTTCCTTCTCAGAGTGGTCCTGACGGTCATCATCGAATTCATCATCGGTCATATCATGGGCTTCCGATCAAAGCTCGAAAGAAGGACGATCATCATCGTCAACATCATCACCCAGGTGATCTTAAATGCCATGCTGATGTTCTTTGATTATTATGCAGGCGGACTGCTGTGGATGTTCATGTTCCCGATCGGCGAGGCAGCGGTCTTCCTGATCGAACTGGTCATCTATCTGATCGCTTTCAGAAGAAGAAAGAAGAAACTCAAGACGTTCTTCTATACGCTGATCGCCAACGCGGTCACTGCCGGCATCACGGTGCTGGCAACGGTCATGCAGTGGAGTTTATAGTTTTGCGAAAAAGTGTATAATGTTTACTTGTAAAGGAGGTTATTGAAATGGCATTGATCATATCTCTGGCACTCAGCGCCGTATTCGGCTATGTTGCCTCTATGCTTATGAATCTTCGCGGACCCTGGTATCTTTACTTATTACTGGGTCTGGCAGGCGGTCTGGTCGGCAATCTGCTGTTCGGTCTGCTCGGTTTCTCCAGCAATTCGATCATCTCTGAAGCAATCGTTTCGGTCATCGGCGCCTGTGTAGTTGTACTGCTCTACAGGACTTTGAAGAAATAAGTCATAAGAAAGTAACAGAAAAGGCAGTGAAAAAACTGCCTTTTCTTATGGTTTTGAACCTGTATGACGGATTCTTAAGTCAGTGTCTGGAAAAGATGTTATGATTGATTCAGGAGCTGGGGGAGCTCATAAATAGATTCGGAAGCTGCATGGTCTGGTTTATTCATACCAATGTTTTGAATTGCCACATTCCGTTATTGTTCGGGTGCGGTATTTTTATCGGGAGTTTTGTCAACTGTATCTCACAGAGGATCCTTTTGAATGAGGACTGGATCTATTCCCGCAGCCGCTGCGATTTCTGTAAACATCAGCTGAATATGATCGATCTGATACCGGTCCTGTCTTTTCTCCGGAACAAAGGAAGATGCCGCTATTGTCATCAGAAGATATCAATTCGTTATCCTTTAACTGAATTGCTTACAGGAGTATTGTTTGTCATTGTTTATCTGCATCATCCATACCCTGATCATATTCTGATCAGGGATCTGATCCTGGTATGTATCCTGCTTGGCCTGTCTCTTGTGGATCTGGATTGTTTCCTGATCCCAAACGGTTTTATTGAAGCTGGTATCATCAACTGGCTTGTTTCCCTTTTCTTTGTTTTTGACAGATATCACTACTTCCTGAACGGGATCCTCGGCGGAGTGATGCTTGCGGGTTTTGTATGGCTGCTGATGATCATAATGGATCACATTCTGCAGAAAGAAAGCATGGGGAAAGGAGACATCAAATTATTGTTCATGATCGGTCTGTACAGCGGTGTTTATTTGGGATTATGGGTCCTGGTGATCGCCTGTCTGTTTGGTCTGATTTCTGTATTGTTTACGAAGAAAAAGGTCATCCCTTTCGGCCCCTGTATTTCCGCTGCCGCATTCATCATACTGATAATGTTGTAGTGGTATTCAATTATTCAGAAAAAAGATGATTTTTATCATCATATATTGAACAAAAATAAATGAGAATATTGTATAATATAAGTAGCTAAATATGGGTCTTGGTGAGTCCATATAGCTGACAATCGAATATGAAGCCCCGGTTCGAAAATCCCCCGGGGTTTCCTTTTATTTTCTGATGATCTTGATCTTCTGATTCAGTACGATACCGATGATCAGAGGGATGCTGTCGGCGATGAAGGCCACAAAATTACTGGAGAATTTTAAGACGATCGGGAAGTGATACATCGCCACTTCAATGACTGTTTTGATCAGCGCAATACCGATAAACACGGCAACGATACCGTATAGGATCTTGAGCCAGAGCTGTTTCGTTTTCGGAAGCAGACAGCCTAAAGACAGTCCGATGAATGCCTGACCGATAGCCCAGGCAATGGGGAAGGATCCGCCTTTGAGCAGATTGCCGATGATACAACCCAATACACCGACAATCGTTGCCGGTATGCCGAAGGTGTTGAGATACAGTCCGAATACGATATATCCCAGATCCAGTTTGATCCGGTTGATGATCGGAATAATCACAAAGGCAGATAATACGACATATAAGGCGATGCCTATGGAAAGATAGGCGATTTTGCGGTTTTTGTTCATGATTCCTTCTTTCTTAATCCATGATGTAATTCTGGTCTGTATATTCAAAAGGCAGCCAGGTCTGGACCGTACGGTTCATGAAATGTAGTTCTACAAGACAGTTGCGGTTTCTCGGATCGTATTTGATGATGTAGCCTTCCATTTCAGAAAGGGGACCTTCGACGATCTTGACTTTTTTGTCGACTTTGACTGCTTTGGAGACGCCGATCAGACCGTCCTGTTTTAAAACCCAGTCGGAATAGGCAAGGTCGTCACCGAAGAGTTTGCCCAGATCCAGCTGCCATTTCAGAATCTTGTAGGGATTGTTGTCGGAGCGGACATAGCGGATGTCGTAACCTGATGGGACATAAATAAAGACATAGCCTTTGATCAGGATCGATTCCTCATCCCACTTCCGGCCGTGATCCGAGCGATGGATCATCTTTCTTAAGACCAGGCAGTAGACATTTTCATACTTGCCGTTGAGTTCCTCGGCCAGATCTTCTTCTTTTCCGGAAAGGGTGAAAAAGACATAGGAATCATATCCGTTGTCCAGAAAGTCTTTCCGTAAGTTCTGTTTCTGTTCAAGATCCATACTTAAGTATTATACCAGTTGAAGAAGAAAAACCCTATTTTCGAAAACAGAAGACATGGAAACATGTCTTCTGTTTGGAATCATTGTTTATCTGCTGATCAGATCGGTGTCTTTGTTGATCTTGCGGATAACGTGTTCTGTCAGCTGTATCGTCTTGACGATATCGTTGAGATCGGATGTCTCGATGCAGGAGTGGGAATAACGGAACGGTACTTCAATGTCGATACCGGCGATGCCGTTTCCTTCAAGCTGCATATAGGCCAGTTCGGTGAGTCCGCCGATGCCTGCAACTCTCTGCAGGTTGATGCCTGTCTCTTCAGCACTTTCTTCATAGAGCCTGACCAGGCTTGGGTGCGGCATGGTGCCGTTGAGCGTGCCTCTGCCATGGAAGTTGTATAAAGACATGACCGGTCCGTCTCCGAGTTTTACTTCACCTGTTCCGGTCAGGTCGGGTGTATCATTCGCCATCTCGGTATCGAGACATATGATCGCATCCGGGTTTATGATCCTGGCAGCGGTGATCGCACCTCTGATCGTATATTCTTCCTGGACTGTACCCACCAGATAGACATCGCAGTCGGGCTGATTTTCGGCAAAGATCTTCGCCAGTTCGATCAGACAGGTGCAGGCGATACGGTTATCGAATGATGTTCCGGATACGACATCATTCTGCAGATGAACAAAGGTCGGATAGTAGGTGATGGCGTTGCCGATCCTGATTCCTCTGTCCAGGACTTCTTTCTTGCTGTAACAGCCGATATCGATGTAGAGCTCCTGATATTTGTCGACTTTGTATTTCTCGTCTGCAGAAGTCAGGTGGTGTGACTTGACACCGATGACGCCGGGGACATATCCGTCTTTTGCCTGTACGGCGACTCTTAAGGCGACCAGTGTTTTTTCGGGAATGCCGCCGACTCTTTCGAAGCGGATGAATCCCTCGTCGGTGATTGTCTTGACCATCAGGCCCGGTGAATCCATGTGTCCCGTCAGCATGACTTTTCTGTCATGGTGTTTTCCTTTGACACAGGCAAAGGTGTTTCCCAGCACATCTCTTGTCACTTCCAGTCCCAGTGATTCAAACTGTTTCTTGAGGTAATCACTGACCAGCTGTTCATGTCCGGACAGGCTCGGCAGAAGACAGAGATCTTCCAGATGTTTTGCGATTGATTCTTTCATGTTATATTCCTTCTTTCAGTATTTGAATATCTTCGAAACGGTATACTTCCTCATCTGCTTGAGAAGTATCCTGCGGAAGTTCAGAACCTTTGAAACCGACAACATAAAGTCCGGCGGCTTTTGCGGATGCAATGCCGTTAGGTGCATCTTCGATCGCGATCAGATTTTGTTTTTCCAGACCGCTTCTCTCGATGGCTTTCAGATAGATCTCTGGATGGGGTTTGGAATGGTTGATATCGTCGGCTGAGACGATATGATCGAAATAAGGCTCGATGCCGAAAAGCCTCAGTTTGTGCTCGACATAATAGGCGGGAGAGGAGCTCGCTATGGAAAGCTGAAGACCTCTTTCATACTGGTGTCTGCAGAATTCCCGGATACCTTCCATGGGCTTGAGATCATCGGCCATCAGCAGCTTATCGGAGTAATAATAATAGTCTTCAACAAGTTTTTCCAGAGGAATATCGACTTCCGGAAAGTGCTCGAGAAAAACTTCGCAGTAATGTCTTACTGTCGTTCCGTTGGCATCCGGAAGCTTCTTTAAGTCAAGATCGAGACCGTAGGCTTCCATCATGACTTCTGCAGCTTTTGCGAAAATTGGTTCGGAGTCCAAGAGCACCCCGTCGCAGTCGAATATGATTCCTTTTATCATCACTTTTATTTTAGTTGAAAGAGGGCTTTCAGTATAGTTTTATGATTACTGAAGATACGGTTCGAACATTTCTGCCACGTATACCAGTTCTGTCTGAGGTATTTTGATGTCCAGACTGCCGGCGGCATATTCAAAGCCCTGTTCCACAGTGTCCAGCAGTCTGTGATTCTGGCTGAGGTACTGTTTCAGTCTTCTATTGTCCCATGCTTCTTTTCTGATGACCCGTTCGATCATGATGGAACAGTGGCAGAGGTATTTGACCGCAATATCGTTGCTGTAAGGGATCCTCAGCATCTGAAGCGCATCATCCAGACAGACCTTCAGGATGTCAACGATCTTCTGTGCATCTATGAAGATCACTGATTTGGCGATGATCCTTTCGGTGACTGCGCGGATAAAGTCGTCCCTGTCATCTTCGCGGAAATGATAATTCTGAGCGGCCGGATTGGCCAGGACAAGCGATTCCATATCATTTTCGGCTGACATGCTTTTGGTGATGATCTGGATCAGACCATTCATCGTCAGGGGGAAGATGGTCTTGGTAGGTATTCCGGTCGTGCGGATGACATGTTCGCTGATCGTCGTCAGAGGCTCCATGTCGACGAAAAAAAGGACACCGGATCCTTGATTCAGTTCGGATGATTTGATGCAGGCCAGTTCCAGCAGGTCATTGAGCTGCATGTTCTCACTGTAATCGATGGCATCAAGATGGTAGTCTCCGGCAATTGTTTTTCTGATATAAGACACCATGTCGCTGGCGGTCTTCTCACCGTGGGCGATGACCAGTATGGCCGGTGAGGTCTGACTGACGTATTTGCCGGTTATGGCCAGATAGCTGGCAAGGAAGTCGATCTCCCGGTTGCTGACATTGAAATCATATTTCTTTTCAAAGTGACTGTAAATCTCCTTGGCAACACGGAATTCTTCGCTGTATATCTTATCCGAAAGGCTTTCGGAGTCGTCATGATGATAGTTGCCGCTCTTGATCCGTCTGATGCTGTTGGTGATGTGTAACAGGATCCCGTAGAGCAGCTGCTGATGAGCGGCGAGGGAAGAATAATCCGGATGGCTGAACAGAATCGATGTGGTAACAGAGAAAACATAGGGATCGATATTGTTTCTTAATGCCTTGAGATATGTCTCGCTGCAGTTTTTCAGGCAGTTGATGTTTTCATAGACATAGTCTTCCATGCTGTTGAGGGAACTGATGTCGATATCAAATCCGTTCACAAACTGGGAAAGCAGATGTGCCCTTGACTGGAGCGGGAACTCGACGAACTTGTCGAAGTCATCGGAATGGCCTTCTTCGTCAAAAAGGACATAATCGGTCTCGATCATTTTCATGATCGATCCAGAATACGTCTTTGCGTCATGATCCAGATCGCTCTGTGTCAGTTCCAATCTGTACATGTCTATCAATGCTGCCTGGGTGCATATGGCAGACAAGTATGCCGAAAAGGGCGAGACGAAAGGACTGTGGATCTATAACTGGCTGCTGCTGTTATTAACCAATGTCGTTCTTTACGGTATCCCGACGTTCCTGGCTGTATACTTCGGAGCCGAGTATCTTGAGACTCTGATGAACTCTCTGCCTGAATGGGTCAACGGCGGTCTGGTTGCTGTCGGTACATTACTGCCGGCGCTTGGTATCGGCATGATGTTCAAGGCGGTCTACAACAAGAAGTATGTTGCGTTTGCTCTGCTGGGCTATATCCTGGCAGGTTACGTGGGTCTGCCGACGATCGGTATTGCACTGTTCGCTCTGGCCTGCGTCCTGATCTACTGGAATGTATTCTCAAAGAAAGAAGGTAATGCATAATGGCTGAAAAGAAATTAACAAGAGGCGATCTGATCAAGACCTTCTTACTGTGGGAAACGCAGACTGAAGTATGTCTGTCCTATGAAAGACTGATGTCATTAGGCTTCTGTATCTCCATGGCTCCTGTCATCAACCGTCTGTATGAGACGAAAGAGGAAAGAGCGGAAGCTATGAAACGTCACCTGGTCTTCTTTAACACCGAAAACAACTGGGGTGCATTCATTCCGGGCCTTGTCGCTTCGATGGAAGAAGACAGAGCCAACGGCGCTCCGATCACCGATGATCTGATCAACAATGTCAAGATCGGTCTGATGGGTCCTTTAGCCGGTCTGGGTGATACGATCACGCAGGGCCTTGTCAAGGTCGTTCTTCTGGCGATCTTCGTCAACATGGCTCTGGACGGCTATACGATCGCACCGGTACTGTTCTTCCTGTTCTACGGCGCATACATCACTGCGATCGGTGTCTTCACATTCTATGAAGGCTATCATGTAGGCAAAAACGTATTGGATAAGATCACCGACTCGGAGATCATTCACAAGATCACCGACTGTCTCGGTCTAATCGGTATGACGATTGCCGGAGCAATGATCATCACAAATGTCGGTATCGAAACACCGTTTGTCGTACAGGATGTTGCGATCCAGGATATCCTCAATGATATCGCGCCGAATCTGCTCGGTGTCGTGACGACCTTGGGCATCTTCTATTTCTTAAGGAAGGGAACACCTGTCAGCAAGATCATCATTGCGTTGTTTGTCATCGGCTTTGCCTGCTATTTCTTGGGTATTCTCTAAGAGATTCAGAATAATTGCGGGAATACGGCAGGCCGGATGGCTTGCCGTATTTCTTCAGAAAACATGATATACAGAGGATCTGCAGGTCTGTCGGCATCTTTTCATGGTTTTGCTGTATCAGCCGGCACAGTGTCTGAATTAAAAGTGCTTTATTTTACACATCTGAGCAGCAAGATATATAATGAAATTAACAGCAAGATAAAAATCAAATTCATCATCTGACACGATCATCTTTTGTGTTTGAAATGGTTTTCGTTATTTGGTTTTTATCGAGGGTTATTAATGAAAAGGAGATGTTCTATGGCTGTTAAAGTTATGATTGCCTGCGGATCAGGTATTGCTACGAGTGCTTATGCTGCCGAGGAGATCCAGAAGATCGCCAAGGGTATCGGTGTTGACATCGATGTTCACAAGGAGCGTATCCAGAACGTCATGGCCAATGCCGCAGATTTCGACATCTGTTTTGTGACTTCCAATTTCAAACAGGATGTCGGCACGAAACTCGTGCGTGTGGATGGCTTAATCAGCGGTATCAATGAAGATGCGGTGATCGAAGATGTGAAAGCTGCTCTTCTGGAAGCTGCTGCTAAGTATAACGCAGATTAAGTATTGATTGAAGAAAGGGGAAATTTATGGAGATTTTATCGAATGTTGTCAACTTTGTGCTGAATCTCGGCGGCGGTATTTTCTTACCGTTTGTCATCACCATCCTCGGCCTGTTCTTCAAGATGAATCTGTTTGATTCTTTCAAGAACGGCTTGAAGATCGGTGCCGGATTCACCGGTATCAACCTGGTCATCGGCGTATTGTGTGATGCGCTGGCACCGGCTGTTGAGCACTATGCCGACCTCGGTGCAGGTTTCACTGTCACTGATATCGGCTGGGAAGGAATCGGTGCGATTGCCTGGTCTACACCGTTCGCTATCGCGATCGTTCCGCTGGGCATGATCCTGAACTACGTTCTGATTCGTCTGAAATTCACGAAGACGATGGACGTCGACGTATGGAACTACTGGCACTTTATCCTTGGCGCAGCCATCAGCTACTACGTACTGATGATGATCGGTTTGAGCCCTGCTGCTGCAGCTATCATCGGTATCCTGGTCGGTCTGCTGACTTTCGTCATCGTCCTGAAACTGGGCGACAAGATCGCACCTTACTGGCAGGAGTATTACGGACTGCCCGGTACGACCTGCTGTAACTCAGATGCTTACTACATGTGGGGCATCGACTGGGTCGTCTGCAAGCTCATCGACCTGATTCCTGGCCTTGCCAACATCAACATCAACGGCAAGTGGATCAACGACAAGCTCGGTTCTTTCGGTGAGACATCCGTTCTGGCATTCTTTGCCGGCGTGCTGATCTCCATCATTACCAGACTGGATCTGGCTACGGCGATCACGATGTCAGTTACGATCGCTGCATGTATCATCCTGGTTCCGAAGATGGTCGGTCTGCTGATGGAAGGTCTGGTACCTGTTTCCAATGCTGCCCGTAAGTTCTTCAAATCTCACCTGGGTGATGACTACGATATCTACATCGGTATGGATGAGGCCCTGTATCTCGGTGATGAGACCGGTATTCAGTGCTCTGTCATCATGATCCCGATTGCTCTGGCTCTGGCATTCCTGCCTGGTGTAACGGTCTTCCCGATCGCTTCCATTGGCTCACTGTGCTACACGACCTGTGCATGTTCGCTGTTTGCGAAGGGTGATGTCTTCAAGACCATCGTTGCTTCAGCGGTATGTATGGCTTACTGCTTCCTGATGTACAGCTTCATGGCTCCGTTAGCTACCAAGCTGGCTCTGGAGACAGGCTACATCACAGCTTCCATGGGTCAGGTCACTGGTTCAGGTATCGAAGAGATGCAGTGTGTCATCCTGGGTGTTATCGCCAAACTGTTAGGCGCCTGGTAAACTGTTGCTGATTATTGTCCGGGTGCTTCAACACCCGGACAATTCTTTTATTTTGTTTGTATATGAAAATTTACAGATGCAGAAAAGATCTGAGAGTCAGATATTTCCTCTTCGGCCTGCTGATGTTAGGCTGTGTGGCGTATCTGATCATCAGAAAAAGATTCTATTATTCCAAGCTGATCTACAACATCGCATTTCTGACTTCAGGAACTTTGTTGGGTGTGTTTTACTGTCTCAGGGGATTCCTGTTGAGACTTCAGTTCAAGGACAATGAGATCTTCTTCTGGGACGGTCTGGTGGATGTCAGACACATCAGATATGATGATATTTTAAAGATTGAATACAATCCTGTAATCAGAATCAGGTTTTATATGAGAGACGACCGTAAAACGGAATTCTCGATCCCCAATGTGTTTACGCCGGAGGACACAAAAGAGATCCTGGATACGGTCAAGAAAAAGAGAAAGAGAATTGAGATCGATTTCATCGGCAGAGAGAAAGCGATCGACACTTCCAGACGGATCGAAAGAAGCAGACCGATCCGGAAAAAGGAGGAGAAAAAATGAGTGAGATTTATGTTATAGAGGGACATGCCCAGAACTGGAGAGAAGCTCTGAAGATGACCGGCACAAAGCTGTATGAGGAAGGCTGCGTCGTGGAAGAGTTCTGGGAAAAATGTGCGGAACGGGAAGCAGAGTATCCTACCGGTCTGACGGAGTTCTGCCCGGTGGCGATCCCTCATGCCAGCAATGAATATGTATTGAGACAGGCGATCTGTGCTCTGAGGCTGGATGAACCGGTTATGTTCAGATCAATGGCTGACTGGGATCAGGACATCGAAGTGCGTTATGTCCTGAATCTGGCACTGTTAGACGACAGTGAGCATATCAAGATCGTCACCAGAGTGATCAGGAGTTTAAAAGATCCGCAGTTCCTGAAGAAGATGGATGACTGCAATGAAGAAGAGCTTAAAGTCCTTCTTGATGAGTATTTCCTGACGGAAAAACTGGATGACGATAACGCATGATAAAGGGGATCATATTTGATTTTGACGGTGTGGTCACCGACAGCGAACCGCCTTACATCGATGCACTTGTAAGCTTCATGCAAAGCATCGGTATCGATGCGACGTTTGAAGAGCTTCAGCATGTCGTGGGACAGAACCTTCAGGCAATCGGAACAGAGTTGGTCAATACCTATCATCTGAATATGTCACCGGAAGAGTTTAACAGAAGATCCATGAGTATCTATGAAGAAAGCACTGACATCAGGAAATTCAAACCGATGGAAGGTCTCTATGAGTTCCTGGACAGGTGCAAAGAAAAAGGGATCCGGATATGTGTGGCATCTTCATCGGATTACAACTATCTTTATACGATCATGGACAGCCTGAAGATCAGGGATTACTTTGAATGGGTCCTGTCGGGACATGGTTTATCAAAGGGGAAACCCGATCCCCTGATCTACAATATGGCGGCGGAAAAAATGGGGATCGATAAAAAGGACCTGATGATCATCGAAGATTCTCCCAACGGGATCAGGGCCGGGATCGCCAGCGGCATCTATACGGTAGGATTCAAAGGATCGAGAGTCATACAGGATACATCAATGGCAGATAAGGAAGTTGATTCCTTTAACGAAATAGAATTATAGAAAAAAAGAGGAGGAAAGATATTATGTGGATGAAAGAAGTATTCGGAACAGACAAGCCGGTCATCGGCATGCTGCACTTAATGGCATTGCCGACAGACCCGAAGTATGACCCCAAAGGTGGAATTCAGGCGGTCATCGACAGGGCAAGGGAAGACCTGCATGCCTTGCAGGACGGCGGTATCGACGGTGTGCTGTTCTGCAACGAGTTCTCCATTCCTTACGTGGAGAATGTCAGAGTTGTTACCATCGCCTGCATGGCCAGGATCATAGGTGAATTAAAGAGTGAGATCACAGTGCCGTTCGGTGTCGATGTTGCCATGGACCCCTATAAAGTATTTGACCTGGCTGCTGCTGTGGGTGCTGATTTTGTCAGAGAATCTTTCTTCGGTGCCTATGCGGGAGATTACGGTATCACCACTTATGCCCAGGGCGAGATCGAAAGGCACAGAGTCGATGTCGGCTGCAAAGATGTTTATACACTGGCTACACTGGTACCGGAAGGAGCCAGACAGGTCGCCGAAAGACCGATCGAGGATGTCGCTAAGTCTGTCACTTTCTCGATCGCTCCGGGCGCTCTTCTTGTCTTTGGCAATAACGCAGGTGCTGAGATCGATACGACCAATATCACCAGAGCAAAATCAGCGACCGATACGCCTGTCTTTGCCTCCAACGGTGTAAAGGCAGATACAGTTGCCGATATGCTGAAGATCTCTGATGGCTGTGTTGTCGGTACCTGGATGAAATATGATGGAAAGTTCTATAACAAGACCGACGTCAACAGAGTGAAGCAGCTCATGGATGCAGCAAAGGCGTTCAGAGGAGATATCTGAAAATGTGGATGAAGGATCTGTTTGGCACAGACAAGCCGGTCATCGGCATGATGCATCTGATGGCCATGCCTACTGATCCGAAATATGATAAAGAGGGCGGATTGGATAAAGTCATCGACCGGGCAAGACATGATCTGCATGCTTTGCAGGACGGGGGTATCGATGCGGTACTCTTCACGAATGAGTTTTCGATCCCCTATACCGATAATGTCAGACCGGTCACCGTTGCCTGCATGGCCAGGATCATCGGTGAACTGAAAAATGAGATCAGAGTACCGTTCGGTGTCAACATCGCTGTCGATCCCTACAAGGCTTTTGATCTGGCCTGTGCAGTGGATGCACAGTTCATCAGAGGCACTTTCTTCGGTGCCTATGCATCCGATGACGGCATCTCTTCCGTTCCGATGGGCGAGATGATGCGCCATAAGGCGGAACTGCATCTGGACGATCTCAAGCTCCTGGCAACGATCGTTCCCGAAGGAGCGAAGCAGATCGCCGAAAGACCGATCGAAGATGTCGTAAGAAGTGTCGACTTTGCGATGAATCCGGATGCAATGCTGGTGTTCGGACTTACGGCGGGCAGGCCGATCGATGATTCGCTGATCTCCCGCAGCAAGAAAGTGACGGATAAACCGGTACTTGCTTCCAACGGTGTCAAGGCAGCAACGATCGAAAAGACTTTAAGCATCGCCGATGGCTGTGTCGTTGGAACATCATTGAAATATAATGGTTCCTTCTATGATGCTGTCGATCAGGAAAGAGTGAAGGAACTCATGGATATCGCCAAGCGGTTCAGAGGTGACTTATGATGCTGGTATCACCGTCCATTGCTTCAGCCGATGTCTTGCACGTAGCAGATGAAGTAAAGTACATTGATACATATTTTGACAACATCCACATCGATATCGAAGACGGTGTCGTCGTGGGCGGCATCTCCTTCGGTATGAAGATGGCGAAGGGCATCTGTCGTATTTCTTCCAGTAAAGAAAAGACGATGCATCTGGAGGTGCTCAATCCTCTGGATTATCTGGATGATGTCCTGACATGCAATTGCGATGTCACATTCGTTCAGGTCTCGCATCTGTCTGATGCTTTAGATGTTATAGAGAAGTTCAGGAATGTAGGTGTCAGAGTCGGTGTCAATCTCTGTGATGAGGATCTGATGCGTGATGATCTGGATGAACTGATCGGTATCACCGATTACATACTGGTCAATACGACAGCGCATTGGGATATAGAGCAGAACTATATGCCGGAAATGGAAGAATTTGCCCTGAAGCTGGCCGAAGATGAAAGCAAGAAGATCTGGATCGACGGCTGTGTCAATTATGAGACTTATCAGAGACTGAAGGATTCAAAGATCTACTGTGCCGTTATCGGCAGAGGAGTATTCAATGATAAAGAACTGGCAGTCAGACAGTATTGTCAGTAGAATTGAGGTGAAAGATGTTAGACAGAGGTTTTACAACAAAAACGATTGAAGAACTCGTGGATGCCTGTAAGAATGATCCTGATTTTGAGGTCGATCATTGGGAGTACAATGAGAAGGCCAAGGCTTTATGGATTTACAACGCCAGGAACCAGCAGACCGTTATCATGCTGAAAGTGGATGATAATGGTTTTATGGTCAAGAGCGTCTGGTAGGAGGGATAGAATATGGATTTTTTTGCTGATACAAGTAACTGGCTGGAAGAAATGTTCCATGTGAAGAAGCCGATCATTGCGATGTGTCATCTTCTTCCGCTGCCTGGTGATCCTTACTATGATGAGGAAAAAGGCATGGAAGCCGTCGTGGAGAGAGCTTTGAAGGATGTCAAAGCCTTACAGGACGGCGGTGTTGACGGCATCATGTTCTCCAACGAATATTCACTTCCTTATCTGACCAAGATGGAGCCCATCACTCTGGCAGCGATGGCGTATGTCATCGGCAGAGTCAGTAAAGAAGTGAGTGTTCCTTACGGTGTCAACTGTCTGTGGGATCCGGTATCGTCACTGGATGTCGCAAAGGCAACAGGCGGACAGTTCATCAGAGAGATCATTTCCGGAGTCTACGCATCGGACTTCGGTATCTGGAATACCAACTCCGGTGAGACAGCCAGACACAGACACAGAATCGGTGCCGATCATATCAAGATGCTGTACAACATCGTACCGGAAGCTGCCGTCTATCTGGCAGACAGGGATATCGCCCAGATCGCCAAGACGACAGAGTTCAACTGCAAGCCCGATGCCATCTGTGTATCCGGACTGACAGCAGGCTCAGAGACCGATACTCAGGTTCTGACCAAGGTCAAGAAGGCTACGACAAAGACGCCGATCTTCTGCAATACCGGCTGCAACAAAGACAATATCGTCAGACAGCTGTCTGCTTCCGACGGTGCTGTCTGTGCTACCACTTTCAAGGTTGACGGCAAGTTCGAGAATGTCGTTGACTACAACAGAGTCAAGGAATTCATGGATGTTGTCAAGGAGTACAGGAAGACTTTATAATTGATTCGATTTATTAGATTTATTACAGGAAAGATCGTTAAATGATCTTTCCTGTTCCTCTTTTTTATTATGGGTTTTCTTTATGTGATCATCTCATCACTGTTATTCGGCATACTGCCTTCCGTTCAGAACAAGGCCATCCTGAATGGTGCTGATCCGCTGAGCGTACTGCTGGTATGCAACAGTGTCTGCCTGCTGGGCAGTTTTTTCTTTTGCCTGTTGAGACGCGTCAGTTTAAAGATTACAGGAAAAGAGTTGCTGACTTATCTATTATCCGGAGTCTGTATCTTTGTGACGGACTATTGTCTGAATCTGGCTTATACAAA
Source organism: Erysipelotrichaceae bacterium (assembly GCA_017454765.1). Lineage (GTDB taxonomy): Bacteria > Bacillota_I > Bacilli_A > Erysipelotrichales > Erysipelotrichaceae > Colivicinus. The sequence goes on along the minus strand of JAFTCJ010000009.1, from coordinate 17,201 downwards.
GATGCCGGTGGGACTGGTGACAATGATCCACTTCATTTATCCGGTACTGATCTGTCTGGGTGCGGTATTGTTTTTCAAGGAAAAACTTTACTTCAGCAGGAAGGTGGCGATCATCCTTTCTGCCGGCGGTCTGTTTTTCCTGAGCGATCCCGGTGCGGCATACAGTCTCAAAGGTGTCGTATATGCACTGATCTCCGCTTTTGCCTATGCGGTCAATCTGACAGTCATCGACCGCGGTGTCATTTCAAAGCATGATACATTCCTGAAGAATTTCTATATCTTTCTTTTTTCTTTCCTTTTCTCGCTGGCGTTTGATTATTCAAATCTGCAGATGATCCATTTCAAAGCCGATCAGATCTTCTGGATGCTGCTCTCGGGAGTCATCCTGATTTCAGGAAGCATTACACTGACGGTCGGCATCAGGATCTTGGGAAGTGCCGATGCGGCTTTTATCTCGACACTGGAGCCGATCACTTCGCTGTTAGTCAGCACATTCCTTTATCATTATGACCTGCTTCCCAGAAGCATCATCGGCTGTATCCTGATCATCCTTTCTCTGTTTCCGATCATCAGAGATCAGTAAAAAACCATTTCATTTTCTGAAATGGTTGATCCGTTCGCGTCCTTGAAAGGATGCTTTTTATTGCTTTGAATCGATTTCCTCATACAGAGGCAGCTTGACAAAGGTCTCTGTATTCAGATAGCCTCTGTCAGTCAATTTCAAAACCGGAATACAGGTCAGTGAGAGCAGACAGAAGTTCATGATGTTGTTGTCATGATCATAGCCCTGACTCCCGAATGCCTGACGGACTTTTTCAAAATCCTTCGCAGTATCTTCGACCGATTTCTTACTGAGCAGTCCGGCGATCGGAAGGGCGATCTCGGCTGTGATTTCTTTGTTCAGTGTGACTATGATCCCTCCCTGCAGATCGATGATCCTGTTGACTGCCAGCGCCATGTCTTCTTCATCATTTCCCAATACGATCAGGTCATGGGAATCATGGGAATAGCTGGAGGCACAGGCACCCTGTTTCAATGCAGAGCCGCAGGTGAATCCGAAGGCGACATGATTGTCTCTGCCATGTCTTTCGATGACTGCAGCAAGTTGGCATCCGCTGTTCTTCCAGAGCAGTTCACCGTCTTTGATCTCCATCCTGACAAAGACTTCATCTGTCCTGCTGCCTGTCGGATTGACTTGCATGACACGTACGTTGACGATCCTGTCTTTTCCTTTGACAGGAACTCTGAAATCTTCCGCTGTCATCTTATGAGCGTGCACCGTATCTTCAAAGAGACCTCCCAGTGAATATTCTGATTTATCTTCAGATGGTGTATCGGTATCAAAGATACACTTTCCTTTTTTGTAGGTACCGACGATATGAAGGGAATCAAGATCGTCCAGCAGCACGAAGTCTGCCAGTCTGCCCGGAGCGATGACGCCGCGGTCAGTCACGTTCATCCTTCTGGCGGGCGTATAGGTGGTGCAGTAGATGGCGTCTTCCGGCCTCATTCCCAGGGAGATCGCTTTGCGCATGATCGCATCGACGTGCCCCTTGTGACAAAGGATATCGGGGAAGGTATCATCGGTAACAAAACTGAAATACTCATAGAGATTGTTTTGACAAACAAAATCGATCACTTCTTTTGTCACCATGGAGTCCTGTAGTTCCATGAACATGCCGTTTTCAAAGCGCTGTTTGAGTTCTTCAAGATCATGGATGCAGTGGTCACTCTGTATCCCCAGATAAAGGAACCTCGCCAGATCGAAGTCTTTCAGTGCCGGACAGTGTCCTTCCAGAGGATAGTTCGGTTCTCTGTCATGGATCAGGCCGATGAACTTTCCGACTTCGGAGTCGTTTTCTTCAATGATCTCCCTGAAGTTCATCACTTCTCCCAGACAGATGATACCTTCTTTTTCTTTCAGTTCCAGCATGTCTTCGCAGCTGATGGCTCCGCCGCTGGTCTCATAGTCCCTGTTCATGATCGGGACATTGCTGGGGATGGCATAGAAGCAGTCATAGGGAGAACGTTGTCCGGAAGCGATCATGGCTTCGATCCCTTCTTTGCCGCAGACATTGGCGATCTCATGGGGTTCCGAAACGATCGTTGTCAGACCGTTGCGGGCGGTGTAGCTGCAGAAGGCTTCAGGCGTGACCAGAGAGCTTTCGATATGCATGTGGATGTCGATGAGACCCGGGATCATGTAGCGGCCTTTGCCGTCGGTCTCTTCGTCATACGAGATCTGATCAGAGCCTTTCTGATCGATGTAGAGGAACTTCCCGTCTTTGATGTATACATCCGCATGGATGAATTTTCTGAAATAACTGTTGAAGACGCTGACGTTTCTGATCACTGTATCTGCGTGCCTGAGGTCCTGTTTCATCATCTGACTCCTCCTGTATAGCTTGATTCTAACAGAAAACAGGACAAAGACAGGTATTGTTTCTGATTCAATCATAGCTATCTTTAGAAAATTTAGTTTATACTTATAGATGTAGAACAACACATTTTTTGTTGTGTTTTAAGCGGGAATCAATGGGGGATAAACAAGATATCCTGATCATCAATCAGGATCAGGAACAGCTGAAACAGCAGGCAGCTGATTTTCTCAAATCAGGTTATTTTTTTGCGGCCCAGCAGTTTTATAAGAAGCTTCTGGAAGAGGAACCCGACAACAAGGATTATCATATCGCGAGTCTGATGGCTAAAAACAGCATCAGAAGCGAGGATGAACTGATCGTTTATTATCAGGATCTTTATTCCAAACCGGAGTACGAAGCCAAGCCGGTAACGGAAACAGAAGATTCCCATGTCGAAGAGGCGATCGAAAAATCATATATTCCCGGTTATCTGGAAGAAGACGAGATCAGAAAAGCTTATGATTTCGACTTGACTTACCAGTCTTGTTTAGCGTGCCGTCAGAAACAGAAAGAGAAGATCCAGAAACTGATCGATGAGGATGAGGATCTTTCCTGGCTGAAGACAAGAGGTTTCAGTGAGATCGGCGAGATCATCAGAGCTTATGATGACAGGATCGATCAGGCAGAGAGTGATGAAAGATATAACGAAGAAAAAACAAAAAACGAGTATCAGCGTTTCCTGTATCAGGCTTATACCAAGGTCAAGGATCTGGCCAAAAAAGCCAGGAATCAAAAGGACAGTGATTATCGTTCTTTAATCAGTCAGTATGAGGAAAGCGATGATAAACAGGAACTCAAAGATCTGATCATCCGTTTTGAATCGTTCAATGATTACAAGCAGTCAAAGAGATACATCTCCTTGTGTGAAAAAAAGATCGAAGATCTCAAGAAGCAGGATGAGGATGCTTCATTGAGAAAGAGTATCGAAGAAGCAATCGATTCTGCCCGCAACTGCCTTCTGAAGAAAAATTACGGCGAAGCTTATGACGGTTTTGCGAAAGTTGTATCATTGGATCCAAACAGCGAAGAAGCCTATGCCGGCATCCTGATGTCTCAGACCAAGACGACGGATCTGGATGAGCTTTTTGAGTACTACAAGAATCTGTACTCAGAGGATAAGAAAGAATCGTTTGAAGCGATCGAAGAAGACTTAAAGCACATTGATGAAATGTGCGAAAAGTATTATCTGCCGGAGTTTCTGGAGAAGGAGACGATACGGGAGAAGTATCTTTTCGAAAGAACTTACCAGTCTTCTCTGAACAACCGTGTCAGACAGGAAAGTCAGATCGTTGAGGAAACACAAGCCAATCCGATTTTTGTCTGGCTGAAGGAACATGGTTCCAGAGATATCCAGAACAGGATCAATGATCTTTATGATACCTATCATCAGAGGACACTTAAGGCTGAGGAAGAAGACGAGCTCAACACCGAAAAGATCAAGAGCGAGTACCAGCGCCATCTGTTCAAGGTCTATGCGCAGATCAAGAAACTTTACAATGATGCAGTCAATCAGAAAGAGGAAGAATACAAGGATATCATCCGTTCCTATAACACCGTCAGTTCCGAAGAGGATCTGAATGATCTGATTGACAGACTGAAAGTACTGGAAGACTACAAGGACAGCGAACGCTATATTACTTTGTGTCAGAACCGGATCGATGAAATCAGGGAAAAAGAAAACAGTCTGCAGCTGCAACAGGAGATCGAGACAACACTGATCGCCGGACGCTCTTATCTGCTTGCGGGAAACAAAGATCTTGCGGCAAAGAGCTTTGATAAAGTATTAAGTCTGGATGAAAACAATCCGCATGCCTATCTGGGCATTCTGATGATCGAGACCGGTACCAGGGATTATGAGAGTCTGATCAGGTATTATCAGAATCTTTACTCAGAGGATCTGGGCGAACAACTGGAAGGCTGTCAGATCGACCGCGATCATATTGAAAAGACCGCCGACAGGTATTATCTGCCTGGTTATTTTGAAAAAGAAACGATCCGCAGATATTACAATTTCGACCGTTCTTATGAGTCTTTCACTACTTCAAGAAAAGAACAGAAAAAGCAGCTGGAAGAAGAGTTCAGCCTCAATCCGCTTCTGACCAAGATTGATAAGTACAAGGACAGCGAAGTTACAAAGCTGATCGATCAGATCTACGGGGCCTATGACGAAAGAATCAGACAGTCAAAAGAGGCAGATGAGAAACAATGTAAATCCATTGAACATATCTACGGGATTTATCTGCAGGAGACCGACCGCACGATCGAGAAGATCTATGAGGAGAAACTGAAAGAGAGAAACGAAGATCTCGAAGTAAGGTACAAGGAAAACGTTTCTGATTTCTTTGTCGCAAACGAGATCGAAGAACTGGAAGTACTGGTCAGAAAACTGGAAGCAGATAAGGAATACAAGGATAACAGAGATTACCTGGAAAAGGCAAAAGAGAAACTGAAGTCTCTGCGTTACGAAAAAGAAAAAGACAGATTGGAAGAACTTTATACCCAGGGCGATGAGTTCCTGGAAAAGAAGCTCTTCAATCAGGCAAAAGAGAAGTTTATTTCCTATCTGGATATCGATCCGGACAATGAGAACGCGCATCTGAATCTGCTGATGGCGGAAACAGAGACCACGGATATCGATCAGCTGTTCAATTATTATAAAAATCTCTATCATGAGAATTCTTTTGAAACGCTTGAAGTCGAAGATGAATTCAGAAATCACATCGAAGAGATTGCCGAGAAGTGCCGTATTCCCGATGTCCTGGAAACAGACGAAATCAAAGAGAAATACAGTTTCAACAGATCCTATGATTCTCATCTGAGTTTCATGGTCGATGAGAAGAAACAGATCATCAATGAACTGGATCTCAATCCTTCCCTGAACTGGCTGAAACAGAACGGTTCTGCCAGAGTCAGGGATTATATTTCCGATTTGTTAAGAACCTATGATATCAGGATCCAGGATGCCCAGAAGGAAGATCAGGAAAACAGAGATTTTATTGCCAAAGAATATCGCTCATTTATCAGAAACAAAGACAGAGAAGTCCGTTCGCTTTATAATTCGCTTCTCAAGGAAAAGAGCCAGGAAAAGAGAAGGGCAGAGAAGGAAGCGAGAGAAGCTGCCCAGAGAGAACTGAAAGAAGTTGAAAGGGACAGAAAACGCAAAGAGGAACAAATAAGAGCCGAATATCTTTCAAGAGAACAGGAAAAGAAGAAACAGGCTGAAGCCAGGAAAGAAGAAAGAAGGCTTGCGGCTCAGAAGGAAGAACTTGAGAAACAGGCTCAGAGAAATCTTGAAAAAGAAATAGCGAAACAGGAAAGAAGAGAAAAGGCGAAGAAAGAGATCGGCCCTCCCAAACCGAATATCGGTATCGTGATGGCTGTGATTTCTCTGATGGTATTCGCCGTTGTCTGCTACAGGTATCTGTGGATACCGATGAATCAGTATAAAGAAGCGTTGACTCTGGCGGAAGCCGGAAACTATGATGAAGCAGCGACTGCTTTCGAGCAGCTCGGCAATTACAAGGATTCCGCTTATCAGGTCAAGAATGCGATCTATATGAAAGCCGACAGCCTGTATAAACAGGGCGATCTGATCGGTGCGGCAAATATTTTTGCGCAGGTAAAGTTTGATGACAGTGAGGTCAGACTGAAACAGATCAAAGATAAACTGATGGCCGAAGCAGAAGTCGGAAGCAGTGTCCTGTTCGGTGCGTATGAGCAGGACAATGACGAGTCCAACGGAAAAGAACTGGTTGAATGGACCGTGCTGGCCATAGATGAAGGAAAGATGCTTCTGATCAGCAGATACGGTCTGGATAATCAGGTTTATAATGCAGAGACCAAAGATGCCAGCTGGAGAGACAGTGAATTAAGAGGCTGGCTGAATTCCATCTTCCTGAATAACCTGGCAGATTTCAATGAAAAAAGCCAGATTCTTTCAACGGTACTGTATACTTACCCTTATGAATATGAATACGAGGAAGGGGATGATCTCATGCAGTATGAGACTTCTGATAAAGTGTTCGTGTTTGACAGTGCCGACCTGGATCTCTATATGCCGGATTATTCCGGAAGACTGACAAAGCCGACAGTGTATGCCGTGGAAAAAGGGGCACTGACAGACGATGATGAAAACTGCAGTTGGTGGCTGCGTTCTGCCGGCAATGATGCCAACATGATCGAGTATGTCTGGAACAGAGACGGGACTGTGGCTTCATCCATGCAGGAAATCAGACATGCGCTCAGACCGGTCGTATGGCTGAAAAAAGACTGATTTCAGGAGAACCTTTTGGCAAAAAAGAATCTGAAAGAGAACAATCTCTCAGACAAGATATATAAGATCATACATGCTTCATCGTTCCTGTTTTTTCTGTATGCAGCAGGCGTAATTCTGCCTCTGTATTACAGGAACGCTTATTATGACATCATGGATGTCAAGGCAGAATTGTTTTTCATTTTGATGAAGATACTGCTGCCGTTTTTGATTGCGGTCATTATCCTGAAGATCTGCAGAAAAAAACGGCATATTGATTTCCTGGCTTGTTCAATCCTGTATCTGCTGACCAGCAGTTTTGTTTCGGCTTTCTTTTCCTATTCGAAAGCCGATGCCTTCAGCGGCAGACAGGGCTGGTATGTCGGCTATTTTACGATTCTGTGTCTGTCTCTGATGATATTGACATTCAAGGATGAAGACAGACCTCTCTGTTCATATGTGAACTATCCGCTCTATCTTGTCTGTCTTTTTGAGTTTCTTCTGACAATCAGCGATGCGATGGATCTGGATCTTCTGTCGATGAGAGAAAACCTGGATATCACGTCGCATTTTGCGTATTTCGGAACAATCGGCAACAGCAACTGGTATGTCGGCTATCTGAGTCTTTTTGTTCCGCTGTTTCTCAGCAGATATCTGTCATCGGAAAAAAAGACTGATACTGTTTTCTTCTTTCTGACGAGTCTGACAGGCCTGATTTCATCGATCCTGATCGGAGCAGACGGTATCTATCTTTCAATGGGAATTGCAGCACTGATATTGGCTATGCAGACTTTGGACGGTATTGAAAGTCTGAAAAGAACTTCTTTTCTGTTTCTGGTTTTTTCATTAGTGATGTTTTTCATCAGGCACAGCGCTCTTTTTGCATCGTTCTTTACCTTCTATGACAGCATCGGCCTCTTGCTGTTTGACAGCAGAGTGCTGATCATCACTGCTGTTTTGTCCGTTATGTTGTTCTCTGTTTCTTTGTTTGCTGATAAAGAAAAATATCTGAACAGAAAAAAATATATTGTCATCTCTGTAATGCTCATATTGCTGATATGTGCTGTTTTTGTTCTTTCAGAAATGATCAGTTTCCGAGGTGACAGTCTTGATAATTATCGTTTTGAATTATGGCGGATTTCTCTGAAACAGTTTGATCGTTTCGATCTGTTTCACAAATTATTCGGACTGGGACCGGAACTGCTGAGAAATGTCTATGCAAGCATGTATTCCAAATATGGGATCGTCTATACTGTTTCTCACAGCGAATCGATCCAGGTATTGCTGACAATGGGTTTGTCCGGTCTGCTTGCCTGGAGTTTCTGCTGGATCAGCCTGCTTTATATGTTTGCCAGGGATAAAGCCTGTTTTAACAAGGAAATAACGGGTTTCTATGCCGGCCTGTTTGCGTATTTTGCACAGAGTTTTGTCAATTCGGCAACGATTCCCAATCTTTGTATCCTGGCTTTGTTCGTTATTTCTGTGGCAGGCAGAAAAAAGTGATTTTTAGACTGTTTTCATTGAAAACAGTCTTTTTGATAAGATAAAATAATCGTGTATGAAAGCGCTTTTATAGTGCTTTTGAAAGGGCTTGGGATATGAAGAAATTATTGACATTTATTCTCGCTATCGTGTTGTTGCTGACGACGGCTTTTTCTTATACGCCGTATATGGTAAATGCCGAATCAGAAGAACCGGAGGAACCGGTTGCTGAAGTTCAGCAGGAAGAGACGGAAAATACGTCTGATCAAAGTGAAACCGAAGAACGGGAGGACCCGATAATCGAGGTCGGAGAGGGTGACAGCGAAAACACCTTTGAAGCCACTGATGAAGATCAGATGATCGAAGGACAGAATGCTCAGACGGGTAATTCTGCAACAGAGGAAGATGGCGGTTCTGATGAAGGCAGCAACCTGAGATCTGCACATGAGATAGGTGCAACCATGACTCAGAATCCGGAAACAGGAGAGATCATCATCACAGCAGATGACCCAACTGTATATTCGCGTTTTTCCGATGTCGCTCTTTATGATTCAGATGACAAAATATGGGGTTTCTTTACCCGCATCAGCGACTATATGTATTGGAGCTACTGCCAGCTGAAAAACGGTGCTGACGGCCAGTACATCTCGATTCCTGCAGATTCGTGGTTCAACGAAAATCTTCCAAACGGAACATATTATGCGGATATCGGATGTTACGATGAGAACAATAATTCGTACGAAGTATATTCGGGAAATGTTGCAATAAATGCGGTTACAAGACAGCAGCCGGGTGTCACAAATATTGTTGAAATCAATACAGACACCGAGAGAGGTATTGCGATCTATGCGGGAAGTGAATATCTGAAAGCTCTGATTTCTCCAAGCAGCAGTCCTACTTACAATGAATATTTATCATCCGGAAATCATCCGGTCAGAGGTGGATTGGCCAGAGTATCCGGAAATAACGGAATTGTTGTATATAATCAGGATGATAATTCGACATACCTTGTCCTGAAAGGCGACCATGTTCTGGTAACAAAAAGAGGTTTTTTAGATTATTACTACTCGAATTCCTATAATGAACAGGTAACAGTAAAACTTGAAGTCCCGGGTTATGAAGATGTAGAGTTCGAACTGGATCCTTTATCAAATAGTCTGCGTTCCAATGACATGGAATACAGGATACAGCAGGCCGGCAGCTGGGATCTGATCATCAATGCCGTTAATTCAAGTGGTCTGGATTTTCTGGAAGCACTGGAATTACCGAATGTATATGGCGCTCAGCCGGAAACGATTCAAAGCTATGTTGAATTGAGAAACTTTGATAATACCGTAAGCATGCATATTGAAAATGCATCGTATGACGGAGGTGCTCACACTTATGCGGGCAGCATTCTCTATGATAATGAGTACGATGAAATCGTCCTGCCTTTCAACAATATTATCGATGCTGACGGCAGTAATAATCCTATCAATACCGGAACGGTATTTACATCAATGAAACTGTATTCTGCTGAATACGGTACAGTTGAATATACCTTGGAACATGACGGTTTTGTCTTTACCATCAGAAACGGAATGGAAGACACTCCGACAGATGTCGCTGTCTCAACGAATGCCGATGGCGATCTGGTGATCTCATCGCAAAACAAGGATTTCCTGCAGGCTTTGGCCAGATACAACGAAGGAAGAGACCAGTCTCCTTCGATGGTCACAATCGACAACAGTCCGCTTCCGAACCCGATTTCTATCATGAATCAGGGCTATTATGCAGGAATTATTTCTTATGATGGTACTAATGCTGTCATTTCGAAAGACAATCTGATCAGATATAACGTTGCGAACGGCACACGTTCCGTCACGGTCCATGCCAGAAGATACAGAAGCGATGTTTCTGCGACCGTGACTTTTACACAGCTTCTGAATCAGGTTCCTGAAATCACAATCAGCAACAATAACAATCAGATTGTGATCAGTTCTGATGATACAGAATGGATTTCCGCTTTATACAACAACAGAACGACCTCTTCATATATCAGCATGTTCAGTGAAAACGACGGCTATCCGACTTATATCGGAGGTCCGCAGGGATCGGGTGATACCGATGAGATGGTATTGTCAGCTGATGGGAAATCCATCACGATTCCGGAGAATATTCTCATCAGAAGAGCTGTATTGTCCGATACATATAAGATCAATATTGTTGCTGAAGGATATGCCCCGTACAGATGTACCATGCTGATCAGCACATCTGTACAGGCGCTGCCAAAAAACATTCAGGTTTATTATCAGGAAGGAAGCGGCATTATCATCCGTTCTGATCGTTCTGATATTTCGAACTGGCTGGAAGGAATCTGTAATAACAGCACGGATCCTAAAGCTTCTTTCATCAAGCTGAAGAGATCTGCACCCAGATATGATTACGGATATGACTATTCTTTCTCCGTTGAATCAGCCGTATATGAAAATGGTCAGGTACTGATTCCTGACAGTCTGATTTCCGGATATGTACTTCAGGATGAGTATTATATCATTGTCGGTTCCTATGGCTATGCAAGATATATTCCGGAGGAAGTATTGATCATCGGTGATGTGGCTAATATTCCGTATGATCTGCACCTGGAGCAGGGTAGTTCAGATGAAGTCAAGATCTGTACCTCTGATCTCACATATCTTTATTTCGGTCTGATGAACAAGGAAGCACAAGTCTTATTCTACGAGTCAGGTCAGGGAGGTTCATCACAGAACGGATCGATCATTGCGACCGGAAACGCCGGAACAGGAACGCTTAAGGCTGTCTTTACGGCGGATGATATGAGACTTGATGAAGACTCAAACTGCATCATCATTGATGCGGCACAGCTTGTCAGAAAAGGAATTGAGTCCGGCCGTTATGAGATTGTTCTGGATGCAACGTATTTCTGCAATGCGACTTCCGCTTTGAATTTTGCTTATTCCAAGGCACATGTGGTTCTGGATGCCAACGGCGGTCATTTTATTGATGATGAATCAGAGATCAAAGATATCGCGGCAAACGCAAACAGCGAAATCAGTCTCCCGGTTTCGTCAGATGTTGCAAACGGCAGTTATCATCTGGATGGATGGAAAAACAGCAGCGGCAATGCTTTTGCAGGCAATTATATTGCTGCATCCAATGTCGTTCTTTATGCTCTCTGGAGCAAAAACGACAATATCGGCAGCGGCAGTGAAAGTGTTTCCGCGCTGGTCACATACGATGAAACAGCTTCCGGAAGCAATGTATCCAATGAAAATGGTTCAACTGTTCTGGTCGTCAACACTTCAACAGGCAGTGTGATTATTCCTGCCGGAGAGACAGGAGAAGTTCCGCAGCCGACTAACGTTTTTTCAGCGGCAACGGAAACAGAACTGTACAGCGTTGTCAATGTTGATCCTGACAGCTTAACGAGTGTACAGCTGCAGGTTGATTATCTGAACCAGCAGAATATGGCAAGTGCTCAGCAGGCTGCCGTCAGCCTGGCCGGTAGCGAATACGCCATGGAACAGGCGGTTTATCTTGATGTGGAGATCAGAAAGACTGTAATGGAAGACGGTGAACCGAATGTTTCCACACCTCAGCCGAACAGTCCGATCACACTTTCCATCGAGCTTCCGGATGAACTGATGGAAAAGCTTGAAGGATGTGACAGAGTATTCAAGATTGTTCATGTCAAGAGTGACGGTAATGCAGAGTATCTGGAAGCGACATTGGAGGGCAGAACACTGACGTTCACGACTTCCTCGCTTTCTCCGTTTGCGATTGTTTACAAAGATGTCAATCCGGATCTGAGTTCGGATCACATAGAATACAACCTCGTTCCCGGCGGAAACGGTTATGTGAAACCGGAGAGTTTTGCTTTCTATTATAGGGCACCAGACAGCAGCAGTTATGTCCTTGACAGCAATGCTGCAAGAATGGTCTTCAGCTATCAGTGGAGTGAAGATTCCAGTACATATGATGAATTCGGTTATGATATTCAGATTGATGCCCAAAAGTATGAGGCAATTTTGAACGGCAGTGCAGACGGCAAGATCGTTGTCAAATATACCGGCAGCAATGAGTTACATGAATATCCGATCTTGGACATGTTTAGTGAATCCTATAGTGAGTATAATTCTTATTGGATTCCGACCGGTGCAGAAGAAGGATATCATATCCGATACTGGCTGGTTAAAAAACAGGCTCTGGATTATGTCAGAATCGTATATAACAATCAGACATTCCCTGTCAGATATGATCTGAATGAGAATGAAGAGCATGTCATCTGGTATATCCGTGAGGATCTTGAAACACAGACCGCAATCCAGAGTTTCTATAATGCTTTGAAAGCCGATTACGAGAATACCGCATTCTCACTGATCCTTTCCGATTCTCAGACACCGGTCGACCGTGCTGAGATTCAATATGGCACGAAATGCGGATACAAGGGTTACTATTATGAGTATGATTCCGATAACATCATCTTCATCACTGGACTTGAAGAGGCAATCGCTGAAGATTATTCTTTTGCCAGTGCCGATCATGATGATTTCGATTTCGATGTTTACTATAGCGAATACTGGAATGAGTTTAGCTGGAATTTCTATGTCGATCCGATAGATTACTATCTGAATGAATCCTGTTATCTGGATGTTGTTATATCTGGAAATAATGGAGCGGATGTTGTGTTAGTTCAGAACAATGTGGATTATGATCCGAATCTTTCCTACAACGAAACAGACGGAACCTGGTCTATGACATTAAGAAAGTATGAATATTATGAATTCACTGTATCATTGGCGGATGATCCGACGCAGAGCCAGACTCATTATTTCTACTTAAATGTCAGAATGGAAGATGTCTATGACTATACATTCCTGGAGAGCAATGAAAGCATTCTGTATAGTTGCACGCTCGGTGATGTTGAGTTTTCGAGCGATCATTCCTATGTGAAGGATATGATGCTCAGAATATGGACAAGTGAAGACATCGGAGACTTCTATGACTGGATCTCCGATCAGGATCCGGATCAGAATTTTGACGGAGTCACTGAACCTGAAAGTGAATTCTATTCTCTTGAGCTGAAACAGGGCACAGAGATCGTATCAAAGAAATACAGCCAATGGATTGAAGAATATGGATCTTTTGCGTGCATTACGTATGTTTTAAGCCGTGAAGGAAAGACGGAAACAGTCAGGGTTCTTCTTGAAGGTCCCTCGGACGGACCGTTATATGAAAATTCATATACTTTCTATGATCAGCAGGGCAACGAAAAAGTTTTTGATTTGTATAGTGTGGAAAAGGACGGCAAGACTTATTATGTCTATCTGAATTCGACAGGAGGAAATGTTACAGCGGAAACATTCCTGGAGTATACGAAATATAAACTGAACACTCTCGTTGTAGAATACGGTCATACAGAAAGTTTCAATTATTCCGGTGGTTCAGAGGTTCAAAGAAGGGATCTGTATGATAAAGGAATCGAATATCAGAAGTTCATTGAAGATTCGATAGAGATATACTATCCGTCCAGCAGTTTTGAAATTACAAACGGGATCTATCTGTCACAGTTGAATCATCTGAACAATCTGACCCAGGTCGGCTTCCCGACAGATGCTTACATCAGAAGTATTATCATTTACAGAGCCAATCACGAAGATGCGGAATCAACGCTTGAATACTGCAAGAATGATATGTTCTTTGTATATGATCTTGGTGGTTCATATTATCCGCTGACGGATTATAAGGAAACTTATGAAGATCTGGTCAGCTGCAGCGGAATTGAGCTGGCATATAATCTTTCCATAACAGACTATTCAAATATGTCCGCCATCGTTCTGAACGTCAAATCAAGCAGATACGGCACAATCAATGCGTTTGAAGAATTGCACTATTCCAGCTTCTACAATGAGAATCAGATTCTTTCACAACCCGTGGAATATTGGGGCCCATCAGGAGAGAGTGCAGTTGATACGTTTGAAGACCTCGTTTACAGCGTCATTGAAAATCCGAAGAGCGTCATCAAACTGAGGACCGATCTCGAACTGGATAAGGATCTCATCCTTTCATATCACAGATTTGAAGGATATAACCATACCGACGACAGAAAAGATAAGTATTCAGATCTTCTGATCGACCTTAACGGCCATAATATTATCGCCGGCAATCATTCGATTGAGATTCCAAGGAGTTCCAGCATCCATTTCATCGATTCAGCTTACGACAGGAGTGATCCGACAAGCAAGCCTTCAAAGATCATTGGTACCGGCAGTGACGGCGGATACGGCAGCGGAAGCGAGCCGGCTCTGATCAGGGCTTACGGCAATCTGTTCCTGCTTGACGGCGTTCTAGTTCAAAATGAGAACGGAATCGGTGTCAACTGTTATGAAATATGCAATCAGTTCTATCTTGGTCTCTATGCGACGATCGATGCCAAGACCGGTCTGAAGATTTCCGAAAAGTATCCGGGAAGAGTTTATGATGAGTATTTCTATAATGGAATGACCATTTCCGGAACAATCATCGGTGAAGATTATGCTATCTATGTGGACCGTCCGTCTTCTTCAGAATTGTCATACACTTCGCTTGGAAATGATAACTGGCCGAACGATACGGAAAATCCTGAACATCTGTGGACGAGAATCGTATCTGATCATGTCGGTGTCTATGTCAACGGCTATACCGATATGAGAATGAATTATGTCGATATTGAAGCAGAAAGTCCGTTTGTTATTAACGGAGGCAGGTATCTGTTTGAGTCTTCAAGCAGGTTCACAGCCAATGGAGAATATGATTCGTCCAATCAGTCATTCACGAAACAGGATACGAACGGAGCTTTGTTCCTTGTGTATTCCGATTCAGCTAATAATAATCTGAAAGTCGATTTCAGGTCACAGCC
The DNA here is from genome assembly GCA_017454765.1 of Erysipelotrichaceae bacterium. GTDB lineage: Bacteria > Bacillota_I > Bacilli_A > Erysipelotrichales > Erysipelotrichaceae > Colivicinus. The sequence goes on along the minus strand of JAFTCJ010000009.1, from coordinate 2,149 downwards.
CAATAACTCAGAATGGTCAGCATCAGGACCGATTTTTGCGGCGACTTCTTCTGTAACGGCAGAAAAGATCAAGAGGATGGAGATCACCTCTACAGGCCAGGAAACAGCGGATGCTTATATTGATTTCAGATGTAATGAGATTGCGGTCGGTATTCCGTCCGGAAAACTCAGAATCAATACCGGAGCATATGCCAACAAGAGTATGAAGGCTTATATCCCGGTCAGCAGTATGGATGACATCAAGGAAACATCACTGACTGATCCTCAGGATCTTAGTCAATTCTTTGAAAGCAATAAGGATTACTATATCGTTTATCCGACCACCCATAATGACAAGACTTTCTATGTCATCAGAAAGCCGAACGACCGGATAACAGTCAGCAGTCTGACGGAACTTGAAGATGCCCTCAGCAATCCGAATATTCAGTTCATTACTCTTGCTGATGATACTGATATCACCGGTAATGATGCTGAAATTTCATTTGAATACTATGAAGGCAAATATATTGATCTGAACGGAAACACCTTATCCGGTGTCCGACTGGTTGCCAATGTCACTGATATGATTACGGATAACAGCAATGTGAATGTCTTCCGTATTGAAAACGGAACAGTGGAAAACAATGGTGTTGCAGTTATTTCCAACGGTGCGAAACTGGAACTGCTCAATGTACAGATCACTTCGGCTTCGGAAGAAGCGATCCGTTCAACAAACGGATTGCTGTGGATCCATGATTCCGTCATTACAGGAAAGAATGCGATCAAAGTCGATGTTGACAGCGAAAATGCAGAAAACCACTATATCGGTATTTCGATTCATGATTCGACACTGACCGGAAACAATGACAGCGCGATCTGGATCTATCATACAGCAAACGATGCAGTTATTGATTCGCTACTGTATCTTGGCGGTTCAGGCGAAGGTTCATATGCAGGTGTCAGCAATAACACATCCAATGTTTCGGCGATCAAAGTGGAAGACCATATGAGATTATGGATCAGCAACTGTATCGTCGAAGGCGGTACTTATGCGATCGAGATGGCTGATTCGATTCCTGATCAGAATGATCACACATCAGGTATTGAAGTTGATGATCCGTCTGTATTGCGTGCTGTGAATGGTGTCTATCTGTCTGAGAATTCAAGACTTCTCTGGGAAGGCGCTGCTATTGATGCAAGCAACAATGCGATTGTCTGCAAGCCAGATACGGAAGTCGTGATCAACAACGGCTATTTCAAGGCAGAAAACGGTAATATCATATCGATTAGCGGCAGTGGACAGTCTGTCAGATTCCCGTTGGTCTACGGCGGTTTCTATTCAAAAGAAATACCTGCTGATTTCCTTCCGGAAACCGATTCTTCAAAATATGCCTATAAGTGCCTGCAGGTAGATCCGATTGATGCCGATCATCCTTATCCGTTCGCAGTCGTTCTGGAACAGAAATTAAGCAATGCAACATACCAGAACATTGCGATGGGCAGCAGAAAGAGAAATGTCAGTATTGATGAAGATCAGCTTGACAGTGCGATCAGCGAAGCTGAAAGAAAAGCAAGAGGTGACATTGATGTCGTCCTGACTGTAAGAGAAGAAACAGATGGAACCAGCATCAGTGCATTCAGTGCCATTGAAGGCGTAGAAGAATACTACGATATTCATATGAACAAGAATATCGGTGATTCAAAGAACAGAGTAGATGAAGTTCCCGATTACCAGATCATTTCGATCTCTCTGGATGATGTCAGAGATCCTAATGACAATAACATTCTTTATCAGTTCATCGATCCGGACAGACTGATCGTCTATCACAAGCATGGAGAAAGTGATCCGGTTCAGATGAAGAAAGTATCAGAAACAGATGCACTGGAGCTTCAGGAAGAGTGCTACTATGTGAAAGAAGAGAACGAAGAATTCAAGCTCTACATTGTCACAAGAAGGTTCTCAACCTTCGCGTTGGCAGAGAGTGATGGTTTGGTCGATATAGAGCCCCTGAAGGAAAATGTGACTCTGGATCTCTCTGACGTGTTCAGAGAACTGTATGCGACAGGTTCTGCTCCAAGCATCCCGGCAACGATCACGATCGGACAGACGCAGCTGAATGTGGAAAATGATGTCTCAATCGTCTATGAAGGAACAGGAGACACGGTCTAC
>JAFTCJ010000008.1 GCA_017454765.1 Erysipelotrichaceae bacterium | reverse complement strand
AGGCAACAGACTTTGACTCTGTCATTTCGCTGGTTCGATCCCAGCCATCCCAGCCATGGTAATGACTCGGTAGCTCAGGCGGTAGAGCATCTGACTTTTAATCAGAGGGTCCCGGGTTCGATTCCCGGTCGAGTCACCACTGAATGCAGGTGTAGTTCAATGGTAGAACTTCAGCCCTCCAAGCTGACTACGTGGGTTCGATTCCCATCACCTGCTCCAGAAGATGAAAGATTCCAGTTCGAAAGAACTGTTTTTTTATACTTTCAAAGTCCTGTAAAATAGAAGTATGGAAACAGAAAAGAAACTGACTGTCAAAGAAGAAGAATTCTACCGTTATCTGAAGAAACAGCTACTTTTTTCAGGCATCAAGATCAGAACGAAAGAATCGTTATGGGACATCTGCCAGAACAACGCCATGCCGGTGATGTTCGGGAATCAGGGTGAACTGCTCAAACAGATCGATATCGATTTTGTCCTGTATAAAAAAGAAAAACTCATTGCCGGTATCGAGATCCTCGATGAGGCAAATGAGCTGGATGAGAATCTCGGTGAGAAGACTCTGATCGATTTCAACTTCAAGAGACTGTCTGCACAGTGTTTCATGATACCGGGCACAGACAATCTCAAGGAAGCAGCCAGGATCATCAAAGAAAAGATCAGCAACAGCTGATCTAGGCGTCAAACTCAGTGACTCTTGATATGGAATCGGAATAATCCTCACGGAAACGCCGGTACAGATCGGAGTTTTCCAGTAAAGGCAGAGAAGACTTTTTCATGGTGAACCTGATCATCATGTCATAATTGTTTCTCAGCTTTGAAGAAGACAGGTAAACCTGTGCTCTTTTAATGCCTTCGATATTCCCGGCCTGTGAAAACAGATCCCTGATGGGTTCATAAAGATCCTTAACATCAACACCCTTTTTGAATCTGACGATCAGATAATGTTCCATCTTATTCTCCTTCATTCAGTATATAGTAATGTTCCGTATCGTGGTACTGATCATGGTAATAGATCTCATCGATCCTTCTTCCTTCATAGATCATCCCGCATTTCTTCATGACCCTTCCCGAAGCTTTGTTGTCGACGATATGACAGGCGACCACCTTGTGCACGCCCTTTTCAAAAAGGAAAGTGATCATGGCCTTCATAGCTTCCGTCACATATCCCCTGTTCCAGTATTTCTTCCCGATCGCATACCCCACTTCCACGGTATTCATGGCCGTGTTGGGATTGCTGCACTGATGGATCAGACCGATGACCTCATCCGTTTCCTTCAGCACGATCGTAAAAATATACATCTGTTTCTCCCGGAAGGAAGCGATCCGTTTCTCTATTGAATAATCCTCCGGATCTTTCGCATAGCTGTCCACATAATACTGCAGGACATCCCGATCATGATTGATGTTGCGGAAAAGAGCTTCTCTGTCTTCCTCTTTCGGAAAACGGAGATACAAATGTTCCGTCTTCAATACAATACTTTCATCAAAATCCTTCATCTATCCATATTATAATGTTGATATGAACAAAAACAAAATCCTGAGACTGGAAATGATCATCGGTGCACTCTTTCTTGTTTTTGCCGTGCTGATCATCTTCGGCGAAAGGATCAGCAAGCCCAAAACAATACCGGAAGAAGTGATAGTGGAAGAAACGGAACCCGAGATCGACTACACAAAGATCGAATCTCTCTCCGGCAAATATACCTATGACGATGAATACTTCCACGGCAGCTTCGGCATCGATGTATCGGAATTCCAGGATGATATCGACTGGGAGAAAGTGAAGAATGACGGTGTCGAATTCGTCTTCATCCGTATCGGCAGACGCGGAGCCACTTCAGGCATGCTGTATGACGATCCGAAATTTGAAGCCAACTATAACGGCGCCAGGAAATACGGCATCCCTGTCGGCGTTTACTTCTTCTCCCAGGCAGTCAATGAAGCGGAAGCACTCGAAGAAGCGAAGTGGGTTCTGGAACATCTCAAAGGAAAACAACTTGATCTGCCGGTCGTATATGACTGCGAGGAAGTGTTCTTTGAAGATGAAAAAAGCCGTCTGGAAGATGTCGACAGGAAGCAGCTGACAGACAATGCACTGACCTTCCTAAACGAGATCTCACAAAACGGCTATGATACGATGATCTATATTTACCAGTACTGGGCAGATGAACGTGTCGATATGGACAGACTTACCGATTACCCGATCTGGTATGCACAATACGATGTCAAGCAGCCCTTATCAGATCATCCCTTCATCATCTGGCAGTATTCCAACAAAGGAACTGTCAACGGGATCAAGGAACCGGTCGACATGAACATCATGTTCACACAAAAGAGTGATCAACCTGAATAACGCATTTATATGACGGATCGATCTGTGAGACCTTCTCACAGATCTTCTTTTTTAATTCCTCATGAGAGATCCGATCATCCGCCGGGATCAGCACATCAAAGACCAGATTGGAATGGGTCGTTCCCCTGACGATGCGGAAATCGTGGATATTGTAGCTTCCGTTGATCTCCCTGACCTGAGCTCTGACTTTTTCTCTTAAGATATTTGCGGTCTCATCCTTGGTATCGATCGGATCCATATGGATGCTGGTGAGGATGTAATACTTCTCCAGCAGTTCGTTTTCGATATTGTCGATCATGTCATGTGTCTCCATGACCGGGATCGAGGCATCCACCTCGGCATGTAAGGACATGAACTTGTGGCCCGGTCCGTAGTCGTGCAGGATCAGGTCATGAACGCCTAAGACTCCGTCGTGTTTCATGATATCGGCTTCGATCTCATGGATCAGTTCCCTGTCCGGCGCTTTGCCCAGTATCGTATCCAGGACATCCCTGAAGATCTCGATGCCGGCCTTCAATACAAACAACGAAACCACAAGACCGACGAAAGCGTCGATATTGATGCCGCTGATATAGAAGAAGATCAGCGAGACCAGCGTAGCCAGGGTCATCAGCGAGTCGTTGACTGAATCCTGGGAAGCCGCCTTCAATGTCGGTGAATCGATCGCCTTGGATGCCTTTCCGTTCATGTAAGCCATGAACAGTTTGATGAGGATCGATACCAGCAGGGCTGCCAAAGAAGCATAAGTGAAGTTGAGGCTGTTGGGAGAGATGATCTTCAGTATCGATTCCTTGATCGCTTCAAACGCCACCAGCAGGATCAGGAACGAGACCACCATGCCGGCAACATACTCCATCCTGCCGTGTCCGTAGGGGTGATCGGAATCCGGATGTTTATTGGAAAGACGGAAACCGAAAAGTGTCGCCAGATTGGAACCCACATCGGAAAGATTGTTCAGGGCATCGGCTCTGATGGAGATCGAATTGGTGATGAAGGAGATGATCAGCTTCAACACCACCATCAGGATATTGCAGAAGATCGAGATCATGGAAAAAACAGTCCCGTATTTTTCTCTGACGAGGGGGTCTTCCGTGTTCCTGTAATCCTTGATGAAAGCCTTGCAGATCAGTTCAAACATTAACCCTATTATAGATCATAGAAGGTATAATGGAAACATGGATGATTTCAAAAAAAGACTGACGGATTTCTACAACAAATTCAATGAAAACAAACGGCTCGACAGACGTCACGGACAGGTCGAGTTTCTGACGTCCATGAAATACATCCATGCATATCTTGAAGAAGGCGACCGCATCGTCGATATCGGCGCCGGACCCGGGAGATACTCCCTGACACTCAAGGAAGAAGGCTATGACGTCACAGCGGTAGAATATGTCAGACCCAATATAGGGATGTTAAGAGCGAAAGACAAGGAGATCAGAATCGTTGAAGCCAGTGCGACAGATCTGTCCATGTTTGAAGATGACGAATTTGATATCGCGATCCTGTTTGGACCGATGTATCATCTCTATCTCAAAGAAGACAGGCTCAAAGCACTTCTGGAAGCAAAACGTATCACAAAGAAATATGTCTTTGTTACCTATATCATGAATGAATATGCGGTCATCGAATATGCTTTCAAAGATGATCATTATCACGAGATCAGAAACAAACTCGATGAAGACTTCCGTATCAATGATCCCGATGCTCTGTTCTTCCAGAGCCGCATCGAAGAGATCGATGAACTCAATCAACTCTCCGGCATGAGACTTGTGAAGCGCTTTGCCTCAGACGGTCCTACCGACTACATGCGAAGCACGATCAATCAGATGGATGAAGAGACCTTTGCGGCCTATCTGGACTTCCATATGAAGACCTGTGAAAGAAAAGAACTGCTGGGAGCCAGCAGTCACGTCGTAGATATCTTAACAAAAAACAGAGGTTAATCCTCTGTTTCTTCTTTCTTTTCCGGTGTATATTTGATGACCAGATGTCTCTTGTTTCCTTCACCGACGGAGACGGTTGAGACATTCTTGAAATCCTGCAGATACTGATGGATGACTTTTCTCTCGTCATTGGGCATCGGATCCAGTTCGCAGTCAACATGGCTCTTGGAGACGTTGATCGCTTCTCTTCTGGCGATGGCCTTGACCTTCTTGTATCTGTCTTCCTTATAATGATTGACATCGACGATCAGGTTGATCCTCTTCTTGAAGGTGGCGTTGACTGCAGCCTTGAGGACAGTCGAGATCGCTCTTAAGGTCTGACCGTTCTTGCCGATGATGATCGCATTGTTTTCCGCATCCAGAATGACACGGTAGAGGATATCTTCTTCCTTTTCCTTGTCCTTCTCGACGATGATCTCGATCGCAACACCCTGATTCAGTTCGGTGAAGTAAGCACCGAGATAATCAAAGATGAATTCCTTGACATCCTTGGAAGTGAAAGCTTCGATCGTAACAGACTTGTGAAGACCGAAGATGCCGCCCTTTTCTTCTTCCAGGACGTTGTAAGTAATATCCTGTACCTGACAGTTCTGCTCGGCAGCGATACTGTTGAGTACTTCTTCCAATGTTCTGCCTGTATACTGTTTCATTACGCGGCCTCCCTGTGTGTCATTTTATCGATAACGAGTGTCTTTGCGAAGTTGACGATGGATGAGATACAGTAGTAGAGCGAAACGGCTGTCGGGATGGAGAACATCGCAAACGCGACCATTGCCAGCATACCGTAAGTCATCATCATGTTCTGATTATCCGGTTTCTTGTAAGTCTTGTGGTGCTTCTCGGCATCTTCCCTGCCGTGCTTTTCAGCCAGCCACATCGGCGTCTTGATCGAGATGAACTGGCAGATGACCATCAGGACGAAGATCACCAGACAGATCCATGCTTTGGCCGGAATCGCCTGAGACGGAGACAGTGAGAGCGATACGCCCGCAAATGTCGCGTTGCTGACGGCTTCCGATCTTCTGACGGCGTTGTACATACCGATCAGAAGCGGAAACTGGATGAATGTAGCCGCGATCGAACCGAGCGGATTGACGCCGTACTTGTTGTAAAGCTGCTGCATCTCCATAGCCATACGCTGCTGGGACATCTCATCGGTCCTGCCTTCATATTTGGCCTGGATCTTCTGCAGTTCCGGCTGCAGTTCCTGCATCTTCTGCATGGCCACGCTGGACTTGAAAGTGAAGACCAGAACGATGGCGTTAATGACGATCGTAACGATCGCGATCGCTAAGAAGATTCCTGTCCTCGGAGTCAGCCAGTTGATGGCCTGTGAGAGAGGATAAGTGATGAATGCTGACAGGAATCCGTCATTCATCGCCTCCTTGAAAGTGGTATCCAGTGTAATCGGTTCCGTTGATACAGAACAGCCGGTCAGTACAAACGCCAGAGCTGCAACTGCCAAAACCGGTCTTAAGCGTTTTTTACTCATAGAACACTCCTTATTATTCATACTGTTATATTATAGCCTTTTTGATCGCTGTTTCCAAATCTTTTTTATTCTCGGAAAACGGCCTTTCCAGATAAGGTTTCCGTACGATGATGATCAGATCTTTGCCGCAGGCTTCAAAGTCTGTAACGGCCTTAACCATTTCCCTGACCTGCCTTTTGATCCTGTTTCTTTCTACCGCATCACCCAGCTTTTTGGAGACCGAGATCCCCACTCTCGCGTGTTCTTCCTTCCTGTCAGAAAAGTAAACGACAAAACCCGCACTGGCGACTGAGTGCTTCTCGGAAATGATCTTTGAGAATTCTTCGTTTTTCCTGACGCGGTACTGTTTCTGCATAATAAATTAAAAGCCACCTGAGTGACTTTAATCGGATAATACCTTTCTTCCCTTTGCACGACGTCTGGCTAATACCTTACGTCCGCCGACTGTCTTCATTCTGGCTCTGAAACCATGGACATTCTGGCGTTTTCTTTTGCTTGGTTGATACGTTCTTTTTGCTGCCATATAAGCCACCTTTCCTCAAATACTATTCAATTTTATGCCAAACACGGATTAAATGTCAATCGCAAGTTTTTCTGAAAAACACTTTCATCCGCCAAAAGAAAAGATCCTCAGCGGATCAATCTTCTGTTTATCCTTCTCGCGATCGCGTAGCAGGAAGTTCCAAGTTCAAACGTCAGACCGTTTCGTGTCTCCACGACCTTCCTGACACCGATATCCTGGACCTTCTCAACCGATATCTTTTCCGGATCCCTGATATAGACATTCAGCTTGAACAGACCCGATCCGGCCGTGATGATATTGTCCTTGCCGCCGGCGATCTCCATGATGTCCCTGATGAGGCTTTCGCCGTTGCCGGTCCTGACAAAGTCAAAGGCCAGGAAACGGTAATAGAACATCGTGTACAGCAGCATGATCACAAAAGCAGCCGCACCGACGATCAGGATCGTGCGGATGGACGGAAGCAATGATGCGTTACGGATATTGATGATGAAATCGGCAAAGCTTCCCGGCATGGCGATCACGGTATTGCTGATCTTGCTGGAGAAACCCAAGAACGCTTCAAAATTGACCAGTACGCCCGAGCAGATGCCGATCAGCAGCAGATACGCCAGCAGCAGGCTCGGCGATGTCATCAGCATCAGCAGCTCCGTCGGCAAAGGATTGCCGGCCGCGATGGACAGCAGGATCGCAAAAATGAATTCGGCACTTAAAAGACTTCTGTCATTGCGGTCGCTCATCGAGAACAGAGTTCCCAGATAGAACGCCGGCATGATGAAGAGGTTGATGATGTAATACGGCGTGATGAATCTTCCGGCACCGATATAGGAAGCATTGGAATCCTTGAGATAAGACCAGATGTTCACATCGCCAAGGATGCTCTGGCCGGTAACGGTGTTGGAGAACGATCCGCCCAAAGAAGTATACCAGAACGGATAACGGATGATATTGCCTAATCCCAGTATCGAAAGGATGCGGTCCAGGATCGAATAAAGACCGATCCGCATCGGATCCAGCAGGTCGGCAGAGATGAATGCGATCGCCCTTTGCAGATAGACATAGGCAAACGGGAAGGCATAAGCCACGATCAGACCCAGGATGAAGCAGAAGACAAAGTTATAGATGATGCCTGAAGTATCTCTGGCAAAGATATTGGTCAGAGAATAGCTGCCTCTGTGTCTGGAGAATATGAAAGCCACTCTGGTCGCATAGGCAACCAGGAAAGAACCGATCAGACCTGTCTCCAGAGGAAGCCTGGTGCCTGAGGGCTGATTGAAGATCGAATTGATGCCGAAACCCGTCGAATAAGCCTGGGCATTGAGATTCTGCGTTGAAAACAGCATCGTCGTGACGATGAACGTAAAATAACCTACCAGCGACATGACGACCGGCGAAGCATTGTTCGCCTTCTTGCATACGATATTCATCATGAAGATCAGCGGCAGGTTCATGATCGTCAGCTCACCGATCCTCAGACACAGTTCACCCAGGAACAATATGATGGAGGAACGGAACGTATAGAAAACATTGACGCTTTCGTTCTGAATCAGAAAACCGATCGCCACCAGGATAAATCCGAAATAAGCGACCCTGATCGGCGTTTTGCAGCTTTCATAAAGGTTCATCACACGTTTCATATAATCATTCTACAACAAAATTGAAATATAATGGAAACGAGAGGTAAAGAGATATGAAAACAATGATCATCGTCAATAACGGACTGGAAGAATGCGAAGCACTTGTTACCTATGACCTGCTCTACCGTGCCGGCATCGAAACCGATCTGGTCGGATTCACGCCCGAGATCGTCTCCTCACACAAAGTCACCTTCAAAGCCAACAGGCTTCTTGATGAGATCAACGGGGATGACTATGACTGTCTGATCCTGCCCGGAGGCATGCCCGGAACGACGAATCTGGAAAACGACCAGCGCGTACAGGATCTGATCAATGATTTCGTTGCCAAAGACAAATACATCGCCGCCATCTGTGCCGCCCCTTCCATCCTGATCCACAAGGGACTGCTCAATGACAGGAAGTTCATCTGCTACCCCGGCTTTGAGGGAGATCTGACTCCGGTCAAAGAAAAAGCCGTCAGAGACGGACGTTTCATTACCGGCAAAGGACTGGGAGCGGCCTTTGAATTCTCATATCTCATCATTTCAGCGCTGCTGAATGAAGAAAAAGCAGAAGAAGTCCTAAGCAAGGTTCAGTACTGATCTTTAAAAGCCTTCCTGGCCTGGGAGTGCTGATACCTGCGAGGAATGTGATACAGTTTCCCGTCAACGAGGATCTTATCGCCGGTCTGATGAAAATAGAAGCCGGCTTTTCTTTTTCTGCACTGTTCCCGGATATCCTTCACCCATTCAAAATCCAGGATCCGGGAATCCTTTCCCGTCTCTCCGCCGCAGGCGACCAGATCGATCTGATCGATGTATCTGCTCATGTCTATCCTTTCCAGCATCGGCTCGATCATGATCTGTCTGCTGACAAGATCCAGACCCAGATAGATCGGACACCTCTCATCAAAACGCTTCTGGTTCTCCATCGTACAGGCGATGACCAGATTGGGATAGTCCCTGAGGTTCTCGATACAGAAAGCGATCCTTTCAGGCCTTTTTGTGATACAGAAAAAACTGCAGTCACTTCTCTCTTTAATCATGGAAAGCACATCTTTTCTCCATTCATCGGCTTCTTCAATAAAGAAGTCAGATGAAAAACACAGCATGAATTCCGTGCCCGAAGGATACTTGTATTCACCGTTTCTGTCTCTTCTCACCGGCAGATCGAAACTGCGTGTCTTATAGACCTGACCCGCATCTTTCCCGATCGATTCATCTCTGCGATAGACATAGCAATGCATGCATCCTTCCGATTTTTTATGACAGCCGTGCCAGCAGTTGTATGTGACTTCCATATCTATATTCTATAATGGTAATGAAGGTAAACAATATGAATAATCAGACATTTACAGAAACGTATTACATTTCAAGAGACAAAGGCAATTCCGTCAAGTGGCAGAGAGGCAGAAAGGAAAAGTGCCTGCCGATGTGGATCGCCGACATGGATTTCAAAGATGATGAAAGAGTCATCGAGGCACTGAAATCATTCATTGAAAAAGGCGACTACGGCTATGCCAACCTGCCCGAAGACTACTACAAAGTCTTCATCGGCTGGCATCAGAGAAGAAACAATGTCACATACAAACAGGAGTGGATCCGCTTCACAAAAGGCGCCGTCGATGCCATGTATCAGATCATCTATTCCTTCACGGAAGAAAAAGACGGCATCCTGATCTGCACACCGCTCTATCCTCCTTTCAAGGCCACGATCGAAGAATGCGGAAGAAAAGTCTATGAGTCAAAAATGATCAACAATGACGGCTACTTCACATTCGACTATAAAGACATCGAAAGAAAGCTCAGAAGCGGGAAAGTGAAAATGATGATGCTGTGCTCACCGCACAATCCTGTCGGCAGGGTCTTCAAGAAAGGTGAACTGGAAGAACTCTTCGATCTGTGTCAGAAATATCATGTGCTGATCTGCTCCGATGAAGTTCATTCTGACATCATCATGCCCGATCAGGAATTCATCCCTGCCCTGGCTTTGAAAAAATACAGAAACAACATCATCTCGATCGTTGCTGCCTCCAAATCCTTCTCGCTGGCCGTCTTCTCTCACAGCCATGTGATCATTCCCAATCAGAGACTCAGGAAGAAATTCATCGAGTGTCAGAGAAAGCATCACTCCGGATCGGTCAATGCCTTCAACGCCTTGCCGACTTACTACAATTACCTCTATGGGGAAGAGTGGCTCGACTGTGTCAATAATGTGATATTTGAAAACTATCACTACTTTGCCGATCAGCTGGGCAGTGACATGGAGATGACGAGTCTGGAAGGATCTTATCTTCTTTTCCTGAATCTGGGAAAATACGCAAAAAAGAAAAATGCAGCCGAAGTCCTGAAGAAAGAATGCGGACTGCTGGTGAATGACGGAGGCACATTTGCAAAAGGATACGAAAGCTGGGTCCGGATCAATCTGGCCACCTCAATGAAAAACATCCGGAAAGCAGTACGGAATATCAGAAAACTTGTGAAATAAAAAAAGCGGTTCAAATATGAACCGCTTTTTGATCGTAAACTTCTTATTCGGTGATCTTTCCTCCGTCAATAACGATATCTGAACCATTGATATACGATGCTTCTTTTGAACATAGGAAGAATACAACATCAGCGATCTCTCTTGGATCTGCCGGTCTTTTCATCGGCCCCAGCCTGACATTGTCATAAGTGCATTCACATCCGACATCCTTATATCCGTTGATGGTCTGTTTCATCATGTTGGTGTCCACCCATCCGGGAGACACTGAATTGATGCGAACACCATTACAGCCATTTTCATTGGCGGCAGTCTTTGTCAGTTCGATGACTGCAGCCTTGCTGGCACCGTAGGCACTCTCATACGGATATCCCCTGTGTCCGGACACGGAACCGAAATTGACGATGGATCCTTCTCCTCTTTTCTGCATGGAAGGAAGTACTGCCTGCATCATCATAAGTGTACCCATGATGTTGACACAGAGAACCTTTTCTGCAACTTCAACAGGATAGTTCTCAAAGCGTGCCGATTTTCCCGGTATACCGGCCGCATTGACCAGGGCGTCGATCTGCCCGAATTTTAATAAAACCGATTCGATCGTTTCTCTGATCGAATTCTGTGATGAGACATCTGTCTGAAAACAATGGTCATCACCGACGCCAATCTTCGAGGCTGTTTTTTCAGCGGCTTCAAGATCCATATCCAGAAGAACGACCTCGTAGCCGGCCTTGCTGAAACGGTAGGCGGTCGCACAGCCGATCCCGCCGCCGCTGCCGGTGATCACTACAACTCTTTTTTCAGATATATCACTCATCGTGTTCAAGTATCCTTCTTAAGAATCGTTTTGTTGCTTCTTCTTTCGGATTCTTCAGTACTTCTTCGGAAGGTCCCTCTTCCACGACACGTCCGTTTTCCATGAATACGATCCTGTCGGCAACATCTGCCGCAAAGTTCATCTCATGAGTCACGACGATCATTGTGGTTCCTTCTTCTGCCAGTTTGGTCATGACGCTGAGTACTTCACCGATCAGTTCTGGGTCCAGTGCACTCGTCGGTTCATCAAACATGACGACTTCCGGATCGTTTGCCAGCGCACGTGCTATCGCTGCACGTTGCTGCTGTCCGCCGGAGAGTTCATCAGGATAATAATTCGCATGATCGAGCATTCCGACCTTGTCCAACAGTGTTTCAGCTTTGACACGTGCCTGATCCTCAGGGATCTTGCGGACAACAGTCAATCCTTCCGTTACATTCTTGATAGCCGTCATATTCCTGAACAGATTGAAGTTCTGGAATACGAAACCCATCTTCATGCGTAAAGCTTTGATTTCCTTTCTGGTGATTTTCGTTATGTCCTTGTCCAGGTCGTCAAAGATGTATTCTCCGCTGTTGGCTTTCTCTAGGAAAGAAAGACATCTCAAAAAAGTCGTCTTTCCTGAACCGGAAGGTCCGATCACAGCAACAACTTCACCGTCGTTGATGGTAAAATCAACTCCCTTTAGGACTTCGTTGGAACCGAAGCTCTTATGCAGATTCCTTACTCCGAGCATTATGCTGCCTCCTGGGCTTTATTGCCGCTGGTAATGGAAGGATGATTGTCGGTGCTCTTCCAGACAAGTCTGCCCTCCAGATAACTCTGCAGCTTGGTCAGCAGAGTACATACGACCAGATAGATCAATCCGGTCTCACAGTACAACGCAAACGGCTCGTAGTAACGGGCTGCGATCTGCCTGGCAACCGCCATCATCTCAATAACAGTGACACTGGAAGCCAGAGATGTATCCTTTACCAGCGCAATCAGAGAGTTGAACATCGGCGGGAAGGCAATACGTGCAGCCTGCGGCAGTACGACTCTGGTCATGATCTGGAAGTAATTCATGCCGACCATGTATCCGGCTTCAATCTGTCCCTCCGGCACGGCCAGGATGGACGAGCGGATGATCTCAGCGTTATAAGCCGCCTCGTTCATAGAATAAGCTATGACAGCTGCAGTAAAACCGCTAAATTTGAAGCCTAAGGTCGGAAGTCCGAAGAAAATGATCCAAAGCTGAAGCAGCAGCGGCGTACTTCTGAAGATCCAGATGTATGCACGCGCCAGCTGCTTCAGGATCGGAACTTCCGCAATCTGCACGATCGCGATTAGCATTGCAAGCAAGGTACCGAAAATGAATGTCAGTACCGTAATCTTTAACGAAATTGTCAGGAAAGGGATGAGAAGTTTTGGCAATGAGGATATCAGAATTTGCCACAGTCGTTCATTGATAACAAACACGAAACTTTCCCCCCATTTTGTTCATTTATTCCGGTTTAACAGAATTATCTACACCAAACCACTTGATGGAGATCTCTCCTAAAGTACCATCCTGGCGCATTTCTTCCAGAACAGCCTCTACTGCATCTCTTAACCTGGTCTCGCCCTTGCGGAACGGAATGCCCGTCATCGTAATGTGATCTGTCAGGGAGAAGGCGATCTTGGTGTTTTCTCTTGCTTCCGGATGCTCTTTCCAATAGTCTTCCATCATTTCCGGATAAGTTGAGAGGAAGTCGCAGTCACCTCTCTGTAAGAGGTTCT
This sequence comes from Erysipelotrichaceae bacterium, assembly GCA_017454765.1. GTDB lineage: Bacteria > Bacillota_I > Bacilli_A > Erysipelotrichales > Erysipelotrichaceae > Colivicinus. The sequence goes on along the minus strand of JAFTCJ010000008.1, from coordinate 36,196 downwards.
GAGCTTCTTCAGAAGTTGAGATACCAACGATCTGAACACCCAGATTCTCAAAGAAAGGAACCATGGCTCCGGTAATATTTGTAGCCAGTCTCTTGCCGTCAAGATCTTCATATGAATGAATATCATCGTTGTCTTTCAGGACATAGATATTCTGAATGTGATAAAGATCCGGTCCGGCATAATCGTATTTCTCCATACGTTCTGCAGTCATGCCAACATCGTTGATAACGGTATCAAGACGTCCGGTATCAACGGCAACCAGCAGTGAATCCCATTCAGCTTCAACGAATTCGATCTCGATGCCCATTCTTTCGCCGATAGCTTTAGCCAGATCGATGTCAAAGCCCGTGAGTTCGCCGTCATCACCGTGGAATGTGTAAGGTGAGTATGTACCTTCTACACCGACGATCAGGGAACCACGTTCCATGACTGTATCATATTCGTCTTTGGGTTCTTCTTCAGCAGGTGTCTCTTCCTTCGAACCGCAGCCGGCCAAAGTCAGGACCATCAGCAGTGCTAATAAGGCTAATAAAAGTTTTTTCATGTTTCCTCCTTAATTCCTTATTTTGATTATTATTAATGAATATTAGTAACTGACCTCAAAAACATTGTCCTCGAACGCGACAGCTCTGACTTCCTTGCCGCCTGTCGTAGCCGGTTCATAGAGGATCTCATACCCCAACTCTTTCCAGCTGTCAATCAGAGCATAGAGCTGTTCAGCCGTATCAACTTTCATCGACAGGTGAGCATACCCTGTGCGATTCTTGTCTTTTGGCTGATCCACGATCTCAGGTTTTGTCATGAGTTCCAGTTTACACCCTTCCGCAAAGCCCATGATATATGAATAATAATGATTCTTTTCTTCATTGTACTCAGCCAGGACTTTTGCATCAAAGTATTGTTCAAAGAACTTTCTTGCAGCTTCCAGATCTTTGACAAAAATACCTACATTGCCAATTCTCATTATTCCAGTTCTCCTTTACAGTTCAATCCACATTGCCGGACGGAACGTGTAGCCTGGGTAGTTCACCAGCATGCCATAAGCGGAAGGAACGCCGCGGCTGCTGACATAGGCACAGTAGTCACGATGGTATCCCGGAGAACGCAGACACCACCAGGCATTGTCATTATCAGCAACATAGGCATGATGCCCCTTGGCGAAATCCGTGCTGTAGGTCATTCTCGAATCATTGTCCGGGAACAGTTCTCTTGCCTCATCGATGCTTAACAGGAAGATCTTGTCTGTCGTCTCATTTCCTCCGTCAACCTCATACTCCGCATTGTCGGGATTATTGACAACCGTATCAAGCACTTTCTTTTTCTCTTCCATGGTAAATCCTGCATAGAAGAATGTATTGTTGAGCCATTTGCGCAATGAACACTCTTCCCAGGTCAAATCAGCTCTGGTCTCGTTGTAAGGGCCGGCATCAAGACCGAGTTTGGAAATGATCAGAGCCTTGTTTCCCTCCTTTTTCAGGACCAGCCAGGTGATGGGTTCATTACCCCATGAGCCAAAAGTCAGTTCTTCAAAATAGTTACTCATTTTAGCCTCCTTCTATATGATATAAATGAATAAACCTGTTAATCTCATTATACAGTTTTTTTAGGGAATATGCACTCAATGGTGTCCGGTAAATGCTTATAATATTAGTAGAAGATCCCGCAGCAACACCATCTACATGATCGGAGGAAGGCCCTATGAAAAAATACATTCTGTCACATGATTTCGGAACCAGTTCTGACAAGATCATCCTGTTTTCAACTGACGGTTCCATCATCAGAAGCCACAGCGAGACCTATCATACCTACATTGGACCAGACAGGGAATCGGAACAGGATCCCGAAGACTGGTGGAAAGCCTTCTGTCAGGGAAATGTCGTCATCCTGGAAGGGATCGATCCCGGAGAACTTGCCTGCGTCGCCATAGATGGAACAGACCCGAACCTGATCTGCATAGGGAAAGATCATAAAGCGATCGGAAGAAGCATCATGTGGAACGACACCCGCGCAAAAGATGCAGCAGAAACCTGGAATCAGAAACATGAGACGCAGATCAATGCCGGCAGTGCTGCCGCCAGGCTTCTTTGGATGCATGAACATCATCCTGAGATCCTTTCAGAATCAGCCATGATACTTTCTACAAATCATTCCTATCTGATCTACAGGCTCTGCGGAAAAGCGGTGTGTGATACCGACAGTGCCATCGACAGCGGAATGTATATCAGATCGGAACGCAGATGGAATACGGAGATGCTTAAGGAAGCAAAAGTGAGTCTTGACTGTTTCCCTGAGATTGTCGATCCAACGCAGATCGTAGGAGAAGTCAGTGAAAATATCTCTGAAAAATGTCATCTGGCGAAAGGCATCCCGCTGATCGGCGGACTGCCCGATGCCTCTGCCGCTGCAGTCGGCACAGGAGCTCTTCTGCTGCATAATGCAGTGCTTTCGTGCGGGACCTCCGCAGGCATCATGTATAAAACTGAACACGAAGATTTCGGATTTAAGCCTTTCTCTTTCAGTATTTCAGCCGGATCATCATACAACTGGGCACTGAAGACCCTGCTCGGTGAACGTGACTTTGCTTTGGCAGAACAGATGATCCTGAATTCATCCGCAGGAAGCAACGGCGTCATTTTCCACCCCTATCTCAGCGGAGAAAGAAAACCGTACAGCAACCCCTCCGCCAAAGGATCATGGACAGGTCTGAGTCAGGCAACGACCCGCAACGACCTTCTTCGAAGCGTGGTTGAAGGCATTGTCATAAACCTTGCCCTGATCCTGGAAGAGATCAGAGAAAAAGGATACATCATTGATGAAATGACGATCACCGGTGGCTTCAGCAGAAGTGATGCCATCTGTCAGATTATTGCTGATGTCATGAACGTCAGGCTGCATACACTCAGATATCCTGATCTGTCAGGTGCAATTGGCAGTGCAGTGCTTGGAGGAGTAGCTGTCGGCATCTGGGAAGACCTTAGTGTCATCAGACAGTTCATCCAGTTTGAAAGGACTTTTGTTCCTGATCAGACAGCATCAAAATTCTATTCCTCCCGTATCGCCTTGTTCAGGGAAATATACGGACAGCTGGAATCTGTCTATCCCGGATTATAAAACCCGAACGTCAATCAGGCAATGCTGATGAAAAGATCCATCCATCAGCTGGATCGGTGGACTATCTGGCAATGAAAAACCACCGGATCATCTCCGATGGTTTTTGAATTCTACAGTTTCGACATCAGCGATCTGACTCTGCCTTCATCGATTCCGTTCATGACGTTTCCGTCTACTTTGAAGAAACTGCCGATGATGGCACCGTCAGATACAGTCAGGTAATCCCTGACAGTCTTTTCGTTGACACCGCTGCCAACGATGACCGGAACATCTCCGGCGATATCTTTCATCTCTTTGACATCATCAACGCTCGGTGATTTTCCGGTCATGATACCGGTACAGATCAGCGCATCTGCACCGCCTTCAATAATGGATTCAACAGTGAAATCCAGTGGCTGTTCCGCGATCGCGAAGGTATGTTTGACATTGACATCAGCCAGGAAAGCAATATCTTTCGGGTATCTGGCCTTGAGCCTCATGATAGCCGGACCGGATGCGATACATACACCGTTGGGTCCCATCCTGTTTTCTGCGAACACTTCCGAACGAATAAAATCGTAGTTGCAGGAATAAGCGATCGCCCATTCTGCTTCATAATTGTTGAATTGGACATTGATGCCCATCGGTAGATTACATTCCTGTCTCAGTCTGGCAGCAATAGCCGTCATGGCTGTTGTCGTGATCATTTCCTGTTCTGTCGCATAAGGAATGTCCCCGAAGTTCTCGACGATGACAGCATTTGCGCCGCCTCTTTCCAGAGCTTTCAGATCCGCTAACGCCTCTTCGTAGACTTTTTCAAGATCTCCGCAATAACCCGGAGCTCCCGGTAAAGGTCTCAGATGGACCATACCGATGATCGGTTTGGTGTCTTTAAATATCTGTTTGAATAATGACATGTTTTTGCCTCCCAGCTGTATTCTTCTTTTTCAATTCTATTCTATAACGAATCAGCGAGGATTCATCATCAATCGAATCAAAGAAAAAGCCTTATCATGTACTTTGATAAAGCTTTATAAGGTTCAGATCACTATTTCTTCCTGCTCTTTATATTCTTATTTTTCTGTTTCGGCTGATCAGGTTCCTTGACCAGAAGAGGCTTTTCTTTATTGCGGGTCACAAAGAAGGAAAGCGCAAGAGGCAGACCGAACATGCCCACGAAGCTGAACAGATCCAGACCGACCATCATGGCGATCAGTGTTGCCAGCGGATGTAGACCCAGATTGGTACCCACAAGTCTTGGCTCGACGATGTTTCTGATCACAGTAATGATCAGATAGATCACCAGGATCTCAATGCCCAGCAGGATCCTTCCGGTGATGAGGGCGGAAATGCCCCAGGGGATCAGCACCGTACCGACGCCCAGTACCGGCAGGATATCGAGGAATGAGATGATGAAGGACCACATGCCGGCATTGCTGATACCGATCAGCGCCAGACCGATGAACAGTTCGATAAAGGTCATGATCATGATCAGGGCATAGGAGCCCATGATCTTGAACAGTGTGTTCTCACAGAAGTCCTTGATCTCATTGAACACAGTCAGTGCCTTCTCCGGCAGAGCGGAAGTGAACCATCTGCCGATATTTTCGTAGTCCAGGATCATATAGAACGAAGAGACGATCATGACGATGATATCGACCAGCGTATCCGGAGCGTTCTTGATGAAAGAAGTCGTGATGGAAACGATGCCTGTCGTCGCCTGTGACAGCAGTCCCTTCAAGCCTTCAAAGATGTCGTCCGTGAAAGCGGAAAGCGGATCCCTGATGCTGTAAGGAAGCGAATCGCTCAGATCCAGCAGAGAAGATTCCAGGGTGCCGATATACGGTTCCAACGTGTTGGTATAGAAAGCCGGCAGGTTCTTGATGAAGTCGGTCAGCTTGGTGATACCGCTGGAGATCAGCAGCACCAGAAGCAATATGACGATCAGGTACAGGACGCTTAAAGTCAGGGAACGATAAAGCTTGCTGTCTTCCTTGAAGAAACGGCGGCTGATCCTGATCGAAAAATACGCAAAAAAGAAGCCGATGATAAACGGAAGCAATACCGGCAAAAGGTAATTGATAGAGATGAATACGATCGCACAGATGATGGCGACGTATGCGAAATTGATAATAAACTCTTTTCTCTTATCCATACTTCTATTTTAACAGATTCAAGAAAAAAGAAGCACTTACATGCTACTCTGTTTCACTCCATGGAGGAATCTGTTTTCCTCTTCTGAGAAGGACAGCCTTCTGGTAATCGGTGCAGTTGAGGAAATGGAGGACCTCCAGACACTCATCTTCACTTAAACCGACCAGTGCCTTCACCTCAAAACGCTTCTCAATGATATCCGCACAGATCACGATCGCATCGACGGTATCACTCTTCCGGCTGCGGAAAACCTCCATCGGCGAATCCGTATCGGAACTTAATGTTTCCACATAACCGAAATCACACGGATAGGTCAGTGAAGGATATACTTTATGTGTACTCCCCTTTTTGCAGATGAGCTTGAAATCACCGGAAGAATACAGTGTATCGACTTTCTGCCAGAAATAAGCGTTGTTTTCAAATTCTTTCATTTACAGCACCTCAGAACTACAAGTTAAATTACATTATAAAACATATCATTCTGATTGTAAACTTTTTCTAACAATGAAAATTTTTACATATTATATTTGTAATGAAGTCCGATTTTTTTCATAAACTCATCGATTTCATACGTATGATACGCATTCATCGATTTCAAAAGAATCATCAGACAGGCGAACGCATCGGATTTGCCGTTGTGATGCTGCAGTGAGATATCAAGATAATCGCTGAGAGTATTCAGCTTGTGATTGTATAATTCCGGATAGACCCTTCTCGAGATCGCGACCGTATCGATGTAAGGATTCTTGAAATGATCCAGACCGTAGACATCACAGACCTCGTTGAGCACCGTCAGATCAAACATGGCATTATGTGCCACGATCAAAGCATCTTTCAGAATCTGCGAAAGTTCCTCATAGTAATAGACAAATTCATATTCATCCTCCACATCTTCTTTCGTGATGCCGTGGATGTGGGTGTTGGTGAAGTAATTGTAGCGGCGGAAGGGTTTGATATACCATTCGAAACTGTCCAGGATCTCTCCGTCCTCATAGACCGCTATGCCTAAGGCACACGCGGAAGCCATTGACGCATTCGCCGTCTCAAAATCGATGGCGACGATCCTCATTGGACATTCTTCCTGTGCTTCTCTTTGATAAAGCGGTTCATGTTGCTTTCAAAGATCGACTTGGAGAAAGCCTCGATCTTCTCCTCACGTCCGTCGCTGAGTTCGATGCATAAGAAGTCATGTCTGGCACCCCGGGAATAATACCAGGATGTGATGTCTTCGTAGTAGATCAGCACGCAGTTGTTCTTGTCCGCTTTGTTGTAGGCGACCAGATACTCGTTGTAGAACTCCATCAGCAGGACTCTGGGCATGTAGATCAGGGCACAGATCGAGAAACTGATCAGGATGATGCCGTAGATCCTCGGGAATGAAGCCAGAAAGGAAATGGCTCCGATCATGATCATGATACCGAAAAGAAAATTCGGCTTGGCGTCGATCTGGGCGATCACCGGATTGTCTTCCGGCAGATTGTAAGTCTTCAGCTCTTTGGATTTCATAACATCAGTATAACATGGGTGTGATATGATAATTTATATGAAAAAAAGCGAATTCAGATATGAACTGATCCACAAAGATGCCCACTGCAACGCACGTCTGGGAAAACTCAACGTCTTTGGAAAAACAGTCGATACACCGGTCTTCATGCCGGTGGGAACACAGGCGACCGTCAAATTCCTGTCTTCAGACGATATCAAGAATATCAAAGCATCCATCATACTGGGAAACACCTATCATCTCTGGCTCAGACCGGGACCTGAGACCCTGGAAAAAGCCGGAGGTATCCATAAATTCATGAACTACGACGGACCGATCCTGACCGATTCCGGCGGTTTTCAGGTCTTCTCTTTGGCTGATTCACGCAAGATCAAAGAAGAAGGCGTCTCCTTCAAGTCCCATCTTGACGGATCAAAGCTGTTCATGTCACCGGAAGACTCCATCCACATCCAGGAATCCATCGGATCGGATATCGCCATCTCCTTTGATGAATGTATCCCCTATCCCAGTTCCTACGAGTACGTCAAAGATTCTGTCGACAGGACTTTACGCTGGGCAAAAAGAGGAAAGGATGCCCACACCAGGAAGAATCAGGCTCTCTTCGGTGTCGTCCAGGGATCGGTATTCCCCGACTTGAGACAGTATTGTGCCGAAAAGCTCGTGGAAATGGATTTTGACGGCTACTCCATCGGCGGCACCTCCGTCGGTGAAGACAAGGAGACCCACTACAGGATGCTGGATGATACGCTTCCCTTCTTACCGGAAGACAAGCCCCGCTACGAGATGGGCATCGGTGCAGTCAACGACATCCTGGAAGCGGTCGAAAGAGGCGTCGACATGTTTGACTGTGTCCTGCCCACCAGGATCGCCAGACACGGCACTCTCATGACAAGTGAAGGACGCATCAACATCAAGAAAAACATCTACAAAGATGATTTCACGCCCTTGGATCCGGAATGCGACTGCGAATGCTGCCGGAAATATACAAAAGCCTATCTGAACCACCTCTTCCGCAACGATGAGGGACTGGGAAACAGACTGATGTCCATTCACAACCTCCGTTTCCTGATCAGATTGATGGAAGGCATCAGGGAAGCGATCGCCGAAGACCGCTTTGTCGAATACAAGAACGAGATCCTGCACAGATACGGTTTTGATGAAAGAGGATTCTGATGAAACTGTCTGATTTTGATTTTGAACTGCCCGAGGAGCTGATCGCCCAGCACCCGGCAGACAAGAGAGACGAATCCCGTCTCATGGTACTTCATAAAAACACCGGTGAGATCGAACACCGTCATTTTTACGATATCATCGACTATCTGAAACCCGGTGACGTCCTGGTCAGAAACAACTCCAAAGTCATCCCGGCGAGACTCTACGGCGACAAGAGAGACACTCACGCCAAGGTCGAAGTCCTGATCCTGAAGATCGAAAACGACATCTGTGAATGTCTCTGCGGCAACGCCAAGGCGATCAAGACAGGAACCATCATCGATTTCTCCGAAAAACTCTACGGCGAATGCATCGAACGCAAAGAAGAAGGCATCCGCATCTTCCGCATGCATTATGAAGGGATCTTTTTGGAGGTACTCAACGAGGTCGGCATGATGCCCACACCTCCCTACATCCATGAGAAACTGAAAGACAATTCCCGCTACAACAATGTCTATGCGGCGATCGACGGTTCAGCCGCCTGTCCCACAGCCGGTCTTCATTTCACCAACGAACTGATCGAAAAGATCAGGGAAAAAGGCATCGAGATCCTCGATGTGACCCTGCATGTCGGACTGGGAACCTTCAAACCGGTCAAGGAAGAAAACGTCGAAGACCATGTCATGCACAGTGAATTCTACACCATGAGCAAAGAGACAGCCGACAGGCTCAATCTGGCCAAGAAGGAAGTCAGAAGGATCATCGCTGTCGGCACAACTTCCACAAGGACTCTGGAGACCATCATCTGCAAGTACGGTGAATTCAAGGAATGCAGCGGCCAGACAGACATCTTCATCTATCCGCCCTACACCTTCAGAAGCATCGATGCCCAGATCACCAACTTCCACCTGCCCAAATCGACCCTGATCATGATGATCGCAGCCCAGTGCTCAAGAGAAATGATCTTACATGCCTATCAGGTCGCGATCGATGAGAAATACCGTTTCTTCTCTTTCGGCGACTCCATGTTTATCGACAATGAATAACTATCAGAAACATCTGGAACAGATCAGACAGCTGAAAGGAAGACCGGAGCTGCTGATCCACATCTGCTGCGGTGTGTGTTCCGTCTATCCGCTGCAGTATCTGAGACAGTATTTCCGCATCACTGTCTTTTTCTCCAATTCCAATATCTATCCCTATGAAGAATATGAGAAAAGGCTCAATGCCCTGAAACAGTATCTGGACGATCTGAATGATGATTCCATCACCCTGATCGAAGATCACTACGACAATGAGAATTACACGAAACAGATCTCATTGTATCGGGATGAACCCGAAGGCGGAAAACGCTGCTATCTGTGCTATGAACTGCGCATGGAAGAAACATTCCGCTATGCATCGGCACATCACTATGAATACTGCACGACCGTCATGTCCATCTCGAACCGCAAGAATGCCGACTGGATCAATGAGATCGGCGAGAAACTGCAGAAGAAATACCCTGATGTGAAATACCTCTATGCCGATTTCAAGAAAGGTGACGGCATCACTCAGAACGATGCCTTAAATAAGGAACTGAACCTTTACCATCAGAACTATTGCGGCTGTATCTACTCGATTAGAGGCCTCTAGACAGAGGTCTTTTTCTTTTTCATGATAGAATTAAAACAGATGAAACAGCTATTCAAAGAAATCTATAAAAAAGTCAACCTTGCCCTTTCGACGCTGATCGAATGCATCGTACCGACACTTCCGATCATGATCGGTGTCGGAATGCTGAAAGTGGCACTGATCATTCTGGGACCGCTGGTCCTCAATATCTTAAGCGAAAACTCCGATACCTACACTGTCCTTTCCTTTGTCGCCGATGCCGGTTACTACTTCATGCCGGTCTATGTCGCCGTATCTTCAGCCGATGTCTTCAAAGTCGACCGTTTCCTGGCGGCAGTCATAGGCGCCATGCTGATATCGCCGACATTCGTGAAACTCGTCGAAGAAGGCAGACAGCTTTCTGTTTTCGGCCTGCCGATCGCTTCCACCAGCTACGGCAATCAGGTCATCTCTTCGATCATCGCCGTCTGGCTGATGTCCTACATCTATCATTTCCTGCAGAAAATCCTTTCCGATAATCTCAGACCGATCCTGCTTCCGCTTTTCAGCATCGTCATCATGGTACCGATTACCTTCTGTGCCATCGGACCGGTCGGCGTTTTCCTGGGAGACAGACTGGTCGATCTGATATTGAAACTGAAGGATCTCGGGCCTCTGGGCAACGGCATCATGTGCGCCATCATTCCCTTCATCACGATCGGCGGTTTGGGCGGAGCAAACCTGAGTGCGATGCTGCTATTGGCATCGACAGGTGTCGATCCGATCCTGTTCTTTGCCAATGTTCTCTATAACAACATTCTGGGTTTCGTCACCCTGGCTCTTTATCTGAAAGACAGAAAAAGCGAGACCCTGGCTTCCGCCATCACAGCAGCCCTGGGAGGAACCAGTGAACCGGCTCTCTTCGGCATCGTGATGAAAGACTATAAAGCCCTGGCAGCCTTAAGCATTTCCGGCTTTTTTGCCGGATTCTATGCCGGTCTCATGAGAGTCAAATCCTATGCCATGGCCTCCTTCGGTACCTTCGGCATCATCACGACGATCGGACCTGACTCCTCGATCTTCCATGCAGCGATCGCCATGGTCATCGGCTGCATCCTCGGTTTCGTGCTGACCTATCTGACACACAGGAAAAATGATCGATAAAAAGAAGCTCCGTAAGTTCTGTCTGAAAAACAGAGACGGTCTTACTGAAGAAGAAAGAAAACAATACTCAGAAACGATCTGTGAGAAACTGCTTCCTTATCTGAAAGGAAAGAGAGTGTTTTCCTATTATCCGTGTGACAGTGAAGTCGATGTTTCGCAAATCAATGAATTGTTTGATGCCGCCTATCCTGTCATCCTTCCGGGCAGACAGATGGATGCATATCAGCCGATCGATCATCAGATGATCCTCAACCGATATCAGATGCCGGAACCCGATCCCGGTCATTCCATTAAAATAGAGAAAGAAGAAATCGACGTCATCATCGTTCCCTGTGTCTGCTTCAATGAGAAAAAACAGCGCCTCGGACACGGAGGCGGATACTACGACAGATATCTGAAAGACTGCAAGGCACTCAAGATCGCCGTCGCCTATGAAGTACAGAAGCTGGACTGCGATCTTGCAGAAGAAAACGACATTCCTGTCGATCTGATCATCACAGAAAAAAACACCTATTAAGGTGTTTTATTTCATATTGATCCTCTCCCAGAGTTCATCGGAGAGCTTTTCATTCAAAGGCCTTTCGAGAAGTTCCGGTTCCTCCAGGATGAGCTGCAGCATCTTGATCGACTTGGAGAAATAATAGCCGTCGGCGATCCTCTCGTCGATCGTCATGCCCAGTTTGACACCGTCTCTGAATACGACCTTGTCATTCTCATAGAAAGGCATCCTTCCGGACTTGCCGATGACGATAAACATCGAAGTCGTGCCCCAGTTGGTCAGATGGTGATAACCGTCCGGAAGACCGATGGAACCCAGGTTTGCCAGAACGACGGAAGAATGATACGGATCCGTCTCGATGAGAGCCTTCGGGATCAGATTCACCTTCTCCAGCCAGCAGACCAGATCCAGCAGAGGTCTGGAGATGAATTTCGGAAGAGCGTTGAACTTGTCCATGAAACCGGAAGACTCATCCTTATAAGTCCTGTCCTTCAGCTTCAGCAGCTGTCTTCTCAACTCATCATGCACATCATCGATATTCCATTCCGGTTTGGAATGAATGAAACACAATACCTCACCGCCGTCATCCTTGAATTCCTGCTTGACCGTAAAGGCAGCCGAGACCTCATTGCGTTTGTACATCCGCTTGTCATGGATGAAGATCGAAAGTTTGGAACGCAGTGTAATGATCTTGAGTACAGCCGTCACAACGCACTGGAACAGGTTGTATTTGTAGTCAGGATTGCTTTCGTTCTTCTTTTTCACATACTCGTTCAGTTTCGTCAGATCGATCTGGAACGTAAAGTAAGCCTGATTGTCGCAGCGGTTCGGCAGCAGGAAAGGCATGATAAAATGCATGCCGTCAATGTCTTTCAGATAAGTCGCATCAGTTCTGCCCATATTCTTTTCCCCCTAAAAACTATTCTGTTTTATTCTCTTCTGTTTCTTCTTTTCCGGCTGCAGAAGCATCCTGCTTCTTCCTGTATCCGAAAGGAGACATACGCTCATCGATGAATGAACCGATATTGCTGGAAACGCCGGAAGCCTTGTTTCTGATCGTCTCTTTTCCTTCGGTGTAAGCCTTGTACAGTCCGCTCGATACCGAGATGGACAGCATCTTCGCCAGCTTGACTGCTATATTTTTGGCGATACCGTCCATTTCCGAGAGTTCCTTGATGACCCGGGCAATGACCGGCAGACCGCCGCTTGCCAGCTGCATGACTGTCGTGATGCCGGCATCGTCGAAGGCCTTGAACATCTCTTCCACAAAGATCTCTCTCTGTTCAGGGGTCGTATCCTTCAGAAACTGCAGAATGGCTTTTCTGGTCCTGTCGGTCTGGAAGGAATCCGCATCGGCCGCAACGATCTTCTTGCCCATGACCTGCCAGGTCATCATGCCGTGCGCCTCAATGATGTTTTTGGTCGCAATATGGGCGATGATCCTGCTGGGAGCCATCTCATAGATCGTACCGATCGCATCCTTTTCCGGAACGATCAGCTGATACTTGTCCTTGATCAGATCATAGCGTTCCTGTTCATATGAACCGCCTCTGAGACCCGGACCGTCATCAGAAATGACCTGAATGATGCTGTGACGCAATACAGCTTTGCAGTGCACTGCCGCATAGACCGCCAGGTTGCCGCCCTTGGAGTGGCCGATCAGACGGTATTTCTTCAGCGGCGAACAGTTCCTGTTGACATAATCTACCGCATCGCTTTGTCCGGCGATATCCTTGTAGGAAAGATAACAGTCCTCTTTCCAGCCGATCATGTGTTCATCTGTTCCCTTGAAACAGACGACAGTCGTCTTGTCCGGAAGATCGATCATCATTGCGGAAAACTGCTCCGTCGTATCGGCATGCAGCTTGTTTTCATAATTGTATACGATACAGTCCTTGAATCTGTCGCTCCTGCCGATCGCCCTCAGTACGAAAACACCGTCTTTTCCGAACGATCTGAAATCCTCAGGCTTTCCCAGAACATTCTGGAAAAAGCGATTATGGAGCTCTGCGATCGCTATTTTATCCGGCGGCTTGAGGATATGATCCATTTCGGCATAGATGAGCTGCGCAAAAAGAAGGTTGTCGACCTCATTGAACGGTTCTGTCCTGAAGGAGAGATCTCCCCTCCATTTCACATAATCAAGCATATTCATATCCCCTATATTCTAACATATCTGTTGCATTATGAAATAAAGGGATATATAATACATATGAACAGGTGTTCATATGTTCAATATGGAGGATACATATATGAAGAAAACATACAAGATCGATGTCGACTGCGCAAACTGCGCCAACAAGATGGAAGAAGCAGCCAAGAAGACTGCCGGTGTCAAAAATGCCGTCGTCAATTTCATGACGCTCAAGATGAACGTCGAATTCGAAGAAGGAGCCGACTGCAAGGAAGTCATGAAGGAAGTTCTTTCCAACTGCAAGAAAGTTGAGAGCGACTGCGAGATCTTCTTATGAGCAGTAAACAGAAGAAAAATCTTATACGGATCATCATATCCCTGATTCTTCTGGTCGGAAATCATTTTATCAGAACGGATGATCCTCTCATCCGTTTCGTCTTATACATGATCCCCTACTTCATCGTCGGATACGATATCCTTTATAAGGCACTCTTAAGTATCAAAAACCGCGAATCCTTCGATGAAAACTTTCTGATGGCAGTCGCCACTGTCGGTGCTGTCGCTCTGGGAGAATATCAGGAAGGTGTGGAAGTCATGCTGTTCTATCAGATCGGCGAATGGTTCCAGTCCTATGCCGTAGGCAGATCAAGAAAGAATATCGCTGCCCTCATGGATATCAGACCGGACTATGCCAATCTGGAAAAAAACGGTGAGATCGAACAGGTCGATCCCGATGAAGTGGAGGTCGGTGACATCATCGTCGTCAAAGTCGGTGAAAGGATCCCGATCGACGGTATCGTCACTGACGGTGAGACTTCCTTGAATACTGCGGCACTGACCGGAGAATCCAGACCCAGAGATGTCAGGGAAGGCGATGAAGTCATTTCCGGCTGCATCAACCTGACTTCCCTGATCCGCATCAGGACGACGAAAGAATTCGGCGAATCGACCGTATCCAAAGTTCTGGATCTGATCGAGAACGCCACCAGCAACAAATCAAAATCCGAAGACTTCATTTCGAAGTTTGCCAGATACTACACGCCGATCGTCTGCTACTGTGCCCTGGCACTGGCGATCATTCCGCCGCTGGTCAGCAGATATCTCTTGCACGGGGACTTCAATTTCTACCGGTGGATCTTCAGAGCTCTGACATTCCTTGTCATCTCCTGCCCCTGTGCGCTGGTCATTTCCATCCCGCTGACCTTCTTTGCAGGCATCGGCGGTGCCAGCAGGGCCGGTGTTCTGATCAAGGGATCCAACTATCTGGAGGCACTTTCCAAGACGAAGTATGTCGCCTTTGACAAGACCGGTACGGTAACACTGGGCATTTTTGAAGTCACGACGATCCACAACAGCGGTTTCAGTAAAGAAGAACTGCTGGAATATGCCGCCTATGCGGAAGCCTATTCCAATCACCCGATCGGCAGATCGATCGTCCGGGAATACGGAAAGGAGATCGACAACGAAAGGATCCGTTCAATCAGAGAGATCGCCGGAAAAGGCATCGAAGCTCTGATCGATGACAAGAAGATCCTGATCGGAAACGAAAAACTGATGGCTGATCACAACATCACCGTTGAAGAATGTCATGATGAAGGAACGATCGTCCATCTGGCAACCGATGGCTCCTACAAGGGACACATCCATATCGGCGACAAGATCAAGGATACGGCTGAACAGGCCATCAGTGATCTGAAAAACAACGGTGTGAAAAAGACCGTCATGCTGACGGGAGATGAAAAAAAGACAGCGGAAAGCGTCGCCGCAAAACTGAAGATCGACGAAGTCTTCTCGCAGCTGCTGCCGCAGGACAAAGTCAGTATCGTTGAAAAACTGCTGAAGCAGAAAGACGAAAAAGAAACGCTCGTCTTCGTCGGTGACGGCATCAACGATGCACCGGTCATCGCCCTGGCCGATGTCGGCATCGCCATGGGATCTCTGGGATCCGATGCTGCGATCGAAGCGGCCGATGTCGTCTTGATGGATGATGATCCTATCAAGATCGCCAAAGCAATCAAGATATCCCGCAAATGCATGGCCATCGTCTATGAAAACATCATCTTTGCGATCGCCGTCAAGATCATCACACTGATCTTAAGCGCACTGGGCATCGCTCAGATGTGGCTGGCGATCTTCGCCGATGTCGGTGTCATGGTCATTGCCGTCATCAATGCGATAAGAGCACTGGGGGTGAAAGATCTATGATGAAGAAAACAAATGAAAACACACTCTACGATGTTGCGGAACTCTTCAAGAATTTCTCCGATTCCACCAGGATCCGCATCATGTACTGTCTCTTTGAAAAAGAAAGGAGCGTGACGGAGATATCCGAACTGCTGAATATGAATCAGTCAGCCATCTCCCATCAGCTCCGTTTCCTGAAAAACTCCAAACTGATCAAAAACCGCCGTGAAGGCAAAACGATCTATTATTCCCTGGCAGACGATCATGTATACAACATCATCTCGCAGGGTATCGAACATGTAGAAGAATAACAGCTGCCGCTGTTATTCTTTTTACATATGTGCTTTGATCCACTGATACAGATCCTCAAAGACAGTTTCCTTATCCGTCTCATTGAGGATCTCATGTCTGTCGTTGGGATAGAGCTTGAGATCGACGTTCTTCATACCGGCATCTTTCAGAGAATCGACAGAAGCGATGACCTCCTTGCCGAAGGTTCCGACCGGATCATCCTCACCGGATACGAACAGCACCGGCAGATCCTTGGGGATCCTGTCAAGGAGTGCCTTGTCATGAAGTCTGGCGATCCCTTCGAACATATTGACATAGCCGTTGAGTGTAAACATGAAGCTGCAGCGGGGCTCATTCACATACCAGTCAACGATCTTCTCATCCTTGGTCAGCCAGTCGGCTCTGGTCCTGTTGGGCTCAAACTTCTTGTTGTAGGCACCGAAAGCCATGTTGTTGACGAAATTGCTGCGGTGCTTCCAGCCCTTGAACAATGCGATCACCCTACATACCAGCATGCCTGCCTTCACCTTGAACAGAGGCTCAAAACCGGTCCCCATGATGATGACGCCTTTCAGTTCATCTCCGTAATCGCCCAGATACTGTCTGGCATAGAAAGAACCCATCGAATGGCCCATCAGGAAATAAGGCAGATTGGGATATGCTTCCTTGGTCAGTTTTGTCAGCTCATGCATGTCATCCAACACATGCCGGTTGCCGTCTTCTCCGAAATAACCCCATTCCTCTTCGCTGTTGACTGATCCGCCGTGTCCGATATGGTCATTGCCGGTCACCAGGATCCCTTTTGAACAAAGAAACTTCGCAAAAGGTTCATAACGGTCGATGAATTCCACCATGCCGTGAGCGATCTGAAGCACTGCCTTGATCTCCCCCTCAGGAATATAACGCACTGCCCTGATATCGACTGCATCATTCGTCGATCTGAATCTGAATTCTTCCTTTTTCATTTCTAATCCCTTCTTTGAATCTCTACAAGAGAAAACAATATCATCACGCAGGTCTGCAGCTCAACTTCACTGTTTGCCTCCAGACATCCCTTCTTTATTTTCATGAGACCTTCGATCTCTCCGGTTTCTTCATTGCCGGTATAGATCAGACCTCTTTTTTCCAACAGGTAATGACCATCTTCCGCGATCATCTTATCGATCACATGATCGGCTGTGTCACAGAAAACCACGACATCATCATCAAGAGAAATGTCTTTCTGAACATAGGCGGTCTCGATGTCATTTTCATCAAAGATCCTGGTCCTGTGCTTGAACGCAAAATCATAGATACCCCAGTATCTCAGATTCCCCGCTTCGTCATAAAGCTCAGTCTTACTTCTGCTTATCAGATGATCATGATCATATATCAGTTTCACAATCTCATTCTAGCACAGAAACAGGCTATAATAAGTTCATGGAATACATCACATTAGGCAATTCAGATCTCAAGGTCTCCAGACTCTGTCTGGGCTGCATGTCATTCGGCGAAGCTCAGTGCGGTCAGTATCAATGGACACTTGACTACGATCTCTCCTCCGCCATCATTCACAAGGCGTATGAGGCAGGTATCAACTTCTTTGACACTTCCAACAACTACTCTGCCGGATCCTCCGAAGAGTTTTTGGGAAAAGCGATCAGAGACTTTGACCGTGAAAAGGTTATCATCACCACCAAATGTTACTTCAATGAAGGAAAACTCTCGGCAGCTGCTATTCACCGGGAAGTGGAATCTTCCTTGAAACGGCTCGGCTGTGACTATATCGACATCCTGATCCTGCACCGCTTCGACTATGACACACCGGTGTCAGAGACACTGGAAGCACTCGATGAAGAAGTGAAAAAAGGACATATCCGCTACTACGGCGCCTCGGCGATGTTCGGCTACCAGTTTGCACAGTACTGCTATACCGCAAAAGAAAAAGGCTTCCAGCCTTTCGTCACCCTGCAGAATCACTACAATCCGATCTACCGGGAAGATGAGCGCGATCTGATCCCGGTCGCTGAGCAGTTTCATGTTTCCAGAACTTCCTTCGCTCCCTATGCGGCCGGAAGACTGGCCAGACCTTCATGGAACTGCGATTCCGTCAGATTCGATCTTGATCAAAAAGAGGGAACCAGATACGATGCCATGGAACAGCAGGACAGACTGATCGCCCAAAGAGTCTTTGAACTTTCCGAGAAATACCAGACCTCCATGTCCGACATCTGTTTGGCCTGGCAATTCGCTAAAGGAGTAGCTTCACCGATCATCGGCATCACCAAAGAAAAATACCTGGATGATGCGGTGAAATGCTTCGATATAAAGCTGAGTGAAGAAGACATGAAATATCTGGATGAGCTCTATCTGCCTCATCCGATCGTATGCAACAGATAAAGCGGGAAACCGCTTTTCATTTATGAAAACGGAAAAGATCGAAACGGAAGCAATAAGGATACAGACCGATCACAGAGAAAGTCGAGATCATATAACGGAAACTCCGTAAAAAGAAATCCGTCTTCTCGGAAACATCGGGAAATGACAGGACAAACAGATACTTCAGACCCTGGGAAAGCGCAAGGAAAACCAGTCCGCCGATCAACGTACGTAAGATCATACGGACAATGTTTTTTGTGTTATGGAAACGGACACATCTTTCTTCAAACAGATCCCCGGCCAGAAAGCCCAGTGTCAGACCGGAAACACTGAAATAATCCTCGCTCCTACAGAAAACAAAGCCGCTGACCGTGATGACTGCAATGAACAGATAAAGCAGTCTCTTGTCGATCCGTTCATAGAAATGATCCGTTACGACAGTCACAAGTATTCCCAGGATACCTCCGCAGATCACATCGGTGGGATAATGGACACCAAGCGCAAAACGGGATACCGCAACGGATATGATGAGGGGAACAGATACATAAAGGATGGGTCTGAGTTTCTTGTAGAACCACAGAGAAGACATGAATCCGCTGACGCAGGAAGAATGACCGCTGGGGAAAGAATAACCCTGCAGCGCAACATCATAGATATCGCCGGAAGCATCGACCGGTTTCAGACAAACGATGTCCTCATTGCACATATAGGGACGCAGACGGCAGACGATGTTTTTCAGATAATTGTTCACGACCTGGGCATTCAGGGCACAAAGTGCCATATAGATGCCCCACTTTTTCCGATAGCCCCAGTAAAGAAAACCGATGATCAGTACCGGAACAAAAGGTTCTCCCAGCTGTGTCAATGCAACAAAAAGACCTTTGAGATAAGGTCTTGACGCAATCAGATCCTGTAAACAGCGGATCAGGGACAGTTCCCAGTCAGACTGAAAAACCCTTCCCATCTCACTTTCTCTTCTTTAACTGTGTCAGAGTCGTCTGGTAGGCATCCTCCTC
This sequence comes from Erysipelotrichaceae bacterium, assembly GCA_017454765.1. Lineage (GTDB taxonomy): Bacteria > Bacillota_I > Bacilli_A > Erysipelotrichales > Erysipelotrichaceae > Colivicinus. The sequence goes on along the minus strand of JAFTCJ010000008.1, from coordinate 17,057 downwards.
CAAAGGATAAGTGATGTCCTTCACATCGCCCTTCAGCAGCAGTGAAACGATCTTCCTCATGAAACAGGGATTCTTGACTAAGACCGGTCCGATGATATGCGTACCGAAAAGATTGCGGTAACGGTAGCCCTCATAGTCGTTATCCTTCAGGGTCTCATAGCGGAATTCATAGGTGAAGAGCTTGTTTCCCTCTCCGCCTGAAATCAGTGTCGAACGGTTGATGAAACCGACCACATCACCGATCACATCAGAGTGAACGATGACATCGCCCGTATATCTCCTGTCTGTTGTCTCCACAGTGAAATCAACAAGTCCGAGGGCCTCTTTATCATCGATCTTCTTTCCCATCAGTTCCATCGCATTGCCGGTAAACAGGACGACCTTGTCATTTTCGATCGCCTTTTTCAAATAATGTTTATAAACCATCAGGGAATCCAGGGCGACCATGAGATTGTTTTCGGTGCCGGAGCCCATGTAGATCATGTCATAGCGGTCAAAGTCGATACTCTCGGATACTTCCTTGGCTTCGATCTTGACTTTGACACCCTGATCTTCAAGGTGTCTTTTCAGAACAGTCAGATTGCCGTAATCTCCGTAAAGGTTCATCAGATTCGGATACAGATGTAATATCTTCATTCCTTTGTCACCTCCTTGAGCAGCTTGCCTTCATCCGAGAAACAAGTCAGGGCGAAAAGCTTTCCTTCCGTATGTTCGGACAGATAAGCGACCGCATCCTTTGTCTTGAGATAGGTCACGACCCTGCCCATATCGATGCCCGCATACTCCAGACGGACCGCCAGATCGGAAATATACTTTCCGGCGATCACGATCTTTCTGATATTCTGACTCTTGAGATATTCAAAACTGATATCCCACAGCCATGAGGTATCGGAAGTGAAATACTTCCTGCTGATATCATCGATGATCATTAACAGCGTCACATCCTCATCCATTGAGGAAACATACTGCAGATTGCGGTTATAGGAGATCGTATTCTCGTGTTTGGAGATCAGCAGCGTTCCCGGGATCTCTTCATTGATCTTAAACTGCTTGATCCTGCCGTTGGCGATCAGATAGTCATTCAGTGCCGAGACGATCACATCGGGATCGATGCCCAGCAGATTGGATGCCGCATAGGCCGCCAGGATATTGTAGGCATTGAAGATCGTGTGGAAAGCCAGATCGATCTTGAAAGAACGGTTGACAGTGATAAAGCCTTTCTTGAGATCGATATCACTGATGACGTAATCCGGTTTGTGTCTCCTGAAACCGCAGCTCTTGCATTCATATTTGCCGACATGGGCAAAATGCCTGTACTCATAGACCATCTTCTTCTTGCATACAGGACAGTAGTAGCCGTCATCATAGACGCTCTCGCAGGTCTCACTGACATATTCGTTGTCATCGATGCCGAACCATACGACTTCATTCTTGAACTGCTTTGACAAAGATGAAACCAGCGGATCATCAGTGTTGAGCACCAGTGTCATGCCCTCATGGATGGACTTTGCGATATCCTCCAAGACGAATTCCGGATGGCCGTTCCTGGTCATCTGGTCACGGTAAAGATTGTTGATGACATAATACCTGGGTCTGATATAGCTGAATATATACTTGGCATAGCGCTCATCCGCTTCGATCAGCAGCACATCTTTTCTGAATTTTCCGCCTAACGAACAGTTCGAAAGGATCAGTGTCGTCACACCTTCGATCTGATTGGATCCCTCATAATTGTAGGCAACACTCTTTCCTGCCTTTTCGATGACCGAATGGATCATCTCGACAGTCGAAGTCTTGCCGTTGGAACCGGTGACAGCAACGATGTCATCAGGCAGAACGATCCTTGACAGAATGTCAGGACAGATCTTCAGCGCCAGCTGTCCGGGAAAACTTGAGCCTCTGCCGAAATATTTGCAGATCGCCTTTGTCAGTTTGCAGATGATGATAGCCAGGAACTTTTTCATACTTCAATTATACCGAATGAAAAAGAGTTATTCACTCTTTTTCTAACATACGATCGAACCGATCTCCATATCCGAAGATACGAGTTCAAGTTCTTCCTTGCCGTCTTTTTCTTTGACAGCACTTAACAGCATGCCGTTGGACTCCAGACCTCTGATCTTTCTGGACTTGAGGTTGAGCACAGCGATGACCTTTCTGCCGACCAGTTCTTCCGGCTTGTAGAATTCAGCCACACCGGAGAGGATCTGTCTCTGCTCATAGCCGAAGTCGACATTGAAGACCAGGATCTTGTCGGCATCCGGATGCTTCTTACATTCAAGGACCTTGCCGACGACCATCTCGACTTTATCGAAATCTCCAAATTCGATCTCAGGCTTGTGCTCGACCTTCTCTTCAGGCTGATCCAGATACGCATGGACCTCTGCCATCGTCTTTTCCGGATCCAGTCTGCCAAACAGCGGTTCGGGCTTGTCTGTCACCTTGCTGCATTCATAGTTGCCGAATGACAGCAGAGAATCATAGTCTCTTCTTGCGGTATTGAGCTGCTCGAATACCTTTCTGCTGGTCTCGGGCATGACGGGTTCCATCAGGACGGCACCGAAGCGGATGCCTTCCAGCAGGTTGTATAAGACGGTGTTCAGACGCACTCTGTCACTTTCATTCTTCGCGAGAGTCCAGGGTGCCGTCTCATCGATATACTTGTTGCATCTTCTGAACAGTTCCATGATCGCTTCGATCGCATCGCCGACACGCAGCTCCGCCATCTTTTCTTCCACGATCTTGGGTGTGGCAAGAATGGTCTCCTTGAACTCCTTATCCAGTTCCGTTTCCTCAAAGACACGCGTCAGCTGACCGCCGAAATACTTGTTGGTCATCGCGATCGTACGGTTCACGAGATTGCCGTAGACATTGGCCAGATCGGAATTGATCCTTTCGATCATCAGTTCCCAGGTGATCGTTCCGTCCTGGGCAAACGGCATCTCATGCAGGACATAGTAACGGACAGCATCGACTCCGAAGAACTTTGCAAGATCATCGGCGTAGATTGCATTGCCTCTTGATTTGGAAATCTTGTCTTCCCCCACCAGCATCCAAGGATGACCGAAGACCTGCTTGGGCAGAGGTACATCCAGTGCCAATAACATGATCGGCCAGTATAAGGTATGGAAACGGATGATGTCCTTGCCGATCAGATGCAGATCAGCCGGCCAGTATTTTTTATACAGTTCGCCGTGGTTGCCGTCCACGTCATAGCCAAGGCCTGTGATATAGTTGCTTAAAGCATCAATCCAGACATAGACGACATGCTTGGGATCGAAATCGACCGGAACGCCCCACTTGAAGGAAGTACGGGAAACGCAGAGATCCTGCAGACCGGGCTTCAGGAAGTTGTTGATCATCTCGTTCTTTCTGGATTCCGGCTGAATGAACTCATCGTGTTCCTCGATATACTTTTCCAGGATCTTCTGATATTTGCTCAACTTAAAGAAGTAGGATTCCTCCTTTTCTTTGTGAACCTCTCTGCCGCAGTCGGGGCACTTGCCGTCGACCAGCTGGGAATCGGTCCAGAATGACTCACAGGGCGTGCAGTACCAGCCCTCGTATTCGCTCTTGTAGATGTCGCCCTGATCGTAAAGCTTCTTGAAGATCTTCTTGACCTGTGCCTCATGATCATCATCCGTCGTACGGATGAAACGGTCATAGGAAGTATTCATCAGATCAAAAATACGCTTGATCTCAGCTGCCTGGACATCAACGAATTCCTTTGGGGTCATGCCGGCCGCTTTGGCCTTTTCCTCGATCTTCTGACCGTGCTCATCGGTGCCGGTCTGAAAATAGACGTCATAGCCCAGCATCCTCTTGTATCTGGCGATCGCATCCGCCATGATGATCTCATAAGTGTTGCCGATGTGCGGTTTGCCGCTGGCGTAGGCAATAGCCGTCGTGATGTAATACTTACCCTTATTCTCCATAAATACCTCCCTGAAAAACAAAAAAGGTGATTCCAAGGGCGCTGAGAAGCGCGGTACCACCTTTACTTATCACTTCATTCCCTTAACGCGGGATCACGTTTCGCCCTACATATCGAACAAAATGTTCAGGATCCATCTTCGCTCATCCTTTCTGTCTTCTTCCACCGGCCGAAGACTCTCTGCAAGATCAGATCAGCGATCTATCCGTCATAACAATCTTATTCTATCACATCCGTCAAGTCTTTAACTGCCTTTCCTGAATTTTGCGATCAGGACATTGGCAGTGATGTTGCCTGTGACGTTGAGTGTCGTATATAACATATCCAGGATCTTGTAAAGACCGGAATAAAAACCGATGAAATCCAAAGGAATGCCCAAAAGTTGCAGATACGTCGCACCGATCACGACGCCTCCGTTGGGGATGCCCGGTGCCGACATGTTGATCAGCAGGGCCGAAAGGGCCATCAGCAGATACAAAGGCAAGGAGACTTCAATCTGATACATCCTGCTGCAGAACAGACCCAGCAGGGCAAAGGACACGGCACCGCCGCACATGTGGATCGTACAGCCCAAAGGCGATACGATGTCGACGACTTCGTCGGGCACACCGAATTCTTCCTTGCAGACCTTCATCGTCGTCGGCAGCGTTGCCGCCGAAGAACAGGTCGTCAGCGATACCAGCCAGACTTTATAGACTTTCTTCAGATATGCGGCAGGAGAAATACCCGCAAAGATCCATACCGGCAGCATCATGATCACGATGATCGTACATAAACCGCCCAGATAAGCCATCGCGATATACTTCAGTCCCACACCGATAATCACGGCACCGTAATTGGCGACCGTATTGGAGATCAGCGCAAACACCGCCAGCGGCGTCAGATACATGATATATTCCAGGATCTTGAAGAAAACATCTCTGACGATCTCGATATCCTCAGCGATCCTTTCCCCCTTCTTCACCTGATTTAAGACAATGCCCAGTGCATAGGCAAACAGGATGATCGCAAACAGCTTCGTATCCGCAAAGATCGAAACGATGTTGCTGGGGAAAAGATTGACGATGATGTCCTGCACGCTTAAAGACTGAGCCGTTCCGTTCCAGTCGGTCGCCGGAAAGGAGAAACCCTTCGCCGGATCGATCAGGATGACCAGCAGCGACATCAGCAGATAAGTCGCCAGAAACATCGCCATGTAGGTGATGATTGCCTTGCTCAGTCTGCTGTCTTTGCGCTTCGCGGAATGATAGATCGTCGGAACGATGCTGGTAAAGACGACCGGTCCGATCAGGAATTTCAGCAGGTTGATGTAGATCGTGCCGATGAAGGAAAGCGAAGACACGAAAGACTTCGCACTCAGACCGGCGACGATGCCCAAAAGCAGCATGATCAGTGTCAGTATGCTGATGTTCTTCTTCATCTTTTTTATATCTGTGACTTCAGGTACGCAAACAGGAAATCATTGATCTCCCCGTTCATGACCTTGTCCACATTCCCTTCTTCGTAGTTTGTGCGGTGATCCTTCACCAGTGTATAAGGACAGAAGACGTAGGATCTGATCTGGGAACCCCATTCGATCTTGCGCTGTTCGCCTTTCAAAGCTCTTTTCTCATTTTCTCTGTCCTCAATAGCCTTCTGATACAGCTTGGCTTTTAGGATCGAAAGACACTTTTCTCTGTTTAAAATCTGCGATCTTTCGGACTGTGAGAATGCCATCAGCCCGGTCGGGATATGTTTCATCCTGACGGCCGAGTCAGTCTTGTTGATATGCTGACCGCCGGCTCCGGAAGATCGCATCGTATCCACTTCCAGGTCCTCATCCCTGATCTCAATCTCGATCTCATTGTTGAACTCCGGCAGCACTTCCACCGACGCAAAGGAAGTATGTCTTCTCTTGGAAGCGTCAAACGGTGATATCCTTACCAGACGGTGGACACCGCTCTCGCCCTTAAGATAGCCGTAGGCCATATCGCCCTTGATCGCCACCAGACAGGACTTGATGCCGGCTTCATCCGCCTCTTCATAGGAGATCACCTCAAAGCCGTAGCCGTTGTTCTGGGCATAGCGCTGATACATCCTGAAAAGCATCTCCGCCCAATCCTGTGATTCCGTACCGCCGGCACCCGGATGGATCTCCAGCAGTGCATTGGAATGGTCGTAATCATTGGACAGAAGGACCTTGATCTCAAAATCCTCAAAGTTCTTGTTGACTTCTGCGTATTCCTCTTCCAGCAGTTCGAAAAGTTCGGCATCGTAGTTTCTGTTGAGCTCGTCGAGTTCAGACAAAAGACCTTCAATGCCCGATTCGTTCTGAACATATCTGTTCTTCAGATCTTTCAGCTTATTGAATTCCTTGATCACATTCTGGGCCTTCTTCTGATCGGACCAGAACGTCTCTTCATTCTGTTTTTCTTCCAGCTGCTTCAGCTGTTCATCGATCGCAGCTAAGTCAAAGAGAGTCGCCTAAATCTTTTAACTTCTTTAAGGAAGTGTTCAGGCTTTGTTTCATTTCATAAATTTCCATATTTATTTTTCCTTTATCACGATCTTGAGATTGTTGCAGAAAGTCACAACATCCGAAGAGATCGTATTCATCATATTTTCAAACAGTTCATAACCCTCTTCGACATAAGCCTGCAGAGGATTGTTCTGGGCATAGGAACGCAGATGGATGCCCTCTCTCAGTTTGGACATGACATCGATGTGGTTCTGCCAGGCGCGGTCCATCAGCCTCAGGACCATTGTCCGCTCCACCGGCATGATCTGCTTCTTGACCGGCTTGATCTTGTTTTCATAGGCACCGAAAGAGGCATCCAGACACTTCTGCATCGTTTCTTCTTTCCCGAGTCCTTCGATATCGGACAGTACGAAGTTGTTCAGTCCCATCATGTTCAGACGCTTGACGATATCTTCGTAATCGATGATCTCCTTCTTGCCGTCAATGACGGTATTGGATTCAACGAGATTCTCCATGACTCTTGAGAACATATTTTCAACTACGGAGTGGATATCCTCATTTTCCAGGATGAAGTTTCTCTGCGCATACATGGTCTCACGCTGCTGACGCATGACATCGTCATAGTCCAGCAGGGCTTTACGGATATCGAAGTTCAAGCCCTCAACTCTCTTCTGTGCGGAAGAGATGGCCTTGGTTACCGTCTTGTTTTCGATCGGGATATCGCCCATCTGAGCAAACAAAGTCGAAATGCGGCCAGAACCGAAACGCACCATCAGTTCATCTTCCAGCGATACATAGAAACGGGAATAACCCGGATCGCCCTGTCTTCCGGAACGTCCTCTGAGCTGATTGTCGATACGTCTGGATTCATGACGCTCGGAACCCAGAACCACCAGACCGCCCAGTTCCCTTGACTTGTCCGTCAGCTTGATATCGGTTCCACGGCCGGCCATGTTGGTGGCGATCGTTACCGATCCCTCTCTGCCGGCTTTGGCGATGATGTCAGCTTCTCGGGCATGGTTCTTCGCATTGAGCACTTCATGTCTGATCCGGGCCTGTTTGAACATCCTGGAGATCAGTTCCGAAGTTTCAACGGAGATTGTGCCGACCAGGACAGGCTGGCCCTTGGCATAGAGCTCCTTGACCTCTTCCAGCAGAGCGTTGTACTTGGCGCGCTTGGTTCCGAAAACAAGATCCGGATAGTCCACTCTGGCGACCGGCTTGTTGGTCGGGATCTCGACGACACGCATGTTGTAGATCGAAAGGAATTCCTCCTCCTCGGTCTTGGCTGTACCGGTCATGCCGGCGAGCTTGTTGTAAAGACGGAAGAAATTCTGATAGGTGATGGTCGCCCAAGTCGTCGTCTCCTGTTTGATCGGAACGCCTTCCTTGGCCTGGATCGCCTGATGCAGACCGTCGGAATACTCCCTGCCCGGCATCTTACGGCCGGTATTCTGGTCGACGATGATGACTTCGTTCTCTTCCACGACATATTCGACATCTCTGGTCATGATGTAGTTTGCCTTCAAAGCCTGGGCAACATAATGGACCAGAGTGGTATTATCCAGATCATAGAGGTTCTCGACACCGAAAGCCTTTTCGCCCTTGTGTACGCCCTCTTCCGTCAGCTGGACGTTTTTGTCCTTGATGTCGATGACATAATCCTCATCGGCTTTCAGACGCTTCACGAAACGGTCGGCATTGATATATAAATTGGCGGTCTTCTTCTCACCGCCGGAAATGATCAGCGGTGTCCTTGATTCATCGATCAGGATCGAGTCGACCTCATCCACCAGCGCAAAGTTGAGCTCTCTTAAAACCCTGTCTTCGACTCTGGTCACCATGTTGTCACGCAGATAGTCGAAACCGACTTCCGAGTTGGTCGTGTAAGTGATATCACACTCGTAGGCAGCCCTCTTCTGTGCCGGGGTCAGCGCACGCAGGTTGAGTCCGACTGTCAGTCCCAAGAAACGGTGGATGGCACCCATCCACTCGCTGTCACGCTGTGCCAGATACTCGTTGACGGTGACGACGTGGACGCCCTTTCCTTCCAGAGCATTCAGGTAGACAGCCATGACGGACGTCAGGGTCTTGCCTTCACCGGTTTTCATCTCGGCGATATCGCCTCTGTGCAGGACATAGGCACCTTCCAGCTGGCAGAAGAACGGATACTCTCCGATCACTCTCTTCGCTGCTTCCCTGGCCACCGCAAAAGCCTCAGCCTGAATATCGTCGAGCGTCTCGCCGTTCTTTAATCTTTCCCTGAATTCGGAAGTCTTCGCCTTGAGCTGTTCATCGCTCATCGCCGCCATCTCATCCTTGAGATCATCTACCGGAATGACGGCTCTTTCGACTTCTTCCAGGATCTTTTTATCGTTATTGAATAATTTATCAAATAAACCCATTTTCTATCTCCAATTCCATCTCATTATAGCATACGCTCCCACAAAAAAAAGCTGACGGATACGGCCAACTTCTTTTGTGTTTCTCGATTATTCTTGAATCTCTTTTATATTGTGAGCTTGAAGACCTCGATCACCTTCAACTAGTTCAAATTCAACCGGCGCACCCTCACTGATGGTTTTATAACCATCCATGAGTAACTGAGAATAATGGAAAAAGACGTCACGACCGTCATCTGCTGTAATGAAGCCAAATCCCTTAACCTTGTTGAACCTTTTAACCTTGCCTAACATTTCCTTATTCTCCTTTTATTGTATTATTGTACCATACATTATTTTAATAATGTAAAGTAATGCTTTTGTAAGCTAGAGATAACACTTTGATCTTCTTCGAATGTACCTTTATGCAATTGTAAACGCCTCTTAAAGACGATCCGGTCGTCATCATATCATCGACGATCAGCACTTTTTGAAGTGTTTTTCCCTCATAAATATAGTTATCGGTCATCCTTTTGCGCCGATCGAGATCCATTCCCTCCTGGCAGAGATCCTTCTTCATCTTCAGTCCTTTGACCCGTTTGAGCTTCACCTCAGAAAAGATCTCCTCCAGATGATCAAAACCTCTTTCCTTCCTCTTTCTTTCGCTACTTGGGACAAATAAGAGCTGATATCCGAAATATCTGACATTGAGATAATCATTCAGATCGTAGAGAAAGACGCTCTTCAGCGCTTCGTCATGACATTCCTTGAACTGCAGCAGAAGGCTTTTGAAGATCGAATCGTATTCAAAGAACGATTCCACTTTAAAATCACCCAGACCGATCAGTTTCCGCTTCACCTGCATCTTTTTACGGCAGGAGGGACAAAGCTCATCTTCCTTTAAGAAGAAGGAACGGAAGGTATAGGAATCGATCACTTTGCCGCAATACAGACATCTTTGAGGCATCGGTTCGCCCTTTCCAGATAAGCGATCGTATCTCTGATCGCCTTGTCTTTTCTCTGTGCGATCAGCCAGGATCTGCCCTCATCATCATCGATCCCTCTTCCCACCCTGCCTGTCATCTGCACGAGACTTCCCTCATCGAAGATCCCGTCATAATCCAGGATGATCACATCGATATTCTTTATCGTGATCCCTCTTTCCAGAACGCTTGTCGAAAAGATGAACTGATATCTTCCCTTCCTGAATGCTTCGATATTCTCCCTCCTTTCTTTCAGATCGGAATAGACACAGGTACAGGAAAAGAAACGGGAAAAGATCTCATACAGGATCCTGCAGTCTCTTCTGTTGGATACAAAGATGATACATTGTCTGGCCGTTGACTTCATCAGCCTGTACAGACAGAAAGATGCCAGATACCTGTTGAGATAGATCTGTCTGGGAACAGACAGAGGACGTTTAGAAGGCCGCATCAGCAGTTCAATGACTTCGACATCTCTTTTCTCAAGGATCTTCCTGAGCTGTTCATCCACGGTCGCCGTGGAAAAGATGATCCTGCCTTTGCAGGAATTCATCGCGATGTTCATCAGCGTCTCATCTCCCTTCAAAGGAAAGGCGTCCACTTCATCCAGCACAAGCAGATCGAAGCTGTGATAGTAACGGTAGAGCTGATGACAGGTGCAGACAATCAGATCGCCGTAGAGTCTCTCATGATGTCCGCCGTAGACCGGTGTCACTCTCGCTTTGGGAAAGAAGTCCGCAAAACGCTGTGCCAGCTCGATCACCACTTCCCTTCTGGAGATTGCATAGGCGACCTTCAGCCCTCTGGAAAGATAATCGGAGATACTCTCGACACTGATCTCCGTCTTTCCCGAACCGCAGACACAGTGAAGCAGCACATCTTTCTTCTTCAAAGCCTCCAGACACCTTTTCGAAGCTTCCTTCTGCTGAGGCGTCAATTCATAGGAGAAGTGATACTCCTGCACATCCGGGGCGATCTCATAATCAAAACCCGACAGTTCCTCTTCTGCCAGCACTCTTGAAAAACGGATACACTTCCGGCAGTAATAACCCTTTGATCCCTTGTAGAAATAAGCGGGATCTTCATTGCCGCATCTTAAACATTTCATGGCCTTCAATACATTATTCGCCGGAAAACGCCAAAATCCTAACTTTTTTTCAAAAATATTTTATTTTTCTTCAGAATTGATACACTTAAGATATGATCAGACTGCCTGAAACCTATCAGAACGAGATGAAAGAACTCCTCAAAGACGAATACGATCTCTATCTCAGAAGCTTTGAGGAAGACAGAATATACAGTCTCAGGATCAACACATCAAAAATCTCCGTCAGGGATTTCATGAAGATCAATCCCTTTCATCTGACGCCTGTGCCCTGGAGCGATGACGGTTTTTATTTTGAAGAGGAAGACAGACCGGCCAAGCATCCCTACTACTATGCGGGACTCTACTATCTGCAGGAGGCCAGTGCCATGTATCCGGCACAGGCCCTTCCGATCGAAGAAAAAGACATCGTCTTGGACTGCTGTGCCGCACCGGGCGGCAAGAGCCTCAAGCTCTTTAACAAACTGGATCAAAGCGGTTTCCTCGTCTCCAACGACATCTCCGAATCCAGAGCCAGGGTCTTACTCAGAAATCTGGAGATCCAGGGCGTCACGAACGCCTGCGTCATGGCTGAAGACATCACAAAGATCACTTCTTTTCATGATACTTTCGACAAGATCCTGATCGATGCCCCCTGTTCGGGACAGGGCATGTTCCGCAAGGAAAAAGAACTGATCCGTTCCTTCGAAGAAAGAGGCAGTGAATACTACGTCCCCATTCAGAAAAACATCATCGCCGCAGCGCTGGATATGCTGAAGCAAGGAGGGATGCTGGTGTATTCGACCTGCACCTTCTCGCCCAAAGAAGACGAAGAGATCATCGAATATGCCTTAAACATCTGCCCGGAACTCAAAGTACTTCCCCTGAAGAAATACGAAGGCTTTGTTTCAGGCGTCACAAAAGACACAGAAAACTGTGTCCGTCTCTATCCCCACCGCATCAAAGGCGAAGGACACTTCGTCGCCCTGCTGCAGAAAGGTGAAAAAACATCTCAGGCAAAAGAAACAGCCCCTTTTAAAGCAGTTCTTCCCGATGAACCCTTCTTCAAAGATCTGCACATCGATCTTAGCGGCAGAAAACTCGTCACACGCAAAGACAGACTGTATCTGGAACCTGATGCCATGCCCGATCTGAAAGGTCTTCGCATCATGCGCTCAGGCCTGTATCTGGGAGAATACCGTCATGACAGATTCATCCCCTCCCAGGCTCTGGCATCGGCTTTAAGACGTGAGGAATATGACAGGATCCTCAACTTCGATCCGGATGACCCGAGAGTCATCAAATACCTCAAATGCGAGACGCTGGATGTCAAAGACAAATACGCAAACGGGACTGTCCTGGTCTGTGTCGATCACTTCCCGTTAGGTTTCGGCGATGTTTCCAAAGGGATACTCAAAAACAGGTATCCCGCAAACTACAGATATCAGTAAAAAACGGATGAATCAGTTCATCCGTTTTCATTCATTTCTCAGATCGCCGTTTTCAATATGCTTCTTCAGGATCATATCCGTTATTTCAAACAGCTTTTCAGAACCGTATCTGGTCTTGTTCTGTCTCTGATAGACCTGGGAAGCACTGACATCATGATCCTTCCAGTCACCGCCGTCATTGCTGTGATTGAGCAGCAGAGGCTGGAAATTATCCAGCGCATGAGCAAATTTCGCTTCCGCTGTCTCATATGCCTCAAACTCATCGAACAGAGCGATCAGATCTTTCTTCTGATCCTCAGGCAGTAAAGAGAAGATCCGCTCCTTGGCTTTCTCTTCCCTCTCCCTTTGATCCTTCAATGCTTCCTCATCGTAGGCATAGGTATCACCGGCATCGATCTCCACCACATCATGGATCAGGCACATGATCATGACCCTGGAAATATCGATCTCCTCATTGGCATATTCCTTCAGCAGATAAGCCATGATCGCCATATGCCAGGCATGTTCGGCATCATTCTCGCTCCTGCCGTGTCCGGACAGATGTGTCTGTCTGAAGATGTTCTTCTCCTGATCGATCTCCAGAATGAAATCCAGCTGTTTCCTGATCCTCTCATCCATAGTCATCACCTCATCAACATTATACAAAGAAAAAGCACCTCCGTAAGGAAGTGCTTTGACGCAATTTCGAGAATTAACGCTTTGAGTACTGAGGTCTTCTACGAGCTCCTCTTAAACCATACTTCTTACGTTCTTTCGCACGAGAATCACGTGTTAAGAAGCCTGCTTTCTTGAGTACAGGTCTGAAGTCTTCGCCGACTTCCAGCAGTGCACGTGAGATACCATGTCTCATAGCACCGGCCTGACCTGTCATACCACCGCCGTAAACATTGATGAAGATGTCATACTGACCTTCTGTACCTGTTTCAACTAACGGTGACTTGACTACCATTCTCAGGATTTCCTGGGGCAGATATTCTTCGAGAGTCTTTTCTCCGACCATGATCTTGCCGGTACCCGGAGTCATATAGACACGGGCAACGGAAGATTTACGTCTTCCTGTTCCAAGGTAACTTACATTTGTTTTCTTTTTAGGCATTGATCTTCTCCTTACTTAAGCTCAATTGGCTTTTGAGCATTGTGAGGATGCTCAGCACCTTCATAAACATACAGATGGGTTCTCATACGATCGCCCAGCTTGTTGTGGGGCAGCATACCTTGAACTGCTTTTTCCACTAATTCAACAGGATGGTTTCTCTTCATCTCGCCGATAGGTCTTGCTTTCAGACCTCCCGGGTACATGGAATGGTGATAGTAAGTCTTCTTAAATTCCTGATCGCCTGAATAGACGACCTTTGCAGCATTTACGATAATGACGTAATCGCCGCAGTCGACATTCGGTGTGTAAGTCGGCTTGTGCTTGCCTCTTAAGATCGTGGCACACTGTGTTGCCAGTCTTCCCAGAGTCTTGCCTGAAGCATCAACTACATACCAGTCTTTCTTAACTTCTGCTGGTTTCAGCATAGTTGTCTGACGCATATTTTTTCTCCTTTTAAGTTTCCGGGGCTTAAAAAATAAAAAATAAGGCAGTTATTATTATATGGTATTTCATATGATAATTCAACCTTATTTTTCAATCGTTTTCGGAATTGTTTTCTTCAGACGCCGATGATCTGCTTCATCACTTTCTTTCTGGTGACGATGCCCATCAGCACGTTTCTATCATCCACCACAGGCACGAAGTTGTGATTGATGATCTGTGCTGCCAGTTCACTCATATCCGCATCGACCTTCACTGCCGGAACATAATCTTTCCGTACCAGTTTCGTGATCCTGATATCCTCAAGACCTTCCATCGTGACCTTTTCACCTTTGACGATGCACCAGAGCAGGTCTCCTTCCGATACGGTCCCGAGATATTCACCGCTGTCAGAGATCAGCGGAATAGCTGTATAGCCGTGTGCCCTCATCTTTTCCAGGGCCTGACGAACGTTCATACTTTCATTCAGGCAGGCGACCTGGGCCTTGGGCGTCAGCAGGAACAATACATTGGTCTTTTCCATACTTTCATTGTAAACGGGAAATATGAAAAAACGGTGATATTTGAAAAATCTCTGTTTTCCGTTTATTCCAGTTCGGGATCGCTGTCTTCCAGATGATCCTCATACAGATAATAATCCGTATCCTTCTTGATCACTTCTCTTAAAAGCAGGACTGCGATGACGTTCGGGATGCACATGGCGGCATTGAGGATGTCCGCCAGCGTCCAGACAGCACCTTCGGAGACCATCGCACCGATGAAGATGACGATGATCCACAGTGCCTGATAGATACGGATTGCTCTCTGGCCCAAAAGATACTTGATGCAGTTTTCGCCGTAGTAGCTCCATCCCAGGATCGTGGAATAAGCAAAAGTGATGATGCCGAATGTCAGCAGAGGCTTGCCCAGATACGGGATCTGGTTGAAGCAGGCGGAAACAAGTCCTGCACCGGAAATGTGTGAGCCGTCAGCCAGGATACAGGAGATCGTTTCATTGCCGATGACGCTGGAAACAAGGACCAGACCGGTCATCAGACATACGACGACCGTATCCCAGAAGACACCGGTCGAACCGACAAGCGCCGGCTTGACCGCGTTCTTCGCTACCGAAGCAGCTGAAGCCTGCGGTGCCGAACCCATACCTGCCTCATTGGAGAAGAGGCCTCTGGCGATACCGGCTCTGGCTGCCTGTATGACAGTCGTACCGATGAAGCCGCCTATTGCCGCTCTTTTTGTGAAAGCGGAACTGATAATGACAGCGACCGTTTCCGGAAGATAACGGATGTTGATGATCAGAATGATCAGACAGCCGATCACATAGACGATGGACATGAACGGGACCAGCTTCTCACAGACTCTGGAGATCACTTTGACACCGCCGAATACGACAAGTGCGGTCAGACCGCAAATGACTAAAGCCACGATCACATCATTGGTGTTGAAGTTATTGTGCATCACATCGACAAGCGCCTTTGCTTGCGATGAACAGCCGATACCGAAAGCACCCAAAGCACAGCACCAGGCAAAGATCTTGCCCATCAGCGGCATATTGAGATGCTCAAAAGCCGTCATGGCACCGCCCATATAGCTTCCGTCTTCTTCTTTGCGGCGATATTTGATCGCAATGAAAGATTCCGCATACTTTGTCGCAATGCCGAAAATACCGCCGAACCAGGTCCATAAGACAGCACCCGGTCCGCCGACAGCGATGGCTGTACCGACACCGATGATATTGCCTGTACCGATCGTTGAACTTAAAGCCGTCATCAGCCCACCGAACAGTGAAAGATCACCCTTCTTGGAACTCTCGTTCCGGATCGATTCAACGATGCCCTTGAATACTCTTTTCTGTATGAAACCTGTCTTGAACGTCAGGTAAATATGAGTTCCCAGCAGGAAGATGATCATCGCCGGGCCCCACATGATATTGTTGTCGATCCAACTTAATATCTCGTTCATAACTCTACCTCTCAAGCGCGTTTCTTCTATCCCCTGAAGAAACACATAAAACTATTCTAATACAAGATCCTTTTCTTTAAAAGAATGAGCTTACTGCTCATTCTCTTTCAGCATCACGTTGCACATCCAGTCGGCGAACTTCTCGCTCTCCTCGATCTGCGGGGAATGTGCCGAATTCTCAAAGATGACGAACTCCTTCTTCGCATCTCCGGTCAGAGAATCGAAGTATTCTTTAGCCGCCCTGGTGTTGGTCTGCCCGTCATATTTTCCGAGCACGAAATAAGTCGGGATCTTGACCTCCGACACAAGCGAAGGAAGCGGATCTCTTAATGACTGCAGTGCCAGAGGCATGGAGTATCTAAACATTGCATAGAAAAACTTGAAACCGTCCATGAGATTGTATTCCGGACCTGTGAGCAGTTTGCTAATCACATAACGCATTTCATGCTGCTCCTCATGTTCCGCATAACCGTATTTGCGTACATATTTGCGCGGAGCGATCGTTTCACCGTTCTTCACTTTCTCCCTGAGGGATTCCAGCAGTTTCACATCTTTTTCATTGCCTTTTTCCTTCGCGTCTCTGATACAGTCTTCCAGCGTATAGGATTCAGCCTTAGCCATGTCGGACATCTGCCCCACGCCGATGTAAGCCTTGTAGTATTCCGGCTTTTCGTTGGCAGCCAGAGTCCCCAGATAAGTTCCGTAGGAATGGCCCATGAGATATACTTTATCCTTGTTCAGATACTCCCTGACATATTCCGTCAGGGCGATCAGGTCAGCAACATGTTGGTGATAATTGATGTCCTTATAGTCTTCTTTGAATGAATACGATTTGCCGGCACCTCTCTGGTCATAGTGGACGATCGTAAAATGCTTCTCCAGCTCTTTCTCGTGCCTTCTGATGAACGGGATCTCCGAACCGGCCGGACCGCCGGTCACGCAGAGAAGGACCGGATTGTCCTTATCTGTTCCGGCGATCATGACTGCAAGTTCCGTATCATTGACCGGGACCATCTTCAGTTCACTGATCGCATTTTCGCCTTCATTCTTTTTTGTAGAAGTCTTCGCATTGAGCCTGTAGAGAAGATAAGCGACTGCAGGCGCTACAAATAATGTCTTTTTCATATCATGCTTGTATGATACATACGTACCTTGCCGTACATAAGTATCGCTTTCCTTTCCAGCCTTCTATAGAATGTAGATGAGACCTCAGTACTCTTATTTCGCTGTGTGGTTTATCTACTTAAAGGAGAGTGAATCTGCAGTGTCT